>DYJC01000025.1 GCA_020723305.1 Desulfosudis oleivorans
AGATATCAAAACATTATTTATTTTAATAGTGTTAAAAAACAACTTAGCGCTTATGGGGGGCCGGGGGGTGTCTATTCATTTATCCCATCAATCAGAACATCAGAATCAAGATAAGCCCTCATCTTTTGTGCCTTTCCATGGATTCGCGGAATACATCCCTTACATTTTTTACTGTTTCTGCCGGTGTTTCTGTTCTCTGCCATGCGCCACAAGTTTGTTCAAGGATATCTATTTTATGGTCTTTTTCAATTTGTTGCGAATATTCTCTAATGGCGGTTTCGATTATTGATTTTTTAGATGTATTCAGTTTCTGAGCGAGAATACCAATTTTGTGAATAACAGCTTCATCTATTTTTGATGAAAAAATTTTATCCATATCCACTCCATTCTTACGTTTTTATTCTTACGTTATCTATAGCTAACGCAAAGATGCACGTGTGTCAATAAATCACAACATTGTAAATGCTATAAAAGGCATTCCTGAAAAAAGAAAAAAATAAACAAGTATCAGAAAAAATAAATAAAATCATTTTCCAAACTGATCGAAACCTCCGGCATGGAAGCGCAAAAAGTGAGGAATATCGTGTTTCAACTGAAAAAACTGAAAAGGATTGAATCCGTCGCTCGTGGCATATACAAGTATATCATGCAACATGTGGCATAATCTTCCGCGGTGCCGGAGCGCCTCGGAGCAAACCCTCGGTACTGATGTCTTCATCAATGTCCGGCCAATGAAGGCCGTAACCTCCGCCACAGATCTTCCAGTTTTTACGTTGAATTGACGTGGCGTGAAGTAAGCGGGGAAACCAGACAAGCGGCACGGTAATCGTACGACCGTCAAGCAAATCGACACTTACAGTATCTTCGGTGAAATTAACGTCTTTAACTTGTTCACCGGGTTTTATCTCAGAAATACTCATACCAAGCCTCCAGAAGTCTTGTTTCATTTTCATGGATAATCGTTTGAATGACAAGAAGTTCCCTTGCACTGAATCCAAGATTGCGGGAAAGAGCGACAGTACCGATCCAGAACTTGCAGGAACAATCGTCACGATCCACATGAACATGGGGTGGCTCATTCGGCTCGTGACTGTAAAAATAAAAACGATATGGACCCGATCTCAATACGGTCGGCATAGTTTAACCAATTCTCTCGCCAAATTCTCTGCCATAACATCAAACCCTCTGTCCTATTATAGGATTTTATTAAAAAGGTGCCTTTAATGTCAAACAAAATTATAATCTGAAACAAACCCCGGCACCGAGGTCTTTGTTAATGTCCGGCCAGTGAAAAATGATATATGCATCTGATCAGGATTTTTCTTCAACTGTAATTTATTGAAGTCATACCTCACAATCGAACCAGAAAAAATATTGCGGTAAGACACCTGTTTGAGTATAGTGTTTGAAAAACATAAAGATATAGAGGGCTAATCCATGCGGAAAAAATTTTTAAAAATACCCAAAAAACAACTGGCTCAATTCTGTGTGGCCAATCATGTCAGCAAACTTTCCCTGTATGGTTCCTTTCTTCGTGATGATTTCAAAGCAGACAGCGATATTGATATGCTCGTAGAGTTTGAACCCGGAAATAAGGTGGGTTTTCTCAAGATGGCAAGAATGGAAAACGAGCTTTCAAAAATTTTGGGACGAAAAGTTGACTTGCGGACTCCGGGTGAGATCAGCAGATATTTCAGGCAGGAAGTTCTTGAAAATGCAAAGGTTGAGTATGCAAAAGGATGACTTGATTGGCATCCGCCACATGCTGGAAGCCTCCTGTGAAGCAGTATCGTTTGTCCGTGGGAGAGCGAGAACGGATCTTTAAAGTAATCGTATGTTGACACTTCCACACAGAAGATCAACAGTCCAAACCCACCTGCATCACCATCTGCAACAGGCACGGCGCAACATACCGGCCCGTCTTCACAATCCGTCCTGCCGGATTCCTCTCCCCTTCATCTATCCTGTGAGGTAAAATTACCTTCCTACATGCTGATTATATTTGGCATCAATCCCTTGTGGTTGCCCGTATTGCCAGTAATAATATGTGATAACAGATAAAATCTGATATCCGATTTGTTTTTTTAAAAAAATAACCGAGATCTTCTAAAAATTTTTTCTCCCCCCATATCATCGAATAGACAGGAATATAAGAAACAAACCCTGTCATTCCAGGTAGAGCGAAGCGGAGACCCGGAATCCAGGCAAGCCTTCAAAATCTATAGATTCCGGCTTTCGCCGGAATGACCTGAAAAACTTGAACATCGAGTGAAATATCATCAATGGTTAACGCTCATGAAATCGCAGAAAGAAAACTCTTTCAATATCTTGAAATGTATTATAACAGAAAGAGAAACTTATTAAAATCTGCAACGCTGCAAAAATTTACAAGACAATAACTTTTTGTCTATGATCCTCCTTCAGAATAGGATTGCATTTTTTCTGAACCGGTATGCTCAGGAGGTATTATGCTTTTTGGCCGATACGGATTCACCTGCCGACTTGAAACAGACGCAGAGCTTCCACCTTACAAAGGATCAACTTTTCGTGGCGTTTTTGGACGAGCGCTGAAAAAAGTTGTTTGTGCATTAAGACAGCAAGAATGCGATGAATGCATCCTGAAAACAAAATGCATATACACACTGGTTTTTGAAACTCCAGCATCCGAAGAAACCAGGGATTCACGCATTGTCTCACCACCTCATCCATTTGTAATTGAACCACCCCTTACTGATAAATCCTATTATCCGGCCGGGGAGCTGTTTGATTTCAGCCTCCTTTTAATGGGGGAAGCAAACAACTTTCTTCCTTATTTTATTTACGCATTTGAACAGATGGGGGAAATTGGTATTGGAAAAAAGATAAACAACCGCAGGGGCCGATTTTTACTTGATCAGGTTCAGTGTGGTGGTTCAGTTATATACACTTCATCCTGCCGAAAATTGACCAATCATGGCACTTCTGAAAAATTACTGCTGCATATCCCTGAAAATAATCAGGACAAGAGTCTTCAGCTCAAATTGATACTGGAAACACCCCTTAGACTGAAATTTAACAATAAACTTCAGGCTATCCTGCCCTTTCATGTGCTGATCCGCAGCATGCTGAGAAGAGTCTCCTCACTGATGAACGCTTATGGTGAAGGAGAGCCGGACCTTGATTATCGGGGGCTCATCCAAAGGGCTGAAAAAATCCAAATGGCCGATAACCATCTTTCCTGGTATGACTGGCAGCGGTATTCGTTTCGCCAGGAAGCGAAAATGCTCATGGGCGGCATGAACGGATCAGTAACCTATGAAGGCGACATCGGCGAATATCTTCCGATAGTTGAATTCTGTAAGCAAGTTCACATTGGCAAACAGACAACATTTGGCCTTGGAAAATTTAAACCGGAGCTGCTTTCGTGAAAAATATCCTGCTCGCAGTCACGGGTTTAAGTCCCCAGGTGATCACAGAGACGCTTTACGCACTCCATCAAAGCGGTCAGGCTGTTGACGAGATCCACGTTATTTCAACAAGAAGCGGAAAGGAAAAAGTTTATGCCGGCCTGATTGGAGGTAATAATAGCCATTTCTTTAGATATCTTGAAGAATACGGATTTCAAAAAAACAGCATCCGGTTCGGCTATGAAAATGTCCATGTGATTACCGATGAAAACGGCAATGAGATAGCCGATATCTTATCCGCTTACGACAATGAAAGATTGCTTTCCAAATGCCTTGAACTCGCGTTTCAATTTACCATAAAAAAAGACACCACTGTTTTCTTTTCCATTGCCGGCGGCAGGAAAACCATGAGCGCATGCCTAACCCTGGCGGCTCAGCTCTATGGTCGGCCACAGGACCGGCTTTATCATGTTCTGGTTTCTCCCGAATTCGAAAACAATCACGATTTTTTTTATCCGCCTAAAAAATCGCGGCAAATTGAGCTTCAGGACAATCAGGGTCATCCATATTTCAAAGAGACAAGGTTTGCGCAGGTCAGCCTGATCAATATCCCTTTTGTTTCCATAAGAAACCAGTTGTCTTCCGATCACCTCAAAGAACCCAAAGATCCGGGCACACTGATGATTTCGCTGATCAAAGAAGAAGATCCGGTTTTAACTGTCAACCTTATCTCCAGAAAAATCACATATAAAACCATGGAACTGGATATGATGCCCTCTCAGATGGCACTCTATGCATTTTTTGCCATGCAGAAAAAGCAATGCCCCAAAGAAGCGGAAAAGTGCAATGGATGCCATGAATGTTTTATGGATACGGCAGAAATTCTTGCTAACAATGAACTAATTTTAAAGCAATATAAGAAGCTTTGCGGTAGTCGGCCAATTGAAGAAATGAGTGACTCCGGGATTATCGGTCTGACAGCGGAAAACTACCGATCCCTCCGCAGCAAGGTCAATAAAAGCATTTCCGGAGCATTCGGACTCTATGCTTCAAAGGACTTTCAAATCACATCAATGGGAACAAAGCCGGATACACGGTATGGGATATTGATGGATAAGGTCAGGCTGGAGATTGTGATTTAACATTTCGCAACGTTTCAATGATTTTCGACCTGGAAGAAATTGTGCAATATGCTCAAACAAATTGGATAACGTCAGAATGGCTCTTGGGAGGAAAAGAATGGATGATACTGTTTTAAAAATCGCTATGGCCGCATTTTGCCACGATATCGGTAAACTTGCCGACAAAGAAATCATGGGCATATCACAGGAATATATCGACAACCACTCTGGAATCTATCTGCCGTTCTGGAATGGCCGACACTCCCATACTCACGCGATTTATACGGCTTCTTTCATCGAAAAAATGAAGGATTTGCTCCCCCAGGAGTGGAACCAACCAGGCTGGGGAGACGGGGACAGTTTCATCAACCTCGCCGCTGGGCATCATAAGCCGGAAACACCAATGCAATGGATAATCGCCATTGCTGACCGCATCAGCAGCGGATTTGACCGGGCTGAATTTGATGAAATATACAATAAGGCAGTAAGTCCAAAAGATTATCAAAAAAACAGACTCTTGCCCATATTTGAGCTCCTTTCCGCAGAAACGGAGAAAAAAACAGAAACATCAGCCGAATACGCCCACTGTTATCCATTGAAAAAAATCACCCCGGAAAATATTTTTCCAGTCCCTAAAAACCTTGGTTTTCCAATCGACCAGTCCTCAGCATCAAAAGAATACCAGGGACTCTATAACGGGTTTGTTCAAGCGCTCAAAAGCATTTATCATAAAGATCATAACAAAACATTGTGGTTTGAACATTTTGAAAGTCTTGTCATGATATATGCTTCTTCTGTCCCTGCGGCACGGGCGGGGCATGTAATTCCTGACGTATCTCTTTATGACCATTTAAAAACAACATCCTCTATAGCTTGTGCGTTATACTTGTTTCATCGCCAAACCGGCACTATGACCATAAAGGATATCAAAGAAAGTGAATACAAAAAATTTCTCATTATTTCTGGGGACTTCTATGGAATTCAAGATTTTATTTTCAGCGGTGGTGAAATTCAGAAAAACAGATCCAAGATGCTAAGAGGTAGATCATTCGCCGTCTCCCTCTTTTCGGAACTGACAGCAGCTCTGCTTTGCCGGGAAATTGGTCTTCCCTCGATTTCAGTGCTCCTCAACGCCGCTGGCAAATTCACCCTGATTGCGCCAAATACCGAAAAAATCAAACAGATCATTGCAAACGTAGAAAAAACTATCAACAACTGGCTGATACAGATTTCATTGGGTGAAACAGCCATGGGTATGAGCTTTGTCGATGCATCGGCTGATGATTTTGTAAGGGGGCGCTTTAGCGATCTATGGGACCAGTTAAATCAGCGCATGGAAACCAGAAAGTACCACAAGATCGATTTGTCACAATTCGGTGGGGTGGTTTCTGAGTATTTGGACACATTTAACAATGATCTGGCACACCCTTTATGCCCTTTCTGTGGAAAACGGCCATCGCATCCAAAAGCTGAAGGATCTCGTTTCACGGGTGACAAAACCTCTGCCTGTGCGCTGTGCCGGGATCATATATTTCTTGGTGAAAGCTTGGTAAAAAACACACTCCTGGCAGTCACCACCCGGGATGCCGAGATTAAAGGCGGCCATGATAATAAACTCTTAGAGCCCGTTTTCGGGGAATACCAAATAGCTTTCTTGGATGGTGAACTTTCCGAACTGGCAAAAGCCGGAGCGCTGGTAAAATATTGGGATGTTTCCACTCTTTTTAATTGGGAAACTCCCAGGCATGTGACCGCCCGGTTTATCAACGGTTATGTACCGGTATATAATAAAGATGACTTTGAAAATGATCATCTGTTATGGGGTCAAAAAGGGCAAGATAAAAAATCGAACCCAATTGACGAAATAAAATTAGGCACCCCTAAAACTTTAGCCCACATTGCCAACAAGTCTCTAAGTTTAAAAGAAGGTAAATATGTTGGTGTGGAAGCCTTGGGCGTTTTGAAAGCGGATGTTGACCATCTCGGGATACTGGTAAGCTGTGGACTGAAGGGAGAGCGCTTCACCATATCCCGACTGGCCACCTTGTGCCGTCAGCTCAATTATTTTTTCACCATTTATCTTCCCCATGCCCTGATAACCAGTACTGAATTCAATAACGTATACACGGTGTTTGCCGGCGGAGACGACCTGTTTTTAATCGGACCCTGGAATCGAATCATAAGCCTTTCAGCGCGTATCCAGGCCAAATTCTCTGAATATGTCTGTATGAATCCGGAAATCCATCTTTCAGCGGGCATATCATTGCACAAATCAAACACGCCGGTGGGACATATGGCCGAATCCGCTGAAGAATTACTGGAATCAGCTAAGAACAACGGCAGAAATCGGCTGACGCTTTTTGGTGAAACCGTAACATGGTGTGAAATGGCCAAGTTGACAAACATCCAAAACGAGCTCGAAATCATGTTGGAAAAAAAGTGGATCACTCCGACTATGCTTTACAGAATGAATAAGGTGATGAAAATGGCTGATGAAGAAAAGCGGCTGGTGACAAACCATGAAATCCTTCTGACAGATATGGAATGTACCAAGTGGCGGGCCTTGTTGACTTATACCGTAGGAAGAAATGCGGCAAAAGACCTGAAAACCGAAGATCGCCCGGCCGTTATCGATCTTGTTTTAAAATCTTTGAATAGCTGGCTGTCTGACTATGGATCAAAACTGAAAATCCCGGTTTGGAGTATCCTCTACAACCGTCGCGCCATAAAAATTTAATTAGGAGGACAAAATTATGCCAAAAATTGAATTCTGGAAAAACAAGGAAAAGCAACTGGTTGATCCAACTTTATTTTCGCTTCATGCGGAAAATCTGGCAAAAGAAATAGCAAAAGAGATTGAACAATCTCGAAGTGCAAACAAACGCACCCAGATCCGAAAATTCTATGATGAGGTGATCCGGCTGGATATGGAGGCAAAGGCGCGGGAAGATGAATGGCCAAATATCATACCTCTTGTTCATATGCTGACCGCCAAGGCCGCATATGCAAAAGGAAGAAGTCTGATCTCCAATGGCTTTTTAAATTTCATCAAACAATCCGTGGATCAGATTGCAAACCCGAAAGATCTATCCGTATTCGCCAACTTCTTCGAAGCCTTTATGGGGTTTTATCGGCTTCATGGACCCAAAAATTAAATAAGGAGGATGAATATATGAAATTGGAAGCCATAAAAGAAATAACCGGAAAAATTATCTTAAAAAGCGGCCTTCACATCGGGGCGGGCGATATGGAGATGAAAATCGGTGGTGTTGACAACCCGGTGATCAAACATCCCCACACCCAGGAGCCTTATATCCCTGGATCTTCAATAAAAGGCAAGGTCAGGTCCCTGCTTGAAATGCGCAGCGGATTGATGACCCGGACCGATGGCGCACCGGTTTCCGTGAAAACCTTGAATCAATGCAAGAATGATGAAGAAAAAGTAATCTGCAAAAAAATTCTTAAACTTTTTGGCTCAAGCGGAGCGGAGGCTGATTCTACCCTCGGTCCTACGCGGGTATCTTTTGCCGATTGTTCGATGGATGAGGTCTGGAAGGGAAAAGCCTCAATGCTGCATTTACCATTATCAGAAGTCAAATCTGAAAACTCCATCAATCGAATCAAAGGTACCGCTGAAAACCCAAGATTTTCCGAAAGAGTCCCGTCCGGAGTGGAATTCGGCTTCCGGGTGAGTTTAAAACTATTGGGAAAAGAGGAGACCGACCTAGAAAACCTTCTTTTGGAAGGACTGAAACTTCTTGAAATGGATGCCCTTGGAGGCAGCGGAAGCCGGGGGTATGGTAGGGTTCTGTTTCAATTTGACGACCCGGAAGTTCAGAAAAAATTTAATGATATTAAACCCCTTTAACCTGGGAGGTTTGTCTGTGAAATTCTACGCGATCACCCTGAAGCCCGTCTCTGGGTTCGGCACTTTATTAAAAGGAGATACAATATTTGGACACTTTTGCTGGCAGGCAGCTTATGATGCATCGCTGATAGTGGGCGGCCTCGAAGAGCAGATCGCCCTCTATCCCGAAAAACCATTTGCAATTTTTTCCTCTGCGTTCCTAAAATCAATGACGGAAAATCAAAACGTCTATTTCCTGAAAAGGCCGGATTTACCGTTTTCATTTCTGATACCCCGCCAAAAAGACAGGCTGGCTGGCTTAAGGCTGAAAAAAGAACATAAAAAGAAAAAATGGATGATGGTTGATGAAGCTCTTCGTCTGGATATTAAAAAGGCGGAATTTTTTAGTGACCATGAACTGCTGGAACAAACCTTCAAACATCTGACGTATGGATCCCGACGACAGTTCCTAAAAACCGATGCTCATGAATTAGTAAAGGCCTCGCCACAAACCCATAATTCTATTAACCGCTTGACCCAATCCACGGGCACAGGTCCATTTGCCCCATATGTGAAGCAAAATTTTTTTTATCTACCGGAAACCGAGCTTGTTGTATTTGTGCTGATTGAAGAATCGGCCACGGATATTAGTCGAGTGACGTGCGGTATGGAGCGAATAGGCGTTTGGGGATATGGGAAAGACGCTTCTACCGGCATGGGGCGATTTGAAGTGTGCGAGACGAATGAGCTGCCCCTTCCAGCCCTTAAAGGTGTGACCGCTCTTTATGCGCTGGCTCCCTGTGTGCCGGAAAAATACACCTTCAGAGATGTGTTCTTTACTCCCTTTACTCGATTTGGCAAGCATGGAGACAGGCTTGCCTGTCATGGTAACCCGTTTAAGAATCCGGTGATAATGGCCGACGAAGGGGCCGTGCTGATTCCAAAAGATATTGCTACCGTGCAAAAACCTTATGTCGGGCAGGGCATTTTAAATGTCTCTAAAGCCATGTCAAAAACCGTTGTTCAGGGATATGCGCCCTGTCTACCCCTGGAAATGGAGATGTTATATGAAACAAATTTATGAATGTTATATTCAAACATTGTCCCCATTGCATATTGGGTGCGATGAAGTTTATGAGCCCATGGGATTTGTGGTAAAAGAAGCCGGAAAAGAACTGATTTCCTTTGATCCCGTATCCTTTATTGGCCGTCTAAATACCAGCGAAAAACAGCGATTCTCAGCTATTTGCACCAAAGGAACGGTAGAATCCCTTCTGGAAATATACAAATTTTTAAAAGGCAGGCCAGCAGCCGGAAAAAGGGTTCAGTTGTGTGACGGTTTTGTGAACCATTACAATAAAACCCTTGCTATTTCATCCATCGATAAACGAAAGGTGCAGCAAGAGCTTGGAAAGTTCGTCATCTCCCGAACATCTTTTCTGTCAGGGGACGGGCGGCCCTATATTCCAGGGTCTTCAGTCAAGGGATCTCTGCGTACTGCTTATCTGAATCACATGGCTGAAAACAAACCTATGCCTACCCCAGGGGGAAAATTTGGCGCTAATGATCTGGAAAAAAAGTTATTGAATTATAGCGATTTAGCCGCTGACCCCTTTCGCCTAGTCAAAGTTTCTGATTTTATGCCGGTGGGGAATATCGTCAAGCGAATCATCTACGCCATTGACGTCAAAAAATCCACTGGTACAGAGGCCAAAGGACCTTTTCAGATTCTGGAAACCATTCTTCCAGGTGCAGTGTTTCGCGGATCAATTTTTGTCGAGGAACCATTATCACCTCGTGCGGTGCGTGAAACTATTCAACTAAAAGCCCTCTTGCTCAGCAGCCGGATATTTTATGCCAAAGAGTATGACAGGGAAAAAATGGAGCTTCAAACTGCCGGAGCGAAGATCCCCAATAATTTTTTTAATGAAGGTTCCATACCTATTCGCATCGGCCGTCATTCCGGGGCAGAATCCGTAACAATCGGAGGCCATCGAAAAATTAAAATTTTAGCAGGGAGTAAAAGCCAGGCTATAGAAATGGATCATGCCACCACCTTCTGGCTTACTAGCGAAACCGCTCGACCCCATCATATCGGAGGGTGTAAGCCCTTTGGCTGGGGTGAGATAACCGAACTCACGCCATTGAAGGCCCAGGAATTTGAAGATACGGAAAAAGCGAGGAATTCAGAGTCAGAAGCTTTGGAACCAGGTGTTTCGGAGCTGTCTCATATGGCAACTCCTGGAGCCAATTTGCCGGGGATAGGTCTGCGCTTCGAAACAGGAAAACAACCGGAGCTTGAAATCTGGGAAAAAGCCTGTATCACTTATGCGCCAAACACCAAAATCGTGACAGCAAAATCGGAGGGGAAAACCGCTATCACTCTCGACATTTCTCTTGTTCCGGAGGCTTTTGTCAATAAGTTGATCGTCAAGAAAAAAGCCATCACGGCTTCTGTAAAAGCTGAACTTATAGGCGGCAGAGAATATCTTCTGATAGAAATATCCGGATAAAGGAGACTCCTGATGGAAAATAAAAAAATACAACTCATGCTCATGTCCCTCGGTGGAACCACTGCTCCGCTTATCAAGAGCATTCAGGCTTATCAACCCGATAAAATAATTTTTTTCGCCTCCCATGATTCGGTGCCCCTGTCCCATGAAATTTTAGCTGCTTTGGGAAAAAAGCCTGGCTGTGAATTTTTCATCACCGATAACCCCAACTCCCTTTTCATCTGCTATACCCGGACCCGGGAATGTATTGACCGGGCAGAAAAATCCGGAGTCCCTGCCCATGAAATCATGGTGGATTATACCGGCGGTACCAAAGTCATGACCGCAGCCCTGCTTCTTGCAGCACTGGGAAGGTCTTATCATTTCAATTATGTGGGTGGCGGGTTGCGAAATAAAAATGGCCTCGGCACCGTTGTCAATGGAGCGGAACAGATGTTTTCAGAGGCTAGCCCCTGGGCCGTCTTTGCCGAGGAAGAGCGCCGCCAGGTCGGGTCACTCTTCAATTGCCGCCGTTTTTCAGCGGTGGTTGACATTATTGGTAATTTTAACCGGCAGACCCCGCCGAAAATATCGGACTATTTTGGATTTATTTTACCAATAGCCCAGGGTTTACTCCTCTGGGACCAGTTCAGCCATAAAGCGGCGCAGCGAAATATCGAAAAAGGCATGGCAGCTCTTGAAAAATATATTCACACCTACCAAGCTGGAAATTTGGAATCCTTTTTCGAATCCCTGCAAGTCTGCAAAACCCATCTGGATGAGGTGGTGACAAAAACAGACGGCGCCGGCAAATTCGACAAAAGTTTGGTTAAAGACCTGATTAACAACGCCCGCCGGAAAATGGCGGACAAACGGTTTGATGATGCTGCGGCACGAATTTACAGGGCACTTGAGCTCTATGGCCAGATCGTTTTCAAGCAGGTGGCCAAATGCGATAATTCCAAGGTAAAGCTGGATGTCATACCCGACCCCTTGAAGGAAGCATTCAAACAGAAATATTATGACTCACATACGAAGCATCTCAAGTTACCCCTTTCCGCCACCTTTGAATATCTTCGGGCCGTGGGGCACGAAGCTGGAACGCGATATTATAAAATGGAAAAAGAGATTAAAAATATCCAAAGCAGCCGGAACCTCTCGATCCTGGCTCATGGAGTAACCCCGGTGTCGGAAACCGGAGCGGAATCGATTTTAAACACCGTCTCCACATTTGTTGATGAAACCGATTTCTTTGATTTCCCGAAACTGCCCTGAATGCTTTTCGGGTAAGCTCTTTGACAATTAGATATTTGTGCAACGTTGCAATCCTTGAATAGATCATTGCCGCCTCCTACTGTGAGGCTAAAAACTTCATAGGAGGCGGACATGATCATATATATCAAAACCCAGGGAGCGAAAATCATCAGAGAAGGCAGGCATCTGCTGGTCAAAAGGGGTGATGACATTTACAATACCCTTTTTACATATAAGCTGGATCAGCTCCTATTGTTCGGAAACATTGAAATCACTCACAACGCTCTTTGCATGCTGATGAAAAACAATATTGACACCGTTTTTCTGACCCAGTATGGCCGATATCTGGGCCGACTATCTCCGGTGGAATCCAAAAATGTTTTTCTGCATAAGCGGCAATACCAGATTCTGGATAACCCTGAATTTGGTCTGAAGCTGGCGAAAAGTCTGGTGTCCGGCAAGCTATCCAATATGGCAACGCTGATGATGCGGATCAAGAGAAGCAGAAATATCCCGGAAGCTGGAAACAGGGCAAAGCAGATACAAAATCTGCTCGAAGGCCTCAATGACACAGACAGTATCGACAGCGTCAGGGGATACGAAGGCCGCGGATCAGCCATATATTTTGGAGGGCTCCGGTATGGCTTTACGGAAGATATGAATTTTACAAAACGGGTCAGGCGTCCGCCCACTGATCCGGTCAATTCCGTACTCTCTCTGCTTTATACCTTTCTGATGAACCGGGTGTATGCAGCCGTCCGGGTTGCAGGCCTGGACCCCTATCCCGGATTTCTTCATACCATTGATTACGGCAGATATTCCCTGGTGCTGGATCTTATGGAAGAATTCCGGCCAATCATTGTAGACACGCTGGTTCTTTCCCTTTTTAATTTGAAAATTCTGCAACAGACGGATTTTCGGATCGAGGTCCCGGCGATTTCCGGAAAAACGGCAGAATCGGCAGGTATCGGCACTCCGGATGTATGTGCCGACCCGATAGGAATGATAACGATGACGGATGATGCTTCTGCAAATTTTGATCTGCCGGAGCAGCGGGTTGATGCAGCACCGGAAGCCGCTGTCCAGCCAACAGGAAAATACCCGGTGAGGCTCCAGCCCGATGCGCTTGAAAGGGTTATTGCCGCTTTTGAAAAAAAGCTGACTGCATCTTTTTTTTACCCACCTGTGGAACGGCAGATCACATATGGGGATGCCATCATATACCAGGCAGCTCATTACAGGAAAGTGATTGAAGGAGAGGCGGATCTTTACCAGCCTTTATTGTTGAAATGATTTCTCTGATAACATATGATATCACAGATTCGAAACGGCTGAAAAGGATGCATACCTTTCTCAAAGAGTATGGATTCAACACCCAGAAATCCGTGTTCGAATGTGACATCGATGCCATTGGTCTAAAGGCAATCCGGGAGTTCTGTCGGACGACGCTTGACCTGCAGAAGGATAAGGTTCGAATCTATAAAATCTGCTCCCGGTGTATAAATAAGGTGAATGTTTCCGGAAAGGGTCTGAAAATAACACAGCTTGATTATGCGGTGATCTGAAATGAATATGATTGTGGCATACGATATTGCAGAACCAAAGCGGCTGAGCCGGGTTGCAAAAGTCATCAAGGACTACGGGTTTCGGGTCCAGAAATCAATTTTTGAAGTTACCATAGATGATACTCGTTTCATGGAGATGAAATCCCGAATCGAAGATGAAATAGAGCCTTCCGAGGATGGGGTTAAGTTTTTTCCACTTTGCGAAAAATGTGCCGGAACGATTGAAAGCATTGGAAACGGAATTTTCATAGACCCGGATAGAGAATATTATGTTTTATAGGGCGCGGACCGACCGGATTTTTTTCTTAATTTTATAACATTTTGATATTACAGTTAATATTAAATTAACAAATAATAGGTACATGAAAATTATTTTTCGTTGTTATTTCTTTTGGTTAAATTCAAGCACAGTGTATAAAAGGAGGTGAAAAATGAATATGAAACAACATTTTGTTAAGGTTCGCGGAAAGTGTGTTCAAACCACTTGTTTTAACAAACGATCTAAAGGCCGAGATCGGAAAAGACCTGAACTACGAAGGGATTGAGACTCTCACATTTGTATCAATTTCGATACCCAAAACCATTGATCGGAAAAGACCTGAACTACGAAGGGATTGAGACGGGTTATTTTTGGGTGTGATAACATTTCTCGGATTGCCTCAAATCGGAAAAGACCTGAACTACGAAGGGATTGAGACTCGCATACCAAAACCCGTTTGCCCAAATTTCCAGGCAATCGGAAAAGACCTGAACTACGAAGGGATTGAGACATTTTTTTAGAGGCATGGATTAAAAACATACCTCTAAATATCGGAAAAGACCTGAACTACGAAGGGATTGAGACTCCGGGAGGTATGCCTCGATTTCTCTCATGACCAGATCAATCGGAAAAGACCTGAACTACGAAGGGATTGAGACTATTTTTCCCGGTTAAAATGGATATTGCACACCCATCGGAAAAGACCTGAACTACGAAGGGATTGAGACTTTTTAATAACCGGCTCACATCCATTTTATTGGTACTCCACATCGGAAAAGACCTGAACTACGAAGGGATTGAGACCCACTTATCATACTTCTAAACCGTTTCATTTTTTGATTAATCGGAAAAGACCTGAACTACGAAGGGATTGAGACCAATTCACCTATCCCTTCCATGTTACCGCGTTTTTTTCGCATCGGAAAAGACCTGAACTACGAAGGGATTGAGACGCAGGATTCGGAGGAGTCTGATACTGCAATCCGAGTATCAAAATCGGAAAAGACCTGAACTACGAAGGGATTGAGACTCAAAAATTTTTTCGGTAAATTGACCAATTCCTCTTGAGTATCGGAAAAGACCTGAACTACGAAGGGATTGAGACTGATACTCCAAGCTGTTAGATGTTATGCAGTCTTGTCCTTATCGGAAAAGACCTGAACTACGAAGGGATTGAGACAGTCTGATACTGCAATCCGAGTATCAAATAAGGATCTATCGGAAAAGACCTGAACTACGAAGGGATTGAGACTTTTTATCATCTGGCAAATCCTGATTTATATTATTTTATCGGAAAAGACCTGAACTACGAAGGGATTGAGACTCGTTCTCTTCTCCATCATATGAAGCCAGGCAATACCCTCATCGGAAAAGACCTGAACTACGAAGGGATTGAGACCTCGGATCAATTTCTGCTATTTGATCTCCGACAGCTCCAAATCGGAAAAGACCTGAACTACGAAGGGATTGAGACAAAGAACGAAGTCCCTTTTATGTTGTCACAAAGGAACAATATCGGAAAAGACCTGAACTACGAAGGGATTGAGACCTATCGTGCTCAATCCGATATTCCCCGTTTTCCAGTTTTATCGGAAAAGACCTGAACTACGAAGGGATTGAGACAACGCCCTCTGATTTGCAGTCAGTACATCTCCATGGAATACATCGGAAAAGACCTGAACTACGAAGGGATTGAGACAAAACCATCAAAAATCGTGGTTTTCCCTGTTGCGTTATCATCGGAAAAGACCTGAACTACGAAGGGATTGAGACCAGTTTTACCGTTTTCCTGTTTCCAGGGGCATCCTGTTGTATCGGAAAAGACCTGAACTACGAAGGGATTGAGACAGTTTATCGTCAAGCGACATATGTATTTTCCGGATATCAGATCGGAAAAGACCTGAACTACGAAGGGATTGAGACTTTTACAACCAGTTGATTTTTAATTGCTTTTTTCATTGTATCGGAAAAGACCTGAACTACGAAGGGATTGAGACCAAGCCTTTGTAATTTCCATTAAGACTCTTCCATCACCGGATCGGAAAAGACCTGAACTACGAAGGGATTGAGACTGGATTTGATTTTCTGTAGTTAAAAGCTGCTTTCTGCTTTATCGGAAAAGACCTGAACTACGAAGGGATTGAGACCAATATTTACTCCAGAAAGGATAGCATGCTGAATACTAATCGGAAAAGACCTGAACTACGAAGGGATTGAGACCTTCTGAATCTTCGTCTGAATCTTCGTCTTCTTCTGAATATCGGAAAAGACCTGAACTACGAAGGGATTGAGACATAATACTAAAGACCTAATAACATAGCTTGTTCTGTGTATCGGAAAAGACCTGAACTACGAAGGGATTGAGACGAATCTTCGTCTTCTTCTGAATTTTCGTCTTCTTCTGAATCATCGGAAAAGACCTGAACTACGAAGGGATTGAGACACATTTTCGACCGGATAATGCAGAAAATTCCTTTGTATCGGAAAAGACCTGAACTACGAAGGGATTGAGACGGGTTATGGAAAAGAACAATACCAGTAAGTTCAGGATTATCGGAAAAGACCTGAACTACGAAGGGATTGAGACCTTGATACTCAGCGTTAATTTCAGCTCCTCTTTTTTATCGATCGGAAAAGACCTGAACTACGAAGGGATTGAGACTAAAAATACATATGGAACTTCCCGTCCTCTTTAATTTCAAATCGGAAAAGACCTGAACTACGAAGGGATTGAGACGTGTCATACCTTTGACATAATGATATATAAACAAGTGTTTATCGGAAAAGACCTGAACTACGAAGGGATTGAGACTTACATGTCTGTCAATCATTTCAAGATACGGCATGTTTTATATCGGAAAAGACCTGAACTACGAAGGGATTGAGACTTGTGCATTAATATTGCAAGTTGGGTATATTTTTTGGTTTTATCGGAAAAGACCTGAACTACGAAGGGATTGAGACGTTTCACGTTACGTTTTTTAACCGCATCCTGAATTGTATCGGAAAAGACCTGAACTACGAAGGGATTGAGACCTTTTTTTCTCAACAGGCTCATCGGTAGTGGATTTTTTATCGGAAAAGACCTGAACTACGAAGGGATTGAGACTTAAAAGTTGTTGAAGCATATGCCGGATTTCCCGGCTTAATCGGAAAAGACCTGAACTACGAAGGGATTAAAACCTGGCTGCTGGCTTGGAAATTCGTCTGTTTTGTTAAATGGCTAAACCTATTATTGGATACAATCCTGAAAATGAAATAAGCTCAAAACCTTGACAAAATCCAGAATATCGGCCAATATGCAAATTCATTGCATATCAGCCGATGAAAAGGATCATTTTATGTATCAAACCAGAACCCTTGAAGCTTTTGTCAAAACAGCGGTCAAACAATTTCCCATTTTGCTGCTCACGGGCGCCAGACAGGTCGGTAAAACAACCTTTCTCCGGCATATCAGCAAGGATGAAAGGGGCTATGTCACGCTGGATGATCCGCTGGTTTTAAACCTTGCCCGGAAAGATCCGCCACTCTTCATGCAGAGATTTCCGTCGCCGGTGCTGATTGATGAAATCCAGTATGCGCCGGAGCTTCTTCCCTACATCAAGATGACAGTGGACAGAGACCGAAGACCGGGTTTGTTCTGGCTGACCGGTTCCCAGCAGTTCCATCTGATGAAAGGGGTTTCCGAATCACTGGCAGGCCGGGTAGCTGTTGTATCTCTTATGGGTCTTTCCAGAAAAGAGCGGATGGGCCGAAGTCTTATGGATCGGCCGTTTCTGCCTGTGCAGGATAAAGGCAAGGAGCGTATGGATGCAGAAGAAATAATTCCCTTGAAGGAACTTTACCGGCTGATCTGGCGCGGTTCTTTTCCGGCTATTGCTTTACATGATGATATGGATCGGGATCTGTTCTACAGCTCATACGTCCAGACCTACCTGCAACGGGATGTCCGAGATCTGTCACGGGTCGGTGACGAAATGGCTTTTCTGCGGTTTCTCCGGGCAGCTTCCGCCCGCACTGCTCAAATGCTGAATCTGACCGGACTATCAAGGGATGCGGATATTTCTCCCAACACTGCAAAAAGCTGGCTTTCTATTTTGCAGGCTTCCGGAATCGTTTATCTGCTGGAACCTTATCACACGAATGTGACCAAACGACTGGTGAAAACGCCGAAACTATATGTCCTCGATACGGGTTTATGCGCCTATCTTACGGAATGGTCCAGTCCGGAAACGCTTGAGGCCGGCGCCATGTCAGGCGCAATCCTGGAAACATGGGTACTGACGGAGCTGCTGAAAAGCTACTGGCACAATGGCCGCCGGGCGCCGTTTTATTACTACCGGGACAAGGATCAGAAGGAAATCGATCTTCTCATTGTTCAGGACGGCAGGATATATCCGCTGGAGATTAAAAAGACGGCATCTCCCGGCAAAAACGATGTCCGGCACTTTCAGTCTCTTGAAAAACTGAAGCTGCCGGTCGGGCCGGGAGGTTTGATCTGTCTGGCCGGGCAGTCCCTGCCGTTGACCCCGTCTGTCCGATCCATACCAATAGCATCGTTTTGATGTGGGGGCGGTTCGCGAACCGCCCCTACACCAAACGCGAACGATTCATGGTTTGAAAAACCAGTCCGCCAAGAAAAATTGCAAACGGTTCAATATCCTGTTCAACACTCCCCTTTTCCAATGTGTCCATATAGTCATTCCGTTTTTCCAGTGGAATGATGGTCCATGGGTATCCTCCTGCAGCCAGCATTACATTCATCAGGAATCTTCCAATGCGGCCATTGCCATCCAGATATGGATGGATGTATACGAACATAAAATGTCCCAGAACAACACGGACAGATGGTTCCGGCTCATTCTTCAACAAATCAAAAAACACCGGCATACAGCTTCGCACGGCTTCATGGCGCGGAGGAACATGCATTGAACACCGGATATATACCGGATCTTTTCGATATCCGGATAGATCGGTTGCCCGTAAAAGGCCGGCTGTTACAAGAGGTCCAAACATTTCACGATACCAGTTGCCGTGATCATCATAGCAGACAGATCCTGGGTTTTCGCCTTCCAGTACTCTTTGAACACTATTCCGGACCGTCTGATAGGCCTGCCAATATCCACGCGCAGCCAGGGCATTAAAATGCTTTTGGTCATCCCTGTTTTCATCCGGATTCCAACCGCCGCTTCGAACCTGTTCTATGAGTTCCGGGCTGACCTGGTAGCCTTCAATGGACAGCGAGTGATAAGCATCCGTGATATAAATATCATCGGCAGCCTTTAGATATGCAACAATGTCGGAAGGCCGGCCAGGTGCGGCTGGAAAATGTTCCAGGACCGGCTCCCGCATTTTTTGCCACATGAGGCGGATGCGGTTCTCGTATGGAGACTGTTCACCTGTCGGCAGGATCAATTGTTTGGTGTTTTCGAATGGATCTTTTTCACGAACAGTGTAACCTGCGGCCTGCATGGTTTTTACAATTTCGTTGGCGATACGGTCACGGCCGATATTTCTGAATGCCCCTGCAAGACGACCGGCAACAGTGCTGTGTCCACCTTCAAGGAGCAGTGCAAGCAAATCAGAAGCATCTTTCACCATAGCCAGGGCTGCAAGGGCATCTGTCTCATTCTGCAGAAAGAATCCAACTGAGCAGTTCATCAATCCGGCAGGAACAGAGAACAAACGCAGGCCATCCTTTTCCGTCACTTCTCCACCCGAAGGAAGGGTTGCACGCACGTCAAACAATGAAGTTCCATGCGGCAGGGCTGTGATTTTGTTGCGGGCCTTTGGTGAACGTACAAGCAATTGACGTGGTACTTTCATGTTCCCGACATGCAGCAATAGTGACTGCTCAGGAGAGAGACTCCAGTTCGCTTCAAAACGGGCTTTCAAGTATGCAGCACAGAATCTCCAGAATGAAGCATACCATGCCGTACTCTCCCCCCTTACCTGTCCAGGATTGGAAGGAATGTACCACCCCTTTATAACTTCCAGCAGGAAGCCGTTTTTGACCAGGCGCTCACGGTGTGTCCGGGTAAGATCTCCCGAACATATGGCGAAAACACCGTGCTCCTGAAGTTTTCTGAGAACCTCAAGGGATTCAGCGAGTTTTTCCTGAGGAGTTGCCATAATTTCTGTTCCCTTGTTAGACTATTAAGGCGTATTGTTTTTAGCTTTTTGTGTCATACCATTTTTAGCTTATTTTGCCAAAACATATTTTGCAAAGTCTTTTTGAATCATATTCAGGTAGATGGAAAAAGATGAATTTATAGAATATTCCGCCTGCGGTATCTGGCGGGCGACAGGCCGGTCCATTTTTGAAAAGAGCGGGTAAAGGCGCATGTTTCGCTGTATCCGAGGGTTTCTGAGATTTGGTCGATCGGGAGATCCGGATTGCGCAGCAGATTCAGGGATTGTTGGAACATATGCTGGTTTCTGATTTTCCGGAAACTGGTACCTTCCCGTCCGAGCTGTCTTCTGAAGGATCGTTCGCTCATATTGAACTTCCGGAGTATTCCTTTCAGACCGGTTTTTCCTTTTCCAGACTGCAGGCACAGCCTGACCCGGTCGGACAGATGGAAACGGCTGTCCCGGCTCAAGCTGGATCTTGCCTGGCATTGCTGGCGGAAAAGCGCAAATGCCTGGGGATTGCCGTCCGGTATGGAGATATCCAGCGATGCACGGTCTATTTCAAAAAAAGTTGTTGGCTGATCAAAGGCCAGATAGTCGATAAAAACCTTTTGGTATTCCAAAATCCCGGTTCTGGCGGAGTGCGCAAAGGAAACCGAGAGTATGATATCGTGCTTTTTCCCCGGCAGACGGGTTTCCATAATGGTGATTCCCGCGATCAGATCCCGTTCAATCAGAAAGGGACGAAGATCTTCCGGCAGATGATCTTCTATCATGTAGACGCGGATGCGGTCGTCCATCATTTCGGAATACAGCCTGAAAAAGCTGTGGGACAGGGCAGCATAATCAAGGATGCAGGAGATCACATCCCCCACGGTCGGAGCGCTTGCGATCAGGTTTCCCAGATCGCCGTGAGCCCTGGAGTTGAAATACCGGCCCAGCTCCCAGGCGCTTTCAGGGGCCGGGGCCTGTGCGATCAGATTCCGGATGATCGTGAGTTCCTGCGATAGAAGGATTTCATTCTGGGAATCCAGCAGATCGTTTTCATTCAGGTTTGTGCCTTGAAGCATGACTTTTGATTCAATACCCCGGTCAATGGCAAAGCGGAGGATGGGGTATATGCCGGTGATACTTCGTTTATGACTTACATCCTTCATCATATTTCTGGACGTTTCCCTGAAAATGGCCGGAAATATCAATTTTTATTCCGGTAAGGTCATTAACAAACCGTTTTGTAAATAGATATAATATGATTGTTTTTGATGGAATATATATGCTGATGGTTTTTCAGTCAAGGATTGTACGGTGAGATGACAGAGAAGCTGAAATTGGAATATTTGCGTATTGTTTGAAGCTGGTTTCTGATTCCGATTTCCCCTTTGAAAGGGAATTATTTATAGAGGAGAATGTGCGATGGATAAAACAGCAGATAGCGGCATATCTGGCGGGAAAAGTTTTGGAATGGCTGGGGCTGATGTTGACAACAACCGGTTTAAGCATAAGCTGATCACCTTCCTGTTTACCAGACAGCGGATTGTCAACGTGTTTTTAAAACTGCTACACACCACTTACAGGGTTGTCAGCCTTCCGGTGCTTCGGAAACTCACTCCCTGGCTGGATCCGGAAAAAAACAGCATGACCTACCTTCCCATCAATGAAAACATTGTCACGCAGCAGCAGGTTCTCCTTCCTTCCGTTGTTCATGGATTTATCGACCAGTCGGATTTTCATGTGGTGTTTAACAAGTGCGGATGCCGTTTTGGAAATCAATGTGAACACCATACCGACGAGGTGGGTTGTCTTTTCATGGGGGAAAGCGCCCTGGATATGCCGGCAGGAATCAGCCGCCGGGTGACAAGGGAGGAGGCACATGCCCATGTGGAAAAAGCAATCCAGGCAGGACTTGTGCCGATGACCGGCAAAGTCCGGGTGGATAATGACCTTTTCCTGATACCGGATAAAAAGAAGCTTCTCAGCGTCTGTTTCTGCTGCCATTGCTGCTGCATGATGACTTTTTTCAAGCATGCGCCCGCAGATCAACTGGATCAAGTGATGACGCCGGTTGAAGGGCTGATGATCGAAGTGACTGATGATTGCGCTGGCTGCGGCACCTGCATTTCAACCTGTGGGTTTGATGCGATCGCCATAGAAAATGGAAAGGCGGTTCACAGGGATATTTGCAGAAAGTGCGGGCGGTGTGAAAGAACCTGCCCGAACCATGCGGTAAAAATCACCCTGCATAACCCGAATGCCATAGAAGATATAACAAAACGGATTCGGCAGTATGTTTACATTACCTGATTGAATGGGAAAAAAGGATTTCCTGATGCTTATTATCAAAATAGTCCTGGTTGAAATCGTTTTACTGCTTCTCTATGTGTTTGTGCTGAGAAGATGGTTTTCTTTCTGGGGATCAACCCCGGAGGAGAGAGCCATGAAAATGCCTGAAGATGAAATAGTGAAGAATCCTTTCATCGACATGACCCATGCCATCACCATCCATGCCCCTCCGGAAGCTGTGTTCCCTTGGTTCAGACAGCTGGGTCAGGGCCGTGGCGGATTCTATAGCTATGACTGGCTGGAAAGGCTTTTCGGATTCGGGATTCACAATGTCTATCACATCGATCCAAAATTGCAGGACATAAAGGGCGGCGACCATATCAGGCTTCACAAAAACAGAATGGGTGCAACGGTTCTGGCTTTGGAAGAGAATAAAAAGATGGTAATTGGAATGGACTCCAGGGATCTTCACGAAGACCGAAAATATTTTATCCCGGTAGCAAAGGGCATGTTTATTGCCGGTTTCTGGAGCTTTACGCTATTACAGCAACCTGACGGCTCGACCCGGCTGATTGAAAGATGGAAAATCGAGTGGTCTGCCGGAAATCCAATCCTGAATATGCTACTGGTTTTCGGGTTTGAACTCCCCTCTTTTATTATGGAGCTGAGAATGCTTCGGGTGATAAAAATGCTTTGTGAGGGGACTCCACCTGATAAGTTAGGTATTCTATAAAAAAAACATGTTGTTTTTTTCCTGACAAAAAAATCATATGAGCCAATTTCAAAAAGATGAAAAACCGTCACACCGGCGAAAGCCAATGCCCAGAAAAGAATTGAAAATACTGGATAGCACTTCACTTCTCTGGATTTCGGCTTTCGCCGGAATAACGGGTAAAGCTACTGCCAACATGCCGGGCTGTTGATCCGGCATCCAGTTTTTCTCCAACAGTTTTGATTACACCCGTTCAGGTTACCCCCCTTGCATTCAGAAAAGGGCTGTATTTCTGGTCGATTTTCCGGACATGGTTGAATACCCAGCCTTTCAGGAACAGAATGATATCTTCGGAAAGGTCTCTTCTTCCCTGATCAAACTGATTTCGAAATCGGGTGACCTCTTCCGCAAAATATTGATGTTCGAACTTATGGCTGTCTGATTCCGGGTATTCATATTCCTCAAAATATTTCTCTTCGGTCATGAAATGGTAAAAGGTGTAGTCGGCCAGGTGGGCGATGATATCGGACAGCATTTCCTTGTCCTTTCCCTGAAGCATTGCCTCATTGAGGTCGTTCAGAATCGATAGCAGTTTCTGATGCTGATGGTCTATTTTCTCAATATGGACAAGCATATCTTCCGTCCAGACGATTTCAGGCATGGAGACCTCCTTTTCTTTTTTTATACAATGAAAATGGATGGGATACAAGAAAAAGGTTTTTGAAAAAAAGAAGCCACCCGGTAAGGGGTGGCTTTGGAATGGAAAGAGAAGTTAAAAAGGAATTACTTCTCTCAGGTGCTTATCTACTTATACACGCTATTGCTTTTTGCCATTTTCTTCAGGCTTGCCGGCGGGTTGAAGCGGTCGCCGTATTTTGCAGCCAGTTCCTCTGCCCGTGCTACAAAATTCTGAATGCCATAGGTGTTGATGTATTGAAATACCCCTCCGGTATGGGGCGGGAAGCCTATTCCCATGATGGAGCCGATATTCGCATCCCGGACTGCATTAAAAACCCCTTCGTCCAGGCATTTGATGGATTCAATGACCTGACGGAACAAAATGCGATCCTTGATATCCTGATTCGGGTAGTTCACTTCCGGTTTGTAGTACAGATCATACAGTTTGGGCCAGATCCGTTTTGGACCGTTTTCCGGATAATCATAGTAGCCGCCGCCGTAAGCACGGCCTCCGCGTTTGAATTCATCCACCATGCGATTGCCGATTTCAATGGTTGTCGGATTGGTGCTGCAGAAGCTTTCGCCTCGTTTTGCATCCAGTTCCTTATTGGTGGCTCCGACTTTTTTGGTGAGTTCCTGACTTACTTCATCGTGAACCGCAAGCGCACCCACCGGCATGCCGGCCTGTTTGGCCAGTGAATCAATCAGAACTGGATTGATGCCTTCCTGAAGCAGTTTGCAGCCCTCATCAACGAAGGTTCCAAATACTCTTGAAGTAAAAAATCCTCTGGAGTCGTTGACCACAATGGGCGTCTTTTTGATCTGCTGCGCAAAGTCAAAGGCTTTTGCCAGCGTCTCCGGCGTGGTTTTCTTACCGGTGATGATCTCCACAAGCGGCATTTTTTCAACCGGTGAGAAGAAGTGGATACCGATAAAATTTTCCGGTTTTTCCGTTGCCTTGGAAAGTTCCGTGATGGGCAGAGTGGAGGTGTTGGAACCATACACGCCATTTTTGACAAGATATTTTTCCGTGCCGGAGATGATCTTATTTTTCAGTTCAATATTCTCAAAAACAGCCTCGACGATCAGATCGCACCCTTCCAGATCTTTATCTTCAGCCGTAGGCTTGATCAGGCCCAGCAGTTCGTCTTTCTGGGCTTGGGCCATCTTCTCTTTTGAAACCAGCTTGGTGCAGAGTTTGTCACAATATGCCTTTCCCTTTTCCGCTGCTTCCATGGAGATATCTTTCAGAATAACTTCTATCCCGACCTTTGCAGAAACATAGGCAATACCCTGTCCCATCATACCGGCGCCGATCATGCCCAGTTTTTTTACTTTTGTTTTTTCAACACCCTTTGGCCGGCTGCCGCCTGCATTCAGGTCATTCAACTGGAAGAAAAAGGTGTTGATCATATTCTTGGCTTCCGGAGAAACCACCAGATTTGTCAATCCCCGGCTTTCAATCCGAAGGGCTGTATCAAAATCCACACGCAGGCTTTCCGCTGCAACAGCCAGAATCTTTTTTGGAGCCGGCATCAGGCCTTTTGTTTTTTTGTACAGCATGCTGGGAGCTGCCTGGAGTATCTGGATGATATATGGATTTTTTGTATCCCCACCTGGAATCTTATATTCTTTCTTATCCCACGGTTGAACTGCTGCCGGATTTTCCTGAATCCATTTTATTGCTTTTTTCATCATATCATTTGCATCATCCGCGAGCTCATCAATCAAGCCTGCTTCAAGTGCCTGAGCTGGTTTCAGCCGTTTGCCTTCCACAAGAAGAGGGAGTGCTTTTTCAAGGCCAAGCATTCTTACGGTTCTGACTGTACCACCGGCTCCTGGAAGAAGTCCAAGGGATACTTCCGGCATGCCGATCTGAGTTTTTGGATTGTTGATGGCGATCCGGTGATGACAGGCCAGACAGATTTCACAACCACCACCCAGGGCTGCTCCGTTAATGGCAGCGACAACCGGTTTTCCCAGCAGTTCAAGACGGCGGAGAAAGGATTTGTTTTTTTCCGCGCTGTTGAAAAATTCCTGCTCCTGTCCTTTTTGAATCTGAACCAATTGATTCAGATCACCGCCTGCGAAAAAAGTGTCTTTAGCCGATGTGATCACAACACCCTTAATCCCATCTTTTTCAGATTCCAGCCTGGTGACGGTTTCTTCCATCAGCTTGATGAATTCTTCATTCATGGCATTGACCGGTCCGGTCATATCCATCTTTATGGTAACGATATTGTCTTTATCTTTTTCGTATATAAAGCCGCTCATTTTTGTTCACCTTTTTTTGATTTGATAATATTTAGTATGAAGAAACTCTTTCAACGATTGTTGCGATGCCAATACCGCCGCCTGCACACATGGTGCAAAGGCCGTATGTCAATCCACGTCGTTCAAGTTCATCCAGAACAGTTCCGATCAAAATGCCGCCGGTTGCTCCCAGGGGATGACCCATGGCAATGGAACCGCCATTGACATTGATTTTTTCCCAAGGAACATTCAAATCTTTCTGAAAACGCATGGGGACAGAAGCAAATGCTTCATTTACTTCAAAAAGGTCGATCTGGTTGATTCTCAAACCAGCAATCTTCAATACTTTTTCCGTGGCAGCAGTGGGACCGGTCAGCATAATGGTCGGCTCAGTGCTGGTAACGGATGAGGCAACAACGCGTCCTCTGGGTTTGAGTCCCAGTTCTTTTCCTATTTTTTCATTTCCAATCAGTATCGCGCAAGCACCATCCACGATTCCGGAAGAGTTACCGGCATGGTGAACATGATTGATTCTTTCAACTCCCGGATATTTGGATAAGGCTACGGCGTCAAAACCAAGGGAACCCATGAATTCAAATGAGGCTTTGAGCTTGGATAATCCTTCCACTGTGGTTCCGGGCCGGATAAATTCATCCTGGTCAAGAATGAGCAGACCATTTGCATCTGTAACCGGGATCACGGATTTTTTAAAATGTCCTGCTTTTTGGGCAGCCGCTGCTTTGTCTTGAGAGGTAACCGCAAAAGCATCCACGTCTTCTCTTGAAAACTTTTCGATGGTTGCAATCAGATCTGCCCCGATTCCCTGAGGTACGAATCCGGTGATCATTGAGGTTGCGGGGTCATCTGCCCATGGGCCTCCGTTTACACCAATAGCGACATGAGACATGCTTTCAACGCCGCCCGCAACAACAAGCTGTTCCCAGCCGGACATGACTTTCATGGCAGCAATCGCCGTAGCATCCAGAGATGATGCACAGAACCGATCCATCTGCATTCCGGCCACTTTTTCATCCCAGCCAGCGACCATGGCGGCTGTTTTGGCAATGTTGGACCCCTGCTCACCAACCGGCATAACGCACCCGACAATCAGGTCATCAATTCTCGATGTATCCAGACTGTATCTGGATTGTAAGGCTTTGAGCACGCTGGCCAACAGATCAACCGGTTTTACCTCATGCAAAGAGCCATCTTTTTTCCCCTTACCCCGTGGTGTTCGTATAGCATCAAAAATAAATGCTGGTGTACTCATTTTAATCCCCTCTGTTTTATAATCGTTTTGTTCCAATCATATGGCAATCCGGCTCGTATTATGAGACTTTATTATGCCCGATGCCACTCCAGCCCATTATTAATACTTTTGTTTCCATCATATGCTGGAAACATTTTATTCATCCTTTTTTAGGGTGTCAAGTTTTTTTTAACAGGAATATTATCTATCCTTTATACATTTATTGCGAAAATGGACAAATTTATATATAAATTATTGAAATATATTGAATATTATAATTAAAAATATTTTATTATCCATATTCATTTTTTTTAATCAGACCCTTGTGTCAGGTTATAAATACAAACTTTTTATCCATTACCGTCCTATCTGGAAAATGCGGATCGCAAGTGGACTCGAAAAAGAAATAAAAAAATCATTAGGTTGAAAAATAGAGGCGTCCTTGTTATTATTAATTCATTTGAACGGGATTCAAACCACTTGAGCTAATTTCAAACCGATGAAAAACCGTCACACCGGCGAAGGCCGGTGTCCAGAAAAGAATTGAAAATACAGGATTCCGGCTTTCGCCGGAATGACAAAAAGAGACTTCTGAAATTGGCTCACTTATTTATTCCAAAAAAAATGATAGGGAGGTATTTTATGGATACTGCCAAATGTCCAGCCTGCGGTTGCAGAAACTTTTATGTAAAAAACCCTGAAGATGAATTTGAAATTCATGTTTTTACTTGTGAAAATGGCGAGGTCTGCTTTGATGAAGAGATCAATGAATCCGCTTCACCACCTCCTCCTATTGAGGATGAAACAGAGACCTTTTGTAACAGCTGCGCATGGCATGACCGGTTTCAAAAAGTGAAAATTGAATTCAAATGAGCCAATTTCAAAAGTCTGTTGTTGTAGTTCCGGCGAAAAATAAAATCCAGTATTTTCGGCTCTTTTCCGGGCACTGACTTTCGCCGGTGTAACGCGTTTTAATAGTTTTGAAATTGGCTCAAATGAAAAGTGAAATGTAATGGCATCAGATGAATACTCTTCAGCGTATGAGACGTATCAAAAGCTTTCCGGAAATATTCAGAAAGTCATAAAAGGACAGGCAAATGCCATTCGATTGCTGCTGGCGGGTTTTGCAGGCGGCGGGCATGTTTTGCTTGAAGATTTTCCCGGAACCGGAAAAACCACACTGGCCAAAACACTTGCCCTGTCCATAGATACCGACTTCAAGCGCATTCAGTTCACACCCGATCTTCTTCCGTCGGATATTATCGGGGTTTCGATTTTCGATCCCAAGGAAAAGCTTTTCCGGGTTCATAAAGGACCGATATTCACCAATATCTTACTGATAGATGAAATCAACCGGGCCTCACCACGCACCCAATCCGCACTTCTGGAGGCAATGGCGGAACGGCAGGTCAGCATTGACGGAAAAATCTTTGGTTTTGATTCTCTCTTTTTTGTAATTGCAACACAGAACCCTATAGAATCCCGTGGAACCTATCCGCTTCCCGAAGCGCAAATGGATCGTTTTGCGCTTCAGCTCAGCCTGGGGTATGTGGATACGGCAGAAGAAATATCGATATTGACCGATCAGAATATTGTTCATCCGATTGAAAGTATTGGCCCCTGTGTTACGATTGATGATGTACTTTTCGTAAAAACAGCGGTCCAGAAAATTTTCATCAAAGAGGAGTTAAAAAAATATATCGTCGAGATTGTGAAAGCTACCCGAAATAAGCCCGGCGTTCAACTGGGAGCCAGTCCGCGGGCATCCCTTTCCCTGATGAAGACAGCCAAAGCCCTTGCGCTTTTTGATGGAAATGATTTTGTCACTCCGGATCATATCCAGGAGATTGCTGTTCCTGTGATTGCCCATCGTTTAGTCATGGATGCGCAGGCTCAATTCTCCGGACAGACCCCGGAAAGAATCGTTGAGGAGATCATCTTCTCCATACCTGTTCCGACATAAAAAAACATCCTGGCATGACAGGGACAATGGGACAACATAATTGCCAACCCTATGAAACATTTTTTGTATAAAAGCTACAGTGCTTTTTACTCATCATCCTGCCGGCGGAAAAGACGGTTTACCAGCGCCGGTTCATTGGTACTGCTCACGATCTTCATTACAGCGATACTTGGAATCGATACCGGTCAGAGCCTGATTTATCAGATTTTTTCATTTCTGCTTCCTCTTCTGATCCTTGCGATGATCTTCAGCCTTTCCTTTCGGATTCAGTTTACAATTGACCGGAAACTCCCCAGGTTTGCTACGGTTGGTGAACAACTGGCTTATGATATCCGGATTCGAAACATGACCGGCAGAAAACAGAAAGGATTATTCTGTTATGAAAATCCGGAGGACCCCCGCCCCTCTTTCCAGACTTTTATCCAGGCAAGAGAACCAGGTGAAGAAAAGCGGAATATCTGGGATCGGAAGGTGCTTTTTCACCGGTGGATGTGGCTGATCGAAAGAAATACCAGAGTCCGGATCAAGGAATTCCCGGTTCCGGAACTGCTACCCAATGCCGAAGGAAACGTGAGCATACAGACCACTCCCAGGCGACGGGGATATCTCCGGCTCACCGGGATCACCATTACCCGCCCGGAACCATTGGGCCTCTGCAAATCTTTTCACGTTATTCCAAACCGGCAGAAGATCCTTGTATTGCCGAAACGCTATAAAATCCCTGACATTTTACTGGAAGGAACCCGGAAATACCACTCCGGTGGAATCTCCATGGCATCATCGGTCGGTGACTCCAATGAATTTCTTTCTTTGAGACAATACCGTCCCGGTGATCCCATGAAACAGATTCACTGGAAAAGTTGGGCCAAAACCAATGAACTGATTATAAGGGAGCACCAGGATGAATTTTTTGTCCGGCACGCCCTGATCCTGGATACTTTTCAGAAAGAACTTTACAGCGATGTTTTTGAAGAAGCTGTCTCGATAGCCGCATCGATGGTCTGCACTTTGCAGACCCGGGAATCGCTGCTGGATCTGATGTTTGTCAATACGGAGGCTTATTGTTTTTCTTCCGGAAGGGGTATGGTCCAAACAGGGAAGATGCTGGAGATTCTTTCCTGTGTTCAGACATGCAGTGATAAGGATATTGGATCACTGTTATCCCTGGTAAAACAGTCGGCCGGTTTGTTAAGCGGGTGCATCTGCATTCTGCTTTCCTGGGATCAGGAAAGAAAAAATTTTATTCAAAACCTGCTTTCTCATGGTCTGCCGCTGGTCGTCATCGTCATAACCAAAAATGATCCGGACAGCATCCAGCATGATCCCGGCCCCATGAAAAATATGATCCATGGTTTTCATGCAGTTCAGGTCGGTAATATTGAAAAAGGTCTGGCCTCGCTATGAAAACGCCTCCATTCCTCATCGGTGCTTCGCTTGTTCTCTGGGGCTTGCAAACCGGTTTATTGCTCCCTGCCCTTCTCCTGGTTCCGGTAGTTGAGGGCGCCCGTTTTATCCGATCCAGATGGATGCTTTCTCTTTCCGACTTTTACAGGATTTCGGATATTTCAACCCTTATTTTGCTCGGTATCGCGGTCTATGTTTTGTTCACAAATCCGCGTGCCATCATCATGCTCACGATCCAGTGGCTTCCTCTGATCACATTCCCGCTGCTTGCAGCACAGGAATATAGCACGGAAGGAAAAATTGATATCCGGGCATTTCTGATGCTCACCCGGAAAAGCAAAACAGATCCGGATCAGGATGCAGCCGCAATCAATTTCTCCTATCCCTATTTTATTCTCTGCCTGATCGCTGCAGCAGCTTCCAATCAACGGACGCCGGTTTTCTACATCTGCCTATTGCTTCTGGCTGTCTGGGCTCTTTTCCCGTATCGATCCAAAAGATATCCGGTTGTAATCTGGTGCATCCTGATGGCAACAGCCGGCTGTCTGGGATATATGGGGCATACTGGCTTGAACCATATGCAGGGCCTCCTGATAAGTTGGGCCGGTGAATTATTCCTTGAGGATTCCAATCCGGAAAAAAGCACAACGGCAATCGGTGAGATCGGCGAGGTTAAACAATCCAGCCGGATTATTTACCGGGTTGACGGGAAAGAAGATCTGTCACCCGGAATATTGATGCGTGAAGCTTGCTATAATCGTTATTTTTCGTCAACCTGGTTTGCCGGAGGATCAGAGTTTGCAGAGATAAAACCGGAAATAAACAATAAGACATGGAATCTGGGTGTCAGACAGATGAGTGCGGATATACTGACGGTCTACTCCTACTTGCAGCAGGGAACCGGCATCCTGAAACTGCCTGTCGGCGCGTTTGAAATTGAAAGCACGGCAGATATCACTCTGAAAAAAAACAGTCTGGGTGCGGTAATGGCTGAAGATGGCCCCGGACTGATCCATTACATTGTTCAATATGACCGAAAATTCGCAGACGACCGGCCGCCGAATCATCAGGACTTGCAGGTTCCGTTGGATGAACAATCGGACATATTCCGTTTCATTGCCGGGCTGGGTTTATCCGGCAAATCAGTAGATGAGGTTTTGCCGGTATTGAAATCTTGTTTTCAGGAAAAATTCACCTACTCACTGGATCCGGCTGTGCAAGACACAAACCATTCACCAATATCCGGTTTCCTTTTGTCTTCCCGATCCGGTCATTGCGAATATTTTGCAACCGCAACCGTTCTGGTTCTGCGCGCCTGCGGAATTCCCGCTAGGTATGCAAAAGGATACCTTGCCCATGAATACAGCCGGATTGAAAACAGGATCATTGTCCGGTCCAGACATGCCCATGCCTGGGCAATGGTTTACAAAGACGGGAAATGGCAGAATTTTGATACCACGCCTTCCGGCTGGATTGTCGCGGAAGAAGAAGCCATGTCAAAACTGAACCTGATTCCGGACATGCTGTCATATTTTCTGTACCGCTTTTCGGAATGGCGATGGAGCCCGGAGTCGGCATCATGGAAAAAATTCACTCCGGTATTGCTGATACCCCTTGCAATTATTTTGATTCGAAGAATCTATTCCAGGAAAAAAATTCAGCGGGTTCAGCGATCATCTGACCGGAAATCAGTCATGGAAAACCGGATTGAAGTCAGATCCGGGTTGTATCTGGTTGAAAAACAGTTAAACGAGCTGGGTTTCCTGCGTCATCCCTGGGAGACAATGCAGGGTTGGGTAATCCGGATTGAGAAAGACGCGCCCGGGACGATATCTCCAGCCTTGATCCAGCCGACGCTCCATCTTCATTATCGTGACTGCTTTGGTCAGCAAAGGCTGACTCCGCAGGAAAAAAATGAGCTGGTTCTCCAGGTGGAGACTATTGTGAAAAACCTGACGGGGAAAAAGAGATTGGTGCCTCATAAGCCGCAGGCAAAAAGAAAACTTGGCCTGCTTGCGGGGAAAATCAATATTCCAAATGATTTGATGGACGAAGATGATGAGATAAATTCCATGTTTTACGGTGATCAATCATGAGAATTCTCGTTGATACGCATATTTATTTATGGATGTTGTCTTACCCTGAGAAGCTGAGTCAGACAAGACGTTATGAACTTGAGTCTCCGGCCAATGAGGTTTTCTTTAGTGCCATGAGCATCGCAGAGCTGATGATCAAACATTCAATTGGGAAAATTGATATCGCGTTTGATCCGGTTGAAATGGCACAGAAAATGGGGCTTGAGATTCTCAGCTTTACAGGCACGGAAGCCATGGTTTTGAGGGAACTGCCGCTTCACCACAGAGATCCTTTTGACCGGATGCTGATCGCTCAGTCTGTGATAAACAGACTTACATTGATGTCCGATGATTCAAAATTTCTGCAATACGACTGCAAAATTATGTGAGAACGAATCGTGAGCGCCGCTGGGACATATACAACCATAATCCGCACACAATTTTATTTCAATTCCATCTCCTTTTGAATGGCTTCCAAAACATCCTGTTTATCTGGAAATTTAAACAGACCTTTTGTCACAACCAGTTTATCCTCAACCCAGACCGTCAGTTCACCGATCTTTCCTTTTGGATCGAGCGTGACATCGATCCCGGAGTTCTCCCTGATATAAACAGCCGCACGGAATGCATAGATCCGGTTGTGGAGTCATACCAGGCAAAATCGGATAATTACTTTTTTCATTTTTCCCCTTTCATTGATCAGAACCTTTCTTTTAATTTTTTGCTTCTTAGCGTGATATGTGAAATTTCCCCTGGACTCCAGAGACGCATATGCGGACCCCATGTTCCGGTTCCACGGCTTACGATAACCGTCATTCCGTAGATCCGATACTCCCCTTCCAGTAAAGGGAAAAAACGCTTTGTAATATAATCAAAGGGCCAGATCTGTCCGCCATGAGTATGACCGGAAAGCATCAGATCGACTCCAAGGCCGGCAGCCTTTTCCACCTGATCCGGTCGATGGGAAAGAAGGATGGTCTGATCCGGTCCACCCGGAATCTAAAACCGGAGTTTGAGTGCCCTGGTTAACAAACGCATATACGGAATACAGGACCGGCAGAACTGTGTGTATTTTTCCATAAAATCCTTGTTGCAGGCTTCATGATCCGTAAATGAAAAGGATACGGCAAAATCTTTTTGCTTCAGATCCGAAATAAGGGGGTGATTCGGATCAAACCCTTTTGGCGGCTTTTTTAAAGACTCCCCTTCATGACTACGGATGTTTTTCATGGCTTTGCCGGATAAAGATTTTTTCCACTCCTCTGGTTCTGCAACAATCATCTCACGGATCTGCGTTAAGGCATTATTGTCCGGCCTCCATATACCGGCTCCTGCAAATACGTTCTCGGGTTCAATGTGAAGGTAATATCCCGGAGCATGCGCATTTTTTCCGGCTTCATGACGGAAATGGGCTCCGGCATTGGTCTTATAAGGTGATTTGTCACTGGAAAATCGCACATCCCGGTTTATCCGGAACATGGAACCGCCAACCAGTCTGGGGTCGGCGATAAAGTGAGAACTGATCTTCTCCAGCGGGGCTGAAATGTCCTGAATAAAATCGATCAAAGGAAAACGCACATTCTGTTCATACTCTTTTTTATGTGCTTGAAACCAGTCCTTGGAATTGTTCTTCTTTAATGATTCCAGGAAAGAAAAAGTGTCTTTTGTGAAATAGATTTTTCCAGCCATTTTTCATCTTCTCCTGACATAGCTCTTTGTTACCGGTTACGGTTTTTAATCTTCTGGAGTTTTACATCCCCCTGCATCCCCCTTCAAAGGGGGAATTGTATACTAAAAAACATTTTATTATATTCATCAAAGATAAAAGATTTCAACCACTGAAAAAGAAAAATATAGATCCATTTGACAGAAAAACATGGCTTTAGTATCTATTCTGCATGCAACCAACCGCTTATATCATCTGCCATGACTGCGATCAGATTCAGAAGAAACCGGACATGCCCTCAGCGGGAACCCTCCGGTGTGTCCAGTGTGATGCGGTTTTGCAGAAAACCGGAAAAGGCAATACCGATACCACCCTGGCGCTGGTGCTTGCCGGGATCATATTATTCATTCTGATCAACTCCTTCCCGTTTCTGACATTCCGCATGAGCGGCCAGTTGCAGGAAACCACTCTGATCACCGGTATTGAGATGTTTTTTATCCAGGGATGGTGGCCCATCGGGCTTCTGGTTTTTCTCGCGACAATACTTTCCCCCGCATTTCATCTGCTTGGACTGCTCTATATCCTTCTTCCGCTGAAATTCGGATTGAAAGTACCCGGAGTACCCCGGATCATGCGCATCATCATAACATTTCAGCCCTGGAGCATGGTCGAAATTTTCATGCTGGGTATCCTGGTAACGGTGGTCAAGCTTTCCAATGACGGTGAAATCACGCCCGGAATTTCTTTATTCGCATTCATGGCCTTCACCTTTGTCCAGGCAGCCGTCTTTTATACATTCAACCCTCTCCTGATCTGGAAGAAATGTGAGGTGAACGCAGACTTGCAGCTGGATCAAGAAAAGTGTGATATGGATTTGATACAATGCCATATCTGCGGTCTGCTCAGTCCGGATGAAAAAAAAACAGAGAAATTTTTCTGTCAACGTTGCGGAGCCAGGCTTCATAAACGAAAACAGGACAGCATTTCCCGCACCTGGGCACTCATACTGACAGCCGCTATTTTTTACATTCCGGCAAATCTCTTTCCGATTACCAATATTATCTCGTTTGGTGAGTATACCACCGATACCATATTGAGCGGTGTGATCTATTTTATCAAAAATGGGATGTGGCCCCTTGCATTGATCATTTTTACCGCCAGTATTTTTGTTCCGTTGCTGAAACTGATCATTTTAAGTTTTCTGCTGATCAGCGTCCAGTTGAAAACAACTTGGCGGCAGAAAGACCGGACACGGATTTACCGGATCACCGAAGCCATCGGTCGATGGTCCATGGTGGATATATTTGCAATTACCGTGGCGATTGCCCTGGTCAATATGGGGGCCGTCGCAACCATCCGAGTAGAACCTGCTGCTCTGTATTTTGCTGCCGTTGTTGTGATTACGATGTTTGCTGCTATGGCATTTGATCCCAGACTGATCTGGGATACGGAGAAAAACAGTCATGACTGACATAATAAAAGATAATTTTCAAGATAACCAGATCCCGACTGCCATAATTGAAACCAAAAACAGCCGTATTTCAATTGTCTGGCTGATCCCGATTATCGCCCTTCTGGTGGGTATATGGCTGGCGTACACAACCATTTCAAAAATGGGCCCCACCATCACCATCACATTTAAATCCGCTAAAGATCTGGAAGCCGGAAAAACCAGGATCAAATATAAGGATGTGGATCTGGGCAAGGTAACATCCATTCAACTGAGTGAGGATCTTGCCCATGTTCTGGTTACAGCGGAATTATCCAAACAGGCTGAAAAATTTCTTTCCAAAAATACGCGTTTCTGGGTCGTCCGGGCAAGGGTTGCAGCTACTGGCATATCCGGTCTTGGGACACTGTTCTCCGGAGCCTATATCTCACTGGACCCGGGGCCTCCTGGTAAAATTTCAAAGCATTTCACCGGAATCGAAGAACCTCCGGCTGTAGCCACGGATGCACCGGGGTTGACATTTGCTCTCCAGGCAGACCGGCGCGGGTCCATTGAAAAAGGATCGCCTGTTTTTTACCGGCAGATCGATGTGGGACAGGTGACGGATTATCATTTTTCTCAGGACGGAACATCCGTGAACTTTCAAATATTCATAAATGATCCGTATCACAAGTTTGTCTATCAGAATACCCGTTTCTGGAATGCCAGCGGAATCGAAGTCGCATTGGACACGGAAGGGGTAAAAATCAATTCAGACTCTATTGTGAGTCTGCTGATCGGAGGGATATCATTCGGAATTCCTCAAGGGGCAAGTCCCGGAAAACCGGCTGAGAACAAATCCGAATTTATATTGTATGAAAGCCTGGAAAAGGCCAAGGAAAAAGCCTATCGGATCAAGGAAAAATGGCTTCTCTATTTTAATGAATCTGTCCGCGGGCTTTCGCCGGGTGCCCCTGTTGAGCTGCAGGGTATCCGTATCGGTCAGGTTCTGGATGTTCACCTTGAATTTGACAAGGATAAATATGAATTCCGTATACCGGTTCTCATTGAACTGGAACCGGAACGGGTTGTGTTTGAGGAGTATAAAAAGGAGGAAAGAGGAAAGACCATGGAGAATCTGGTTGCAAAAGGCTACAGGGCCCAACTGGATACCGGTAATCTGCTCACCTCCCAGCAGTTGATTGTGGTGTCGCTCTTTCCGGATGCCAAGCCTGCCCGTATCAAGTGGGATGGGCCTTACCCGGTTTTTCCGACCATTCCGAAAACCATACAGGGAATCAAGGAAAAGGTAGCCAGGATTATCGACAAGATTGACCGGATGCCCATCCGCGAGATAGGAGATGATTTACAGAATACCATTCATGGTATGAACAAACTGGTGAACTCAAAGGAGATGAACAAGGCCCTTGTCAACCTGGACGCTTCTCTGGAAGAAAGCCGAATGCTGCTGTCTGAACTGCGAACCAGTGTTGCGCCCAAGCTCAGTGCCACCATTGATGAAGCAAAAGATGCCCTGACAGGCGCCGGCAAGATATTAAAAACAGATTCACCCTTACAAACCAGAATGAATTCAGCGCTGGATGAGATTGCCAAAGCATCCCGTTCGTTGCGCCAGTTAATGGACTACCTGGAGCAGCACCCGGAATCACTCGTCAGCGGGAAAGGAAGTGAAGAATGAACAGACCAATTTCCAGAATTTCATTATCCGTTTTCATCATCATTGCCATAACAGCCCTGCTGTGCTCCTGTCTGGGAAGATCACCCCAGACGAACTTTTACAAGCTGAGCCCCTTGAAGGAAATCAAAACGGAGCACCCGCTTTCACAGAATTTTTCCATTGCGATCGGCCCGGTGACCATACCGTCCGAAATGGACCGGCCGCAGATCATTATCCGGGATCAGGAAAGCCGGGTAAAGATGTCGGAATACCATCGCTGGTCCGGTCCTATTCAGGATGATATCGCATCTGTTCTCTCTTCAAATCTTTCACTCCTTCTCGGGACAGACCGGATTCTGCCAAGACATCATGGGAATCTGTTTCCTTTTACCCATTTCATTGCCCTCCACATCAACCGATTTGACGGACAATGGAAGGGAGAAGTACTGCTGGATGTGACATGGAGCATTCAGAAAGATCAACATCCGGACCCGTTGATCGTAAAAAGATCCATCATTCGCGAACCAGTACTATCTCACAATTACGACGGTCTGGTAGCGGCTCAAAGCCAAGCCCTTTCCAAACTCAGCAGGGAGATTACCGCTTCTTTTCCGGCGATCAAGGAATAAATTATACAGTTCGGCTATGAAAAAACGAACACCATTTTTGTTTGCACTGGCAACTGTCATGATAACGGTCTTTTCCGTTTGGCACACTCAGCGCCCCATGGAACCTACATGGTGGGCACGCTGGTATAAAGCTTCGGAATTAAAAAAATTTTTAGGGCCGAATCGGGAGCGTGTCCTGATCTTTTACTGAGCCGGTTTGACATGAGTCCGAAGAGACTCGGCGGTCCGTGTGGCCGTATCACTTGGTTATAAAAACGTCTACCGTGATCCATACGGATTTCCAGAATGGCAGGAACAAGGTTTACCGATAGCAGACAGTCCGACGGAACCAATAACTTCTGGTGTGCATTCCTCAGGGCAGGCATCTGACCGATCCCTCCAGGGGTGGGCCATGCGTGGGCCAGGGGTCGAATGGCGTTTGTATTCAGAGCAAACCCTAAATCAGGCGGTCGTCCAGAAAAAACCGGTGATCATCGATTTTTACGCAGACTGGTGTACACCATGCAGGGAACTGGAGGAAGCGACCTTTCATCGCGCCGACGTGGTACGCAAGGCCCAAAAGGATTTTATTATGATTAAGGTGGATGTAACCCAGGCCGGAGATCCACTTCAGGAACAACTTTTAAAACAATATGGTGTCAAGGGAGTACCGACTATCGTTTTTCTGGACGCGCAGGCTGTGTAACGAACGGATCTGCGCCTGGTGGATTATCTGCCGCCTGAACCATTCCTGAATCGAATGGCATCGTTACAGAAAACTATTTCCAAATAGAAACCAAATTTAAAAAACTTACTGAAGGAGACATCCATGCTTATAGTCCAATTTTTTCTCAATGAGCCTAAATGGCAATCCCTGAAAGAATTTTAAACGGATAATGCCCAGGTTGGGCGCAAAATATCAGATTGAAATCGATATCACCTCGAAACCCAAAGACGATTACCAGACCGACGAATACGACGATATTGTCGTTGAAGGATCAGGTGTATCGGAACACGAAGTGGAAGTATGCATCTGCCGTAAATTAAGGCTGCCGGAACCCAATCCACCCCAAAAAGGGATTCTGAGCTGTTTATTTAATACCGATTAAAACTGAATCTTCGCAACATGATATCCCCCCTGATCGACACAGCTTACAAGCACCTTACCGGTTTTTTTACACCAGCCATCTACATCCTTCGGAAAGCTGGAGCAATCAGCATGTACTTCCAGTGTCGATCCTGCAGATATCTTGTTGGCCAGAATGGAAATTTTCAGGACCGGTTGCGGACATTTCATCCCTCTGCAGTTTAAGACTTCCGCCATAATCCTTTCTCCTTTTTTTTCAGTGAAAAATTATCATTGTTATGCCGATCCTATCCGTATCCACCGATCATTTCCGATTCCGGGAGATATGGGCATGAACGGTTCCGTCCGGTTTCACGAGATCGATGGAAAGCGGCATCTCTCCCGGCAGGCTATGTGTCGCGCAGGAAAAACATGGATCGTAAGCCCTGAAGGCCATTTCAACCATATTCAGCAAGCCGTCATTTACTTTTCCTTTATGAATCAGTCCCCTTGCTGCCTTTTCAATGGATAAACAGATGGGTGCGGAGTTGAACAGGGTAGCCACCAGAAGATTGACACCGGTAAGAACGCCGTTCTGATCGGTTTCATAGTGATGGATGAGTGTTCCCCGCGGCGCTTCCACGATACCGATACCAGTCCGGGGCGTCTGCAAATCCATGTTTCTGACATGCGGGTCCGTCAGCTCCGGAGCGTCCGCCAACTGCCGGATCGTTTCAGCCGCCTGCAAGACCTCAACAAGCCGCGCCCAGTGCCAGGCCAGGGTGTTATGCGCGGGTTTTCCTCCCAGGGTGTCATAGAGTTTGTCGTGTTCCTCCTGCGCCAGTGGCGTGGCCATACCTTCGGATGCATTCAGTCGTCCCAGCGGAGCAACCCGCACCAGACTGGTGTCCTTACCATCTGAAAATCCCTTCCAACCGCGTTTTCGCAGATAGGGAAACTTGATGTAGCTCCAGGGTTCCACATGTTCGGCCAGATGAACCGCATAATTCCGGGGCTCGAAGGTGACAATTTCCTTGCCCTGGGTATCCACGACACGGACATCCTGTTCATAAAAGTCCACTTTTTTGTCCTTCCCGACCAGACCCATATAACAGGTTTCATTGATGTAGGTATCGGATAGGATGGTTTCGACATACCGCTTGTTTCCCAGCACGATGTCTGCAAACGCTTTCAGGGAAAATTGTGCAAATGCGACGGCATCTTTCCCAAACACCTGAAGATCCTCCCGCTGTTTTTCCGGAAAGGCTTTTGCCACGCCTCCGGGGAGCCCGAGAACCGGGTGGATGACTTTGCCTCCGATCTGCGACATCAGGGCTCGGCACCGTTTTCGGATTTCGATTACCTTGGAAGCGGTTTCAACTCCCACGGTTTCAATAACACCGAGGATATTTCGTTTTTCAGCCGGTGCATCCGGACCGACAATAAAATCCGGCCCGCCCAGATAGTAGAAGTGGATCAGATGATCCTCGAAGATGAACATATTATAAAACAGTTTGCGAATAGCTTTCGCTGCCGGTGTGGGTTCAACGCCGTACAGATCGTCCAGGGCTCTGGTTCCGGCCATATGATGGGCGGTAGGACACACCCCACAAATACGGCTGGTGATCTGGGGCATATCTTCAGCATTACGGCCGACACAGAAAGCCTCAAAACCGCGCAGTTCCGGAACCTGAAAAAAAGCTCGATCCACATCACCGTTATCGTCCAGGCAGATTGTAATCTTACCATGACCTTCCAGACGCGTGATTGGATCAATGGTTATGGTTTTACCCATGGTTATTCCTCCTTTCTCACGCTACCCAATTTCGAGGCAGCCAGCGTATACCGGTAGAAGGTGCCGGCAGGATCAGTCAGACGTTCCAAAATCTCATTCGTCTCCATCTCTCTATTTTCCGAAAGTATACCTCCGAGAGCGGCGATCATTTTTGCACCCTGGTCACGGGCATTGTCCGTCGGGCCATAGCACCCGGTACAGGGCATATTCCCGTCGATACAAAGCGCTCCACAGCCCGTACGGGTTGCAGGGCCCATGCATATCACTCCCTGCTGAAGAAAACAGGTCTCGGAATCAAGGATGATATCAATAGGCCGTCTGATTCGTTCAACCACCATGTTATCGGGTTTTGTTTCATTGCGGATGCAGTCGCCGCATAGGGCCTTATTCGGAGACAGGACGGTTCCTTTGGGCGGGAGGTTGCCGGATAATATGACGCCTACGGCTTCAGCCAGATTATCACTTGTCGGAGGGCAGCCCGTCATGTAGTAGTCCACATCGACAATGTCTGAAAGTTTCCGGACGGTTTCGTAAAATTCCGGTAATATAAGTTCATGGCCGTTCACCTGTGATGTCTGCATGGGCTCTATGCCTTCCGGGTTTTCCACTGTCGGCGAATGGTGATAGGAACTTGCAAATATTTTCTTTCTGCTGGTCAGATTTGCCAGTGCCGGGACACCGCCATGAGTGGAGCATGAGCCAAAGGAAATGATCATCCCCGATTTTTTCCGGAGAAGTTTCGCGACGTGGTCCTGCTCCCCGGTCCGTATCGCTCCATTGATGAAAGCCACAGCAATCTCCCCATCCTTCATGGTTTCGACGTCCTTGTACTTGAAGTCCATCGCGCACGGCCAGAAGACAATATCCACCTTGGCGACGACATCCAGCACTTTTTCAGCCAGATCGACTACCGTCTCTTCACAACCGCCACATGATGCGCACCAGTAAAAGGCTACTTTTGGTTTATGGGTCATCAGGCCACCTCACTTTCCACAAATCCCCTGATTGACAAGGGGCCAAGCCGTTTAATCGTTTCAGTCATTTCGTTTGCCGTTATCTGGAATCGTTCCCCCTCTCCTGCTCCCACCCAGTCCAGCTTGAACCGTTCTTTCTCAATTCCAAATTGTGCCAGCATCCGTTGAAAGATGGAAAACCTGTTGAACGCCTTGATGTTCCCGCTTCGATAATGACAATCCCCTGGATGACATCCCAACACCATTACGCCGTCGGCACCTTTCCGGAATGCTTCCATGGCAAACTGGGGATCGACGCGTCCGCTACACATTACCCGAATCAATTTGACATTCGGTGCGTATACAAGTTTTTTCCCTCCGGCCTTGTCCGCTCCTGCGTAGGAACACCAATTGCAGACAAATGCTATGATTTTCGGTTTATAATCACTCATGGAGAATTCCTCCTATCTCGGCATAAATCTGGTCATCTGTGAAATGCCGCGCCTTTGATGCCCCGCTCGGACAGGTCGCGGTGCATGTACCGCACCCCCGGCAAATCACCTCGTTCACCTGACAGATATGTTTCTGTTCGTCATAATTGACCGCTTTGTACGGACAGACGGATATACACATTTTGCAGCCGATACACACCTTTTCATCGATAACGCTGGTCATGATTTCCAGTTCGATGTGACGTCCCGGAACCAGCTTGCTGAGGATATCACCGGCCGCGGCATGGCCACGGGTGACTGCGGTTCCCATATTGCAGGGTCCGACGGCGCATCCGGCGATATAAATTCCGTCCAGGGAACTCCCCGTCTGGTGAAGCAGTTCATGGTCGGGCAGGATATAACCGTTCTCATCAAGCTCCAGGTGCAGCAGTTCCGCCAGAGCGGCGGTTCCTTCGGATGGTTTCATGCTTGTGGCCAGAACCACCATGTCGACTTCTATCGGCTCCAATCCGGCTCCCTGCATCACGATTCGATCATCCTGTTTGAGAGTGACCGTGGTCATGTCCGTGCATTCAATCAACCGTGTATGCTTATCCCTTATCTTATTCAGATAGGCTGTCTCTTTCGGACCAGCCATAACCATACCTGCATGCACGTTGAAAACCTCCGCACCGGGAATTTTTTTATGGACGTATTCACCGACTTTCAGTGCTATCATGTTCATCAAAGGTGTGCAGGATGGCGAACCGTTTTTTTCAAACATCACATCGGTGCAATGTATTACGGCGATGCGGTCAGGCGACCGGCCGTTTTTCATCCGGATATCGCCGCCATACGGCCCGTTGGAACTTGCAATGCGCTCGAACTCGGAAAGGGTGTAAACATCTTCCATCGTTTTATACCCGAGATTCGGGTTGCTGGAAGGATCAATAACATCAAACCCCGTGGCAATGACCACCGAACCGACTTGAATCTCCCGTTCCCTGTCCTTCTGTTCGAAATTAACGGAACCAAAAGGACATATTTCAGCACAGGCGATGCACGAGCCGTCTGTATAATGCCTGCATCTATTTTTATCGATTGCAGCCGCAGCAGGAACTGATCCGGGAAACAGCGTATGGATGGCCTTATGTGTTCCCAGTCCGTGATGAAAACGGCTTTCCACATCCACCGGGCAGACCTCGAAACAGGCTTCACACCCGATACAGGAATCTTCCACCGCCCTTGCTTTCTGATGGATCGCAGCGGTAAAATTGCCGAAAAAACCAATAACGGACTTTACTTCCGCATTCGTAATCACCTCAATGTTTTTACTGTCATTAATCTCCGACAACCGGGGGGCCAGAACGCACGGCGAGCATTCCATGTTCGGAGCCACTTCCTCGGTCTTGATGATGAATCCGCCGATGGCGATATCACGTTCGACAATATAGGTCTTACGCCCTGCCCTGGCCAGACAGAGAGCCGTCTCTATTCCCGCTATTCCGCCGCCGATGATCAGCACATCCGTATTCACCTCCATCGTGCGCCTTTCAAGATCTTCCGCCAGACCGGAGCGCTGGATAGCGCCCCGGATCAATTCCTTGGCTTTTTCCGTGGCATCCTTTTTATCTGCTGTAACCCAGCCGCACTGCTCCCGGATATTGGCCATGTGGATGGTGCTGATGTTGATGCCGAGCTCCTCCGCAAGTGTCTGGAATGTTTTTTCATGCATTTTCGGCGAGCAGGCGCCGATAATCACTCTTTCCGCATCATGCTCCTGCAGGACTTCCTGGAAATGTTTCCGGCCATCCGGCGAACAGAGGAGATTGTGACGTTCCACCAGCAATACGTCTTCACGGTTGGCTGCCCATTGGGACAGGGCGTCGAGTTCCATAAAGTCGGAAATGTTGTTTCCGCAATTACACAAGAAAACAATCGATTTTTTTTCAGACATCGCTCTGTCTCCTTTTGATTGATTCATTTTTCTGAAAATGAACTATCGTCCATTCGGAAATATCGAAGGCAGCCTTTGAAATTGCTGCTTCTGATAATGGTTTGTTTTACAGAAGCCGTCCTGAAGAATCCAGGAGTCAATCAATTCCATAATTTTATCCCCGACATCGTCAAGAGCCGCTTTCACACTTGTGGTAGGTGTTTCGCTGAAGGTGTGGACATCCGATGCTTCGATGCCGAAAATCACGATCTCTTCCGGCAGATCATATCCCAGACGCCGGCCCATTTCAAATAATGTCGGCAGGTTTAACCCATGCAGGGAACAAGGTGTTTCCGCACGGTAATGATGAAACACGTCCGGTGAAAACCGGTGAATGGTTCCGGGCGGCGCTGTGCCGGTGACGATACTGTCAACAATAACGACTCGCCGGTGATCAGCCACAAGATCCAGAAGATCGAGTCCTCCTGAATCGTTTTCTTCGATGTCAACCATATGCCGCAGATGTTCAATCCGTTTCTCCACATTCCGGACAACCAGAGGGCCGATGGTATCGTCGCACAGAAGAAGATTTCCCAATCCGATCACAACATAGCTGCTCATTGAGTGTTTTCCTCTCTTTTTTTCCGGTCTGAAAAAGAATCCTGACGGCGTCTTCCCTGCTGTTTCCGTCAACGTCCCCAAGCAGTATCCACTTTATTATCATTGTGATGTACAGTTTTTGGTGGCTCGATCCAAGGATTGACTTCAGTGGGAGCGTTGCTATCGGGCAATGGCAACGTCTGGTTTTCAGCTTTACCGGCATCCAGGCGGGCAATCTCTTTCCCGTCTTCCTCGCCGAGCCGAAGTCGGATGAGAAATTTTTTCAGATTTTCTGAATTTGACAGTAATTCCTCAGTAGCGGCGGATGTCTCTTCGGCATTGGCTGCTGTGAACTGTATTGCTTCGTCGATCTGCCGCAAACCAATACTTACCTGAGATATTCCCCGTGATTGTTCATCGGATGCCGTGGTTATTTCACCGATCAATTCCGTCGTCTGCATGGATTCCCCGACAACCGCAACCAGGGTATCGGCAGCCTTGTTTCCAGAGTCCATCCCCCTGCCGACATTTTTTACCGATTTTTCGATCAGATCTGCGGTTTCTCTGGAGGCTTTAGCACTGCGGACAGAAAGATTACGGACCTCACCCGCCACAACAGCAAAACCCTTGCCATGTTTTCCGGCACGAGCCGCTTCAACAGCGGCATTCAGCGCAAGCAGATTGGTCTGAAAAGCAATATCATCTATGATTTTTATTACCTTTGCGATTTCATGACTCGATTTTTCGATCTCGCCTATGGCGCCCATCATATCGATCATCTGCTCCGCATTCTTGTTGATTTCATCTGTATTGGATGTGGAAAGTTTGCTGGCCTTTTCGGCATTTTCGGCATTCTTTTTTGTCTGGGTTTCGATTTCGGTCATCGAGGAATTGATTTCCTGCAAGGCCGAAGCCTGTTTCACCGTGCTTTCGGATAATTGCTGGCTGGCCTTGGAGATTTGATCCGCACCGGTGTTGATCGTTATCGCCATGGATTTGATATTGGTTATCATTTCCCGGGTACGTTGAAGCATATTATTAAGGGTTGCTGTAATTTTGCTGTTTTGTTGTAAGCGTGATGAGTCAATTGTGAAATTGCCCTTGGCGATTTCATTCATCACAGTAAGAACTCCGAACAGTTCATCATTAATTATATTGATATTTCCAGCAATCCGGGTAAGTTCGTCTCCGCCCTTGAGAATGCAGTGATCCGGTCGCTCTCCGGCAGCAATTTTAACAACAGTGTCTGAAAGGCATTGAAGTGGTGCTGTAAGGGAACGACACATGAGCCATACGACGATCATTAGAGAAAAAAAAGAAACCGCACAGGTAAGAAAGTTGGGATATACTCCGATAAATGCAAACGCAGCGAAAGCTGTCATTCCGATGGTGATCATCATCCGTACCGTAATTGTTGATTGAAAAAAAATCATCTTTCCCTCCAACCTGTTTGATATATCACGGAATATTTTTACTCATGACCCAGGTTCCGGCAAGATCGCCAACAGCAACAAAACCTGTTGTCAATCTTCATAATGCGCTGTTGTTCAGGGGATGAAATCGGTATTGAATGATGAAAAAAAACACTTAGAATTCAGGTAGCTGTTCTTGATTTTACAACCGCTATCGCTTCATAAATCCGGGTCTTGGAAATAAGATCTTTTTCTGATCATTACGTGTAACAAATTCTGTTAATTGGTTACCAAGTTATGGTGATTATTTTAAAGCCTATGGAGTTTCGCAGATTGTTATAACTATACATCAACAGAAGATGGATGTCAAACACAATTTTTTTAAGGTATAGGCTTCAACAATGTCCATGGTTCGTCATGACATATCTGATGCGATGATATACCGATACGCATCTTCTCCATCATATTTGACTGCGATCACAAAAAGCTTTTTATATGGAATACCAGATCTTCGAAACATCCAGGATAATGCCGCAATACTGTACCGTCCGATACCGGCTCTTTGAAATCTTGCCCAGCAAACTGAATTGGTCATGAGTGCTGCCAGAGACACAATTCGGATTGTCTTCTCCGGTAGTTTGTCTGGAAGGTGTTTTATCGAAGAAAAAGCTTATAAATAATCTTGTGTATCAACTTTCCATACGGCGGATAGATAAATTTTCCGCTATTGAATTTAGGTTTGATCAGAACCCCCTTTGCTTTTGAAAAAGTCAAAAAGCCTTCCCGGCTGTGGTATTGGCCCATGCCGGATTCTCCGATACCCCCGAAGGGCAGATCATCTATGGCTACATGGATCATCGTATCGTTGATCACCACACCGCCGGAATGCGTCTGGGTCAAAACATAGTCGATATTCGCTTCGTCATAATCAAAAAAATAGAGCGCCAGTGGACGGGGTCTTTGATTGACATAGGCCACGGCATCCTTCAAGGTGTTGTAGGAAACAACCGGAAGAAGCGGTCCGAAAATCTCATTCTTCATCACATCCATCTCCTCGGTTACATTGAGAAGAATATGGATCGGCATCTTCTGGGACTGCGCGAAGGATTCGCTGCCCGGATTGATCTGGACGACGCGCGCACCCTTGTTCTGGGCGTCTTCGATCAGGGCTGTCAGGCGTTCACGCTCCCTTGGATTGATGATGCTGGTGTAATGGGGGTTTTTCTCCATCGTGGAGTACATGGAGGAAACGCATTTACTGAAAATTTCCACAAAAGATTCAACCCGGTTTTCCGGACAAAGCACATAGTCCGGTGCAACACAGGTCTGCCCTACGTTAAACTGCTTGCCAAAGGCGATACGTTCCGCAGCATCCTCCATTGGAACCGTCGTGCTGATGATGGCCGGTGATTTTCCTCCCAACTCCAGCGTTACCGGAGTCAGATTGTTCGAAGCCGCACGCATGATATGACGGCCTGTTGCCGTAGAGCCGGTGAATACCAGGTGATCCCAGGGCTTATTGGAAAAGTCCGATCCCTGTCCATCTTCACCGGTAAAGACTGCAACCAGGTCTTCATGAAAAATTTCCTGAATCATTCCTTTGAATACCTTGGCGATATTCGGTGTATTCCGGCTCATACGGATCATGACCCGGTTCCCGGCGGATAGCGCTCCGATCAGCGGCCCTGCGGCCAGATACAAGGGATAATTCCATGGAACAATAACCCCGACAACGCCTACGGGTTGATACATGACCTTTGCCCTAGCCGGCTGAAACAAAATGCCGACATGCCGGCGGGATGGTTTCATCCATTTTCTGATCCGGCGGACTGCATATCGGATACCTTCCACACTGGGAAAAATTTCAGCCAGAAGGGTTTCATCTCTCGATCGGCAACTGAAATCCTGGTTGATGGCGGAAATGATATTTTCCTGATTCCTGATCAATGCCTCTTTAAGCCGGTTGAGGTTATCGATCCGTTCCAGTGCACTGGGCATTGAATTCCTGTGAAAAGCGCTCTGCTGGGCTTTAAAAATACGGTCTAGTGTATTATCCGGTTCCACGGAAGACGACTCATTTTGTGCTCTGTTGATATGTATGACGGATTGCTGCATGATGACACCTCCTTTTTTATTCATGATAAAACCTTCTTTTCATTATGTCAATAATAGCACATCGATTAAATAGAAATTTACTTGTATTTCTGTTCGTCAGCATGTTACTTTTTCCGTATGAAACAAAAAATGAAAAATATCTCTGTCCGTTCAAAAATCTGGCTGTCGGATGATACGGGAGAGGTTATTTTTGGCCTGGGACGATTGCGGATGCTGGAAGCGATTGAGCAAAACGGATCTATTCATGCAGCGGCAAAAGAGCTGGGGATGAGCTACCGTGCAATATGGGGTCGGATAAAGGCCTCTGAAGACCGTCTGGGCGAACCGCTTCTCCACCGGAACATCGGGGGCCGTTCCGGCGGAGGATCGGAATTGACCGATTTTGCCAGACAACTGATGAAGCGGTTTAAAAAATTACACCAGTTGGTAGAAGAATCTTCGGATCAACTGTTCGATGAGTTGATTGTCAAAAAATAGTGCGCTGATCACATAAATGACTGTGTAAGCGGTTTTTCCTGTATCAGATTTATCCGTTTATTGATATTGGCCTGAATCTCCTCCAACGATCTGGCCGGTAGAATCGCATTTTCCGGACACAACTGGACACAGTTAAAACAGTCGAAACAGGTATTTGTAAATTTCGGATATGGATCCAGAACAATTGCCTGAACCGGGCATTCCTCCTCACAAAGGCCGCACTGGGTGCAGGCATTGGTATCGATCTTTTTAGGAACAATCATCCACGTTTTTCCGATCCGGGATTTACATTCTCCGGACATTTCCGGTGACTGATAATCCAGGGTTTCCAGATCAAGCGCCTTCATCTCATTGGCTTCAAACCGTGAAACCAGGAGATCAATCAGTTGAATGATCTGCTTTTGATCCTCCTTATCCGGATGCTCCTCTCCAATCGGATGATCCATGTTCCGCATCATGGCGTGTACGGAGGCAACTTTGGCTGCACCGGCAATCCGGAATCCCTTTTCAAGAAGGGCTTTTCCCATCTGCCATAAGGCAATGCCGCTGCATGCAAGCCCCCAGGTGACAAAGGGGATGGCCCATGCGTTTTTCATTTTCGGCAACCTGTGAATAAAATCCATAACCGGAGGAACCGCCATATCCCGGTATACCGGAGAACCGATCAAAAGGCATACATTTTCCGTATCCGTAAACTCCTCGATAAAATCCGGAACCAGTAAATGATCTGCCAGGTTAAGGGATGTCACCTGTTGACCGGAACGGTTCAACTGCTGCAAAAACACATCCGCTATCAATCGGGTAGACCCATTGGGTGAAATATAAACGACAAAAAATTTCGGTCTCATGATTGCTCCTTACAGGTTTATTTTTCATCATATTATTTTACGTCCAATACATTTCGTACTGCTTTGGCCAGCTCTGTTACGGTTAACGGTTTCATGATAACCATTTTGATACCGATCGCAGAAAGCTGTCTGGCGGTCAACTCCTGCCTGAACCCCGTGCACAGAATGATCGGAATATCGGATCTGATTTTCAAAATCTCATTGGCCAGTTTTTCTCCGGTTATTTTGGGCATGGTCATATCGGTGATGATCAGATCAAACCGGTCCGGATTGTCCCGGAAAACAGCAAGCGCTTCCAAGGGATCGAGCCGGGTTTCAACCGAATAACCCAGCTCGCTCAGCATCTTGCTTCCGATTTCAACCAGATCTTTTTCATCATCCAGAAACAGTATTTTTTCCGTACCCCGAGGCAGGAGTTTTGTTTTCAGTTTCCGGGGTTCTGTTATTTCTTTTTGAAGACAGGGGAAGTAAACATGAACGGTTGTCCCGACATGCAACCGGCTTTTTACATCAATGGCTCCTCCATGACTTTGCACAATGCCATGGACAACCGATAATCCCAGGCCGGTGCCCTCCCCTACCTCTTTTGTCGTGAAATAAGGATCGAAAATTCTGGGCAAAACATCAGGCGGTATCCCGCAACCAGTATCACTCACGGACAATTTAAAATACTCCCCGGGTTTCAGATCCGGATAATAGACTTTCTGATCCTGATCAAAGGTAATGATCTCCAGGGAAACATTGAGGATACCGCCCTCCTGTCTCATGGAATGGCTTGCATTGGTGCAGAGATTCATCAAAACCTGATGAATCTGGGTTGGATCAGCCAGAACCGTGCCCAGATTGGATTGAATATTTTGCCGGATTTCAATGGTTGTCGGCAAAGAAGCACGCAGCAGTTTCAGCGCCTCCTTGATAATCAGCGCAATATCAACCGGTTTTTTTTCAATTTCTCCTTTTCGGCTGAACGCTAGAATCTGCTTGATCAGTTCCTTGGCCCGGTTACATGCAAATTCAACCTGACCGAGGTATCCCAGAACGGTTTGTTCCTCCGAAATATTCATCTGGGATAATTGGGTATACCCGAGAATCGCACTCAGGATATTGTTAAAGTCATGGGCAATTCCTCCGGCAAGGGTTCCGATGGATTCCATTTTCTGGGACTGCTGTAATTGATGCAATAATGCTTTCTGTTCGGTAATATCACGGATAAAACCCGTAAAAATGATCTCTCCCTCCAGGGTGGTTTTGGTGATGGTTATTTCTACCGGAAACTCGATTCTCTTTGCGTTTACGGCAGTCAGTTCGATTCTTTTGTCCAGAACAGGCGCCTTCCCGGTTTTGAGGTATTCCGTCCAGCCCTTGAGGTGCTTTTCCCGTTGGGATTCCGGTATAATCGTATCGGACAGCTTTTTCCCGATGATTTCATCTTTTGCAAATCCAAAGGTTTTTTCCGCAGCCGGATTAAACTCAATGATCGTGCCTTCCTGATCTGTTGCAATAATGCAGTCCACGGAGGTTTTCAGAATCGATCCTTTGAGCAGCTCGCTTTTTCGCAATTCCGCTTCCGCTTCTTTCTGCTCGTTGATATTAATGATAGCGCCTTCTACGATGTTCTCTTCCGGAACCTGACGGGCTGTGAAACTTAGCCAGATGCGTGATCCATCCTTTTTTTCAAACTGGGTTTGAAAATTCCGTACACGCCCCTTCTGTTCCATCTCCTTCAGAATTTTTTCGCGATCTTCGGGGATAACATAATTTTGAGTCGGTTTCCATTTGGATACCAACTCCTCTCTTGTGTAACCCAGAAGATGCGCGCAAAGATCGTTCACTTCCAGTATCTTACCGTCACTGAGGCGGGATCGAAACAGACCGACCTGGGCATTGTTGAACAACGTCCTGAACCGGTCTTTGCTGGTTCGAAGAGAGGATTCCATTTCAACGCGGTCTGCAATTTCAAGGTTCAGGCTTTTAATGGTCTCATTGAGCGCTTTGGTTCTGGATTCGATCAGGATTTCCAGATTTTTACGATTCTGTTCCAGTTTATCTGCAGAGATCTGACGTTCCAGAACATTGCTCACCCATCGACCCATGAGCCTTACGAAATCATGATCGGATTGGGTAAATGGTTTTTCAGTGGGGTTTGAACTTGAAAAATGTAAGGTTCCAAATATTTTTTTATGAACAACAAGGGGCACCCCGATATAGGTTTCCAATGAAAAAGCACGATAACAGGGATGCGAGGCATATTTTGATGCGCCCATGTGATGGATAGCGACAACATCCTTTTCAGCCAGGGTCAGTGAACAGTAGGTGTCCCCCAGCACAAAAACCGGATTTTCCTTGGGCATTGTTTTTCGGGTGTATTGGTGGAGGACGGTATAGGTTTCGCCATCCACCCAGCTTACAATACCGGTATCCAGCTCCATCATCTCAACACCGGATCGCAGGGTAAGTTCGATCTGTTTTTCAAAGGGTAAGGATTGATCTGATGAAATCGTATATAATGTTTTTAATCGAGCACGCTCAGAGGCCAGAGTCTGCTCGATAAGCTGACAGCTCATATTCTTGCCTGTGAGCTGTCGCACCTGCTCTGTTAAATCCTTAATTTCATCCAGAAGTTGCTTTATTTCAGGATCAGTCAATTCCATTTTATTTTCAAAAAGTTAATTGCCTATATCACTGTATTATTAAATAAAAAAACAGGTGTTTCCGTGAAGGAAGTATGGATAGAAAATGGTTTTGTGTCAACAAAATAAAGTAAAAAATCCGACCCTTATGGACCGGATTTTTTATTTTTTTACAGCGTCTATCACAGACACGCTTACTGAGTGTCCTGATTCTGTAGCTGTTTTTTTTTGAAGAAGGCAGCCCTGCTACCATGTCTTGTTTGTTTGTCTTCGTCAGATGCGTTTTTCGTAAGAGATTGAACGTCAGGCCCGATTGATTCGCTTTTTATTGTTGTTGTTAATGTTGTATTCTTGTTTTCCGCGAATCATCTCTGTAGCCATCTCTTTTTTTAGAAATTCATCCGGTCAAGAAACAAATCAATTTCAACGATTTAGGCCAGTGGCTTTGCGTCCCACCCTTTCGGTGTGGTTTGCTTTTTACTTGCCCTTATTTTATATGAAAAATACCGGTTTTTCAAGATATTTTTTTGAGAATCATTGAACCTATTCCAACTCAAATTCCACCACGGCAATGGCAGTCACTTTGATGATGCCATATCCGGATTTGCTCTCCGTTATGCTTTCTTCAGGCAAGCTTCTTTTATATGTGTTGACGTCAAAAGAATCACCAGAACCTGATTCCTGAATCGAATAAACCTTGCCGATCTTTGCATTCAATGCGTTTGCCATATATTCTGCTTTTTTTCTTGCAGCATGCAGGGCTTTTTCAAATTCCGTTTTTCGAACCTCGAATTCGTCATTTCTTCGGAATTCAGTGCCGATAATCGATACACTTCTGTAGTTTGCCAAAGCCTTGTAAACTTCATCAAGTTTATTGATATCTTTAACGTTGAGTTCGATAAGGCATTCCGAAAAATAGCCTTTCAGTACCTGTGAGTTGTCTTCCCATGCGTATTCCTGCCCTTGAAGCACGAGAGATTTCTTGATGTCCGTATCCGGCAGACCAACTTTTTTAAGCTCGCCCGTCAATTCCTGTATTGTTTTCAGCAGTTCATTATGGCTTTCCGCCATCCCTCTTTTGACATGTCTTATGTTCAACTGGATGATGGCATAATGGGCTTCCACAACAATCTCCGACTTCCCTGTTACCATAATCTTCCGGATATTTTCAGCAGCAAATATACTGGAAGGAAGAATAAAAATCAGGGAAAGCAAGATCATTCTAATAAGGCTCATATTTCCTCCGTTGTTCATTATCTGTTTTACCAAAGGCTTTTCGCATATTGATAGCCTAAAATCCTTTCATCCTTTGTAAGTATTGTTGCATTCTCATCCAGTGCAGTTGCAACAATAATCTGATCTGCCGGATCTGAATGAAAAGGTTTTGGGAGGACAGTTGAGCGATAGGCTATTACAGGCGTAAGATGAACAAATCTGAGTTTTGGCATTTCCAAAGCGGTGCTGATCCAAACCTCCGGTTTATAGGATATGCCGATCCTGCCTTTTTCCAAAAGTTTGCAGAATTCCCAAACTGAAATTGCAGATAAAAGAAGCTCATCATATCCATCTTCATTTTCAATCAGTTTTTTGATTTTTCTGGACAGATTCCGGGGGCGCATATTCCACCACACCCAGGTATGAGTATCTAACAGATATTTCATTGACAAACTTCCCACGAATCTTCACCAAGCGGAGTGATGATATCTTTTTCAAACACAAATGCATCTGCGAGTTTGCCTGCTTCAGGTTTTTTTTGGGCATTACGATGAGGAATGACATGAGCAAGGGGTTTGCCTCTTTTGGTTATGATGACAGACTCCTGGGACTTTGCAACCTCATTGAGTATCTTTAGCGCATGTGTCTTGAATTCACTTATGGCCATTGTTTTCATGAAACCACCTCCAGTTATGCTAAAGTAGTCAATTAAAATGGTCATGTCAAGAAATATTGAACCGGTTCCGGTTTCAAGGGATTCAAACTCCTCAAGGGACATGATGAACATGGATTCCATAGATTTCCGGGTCACAATCACCGGAGAATGGTCTTTACAAACTCTTTCCAGAAGACCTGGCCTGATACCAGGTCTTCTGTTTTTGGAATGAATCCAAGCCTTACAATTACAGCTTTGGCCGGATATAAAAACGACAACAACAGACTTTTGAAATTGGCTCTTTTATGATTTCAGAAATTCCTCCTCAAGGATTTTACCGGAATGAATGGGGGAAAATTTTTTCTTACTCATACTAACCTCCTAACGAATAAAATCATAGTCGTTACTTCCGTCCCCAGTACTGCCTTAATTCTTTTGGGAAATCCCCAGGCTTTACCGGAGATTTTTGAAAGGAATTATGATCCTAATGAGTCAAGAGCAGACCCCTTTACAGACAAGCTATTGAAAAAAGATTTTGGTTCAAACTCAACCACCCAGCACTTCCCGGATTTTGCCGGCAAAAGCATACAGGGAAAAAGGCTTCTGTATGAAATAAACGTCTTCTTCCAATATGCCATGATGTGCGATGACGTCTGCCGTATATCCGGACATGAAGAGGCATTTGATCAGCGGATATCGGACTTTCAGTTGTTGGGCCAGATCGCGGCCGTTCATGGCAGGCATCACCACATCGGTAATCAGCAGGTGAATTTCCCCCTTGTATTCTCCGGCGATACGGAGGGCTTCACTAGGCATGCCTGCAATGAGAAGATTATAGCCCAATTTTTTTAATATGATTCTGGCTAGTTCCAAAATTTCCAGTTCATCCTCCACCAGCAGTACTGTTTCCGTTCCGGTGGGAAGATTGACCTGTCCGTTGGTTTCACTGGTTGTGGCCGGCTCCACCACCCCTTCCAAACGGCAGTGGGGTATGTAAATCTTGAAAACACTGCCATGTCCAGGCTCACTGTATACATTTATGAAACCATTGTTCTGTTTGATGATGCCGTAGATGGTGGAAAGTCCCAGGCCGGTGCTTTTGCCAAGTCCTTTGGTGGTGAAAAAAGGTTCGAAGATATTGGTCAGCATTTCATGCCCCATGCCCTCGCCATCATCACTTACCGAAAGCTGCACGTATTCCCCGGGTGTGCAATCCGAGTGAATGGCGCAATACCCTTCATCGAATTCAGTATTGGCAGTCTCGATGATCACTTTGCCCACAGTCTTGATGGCATCCCGGGCGTTGACAATCAGATTGGTCAGAATCTGATCGATCTGACTGGGGTCCATTTTCACTTTCCAAAGATTGGCAGAGGGTTTCCAGATCAGGTCAATATCCTCGCCGATCAGGCGCCTCAGCATTTTGAGCATGCTTTCAATGGTGTCGTTGAGATTCAGGATTTTTGGGGCGATGGTCTGCTTGCGTGCAAAGGCCAGCAGTTGGCGGGTAAGGTTGGCCGAGCGGTCACCCACAGCCTTAATCTCGGAAAGGTCTTGATAAAGCGGATCAGCCGGCGAAAGATTCATGAGAGCCAATTCCGCCCGTCCGAGGATGATGGAAAGCATGTTATTGAAGTCGTGTGCCACGCCCCCTGCCAGACGTCCGATGGACTCTATGCGCTGGGCCTGAATCAACTGCTCCTGTAATCTGTTTTTTTCCTCCTCGTTGCGCTTGCGGTCGCTGATGTCACGCAGGTTGACGAGTACGCCACCTGCATCCTTATCCTTCAACAGATTGATGGCATCTGCTTCAAAGTCCAGCCAGGTACCGTTTTTATGTTCATAGCGGTATTCAGCACGGATCATGGCATTTGCTGTTTGGAAAAAAGTGTCGAACTGCTGCCGGATGTGGGGCAGATCATCAGGATGTATTTTTTCAAAAAATTTGGACTCTTCCAACTCTGCGGGCCTATAACCGGCAATGCGCTCGATGGAAGGGCTGATGTAACGTATGATCGCACGATGATCCACCGTCAGGATCACGTCGCTGGAATTCTGCACCAGGAAGCGGTGGCGGGCCTCGCTTTCACTTAATGCTTTTTCCGCCCGGTTGGCCTTGAGGATCTTCCATAAGCCGTCCATGAGAAGGGTCAATTGCTCCACATCCTCATTCCCATAGGGGTCTGCCTTGTTGCCGACTCCTGCCACCAGCACGATACGCTCACCATCAAAGAGAGGGAGGTTCATATGCCGGTGTATGGGCACATGCCCTGCTGGAAAGCCTTTTTTTAATGGATTTTCCGCCTCGTAGTCATTGGTGATAACGGGACGACCCTGCCGTACAGCCTCACCCCATAAACCGGTCTCCCCAACCAGGCATTTGACAGGTTTGTTTTTGATGGTGCATTCCTGCATGGCGGTATTTGAATAGGAATGAAGCCTGAGCATGGTTTCGTCCGATGAAGTAAACGCCAGATAGCCTATGGTGCTTCCGGTCAGTTCGATGGCCTTATCCAGGGCAAAGTCGGTCAGCTCTTTTTCCGAACCCGCTGACATGCGGGACAGTTCCAAAAGTCCGGCCTGGCGGGTTGCATTGAGACGGAAAACAGCCTCCATTGCTTGGCGATCCTTCTGCTCCCGGATAATGGTTATGGCTTTTATCAAGTAATAGGCAAATATGGAAGCAAAAAGGATCAACACCAGACTGATGAAAACGAGTCGTTTTTGAAAACCGTCCAGATTGGCCAAGACTTCATCCTCGGGACTGGCAACCACGATGGACCAGAAGGTGTTGCCGAGCATGACCGGCATGTAAACCGCATATTTCAGTATATTTTCCTTTTTCTTTTCTCGAATGCGATCAAAGTGGTAAGTGGTGACGCCCTCTTCCCTGTTCAGCATTCTGTCCGCCATTGCGATAATTTCAGGGAAGGATTTAGAGGTTTCATATACGCTCCGGCCTACATGACCGGGCACAGGGCAGGAGATTTCAATACCTTTTGCACTGATCAGCCAGGCATAACCGCTTTTGCCGATGAGGATATCCTCGAGATATTCTTTTGCCAACCGGTCAAAGGAAAGCAAACAGGCGATGGTGCCGTCATATTGTCCATCCTTAAAGACAGGGACATGGACCACAACCGTGTCATAGCCCTGTACTGCATGAAATATCTCACTGATGACAGGCTGGTGAGTCTGAATGATGGTTTGCATATGTTCCTGAAGGGAAATATCCTGCCCGATCACATCGGCTTTATAAGGGACCGTATGGATAATCCGCCCAAGAGCATTGGTGCGTGTCAGGGCTTTGAATTCCTCGGTATGCGATTGCAAAAAGTCCGACATGCTTTTACGCCCCTGTTCATTCATTTGAATGATGTCGTTCTGCTGCCCAAAATGGCTCAACATATCGATAATATGCTCAAAATGATGCTGAATGCCTTTGGCGGCCTGGCGGGCATGGACAAGCTGGCGGGTGTTCAGATCATCAATGGTTTTCTGTTTTATTTCACTGTAGATCGCCATCAAGGCACTGCTGAAGGAAATCAGCAGCACCACAAGGATGACCATGTATTTTCGGTATCGCATAACCTTATTGAATCTATGCTCCTGTAATCAAAATTCAGGCAGTGTTCGAATGAACCTGAACTCCTGCCTGGCCAAGCTAAGTCGTATTCATTATGCCACACTCACATTCAGGGCATTTACCTCTTTATCAAGACGATCTGAAAGCAAGCCTTCCGTAACTTCAAGATCATATCGTGTTTGGATATTCAATCTTCATTCTTCAACTATGCCATATACCAAATTCAGTGACACGGCGATAGCTGTGCCCGCTGGAATGACTGGCTAACCGACTGCTCATCCATTTATTTATTTTAGATTTTGATATATTATTGCTCATGCAAATTGATCATTTATTACTGATTGAATTAACAATTGGTATGCCATTTTGACCAACGGGAATATAGATAAAAGTTGTATTGGGTGACCCCGCCAATTTTTCCTGAGTTTTGATTGATTCGTGCTGCAAATAATTTTGAGTTAAAGTGGAATTAATAATCCGTTGTGATTCAGCAATTCCTTTGGCTTCTTCAATACGTATCTCAGCTTCTTTCTTAGCAATTTGAATCATTTTATCTTTTCTTACTAATTCCTGGTCCGCTTTTAATTTTTCTTCCACTGCTTTTGCCACCGCTTCCGGTGGCGAGATATTACCTATTACGACGGTTTTTATAATGAATGGAGTATCCTTGCATTCTTTTATCAATTTTTCAAAAACTATTCGCCCAATCTCCTCACGCTTTTCAACACAGTCAAAAGCATTATACTTCGTTACCTCGTTATAGATTTCGGCACGAAATATCTGTTGCAGGTTTCTTTCATACCACTTTTCCGAGCCATATTTTTCGACAATATCTTTTATGGTTCCTGATTTCAAAGAGACAATCAGATGAGCTTTAAAATGTAATTTTAATTGGTCTTTGCTCAGCAATTCAAATCCTTCATCTTTTGTTACAGGTCTCATATCAATATTTATAACAAATAATCGCCAGCTTAATCCGGCGGATGTCTGTCCGATTTGAATATTGTAAAATTCTTTTTTACCAACCATGTATGGTTTTTTATATAGATATCCTTCATATCCGGCAGGTGTCATAGGATTTGTATAACCACATCCGGCTACTATTAAGCTGATTATTATGATAATAACAACAATCAATTCTTCTATAACATATCGTTTTGACATTATATAATATCCTTATTTTGATGGCATACAAGACTTCTTCGATCTTGGTTTTTCAATGAGTCTTCCTGTTACAAACCGATGTAGAATGCTGGATTGCCTCCGTTGTCTTCAATACAAGCTTCATCCGGTTCTTTGTAGCCTCTGGGCTGCCAGGCAGAAGAATCTACGACTGAACATTCCGGTAATCCAATGAGGCTTTCGACCTGTCTTAAAAAATCAGGGTGCGATGTCCAGTCCAGGATATGCTTTCGACTTCCTCGGTACATGGTTCTCTCTTTGATAATCTGACCCTCTTCCCTTCCGGTTTTTTTCGGATTATACTCTCAGGAAGTGTCGTATTCATTCAAAAAAGTACAATTGTAAACTTTTTTCTTCCTTTAATCCTGTAAACTGTAAAATCACGATCAATAGTTGCAATGGTATTTATATTGAGTTGTTCAGCTAAATATACAAGACACGAATCCGCAAAATCCATTGGTAAGTCACGATATTTTTCTGTCAGTTCTTTCAGCCGGTGAAAAACTTTATTTTGGATATCATAAACCTCAACTCCACCTCTGCCGATCCACTCTAAAAAATCTATCTGAGCATTCCGGTTGAAATCCAATAAATGAAGTGTTTCTGTTATGGACGCTATCGTTGTGATAAGCGGATATTTATTTTGTTTGATAAAATCAACCGATTTTTGATGGTATTTATCGGATGAATCAAACAAAGCAATTAAAGGGCCGGAGTCTATCAGAATTTTTTTCATTTTCTTTTAGCCCGAATTTTTTCTTTTAAAATCCTTTTTCTATCGACTGACAAATTTTTCAGGCCGCTTGAATATCTGCCAAAAAATTCTTTTCCAAGTTCCCAGCCGTTTGGACTTTCCAGCTTTCCGATATATTCAATTACGCTTTTACGAATCAAATCGGATTTTGTCAGGCCAAGATTTTTGGCAACGGTAGTAATCTCTTTTTCTAAATTTGGATCGAGTCTTAATGCAATCATATTGTTCCTCCGTATTACAAACTGTAATACAAAGATATGGATGTGTCAAGTTGCTTCGGCCTATTAGACAGGGCAATCACATCGGGGGTGTCAACTTTTAAATTCCCCCCATAAAGCTGAAATCAACTTTAATAAACAAGGAAACAATATGAAAATTGGTATTCCTATTTACGCCTCTGCTATTTTATATTAACCCAAATCGCCTTCGCCCTTAGGTTCCCGTCCCCATTCCTTACTTCTTTTGAGAAATCTCCAGGCTTTGCCGGGGGATTTCATAAAAGAATTATGATCAAATGAGTTAGGAGCAGATTTGACCCCTTTATTCTGCTCCTCTGCTACCTCTGAGTGCGCGATAATGCGGTTTTCAAAATAAATTCTTGAAAAATGTTCGCACATATGCGAACGTACAGTTATGCGGAAAGTCAAATTTTATAAGTTCGAAACAGGCAAAAGCCCTGTTGAAGAATATTTCGATTCATTGTCGAACAAACAATTTGAAAAAATCGCATTTGTACTTGATATCATAGAGCAACTCGATATTGTGCCTCGAAAATTTTTCAAGAAACTTCAAGGCACCAATGATATCTGGGAAGTTAGGGTACAGCAAGGCAATAACATATTGTAGTTTTAAATCATGGTTTCACCAAAAAATCTCAAAAGATACCTCAAAAGGAAATTGCTACTGCTGAAAAACGCAAACAAGATTATTATAACCGAAAGGCTAAAAAATGAGCGATTTTCAAAAATATAAAAAAAAACGGGCGAAACAAAATCCCAAATTCTGGTCAGGCTACGACGAACGCCTTGAAACTTTTAAACTTGGGCTTATGCTAAAGCAGGCTCGCCTTGAATCCGGTCTGACCCAGGAACAAATTGCACAAAGTTTAAAAACGACAAAATCTGTTGTCTCTCGTATGGAAAATCATGCTACTGATATCCGCCTTTCAACGCTCGAAAAGTTTGCCAAAGCCGTGGGGCGGAAAATAAATATTTCTCTTTCGTAAAAGTTGAACCAACGACTGAAATTATTTAACTGTCTTTTCAACGCATAACCGTCCGAACTCTCGGACTCTTGTCCTGCCAATGGCCCTTGCACCCGGCTTTGCTTTGGTTCCCAGAACAAATTTCTTTTCTCCGACTACGATGCTTTTCGAAAAATGAATACCGGTTTTCATTATCGAATTTTCTTAAAACCACTTTTTTGCTGCCAAAAAGGTGCTTTTAAGACCCTAAATGACTCCACTTTTAATAGTTATTATGTTGATTTTCAATCAGTTAATTTGGTACGACCAATAGCCCATTCTATCCCATTTAAAAGAATTATGATCAAATGAGTCAGGAGCAGACTTGACCCCTTTACTTTACAAAATCCGGCGTTAAAAAAAAATCATAGAATGTCCCAATTATTTTTCCACTCGCACTCGCGCCCCATTATTTCCCCTCGACCCCTCGCATAACCGGAGCGCCACCGGTCGTGGGGTTTCCATTTGTTAGCCCTGCTGTGATTATGTCATAACACCTCCGGTGTAAAAATGTAAGGTA
>DYJC01000041.1 GCA_020723305.1 Desulfosudis oleivorans
ATACCTTACATTTTTACACCGGAGGTGTTATGACATAATCACAGCAGGGCTAACATTTTGACCATACGGTCGATTAAGTATCACCGGAACTCCGTTCTCAAACCCCTGGATTTGAGTTTGTACAATTTGTCAACAACGTCACCAATTTTCCCAATTTTCCAATGAATGAAAATTTATTGGCAGTAAAAAATATTTGAATACTATTGGAGTTATTTTTCTATTTCTTCAGACTTCAGAACAACATTAAGAGCAAATTGTTTTTTACCTTCTCCTTTAGACCAAAGCCCTCTAATACCTTTGTCATCGTGAATACCCTTAAATACATAATTAATATTAGCATCTTGAAATTTTTCAAATAACTGAATATTTCCGTTTATATCTTCAATACCTTCAAAATTTATCACAGTCTTTTGATCTTTATATAAGCAGGTGCCCAGTATTTTATCACCACTATATTTTACCTCCAAAGTAACTTTGTGTTTGCAATGAAAACTATTATAATCACCAGCGCATCCTTCAAAAACAAAAGAAGTTGTTTTAGTAAAAGTCTTTGTTGTTCCCAGCTGGTTATGAGCCTTATATGCATTATAGGCGGCAAGTGTCATCTCCTGCAAGCTGTCATTCGCCAAACATACAGTATGAAAAATAAAGATAACTCCGATAAGATAACAAGCACTTTTTATCATAATACCCCTTAAAATTTTGTGTATGATCCTTTATCAGAAACATATTCGACTTTTAAATCACCACACTTTATCGCCTGCATCCATTTATTTTTTGGCCCACTTAACAAAGCACGCAACTCAGATGCCGAATATTTGCCTGATGGCGATGTGATTTGAACTTGTGACCCTGTTTCTGATGCATAAACATCAGCTGTTTTACCTTGAGCTGCAAGATAGGCCGCGAGATACTGTGCAAAGGACTGATTGCCCGCTGTAGTGGATTCATAATCATGACCGAGATTACAGCCCATGAAACGAATTGCTTTTTTTACGTTAGTAAAATCAGCATATTCAGCTGGCACCTTTGCAAGGCCGTTTATGGCCATATCTCCAGCACCTTGTCCATACCCATTTGGGCCTGATTCATTTCCATGGGAGTACATGTAAACTACATCGGCATTAGGCGATACTCTTCCAGAATAACTTTGAACATTCACTGTATCGCCGCCATCTTTAAGCTCTTTTTCCTTCGACAAGGCCGCAGCTTCAAAATTAGCATCATCATTTGAGTACCAATAGATCGTGACATTATCTAATCCGAGAAAATCTATGAATAAAAGACCATTATTCAAAATAAACACATATAGATTTCCTCTATCATTTCCTCCCGGTGGATTTTTATTTATCCAAGCCTTCAATTCATGTACTGAATTTTTAAAACCCAATTCTTCAATTGGATCTCTATTAATCCACCGCCCTAACTCAGGATCGTAATATCTGAAGATATAGGCAATAAGCCCGGTCTCTTCATCAAAGTACTGCGTTGCATGCCGGAACGGATTGTCATCCGCCATACTTCCGCTTTGATAAACAGTATTTCCAAATGGGTCAAATTCGTAGTGGGCCGCTATCTCACCGTTTGCGGCGTTTACAAGCTGGCTGACGTTGCCGTTGGCATCGTAAAAAAAGTGGTAAGTGGTTCCGTTATCCACCATCGCCAGCAGGCCGCCGATACCGCCTGCACCCTGCAATGATTGAGATGCGTCAAGCCCCCACACAAAATAACGGCTGGTTTCCGTACTATCTACAAGGGTAATTTCCTCGATGACATGCCATCCGTCGTAGACGAAAAGGATTTCTTTTTCGAGCTGCCAGGAACCGGAGCCGTAGGCATAAACTGTTTTTTGAACCCGTTTGCCCAAATATGCATCAAAGGGATCGACATATATATCTAACTCCTCAGATGTAACGTTAAAATTTGTCCCAGGAATAGTAGATCCAACCATGGTGAAACTGTCCGTAATTGCTTCATCAATTTGGCAATGTAAATGAGCTGAATAATATTTTGACCATACGAGGAAAAGTACGCTTAAAAATTTCGCCAAAATATAACCAATTTAATAATTTAATTTTTTATTAGCACCTTTCCCCTTGACAATCGGAATATAGAATGTCCCCGTTTCCCTAATTTGTCCCCATTTTTCCTTATATTTTGATCCATTCTATATATAGAATCCACTGATCCTTCTCTTTACAAAATATCATATGTACGTAATTTCCATCGAGAGTAAATTGTCTATCTATTTGTATTGTTACTCCTGGAGGTATCCACCAATCTACCTTTTCCGTTAACGATCCTTTTACCATACCCATCTTGATAGGATATTGTTCAATCACTTTGATTAACTCTTCGCGTCTAGAAATAGGAATTTCAATTTTAGCTATGAAAGATGGATCTATATGAGATCCTTGATAAAATAGGCGTAATCCACGAGAACTTTCAGGAAGTTTTATTCCTGTTCTCTGTTCTATCATTTTTAAGGAATTAATATCGAATGAATTTTCATCGAGTTGGTAGTCTTTACTGAATCCACGACCGCATCCAATAACAACGAATATTTGGCAGAGAATTAATAAAAGACGCATAATTGTCCTTTCCAAACAACAGCTCAATCTATACTAAGGTTAACGGGCTTGCTACCAAGTATGTTTTTCTTTCCAATTCCACCACATATACTGCCGTGCCTGTCCAGACTTGCGAAAAAACCAGCTATCAGCAAATACGCCAAAGGAATCCCTATCCATAGAATTATACATCCAAATTTGTAATTTAGCTCCGCAGATCTTCTTGCAACAGTCAATCTCATCGACTGTAACGTATATACCGAAAGATCCAATTGCACTAGTCCATAAGGCATCTATTTGCCGGTTAGATATGAGATAAATTGAATAAGCACTTCCAGCAGTAGCGGGGTCTGTTCCTGCTGGTGAGTTCACCCAAATTCCCCATGCGTTTGGATCGGTTGCTGGAGGATCTGTTGGCCCAGGTTGCCATGAAGGGTCAGTCATATGACTCGTTTGCCATGTGTTGCAATTCTTTTCCAACAAAGTCTTTGCGGATTTGAGGGCATCTTGCACAGCTGACCAAGCTCGTACTCTTCTAGTGTATTCATCATGCTCTGGCATAATCCATAGACGTTCACTAGTAGAATCCGAAAAGTATGAATCTAAGATATCTCCAACTGTTGTTAGCCCCAAAAAATCATAAAGGTTAATTTGAGTGTTTCTAACAAATAAGTAGAGATTCATTCCACCATTTTCTTCATTAGGATCTCTATTGAGCCATCTCCCCAATTCTGCCGAGTAGTATCTGAGCATGTAGTAATAAAAACCGGTCTCAGAATCTAACATTTTTGTTGAAAATTTATAGGGATTCTGGCTTGCATAATCGCCGACGGCATTGGTCAGGTTGCCGTATGGATCGTACTCATAGTGGGCTGCAATTGCGCCGTTGGCTGCATTGACGAGCTGGCCGACGTTGCCGTTGCCGTCGTAGAAATATTGGTATTTCGAAGAGCCGTCAATTACTTCTATAAGTCCGCCGATACCTCCGGCGCCTTGGAGGGATTGGCTCAGGTCAAGGCCCCAGACAAAGTAGCGGGTGGATTCAGAGGGGCCGGAGAGTTTGGTTTCTTCTATTAGGTTCCAGGAGTCGTAAAGAAACAAGTATTCAGAAGTCAGGAGCCAGGAGCCGGAAGAAAAGTTGAAAACGAATTTTTTGATTCTGCGGCCCAAATAATCGTAAACAAACTCAACCTTCGTGCTGCCGTCAGCAGGACTTGTCGATTCAACAATGGTCAAACGGTTCTCGGCGTTATAGGTGAGTTTCTGGCCGACTCCGTTAACAACTATATCGGTCAGGTTGCCGTCAAAATCATATCCCAATGACTGCGAACCGGCCCCGGCAACCTGGGTATACTGGTTCAACGGGTTGGCGGTATAGGTATCGGTTGCGCTTGCGACTGTTGCCGTTTTCCGGTTGCCGATCGGATCGTAATCGTATCCGCGGTATTCGGCCGGAACCGGGTTCGTCAGGTCGTCGATATTCGTGCCCGTGTACCGGGAGGATTCGGTTACTTGATTGCGGTCATCATAGCCAAATTTGTTAAAGGCTGCAATACCGAATGCCGTACCGCTGTTTTTGACATCGCTTCGTCGGCCCAGGGCATCGTATTGATAATCATATTGGGAGACAATCGTGGTTCCGGTCTCATTCTTGATTTGGGTTCTTAAGGGACGATTCGGCTCATACGAATATGTTACCTTCTGACCGGTCAGGGTGGTCATGCTTTCGAGCCAATCGGAGATCGGCATATAGGTGTAGTCGGCCATTCCACTGGTGGCATTGGCGTGCCAGCCAACGGATTTATACCGACCGAAGGAGTCGTAGCCATAGATGACGCTGTAATCGCTGCCGGTGTTGAACCCCGTCGGGCGACCCACAACATTATCCGTGGCATAGGCGCGGGTAATCGTTTTGTTCATCAGGCCGGTGATGGATTCTGATTCGAGCTGGAGATTCGTATTATAGGCAAAAATCCGGCTGCCCAGGGCGTCGGTTATGGTGTGCTGACGGCCAAGGCGATCATAGGTAAAACCGATAGCCGGGGTGCTGTCGGAGTAATTGATGGCCAACAGCTCTCCGGTATGGGGATCGTAGCCATAGGTGGTTACAACGGGATTGCTGTTTTCCCGGCGCGCCCAGGTGCGGGTGTGAAGCCTGGCGCCATTTTCATAGGTGTAGGATACGATCTTGCCGGCAGCATCCTCTTTTTCCTTCAAGAGACCGCTGGCTTCGTGAAAGCGCCACTTGGTGATGTCGGCCGAACCTTCCTGGCCAGTCGGCCAGGTCTCATTGTTCCAATTCGTGCCGTTGCGAAAGGTGTGCATTTCAACCATCCGGCCATAGGCATCAAAGATATATTTTACAGGATAAGTTGCATCCCCCCAGGTATGGGTCACCTGGCCGCGATCGTTGTAGGTCAAGCGGGTGACCTTGTTGAGGGCATTGATCTCGGAGACTTTCCGCCCGGTAGCCGGATCATAGGAGTATGTTGTTCGATTACCGGCCGCATCCTCAAGGTAATCCACCCGGCCGTTTTGGTTGTAGTGGGTGGTTGCTTTGCCGGTGCGGGGATCGGTTACTCCGGTGCGCCGGCCGAGTCCGTCGTATTCAAAGGTTGTGGTCAGACCGGTTTTACTGGTTGAAGACACCAGTAGATTGCCGGTGGTGATGGAAACTGCATCCGTATCAGAATCCGGATAATCCACGGTGCTGGTTTCCGTTCGGGTGTCGCGATTCAGGATTGTCTTGGATATGGTCTGGTTGCCGTGAATATCGATGGATACACTTTCAGCAACAAGGCCGTTGCCAAGGCCGGTGAGACGTGTGCGCTGGGTGGCAATTGTTGTGACGGTGGCATTTTCATCGGTGGCATACACATTCTGTTCGGTCTGTTGCCACCAGGCGCCATCGACCAGCACGAACAGGGTTTGGGTTTCACTGATGCGATCACGGGAACCGTTTTCAAGCACGCTGCTGCCGTCAATGTCAAGGCCGCTGCGGATCTGGTCGCCTGGTTCGTCATATTCATACAGAGTATCGGCCTGACCGGTTGTCGTGGTTTTTATCAATCGACCCTTGTTGTTATACACATTCGTGGTTATGGCTGTGCCGGCAAAACCAGGCTTTTCCATCCGGATGGTTCGGCCCAGCATATCCTGGGTTGTTTTTTCCCACAGGGGAGATGACGGGCTTCCCGTATTCACCTGGGTCCACTGTTCCCCATCCTGGGTACATCCATAGGTATAATACCTGGGAACAACCCCGTTGCCCGTGGTGCTTTTTACCCGGCCGTCAAGGTGATTTTCAGTTGTACTGATAATGTTGCCGGGCTGGGTCACGACCGATATCCGGCCGCCCTGCTGATACTCATAATCTGTTCGTAAACCGGTGGCATCAATGCTGTACGCAAGCTGCCCGGTCTTGTGATACCTTTTTTCGGTTGTCCGGCTGATATCTCCTCCGGTGATGGTTTCGGCCAATTGGCGACCGGAACCGTCATAGGTAAAGGTTTGGACAATATCCATGATCCGTCCGGATCAATCCTTGTCTTGATCTTGCCGTCGAGTTCCGGATTACCCGTATTTTCATAATAGGAAAAGTTTGATTTCCGACCAAGAGTATGAGGAATATGATACTTAATTCAAAAAGCTATTGACATACAATTAAGCATGATGTCTCCCGAACTCAGTCTTCTCAACTTCCGGGAACAGGTACAAATGAACCCACTTCCAAAACACTGCCCCTCTTATACGCAATCATTTTGCCATCTGGTGAAAGGGTTACTTCGCTTATTTCTTCGGAATTTTCAAACCAGCAGTATTGCCATGTCTCCGTATCAATTATTTCTGTGGGCGAAAATGATACCCCCGTTATTAAACTCTGATAATCATATTCAACAAGCAAGTATTTTCCGTCTTTGGTGAATCCCAATTTTGTAACTTTCCAAGTCCCCCCTTTCGGTTGTCTCGGGTTACACTCCGAATTTAACTCTATAATCATTTTGTGCGGTGGATCTATCTCAACAATACGAACCCGTTGGCTATGTCCATCGCCAGACGCAAGTAATCTATTTGTTGAATCATAGGCAAGTTTTGAAGATGAAAAATCTAAATCACATTCATTAACCCCTTCCGGACATGAAATATGAAATTTCTTTTTTATTTCTTTCAATATTTCTTCATTATCTTGAGGACCATATTCAAAAGAATCCAAAACTTTTCCATTCTCCTGAGCCACAACAATAGCTTTTCCAACATTAAATGCAACTATAATGCATTCTTCTCCCTTGTACCTTATAAATTTAATTATTGGATATAAGCCTTCACGCGTGAATTTATCGATCTTCCAAAGGAGTTGACGTTTTTCGCAAATTTTCCATAATTCAGCATTCCAATCTCCCCATAATCTGTCCTCAAAAAGCCTAATTCCATAACAACCATCGTCGGAAAATCCATAACCATCAGCATTTTTGATAAAATCTGGCCATTTCTGCCGGTAGGTAGCACTTGGGAAAAGATCAATGTACTCCTTTTTTAAGGAGTTTTCATTTTTTTGGACATCAATAACTTGCCCTTGGTGATTAAAAACCAGTGTTCCACCCAGCATTTTTTGATAAGGATCATTACCAAGATGCCACCAGCATAAAATATAGCCACCACCATCAATAGCAAATTCAAAATGCGGCCAATACTTAACGTATTTATCCAAATTAAAAGTAAAAACCTTGTTAGAAACGGGTGGTGCATCTACACTATTTAAAAATCTATCTTTTTTCATGGCATATGATACATGACAGGATGCTAGCGCTAAATATATCAATAAAATACTGATAAGAATTATCCACTTTCTTAATTTCAAGACATGAATAGTTATGCACATACATCAGACCTTTTTTGAGTTTGCGCGATGACCTTTTTAATCTTCCATTAATTCTTGGCATAGCAATGACATTTTTCCCAATATACAGGCAGCATTTTCATAAACTTACCGGCTGTAAAAGAAACAGATGCATCATAACGGGCATAATAATTTCCTGTACCTGATATTACCGGTTCGCCCCTTCCTAACGAAGGATGTTCTGTACTAGAGTTTAATGGATTCCAAGACCATGAAGCAGGATATAAATCCCCCCTGTTGTCAGGCGTTCCCATATTAACACCAGATTTTGAGAAAACATCTCGCCTTTCCTCTATGCTTAACGATGGATCATTTAATACTCCATGACCATAGTAATCCTGCCAAGAATGGGATAAACGCCCTAAAAATGTCAAAGCATCTTCACAGTTCTTAGCACTTGGCTCATTTAGAGTACCTAAAAATCTATTCCTTTCTTCAAGTAAATATTCATCATAGTGCGCTGCCACATCTTCAGGAACCTTATTACCCGTATAAGAATAATGTCTTCTATGATCCGAAAGGTATAAGTAATCCTGTGAGACATTACCAGAAACAAGCTTTTCTTTCATATCCTCAAGTATTTGTGGAAACTCAGTCATATTAGATTGAAATATAGATTTGGCTTGATCATAAGAATTTTTAGTAATTTGCTCGTGGGTGGCGGGCATCCACCTGCCTAAAATATCGTAATTATTGATGGCGTTATTTTCTACAAAACCATATAGATTAATGCCGCCATTTTCCTCAATCGGATCACTCATCAACCACCGGCCAAGTTCAGGATCGTAATATCTAAAAATGTAAGCAATAAGCCCAGTCTCATCATCAAAGTACTGTGTGGCATGCCGGAATGGATTGGCATCCGCCATGCTGCCGCTTTGGTAAACAGTATTTCCAAAGGGATCAAATTCGTAGTGAGCTGATATTTCACCATTTGCAGCGCTTACAAGCTGAGTAACATTTCCGTTTGCATCGTAATTTACGTGGTAGGTATTGGTTCCATCTACTACTAAAAGGAGCCCTCCAATACCACCGGCACCTTGTAGACTCTGACTCAAATCCAGTCCCCACACAAAATATCGGCTGGTTTCGGTGGTTCCAGTAAGATCGATCTCCTCGATCAGATTCCAGCCGTCGTACATAAAAAGCTTCTCAGTTGATTCTACATACTCATTGCCGCTCCAGGTGGAGACAACTTTTTGAATCCGGCGTCCCTGGTAGTCATATGAATATTCTACTTTCTTGTCTCCTGTAGCAGGAATCGATTTCTCAACACTGGTGAGTTGATTCTCTGCATTGTACCTGTAAACCACCCCATCTTTTTGTGTGAGGTTGCCGTCAGCATCGTATGTCAGAGATACCGTGGTTCCATCTGCTGTAATGGTATCATACTGGTTCAAGTTATTGGGTGCATAGATCTTGGATTCTGTGCCTTCAGTGGCACTGCTCCGGTTGCCGATGGGGTCGTAGGCATAGATTCTGGTTTCCGGATCAACCGGTGTGCCGGGATCGTTGATATCGGTTCCCTGGTAGCGGTTAGAGTTGGTCAGTTCGCTGCGGTCATTGTATCCGAACCTGTTGAAGGCGGACTGGGTAAAGGCGGTTCCGGTGTTCACTACCGAGTCTCTGCGGCCAAGGGAATCGTAGGTGTAATCATACTGCGATATTACATTGGCATTGAATGAATTTACAACCTGTGTTTTCAGATTCCGGTGCGGTTCATAGGTGTAGGCAATGGTTTGTCCGGTATCGGTTGTCATTTGTTGGATCATGTCTGAACCCGGTACATAGCCGTATGTTGCATTATGGGCAATGCTGTTGACGTTCCAGCTTACGGAATTGAATCGGCTAGTATCCGGGTTATACCCGTATGTCACGGCATAGTCAACACCTGTATGAAAACCAATTGCCCGTCCCTTGACATTGACTGTGTCGTAGATCCGGGTGATGACTTTATTCACCATTCCGGTGATGGTTTCGGTTGCCGGTTGCAGGCTGGTGTTATAGGCAAAGGTCCGGGTTCCCACAGCATCGGATATGGTTTTCTGTTGGCCGGTTCGATTATAGGAGAATGCAATATCCGGTGTCGAATCAGAATAGTCGATATGGATCAGTTCACCGGTGTTGGGATCATAGGTGTAGGTAGTTATGATGGGTTGTGAACCGGTTGTTCTGGCCCAGGTCCGGGTTTGAAGTTTCTGACCGGTTGTGTAGGTATAGATTACCTGGTTCCCCTGGGCGTCCTCCTTGCTCAGCAAAAGGCCTGTGGACTCCTGAT
>DYJC01000042.1 GCA_020723305.1 Desulfosudis oleivorans
CCGGCACCACCGTTACCAATGCCCGGCTGGTATACAATGCAGCAGACCAGCCCGGCGGGGTGTTCCCGGCAGGGGTAACCCTCACGGTCGGCAGCCCCAAAAATATCGGTTCCGGCAGTTCCGTCAATCTGCCCTTTACCGTATGGGCGGACAACACCGCAGCCAACACCGCCAAGATGACCCTGCGTGTGGTGAGCGGCGACGGCACAACCGAACACGGCCGGGTGACCATTAACGCAAGCTTTTCTGATGCCAAACCCGTACTCAACTTCACCCCCAACAGCATTGTCACCGGTGTGGCCTGGGACGATACCGTGACAGAATCCGTCACCCTGAAAAACAACGGCCTGGGGGATATGAACAATGTGACCCTGTCCCTGCATAACCAGGACGGATCACCTGCGCCCTCCTGGATCTATCTCAACTCTGCATCAACCCAGGGCACCATCGAAGCCGGGGGGAGCAGAAAGATCGACATTGCCGCATCCCCGGTTCCCCAGACCCCGGAAGGCAATCATACCTTTTACCTGAACGTGGCCGGCTCCAATTATAAGGCCACCAAAATCTACATCTCCATCGCCGTCACCCAGTCCGGCATCGGAGATATCCTGTTCAAGGTATCCGACATCTATACCGGAACCATCGGGGCCAACAACCAGCCCATCCAGGGCCTGGCCGGAGCCAAGATCTGGGTCCAGAACGAGCTGGTCACCACAGAGACGGCTACCCGTAATACAGATACCTATGGCGAGATCCTGTTCACGGATCTTCCGTCCGGCCGATACAAATACAGAATCACCGCCAACAACCACCAGGAGCAGATCGGACGGTTCTGGATCAAACCTGGCGTGACCGCAAGCGAGGACGTGTTCCTGGATTACAACCTCGTGACCGTGGAATGGGAGGTCACCGAGATCACCATCCAGGACAAGTACGAGATCACCCTGAACACCACCTTTGAAACCGATGTTCCGGCCGCGGTCGTGGTGGCCAAGCCGTCTTCCGTAACCCTTCCCAAAATGAAAGCCGGGGATGTGTACAACGGCGAGTTCACCCTGACCAATCATGGATTGATCCGGGCGGACAAGCTCTCGATCAAACTGCCCAAAAACGACCAGCACTACAAATATGAAGTTCTGGGGGGCATACCGGAAAGCATTGCAGCCAAACAGGTCATTGTGATTCCATACCGGGTTACCTGCTTGTCTTCGCTGGAGACAGACGGTGATGCAACCGGTGGAGGGTGTAAAAAATATGTCTCCTGTATTGATATTGGTGGAGGCTACGTGTGTGCAAACGGCCAATGGACGTATTTTAAGAGACAGCACTGCGTTACCTCCGTTTATGACTGCGATGAGGGAGGGCCGGGCGGACCGAATATGCCATGCAGTGGCGATGATTGTGGCGGAACCCCATGCATCGGGGATGATTGCAATGGCGGAGGCGGCGGCGGGAGCACATCCAAACCAGCCCCTCCGGGAAACACCATAAAAGGAACGGAGTGTATTCCTAAATGCGATCCATCGGTTGAATGTTGTCAGATAACCTGTTGTGAACCTTGCGGGATCCCGGATAAGTGTGAAATTTTATGTGAGGAGATCGGCTCTTCGTTGAACCTGGGCAGCGGGAGTTACGCCAGGAATGATGCGGATCTGTCCGTGAAAGTCCCGGGCGGTGCCATTACGGTTGAAAGAAAATATTTTACAAACGAATGGATATTCAATCATAACAGAAAATTGATTTTTTCCCCCACATACATTGAATACACCACGATTGAAGACGGCGGCAGCAGTACGAATGTAACAAAAACAGGATTCGACAAGGTCAAACGGGACGGCATTGTTTACACTGGAGGTTCGTTCAGGGTTGTGGATGACCATGTTGTGGAAGGAACAGTATTCCATCATGAAACCGATAAGATAACAGTTTTGGAAAACGGTCAGAGCAAATGGGAAGATCGAAATGGAAACTGGGAGCTGTATGAGAGCTCAACATTTAATGGTTATGAGCAGGGAATCCGTTTGCTTTCTTATGGAAACCGAAACGGTGTTATCGGCAAAATAGCATATGAGCCAGGAGTGAATGGCAAGCTTACCGGGGTTACGGACAGAGATGACCATTTGATGTTATCCTACGAACACGAAGGAGATCAGATCTCTGCTGTCTATGATACGGAAAACCGCCGTGTGGAATTTGGATATACACCTGATGGCCTGATTTCTTCTATACTCGATGTGCTGGGTCATGAGACCTCATATGAATATTATGCAAACAAAAAATTGAAAAAAATTATCTATCCAGGCGGTCTGGAAAAAACACTAACCTATTATTCTGAGAATGGCAGGATCAAATCCGTTCTTGATGAAAACCAGAAAGGGTACAAGGTGCAGTATGATTATGATCCATCAAAAAAGGAAATGTACAGCTTTATCGATCACAATGGCAGTATCAAGGAAACCTGGTTTAATATGAAAACAGGCAGTACCCGGATGGATGTCAATGGCAAAACCGTAAAGATCGTGGAGAGAAATGGCCGTAACCTGAAGATCACCGACGGGAATGGTCATGTTACGGAAAAGATGTACAATGAATGGGATGAGTTGACGAGGATCATCTATCCGGACGGTTCGGTAGAAACCACCCAATACGACAATGCGCTGCGCAAACCCATTCGAAAAGTTGATGCATTGGGGGTTGTGACAACATTTGAATATAATAATACCGGCAATCTGACCAGAAAAACGGAAGCAGCAGGTACAGCTAATGAGCGAATTACAGAATATACCTACAATGCAGAAGGCAATCCCTTAACCGTCACAGCACTGGGTTCAGGTGATGCTCAAACCGTAATGGAGTACGATGTCAAAGGCAACCTTGCCTCCGTTACCGATGCCGAAGGCAAGATAACCCGGTTCACCTCCCACGATAACATGGGGAATGTCCTGACCAAGCTGGATCCACGCGGCAAGGAGTGGACTTACACCTATTATGCAGACGGGGCTGTCAAGACTGTAACCGATCCTCTGAATAACACCACGGAGTATTTTTACGATGTACAGGGGAACAAGATCAAAGAGATCGATGCCGAAGGTCATGAAAAGCGGTTTGAGTATGACCGTCATAACAACCTGATCAAAACAACCCTGGTCATGGACCCGGCAAATCCAGGAAGTAATCTGGTCACCACGTTTGAATACAACCCGGACAACAAAATGGTAAAACAGACTGATCCGGAAGGGAACCAGGTCCGCTATTTGTATGATAATGAAAGCAGGCTGCTGAAAACCATTGACGGCAACAACAATGAGATCAGTATGGAATACGGTGAAGGCGCCGGTTCTGGTTGTTCCTCCTGTTCCGGAGACGGAAGTGCAGGTCAGGTATCGAAAACGATCTTCCCAACCTTTGAGCGGGAATACGCCTATGATATTCGCGGAAGAAAAACAGCAGAACGGGATATCCTGAGCGATACGGAAACCTATACAACCGGCTTTGCCTATGATCCTGCCGGTAACCTCATCTCAGAAACCGATAAGGAGAATAAAACAAAGGCGTATGCGTATGATGATTTAAAGAGGCTTTCTGCCGTCACCGAACCTGTTGCCGGTGAGACACAGTATTCCTACGATACAAGGGACAATCTGATCCAGCTCACCGATGCCAAGGGCCAGGCCACCCGGTTCGAGTATGACCGCAATAACCGGTTAACAAAAGAGATCCGGCCCATGGGCGATGAGACAACCTATGCCTACGATCCTGCAGGTAATCTGACCCAAAAGATCGATGCTAAGAATCAGAAGACCAAATATATCTATGATGACACCGGAAGACTCACGGATATTAAATACTATACGGTGTCAACGAATACAACACCGGTCAAGACAGTCACTTTTACCTATGACAAAGTGGGTAACCTGAAATCCTATGCCGATGGCGTAACCACTGGAACCTATGGTTATGACGGTACCTACAGAAAGGTATCGGAAACTGTTGATTTTGGAACATTCACCAAGACCAACAACTACACCTATCTGAAAAACGGACTAAAGCAAACGTTCACCGGCCCGGACAATGTGGCTTACGGTTATTTATACGATGCCAACGACCAGCTCACCGGCGTACAGATCCCGAACCTTGGATTTATCACGGTCAGCGCATACCAGTGGAACCGGCCCACATCCATGACCCTGCCGGGCGGCTCCACCAGACAGTACCAGTATGATCCGCTGATGCGGGTAAAATCCATTGTTGCCAAAGACCCTGGCCAGAATAATCTGTTGAATTATCAGTACACCTATGACAAAATGGATAACATCACGGACAAAACCACCGAGCATGGGAATTACGACTATGGGTATGACGATCTGTACCGGCTGACTCAAGCAACCAATCCAACCAGTGGAACCAATACAACTAATGAAGCCTTTACCTACGACGCGGTGGGTAACCGCCTGACCTCTGCCGCTACCTCCGGTCAGTGGGCCTACAACCCGAACAACGAGCTTGGCGGTTTTGATGACACCAGCTATGTCTACGATGACAACGGAAACATGATCCAAAAGACGGTTGGCGGGGCTGTGACCAATTATGTTTACAATGTTGAAGACAGGCTGGCTGAGGTTCGGGATGGTTCCGGTTCTTTGATAAGTTCATATTACTATGACCCCTTTGGACGTAGGCTGTGGAAAGAGGTTGGGGGAGTAAGGACATGGTTCCATTATGCTGACGAGGGGTTGATCGGGGAGTATGATTCTGCTGGGACTGAGATAAAGGCGTATGGGTACAAACCGGATTCTGAATGGACCACTGACCCTCTGTTCATGAAGGTCGGAACCGAGTACTATTTCTACCACAATGACCATCTGGGGACACCTCAAAAAATGACTACCGTCAGCGGGGCCGTTGTCTGGTCGGCAAAGTACTCCTCATTCGGTAAAGCAGAAATCGACCCAGCATCTACAATTACCAACAATCTGCGATTCCCGGGCCAGTATGAGGATGGTGAGATGGGGCTGCATTATAACGGATTTCGATATTATGATACTGAATCTGGTAGATATTTGAGGACAGATCCGAGTCATTCTATTCAACCTCAAGGGGCGGTAGTTTTTTATTTATTACCGGCTATTATTACTACTCCAAAAGAGTTGAATAATTATACATATACTCAAAACTCTCCAGTAATTAAAAAGGATAGCAGAGGTTTAAAAACGGAGTGTGATGATGATAATTGTAGGAAACAAGCGTATAAAAATTTCGGTAAATGTAATCTTAGATCAACAATCTTTACGGTAGTATGCGCCAAAACGTGTTTAATCGCTTGCATTCCAACTGGATTTATAGGAGGCGTTGGTTATGTTGCTTGTGTAGGAACTTGTCTATCTGGCTGTGGTGCCGGGTCTGCAGTTATTAGATACGTATGTTTAGTAAAACTGCTTGATGACCTTGCAAAATGCAAGACAAAATATCCATGATTACAAATATCTATAAATAACTTTTAAATAATAATTTGCGAGGAAAGATGTTTTGGATAGTATCAGCTATAGTTCTGGTGCCTGCCTTTTTTGAAATATATGGAATTATTTTGTTGAAAGATAAAAAAGATAAAAAGACTTTAGGGGGGGTGTTCATAACAATTGGATTTTTACTTCATTTAATTGGTAGCCTTTTCTTAGTGTTATAAAGCGGTGCAAAAAATGGGCGCATCCCGTAAGGTCAAAATATTATTTTGTCATAATTATGCAGCCAAATCAGCATTTTGTAATGAAAAATCGGTCAAATTCCCGTCCGTTTCCCGTATGGTCAAAATATTATTTTGTCATAATTACGCTGCCAAATCAGAAGGTTGCATCGAAAAATCGGGCAAATTCCTATCCGTTTCCATATTTTTGCTGCGATAATAATACTTTAGCAGCCCGTTCAACCGGGATTTGCAAACAATCTCCCCGGCAATCCAATCCGGATGATAGGTATCAGCAGGGAAGGGTATCCTGTTTTCGAGTCCCTGGTGATTGCGCTCTTCATGATAATGGGCGACATATTCCCGAAGGGCGTGTTCAAGACCCTGCTGTCCGAACAGAACCAGTTTGGATAAACACTCTTCCTTGACCGACCGGACCCAGCGTTCGGCAAAGGCGTTCAGGTTCGGGCTTTTCGGCGGTAACCGGATTGGCTTGATGCCTGCGGATTCAAGAATCTTTTGAAATGAATGACAGAACTTGGAGTCCCGGTCATGAATCAGATAACGGCACCCGGACAGGAAACCAAGATCAGCCATGCTGACATTCCGGGCGATCTGTTTCATCCAGTTTTCATCAGGGTTTGAAGTAACCCCGGCAATATGGATTTTTCGGCTGCCGATATGAATAAAGAAAAGAACATAATAAGTGATCAGACCAGCTTTTGTGATCACTTCGGTTGTAAAGAAATCACAGGCAGCCAGAACATTTTCATGGGATTTGATAAAATCATGCCAGGAGATAGCAGTTTCTCTTTTGGGAGCCGGAGGAATCCCGTTTTTCCGCAGGATATTGCCGATGGTCTGATCGCTGACAGTAAAACCCAAATTTGACAATGCACCGGCAAGGCGGTCATAGCCCCAGTCCGGATTGTTTTGGGCCAGTTCCAGAATCAGCTTTTCAATTTTAACCCTTGTTCCGGGTCTGCCGGGATATCTGCGATTTTTTGAACCATCAAATTTTTTGGCCACCAGTTCCCGGAACCATTGGAGAATGGTTTCTGGTTTTACAATGCAGGCAATGCTCTTCAAGGCTTTCAGCCCAATACGCTTTCCGATTTTGGCTAATCGGATTCGTTCCGGATCAGTCAACCAGACCGGCTTGTCCAGTTTTGTTTTCAGGATTTCATTTTCAGCAGCCAGGTATTCATTTCGTGCCAACAGTTCCAGTTCAATATCCCCACGCAGCAGCAACAGCGCCTCAGCCGTTTTCATGTCCGGTCCTCCGATATCTGATTGAATTGTTAAACAGATGTGCAGAAAATGCAGAGGGTACCGGAACTTCCGGCGGATATCAACAGATGAAAAGAAGCAATGCTATTTTGAACAACGCTCGATCAGTTCGGTAATAGTTTTCACTTCCAGAATGGCGGATTTGATCTGCTTCAACCTGTCGACATTCTGAATCTTTTTCATAATTTTCAGCAGCTTCTTGCTTTCAGCAGTCGTGCCGAACTTGAGGATAATGGCCAGCTCGATGCCCTCCAGAAGTCCCTGATGAACCCCCTGCTGGATTCCCTTTTCAAATCCTTCTTTTTTCCATTTTTCAGCCAATGTCATGACCAGATCTCCGTTTATATTGGGTAAAGAGTGTTCCAAAATGGTTTTCATCCCTTCCGCGGATATCTCCTCGACCGTACTGAGCAGATACCGCAACAGGGATTCGATATATTCAATTCCAGTCTCTTTCCGGGACAACTCTTTTAAAAGAGACAAAATACCCGGCAATTTGTCCATAATGTCCGGATCAAAAATGTGCTTGAACAACAAAGCAACCGTCCGGAACAGCACATTCCCCTTGATCTGATCATCCGGGTACTGGGTCAGATCATGGAGAATAAATTCAAAATCAGGAATATATGCCTGTAATTCCGGATCACTGTTTGAAAAAAGAGCTGACAACCGCAGCCCGCCGGACCATTTCTTCCTGCCGTGATAAAACACCATAGGGATAATGACCGGCAACGGCAGCTTTTTCACCTGGTTCAGATGAAGCTGCCAGATCTTGAGCATATACCCCAGAAGCTGAAGATGAATCAACCGGTCCGGATAGCTTTTATGCTCAAACAACAGATAAACATAACCGTCGCTGCCTGCAATACCCACTTTGTACAGGATATCCGAATAATAATCCTCAAGCTCTTTTTCAATGAACGAGTCTTTCGATATTTCCAGAGAATCCAGATCGATCCGTTTGAGAAGCGGCCCGGGCAGATAGTTGTTCAGGTAATCCTTTGCAACATCGATATTGCTCCAGGTTTTCCGGAACAGCTTGTCATGGGGATTAACCAGTTTGTCGTTCATATTCACTTGAATTCAGGTAGCGGTTCAGCCGTTTCTTGTATCACTTTATTTCAATCCGATGATCTCTTTCAATCAGCTTATCCGGAGAATATCAGACTCTCTGTTTTTTTTGCAAGCGTGAAATGCATTTTTTCAGGTATCAACAGAAACCAGCCCTGTTGAAAGCGCCGCCCTGATCCGGGTATCGGCAGTATTCTGTTCTCTGAAGATCAGACCGTCCCTCTTGTCAACGGAAGATGTTTTTCTTTTTAACCGCTAAAAAACCTTTGTGCATAATCGGTATTTGTTGTAATCAGAATCAAGATCCTGCCGCGTTCAGTATGAATATGAGATGTCATGAATCCAATATTAAGGAATATTCAGAATTTAAGAATGATGGCTCATTACACCATGGACAACAGTAACGGCAGCACCTTGCCGGATGAAACCGGAACCCATAACGGCGTACTGTACGGCAACACCCAGCCGGCTTCAGGGTATATGAACAATGCCATGAATTTTGACGGCAGCGGTGACTGGATCGGTGTTGATACCTTACAGAATGCGATCCGCACCGGGGACAATTTTACCATCTCCTGCTGGTTCAAGACAACCGCAAGCAAAGCAGACGATCATAATAATATTATTTTTTCCGCACATGATTCTGCAAAAACAAATCTGTACCGTGTCGGAACCGGGGACAATGGAGGAATATTCTACTCGGTATACTCAGAAGATAGTGAATACAGCAGCGGCTTGAATAACGGCGTATGGCACCATCTGGCTGTGATTCACAATTCAAACGGAAGCTTTAAAATCTATGTGGATAATACTCTTCGCACATCTGCATCAAAATCTGCAACTCCGTGGAGCAATGCTGTTTTTTACAGCATTGGGCAGGAATGGGATGGCAGTCCATCCGATTTTTTCACCGGACAGATTGATGAACTGAAACTTTTTAACTATGCGCTTTCAGCAGCCGAAATTTCCGCCCTGTATGTTGATATGACTCCGCCGGAGCTTATCAGCACCAATCCGGCGGATGGATCTGAGGTGCAACCCATCAGCCAGATTGTGTTTACCCTGTCCGACCGGTATGGAACCGTAAATGACAGCGTGGTTTTGGGCAGTGTGGTTGTCAAGGACGGATCAAACCAGCAGCTTACCGGTTCCGTTACCGAATCCAACAATCAGTTTACCTTTATACCGGATGTGCAGCCTCTGGGTGAAGGCACCTATACGGTCACATTTACAGCAGCCGATGAAGCAGGGAATACAGCGGAATACAGCTTTGATTTTACAGTGGACGATCAGGAACCGGGTACGCCATCCC
>DYJC01000026.1 GCA_020723305.1 Desulfosudis oleivorans
TACATTTTTACACCGGAGGTGTTATGACATAATCACAGCAGGGCTAACAATAATTTCAATCGCTGAACATACTGATATGGGGCGTGGTGCTTTTACGCATCATATATCATCAGTTCGTTATGTGCAATAAATCGATGACTACCTATCTTCTCTCATTTATTTTTGAATATTATTATCCTACTTATTTAATTCAAAGAATCCATGAAAGTTTTAATTTTTCTCTTGGTTGTAGATTTCCATTATTTCATATTGGTTTAATTCTCGATTATATAATCTAACATCATCAACAGAACCATAAATTTCCCCTTGGCTGGGGCGTTCTGCACATCTGCCTGATATCGCGAGAGGAGTATTCGGATAATATGAATCCCAAAATTCTCCATAAGACCTTTTTCTTAATTCCCCATTTACATAAATCGAAATAATGCTATCACCGTATGAGATCGCTGCATGATACCAAACATCTTTTTCAACTCGAAAATCAGAGGAGATTTTAACATGAGGGAAGGATTTTAAAATATTGTCATCATCTACATATAGTTGAACATTATAACCATCAAAATCATGTATGATATCATTGTAACTCAATAGAAATGCATCCTGACCCTCTGAAGGTAATGAATCAAGCTTGAACCAAATAGAATATGTCCAAGACGAAAGCCATAAATTCACGGCATCGTTTATTTCAATTCGGTGGTCGCCTCCATTAAATTGATATGCACCATTTTCCATCCCAAATCGATCAACATTTGGTAGAATACCGGTTCCAGTTGCAGCATTTTCATTGCCGCTATTATCAAGAAAATTTCCATTTAATAAATAATGAGCGACTAAATCGCTTTCAGTGTCAACGGGCGATAAGTTTACCATATATTCTTGGATGTTAGGAATATCAATGGATAAGCCGAGAGATGAATACCTTTCTTTTAGATTGCTTGAAATTTCATATTGTTTTATATCCATTGCACTCTCAACTATTTCTGCTTTATAGGTGGGATTGTCTAAAACGCCATCATTTTTAATATCTAAATTGATTTTTGATAACATCTCTGAAAGTTCAGCGACGGAGTTATTATTTTGCAATAAAGCAGATATTGCTAGTAAAATTGCGGCACCTTCATTTTCATTAGTTAAATCAATCTGACAAAAAGGATAAATACTTATCCCAGAAATGTTAAATATGCTTAGAATTTCAATCTCTGCCTGCGACCGAGCTTCAACAAATGATTTATTCTCATTTGTTATTAAGTGAATAATTCGGTCTTTTTCAAGTGTCGTAAGGAGATTAACATTAACATTATTTTCTATAGACAAATCAGAAATTGCCCTTAAGGTGATAGTCGAATCAGACAATTCTCCATTAATTTCATTGAAATAATATCCCGTAGCTATAATTTCGACAAAATTTGATTGAATAGAAGAACCTATAATGAATGACCCGAAATCATCGTTTGTCGTTGTTTGATATGTAACTCCAGTCGGATTAAAACTGTCATCCAATTCTTGAATGATTATTGTTGAACCGCTGATAAATGGTCCTTTCTGAATATAACCATCAACAGAATAAGGACCTGAGTGGGCAGTTTCATTTCCCCCACTCCCTTCATTTGAGCTGCTTCCGCCACACCCTAAAAACAGTAGTGAAAAAAATAATAAACCTATTATTGACAACAAATAGATCTTCTTTCGTTTTTCACAAATCAGGTTCTTACTCACAGGATTCCTCCATATTCATAATTCTTATTAACGTCTTATATTGTATTTTGATAATATCTTAAAAATTCACATTTTCGCTTTTATCACAAACCGTGCTAATTAGCTATAATTTTGCTCTCTGATTACAGCCGCGTAACGAACATGAATAAAATGGAATATATAGGGGGACATTTTTTCTTCTAATAAGTTGCAAATAAGGTTTTTAATATGAACTACCGACCTCATGAAATAACTGAACACTATTTCCGGTGATTCTTCCAGAAAATATAATAGTCCTGAAATGGGTATTGATTACGACACCTTCGGCTTAAAGAACGAAAATTCCCGTTTACAGCGGAATGAATGATTTTATAGCGGAGTCGTTCACTGTCTGAATGGATTAGGGATCGTTAGCAAAAAACAGCTTCTCTCTCCGGTTGTGACTTGATTCAAGTTCAGGTGGCTGGCTCGAACATTTCTTTAATTTTGCAATCCTGTTTTTTGCTTACGAGCCCTTATTCATGAGTTTGAACGACGCAGTCTTAAAATTATTCATGGAGCGGTATCCATGCACATCACAGGGGATTTGGAAAAATCTGACCGGTGTTTAATATTTGAAAAAAAGTTTTTATCATGGTCATAGATAGAGAATTACACCCCCCTGCCCCCCTCGAAGGGGGAATAAAGTCGTAAATGCCATCAAACCAAATACCGTATAGCGTAATCATAATCGCATAATCATAGGGGAGGAATCAAAAATGCATTCGTTCCGGTTCTTGACAGCAGTAGAATTGTTTGCTAACAAACGTTCGTATGCAAACAAAATTTCCGGAACCCAAATATTTTATCTGCTCCCTGGCATTACAGGCTGTGCGAAAAATGGTGTCCTATTACAACAGGACGCTGGAGCCGCTTGGTCTTACTGCCCAGCAGGTGATGGCTCTTGGCGTGCTTTGGCGGGAGGATGGCCTGAGTCTTGGCGTCTTTGCCAAAAAAGCCGGCATGGGAAAAGCGGCGGCGGTTACCATGATCAAACGGCTGGAAAGCATGGATCTGGTTACCAAAAAAATGGACCCTGCGGATGCCCGCCTGAATGTGCTGACGCTGACACAGAAGGCATATAAGCTGGCGCCAAAGATCCTGCTCATGGGAACAGAACTGGAAAAGAGCATTGAAACTGCTGTCGGAAAAGAGGATATGACCTCTTTGATCAATGGCCTGACAATTATCCGAGATCTGGATATATAAACAATAAAGGAACCACAGGTTTTCATCATGAACCCAATCAACACGGCAATTCAAAATGGACAAGCTGCATTATCCGAATATCAATCCAAAAAATACCTCGGTTCTTTTGGGATTCCGGTTACACGGGAAGAGATTGTCCAATCATCTGATGAAGCCATAAGAGTATCAGCTACTATCGGTTTTCCGGTTGCCCTTAAAGCCTGCTCCCCGGAATTGATGCATAAAAGTGAAACCGGATGCATTGAACTGGGACTTACCACACCGGAAGCGGTTCAATCGGCATACAAACGGGTCATTGAAAAAACCAGCCTTCCCCTGGAAGGAGTTCTGGTTCAGGAAATGCTTCAGGGGCCGCGGGAGATTGTTGTAGGATTCACCCGTGACCCCCAGTTCGGCGCCTGTGTCATGCTGGGTTACGGCGGTGTGATGGCCGAGATACTGAAAGATACGGTCTTTCGCATCGCTCCCTTTGACAAGATAGAAGCCATGGATATGATTGATGAGCTGAAATCCAGAGCCATGCTGGACACCTTCAGGGGTCAGCAGCCCGCGGATCTCGACACGATCTGTCGTATCCTTATGAGTATGGGTCAGATCGGCATCCAGCAGCCGCTTATCAAAGAAATTGATATCAACCCTCTGATGATCTCTCCAACCGGTCAGGTCAAAGCAGCAGATGCTTTAATTATTCTGGAAAGAAAGTAAAAAAATGGTTGTTTCCCTATCCGAAAGCCCCCTGTATCCAATTGCGAATCCAAAGAGCATTGCCTTTTTTGGCGCTTCAAACAATTTTTCATCCATGGGAACCAGTATTCTCCGTTCCATTATTTCCAACGGGTTTATCGGAAAACTTTATCCAATTCATCCCCAGGAAAAAACGGTTTTAAACCTTACCGCATATCCGCAGGTTTTGGATATTCCGGAACCTGCCGATATGGCCTTTATTGTGCTGCCCACCAAAATCGTAGCCCAAACCCTTGCTGCCTGCGGAGAAAAAGGCATCCGGAATGCCGTCATCGTTTCCGCTGGATTTAATGAAGTCGGCGGAGAGGGCGTGGAACGTCAAGCCGAACTGCTGGAAATCGCGAATCGATATGGAATACGATTTACAGGCCCCAACTGCATTGGAGTCGTGAATTCCCATGCCCGTCTCAATGCCACTTTTTTACCTTTTGAGGGCAAACCCGGTTTTATCGGAATGGCTTCCCAGAGCGGCAGCTTCATCACCCAGATGTTCAGTTATCTCAATCAGCGGTTCGGAAAAAGTTTCAGTACGGGTTTCAGCTTAGGGAATGAAGCGGACATCGATCTGGTGGACTGCATCGAATACCTTGGGGCATGCCCGAATACCAAGGTTATCGCTCTTTATATCGAGTCGATCCGGCGCGGACAAAAATTGATTGAAACCGCACGGAATGTTTCCAAACACAAACCCATCGTAGCTTTTTATGTGGGCGGATCTGAAACCGGAAAACGCGCCTGCCTGTCCCATACCGGTTCCCTGGCCGGACCGGATCGTTTATACGACGGCGTATTCCGGCAAAGCGGCATCATTCGGGCCCAATCCATAGAAGAGATGTTTGATTTCTGCTATGCATTGGGATCTTCCCCCCTGCCAAAGGGAAACCGTGTGATCATCCAGACCCATTCAGGCGGACCAGGGGCGGCGGCAGCAGATGCCTGCGGACGTTCCGGGCTTGAACTTCCGGCACTCTCTACCGAAACCCTGGAAAAAATCGCTCCTTATGTTCCGCATACTGCAAGCGTCAACAATCCGGTTGATTTAACCTTTACCAAGAATCCGCTGGATTTTTTCCATCGTATCCCGAAAATCCTTCTTGAGGAAGAAGCATCCGATGGAATGCTGATTTACTTTCTGGCCTCCGAGAGAATGGTGCGCCAGGCACTAACCGGCATGGGGTTGCCTGAGGATGCAGTCCAGGATCAGACAGCTCAGATTGTAGATTCTCAGTGTCAATCCGTGGCATCCCTTATGGAAACCTTTAAAAAACCAATCCTTGGTTTTTCATTCATGACGCGGGATAATCACTTTGTTGCAGGACTCCAGGATCGGGGGATTCCGGTTTTACCCAGCCCGGAAAGGGCTGCCAGGGCATTCGGCGCCATGGTGCGGTATACAAGGTTTCGTGAAAAGATATTACAGAGCGAAACAGAATCGGCCGGCCATTTTTCAGCAGAATAAACCAGGCAAAAAAAAACTCCTTGACGTTCCCAATAGAGAAGATAGCAAGGAGTCCTGAACCGTTTGTTCAAAGGCAGATCAACTACAACGAATTCCGAAGAAATGTATCAATCCTTAAAATAATCGTCGTTAAAAAAATCATCCTCTTCCTTTTCTTCATCATCTTCATATCCATAATCCAGATTCAGTACCTCGTAATCGGTTACGGTAATATATTTTATGCCGTCTTCCCCTTCAGCGCTGACAATACCCGTAACCTCGACATCCTCATCAATTAAACTTTCTAATATTTTTGAAATTTTATTCTGTGTCACATAATAATCATCATCATCCGTTGAAATCTTCACTCCAACAAAATCATCATTTTCATTCTCAATTTCTGAAACATAACCAAGTATTGTGATTTCTTTCGCTAATTTTTTTTTTGATGCCATGATAGCCTCCATTTGAATACAATCGATATTGATCCGGATCATCCTTGAAAAAGTTCAACTGGAATTTTGCAAGTAATATGCCTTATTTAAAAACCTTTAAAAAACACGGATCCCAAACAACATGAAATGCCGTTGCATGTCTCAAATGATTCTTTATTTATGCCTGTAAACTATTCTCAGCTATATTTCCCGTCATGCCGGACTCCGATCCGGCATCCAGTAGCGCAACACCAAGATAAATGCTGGATTCCGGGTCAAGCCCGGAATGACGAGACTTTTCAATCCTTCCAGCTGTAAATTCTTTATAGGCACGTTATAATTTAACCCCAAAATATTTCACAATCATATAGTTCAGGTTATTCCAGAGTAAAGAGAAGGAATAATGGCGTGTGGCGATATCATAATTTTTCTCAACCATATGGGTTCTGCGATCTTCATTTTCCAAAACATCCTGGGCGCTCTTAATGGTTTTTTTGGTGATGTACTGATCCATTACAATCATATCAAATCCCAATGGTTCAATATCTCTTACGAAAGTTGCATATCGGTTGATCAAGAGTGGTTTTTTAAAATAGATTGCTTCAAGAAATGCATTGCCAAATCCCTCATAGAGACTGGGAAAGGTAATAAAATCGGCATGAGGATAAACATCCCATAGAGAATACCGCCCTTCCTCAGACTGACGGTTGTTCCAGGGATCTGCTATCCGGGAATTGATCAGCCTTAAATCAACACCCTGGCTCAAGGCGTTCTCCTTGATCCAGTCGTGGTATTCAAACCCTTCATCTCCCGCTTCATGAGAGATAAAAAGTTTGTATCTTGGGTTATTTAATTTCTTCACAAATTCAATGGCATGCTCAATCCCTTTTCGCTGTATAATCCTTGTTGGCTGCAAGATCATGATATCGCTGGGAGAAAGTCCTATGGATTCTCGTAGTTTGGAGGTCCGGTCCCGATTGATTTTCGGCGGGCATTCAAAATCAAGGACATTCGGAATGATGATCGAGGCGATTCCCGTTCGATGGGCCAACTCCTCCTGAGCAGACGAGTTGATGACAACATGCTGAATACTATGCAAATTAGGAGGAAATGCCATCCGCAGGTAGTCACCCACTGCATTGATGATGAAACGGGTTCGCTCCCAATAAAAGTCATGATGATGTGCAATCGTAGGGATTTGTGTTTCTGCAATTGTCTCTGTCAGGGCAATTCCAAGGGGGATATGAAGCGGAATCGTCAATGCATTTTGCACAATCAAGATGTCTATCGAATACTTCTTAATAAATGACCGGAGATGCTTTTTTAAATAATCCTTCTGAAGGATTATTCTTTCAGTCGTCTCCAACTCCCTTCTTTTTCTTCCGAAAATATCGTTATTCAAAACCTCGTTTTGTGGATGCTTAAAATGAGCTTCCGGCACAAGGTAGCTGTTTTCCGGTTCTCTGTCCAGTTCACCCGCAAACCAATATGTTTCATGATGATGATGTTTTAAAACCTCGGCCCATTTACTAGCCTCAAGTGTAACACCATCCGTCCCTGAAAAACGTGTGGATATGAAACCAAACTTTTTTTTCATATGTTGATTCCATTGTGCGGTTTGTTTTTTTGTCATTAACATATTATTATCGGATAAGCAATTGGATCAAAGCTAAAGAAGAATCTGTTCAACCTCCAAATACAGCTCACTGTGGTACAAGGTTTGCTACCGTAGTATGGTCGTGATAACCAAAAGAAAGAAAGAAATATGAACCCTCCTTGCAGTCAATGCCAGCTCCAATTTGAAAGCAAAAATAATGAAATCTGCAATAAATGCCCGGCGCGCTCTGACTGGTCCGATTACCAGGCTGGTTTTATTACCAAATTTAATACCCCCCCTGGATTACCGATTCAGGATAAAAGAGATCGCTATCAGATCATTGCAGAGCTGCTTGACTACCCTACAGAACTTATCATGTGGAAAGATCTGTATCAAAATCAGAAGCTATCATTAGTTGAAATCCGGGACAAGATCGGCACAAACATCTATACCATTAAAAAACAATTCCGTAAGTGGGGGATACCCATACGTGAAGAAAAATCATCTCTGTAGCCATGAAGGCAGAAATGCCCAGCAGCATGCAACACCGGATGGTTTTGTAATCGGAATTTTTAATTCCGATCAAGCCTGATTGTATCGGCACTTTGAATGCCGAGCTATTAAATTGACCTTACAGTGTCTGCGAAATAAATCCAAATAATATGGTATACATATTGCTAATATTGAAATGATAAAGCGATGAAAGAATCATAATCATGGGACCGAGATAATGAGAAAAAAAATTCATATTGAGGGAGACAAAGTTAGTCTTGAGGGCATCATCGTACCAGCTGACTGGGATCACAAAGGCAATGTAGTTGCTTATACCCTTTCAACATTTGATGAAAAGGAATATCGAATTGATCCGGAAAGTAAAAATCCATCCATTGAAGAGTTTATCGGAGAAAAAGTTTCTATCAATGGAATTCTGATAAAAAAAGAACGTGAAAACTATCTTTATGTGAACACAATCTGGTCTTTCTAATCATCCAGATTTCGCGCATGCAGGATCAGAATTTTATGTCCCAAAAATTCGTTCCCTTTTTTCCAATTTTGTTTTACAGGTGATACATTGAGTTGCAACCGGTCTTGCCAATAATCTCTTATAAGATATTTCCTCGCCACAAACTTCACAATAACCGAAATCGCCATCTTCTATTCGTTCCAAGGCGTCTCTGATCTTATTGATCAGACGACTCTCCCTATTTTTTATATGGAGCATGAACCCCTGGTTCTCATTTACAGACGCACGATCAAGAGGATCAGCATAATTATGCTCCTCATTCTTTAATCCGCTCAAGGTCATCTCACCACTTTGGGCAAGTTCATTCAGTTGATCTTCCAACATCTTCTTAAACATATGAAGCTTTCCCTCTTCCATCGCAAACTCCCATATAATAACGTTGAATCAACGTCTAAGGATTAAAGCAAACCCTATGCCATGGTTCCGATTATCACCCTTGCATATTTCTCTCACCGATCCAACTCCAGCAGGCATATAGCAAAAAAAAACAAATAGATCAAATCGGAATTATAAATTCTGAATCCGATTTCCTGGAATACAATTTATGACTATATTACAATCAATTATGATTACAGCGTGAGGCAGATTTCTTGCCCGATTTATCTGGACTTACACTTTTTAATAAAATAAGATCTCCACCTTATAAACGCAAGATATGTTTAAAAAGAAAAATGTATTCAGCGGACAATTATTTCCAAATAACCGCTATTTATACTCACTCTTTTGGATACTGTATTTTGTGAGCAGTTTATGTAGTTGTCTTGTGCTGATATCCGCATCCCGAGCACTGGCATCTATTCGGCCTTTATTGATGCTCAGGATTTCTTTAAGGTACTGCCTTTCAATATTCTCAACTCCGGATCGGCGAACCTCCGCAAGAGTCTTTGAGGCATTTACGTTAATCTGAGTAATCGGAGGCTGATCTTGAAATAATTCCATCGGAAAACTCTCAGGTGTCAACGTTGAACTTGATTCCAGTATATGAGCGCGTTCGATCAGATTTTCCAATTCCCGGATGTTACCTGGCCAATCATAAGCGTCAAGCGCTTGCAGAACAAGAGAATGAACATCACTGATCTGCTTTGCATGAAAAAGATTCAACTGCCTTATAAATTGGGAAACCAGCTCCGGAATATCCTCCTTCCGTTTTCTAAGTGGCGGTAATTCAATAGGGAATACATTCAGGCGAAAGAATAAATCCTTTCGGAATTCTCCGGACTCCGCCATTTCCTTCAAATCACAATTTGACGCAGCAATAAAGCGCGCGTCTGTTTCAATATAGACCTCACCGCCAACCGGTTGAAAAGTTCTATCCTGCAGCACCTGAAGCAGTTTGATTTGAGTTGAAGATGTAATCGTGTTGATTTCATCTAAAAATATGGTGCCTGCCTTGGCAATTTCAAACTTGCCGAGCTTCCTTTTTACTGCACCGGTAAAAGCTCCCTTCTCGTGGCCAAACAGTTCGCTTTCGATCAAGGTTTCTGGAATGGCGCCACAGTGAACTCCAATGAACTGATTTTCTCTCCGGTTGCTGTGCGCATGAATTAATTTAGCCATCACCCCCTTACCGGTCCCGGTTTCTCCTAGCAACAAAACCGTTGTTTTCGTTGGCGCAACAGAACGGATTTTTTTTAAAACCTCTTTCATCAAAGGGCTGTTTGTTTTAATAATTTCTAAAAAATCAGTGTCCCAGAATTGATCCCTCAGGTAGTCAAGTTCCTCATGGGTAATGATATTATCCTGAATTCTTTTCGTAACGAGTCTGACTTCTTCAATATCAATCGGTGAGATTACATAATTGCTTGCACCGGCCTTAACTGCATTTACTGCTTTTCGAATGAATTCCTGAGGACTGATGATAATAATTTCGATGGATGGAAAAACCTGAAGATAAGGAGCCAGTACATCGATATATGGATTGACATTTTCAGGATGGGAAATGTTTTCGGATAGTAGCTGGATGTCTAAAAATACAAACTCATGACGTTTCAACTTAAAAAGTTCAAAACACTCTTTTTTTCCTCTTGCAATTAGGATATCAAATCGGTGCCCCAGACATTCCTGAATGGCGGATACTGTTTGTTCATGGGTGGTCGCAATTAAAACAGATTTTCTTGTTTTCATATCCCCTGTGACTATGTAAAGATAATCCGGGCCGACTTGATATCATCAAAAAAAAACAGGGGTATTATAATCATTTGCTGAAATTTTACAATAAAAAAACAAGACTGGTTTTTTTAATAAAATATTATTTTTTTTCAACCATATTAGAATGTTATTTCCGTCCATGGTAATCCGTGTCGGTTTAATTCATTCATAAACGGCTCCGGATCAAACTCCTCCATGTTAAAAACACCATTGCCGCGCCACTTTCGAGTCAGCATAAGCAGCGCTCCAATCATCGCCGGGACACCTGTTGTGTAAGAAACCGCCTGGGATTGAACCTCCTTGTAACAACTTTCATGGTCGCAGATATTATAGATATAATATTGTTTTTCTCTGTTATTCCGTATCCCTTTTATCAGACAGCCGATACAGGTTCTCCCTTTGGTAACCGGACCTAAGGACGCAGGATCCGGAAGAAGGGATTTCAAAAACTGAAGGGGGATGATCTCCTGCCCATTATAAACAACCGGATCAATTCGGGTCATTCCGACATTTTGAAGCACCTCAAGATGCTTCAAATAGTTATCACTGAAGGTCATCCAGAATCGTGCCCGGTGTACGCCTTTTATATGCCGGGCAAGAGACTCAAGTTCTTCATGGTACAAAAGATAAATTTTGCGAGGGCCGATCCCTTCCGGGAAATCATACATTTTTGATATGGACAGCGGTTCGGTTTCAATCCACTTTCCATCTTCATAATATCTGCCCTTGGCCGTCACTTCACGGATATTGATTTCCGGATTAAAATTGGTTGCAAACGGATGCCCGTGGTCTCCGGCATTGCAATCGATGATATCAATTTCCTGAATCCTGTCAAAATGCTTTTTCTGGGCCCAGGCGCAGAAAACATTGGTAACCCCTGGATCAAAGCCGCTTCCCAGCAGCGCCATGATCCCTCTTTCTTTGAAACGTTCGTGATAATCCCATTGCCATTGATAACAGAACCGGGCCTCATCCCTGGGCTCATAATTCGCAGTATCCAGATAATCCACACCGGTTTCCAGACATGCGTCCATGATATGAAGATCCTGATAGGGAAGCGCCACATTGATGATGAGATCTGGTTTGAATTTTTTAATCAGGGCAACCAGCTCCGGAACATTATCCGCATCCACCTGTGCAGTCTGAATCTTGCGTGGCAGTTTTGCAGCAATGTTTCTGCATTTTTCCACTGTCCGGCTGGCCAGACAGATCTCAGAAAAAACCTCTGGCAGCTTTGCACACTTAAATGCAACAACCTGCCCTACCCCTCCTGCGCCTATAATTAAAACTCTTCCCATTGTTTTTTCCTCCATTATCTTTCGTAATATGAATATCCCTGGAGTCCGGATCGGAATGCCTTCATTATTTTCTGCCTTTCCTTTGGAGTGATCCGCTTATTTCGAATTGCATTCTCCGCCAATTCCCGAAAATCCGAAATCATTGTCTTGACGTCATATTCCACATAAGACAATATTTCTTCCACAGAGTCTCCCTCAATCTCCTTGATCAGTTCATAATCACCATCTTCGGTGATCTGAACACTGACAATATTGGTATCACCGAGAAGATTGTGTAAATCTCCGAGAGTCTCCTGATACGCACCCACCAGAAAAACCCCCAGATAATACTCTTCAGTTTCATTGATTTCATGGAGCGCAAGTGTATTTTTCACAGCATGCTGATCGATAAATTTATCAATCTTTCCATCACAATCACAGGTAATATCCGCAAGAATCACATTACGGGATGGCACCTCATTCAACCGATGAATCGGTAAAATCGGAAACAGATGTCCGATTGCCCAGGAATCCGGAAGAGATTGAAATACACTGAAGTTGCCATAATAAATATCCGCCAGCGCGGTTTCAATTCCTTCCAGCTCATTTGGAATGTTTTTCAGTTTCTTCGTATCTTGACTTATTTTATGAATAATATGCCAAAAAATATTTTCACCCATCGCTCTTTCCCGGAGTGAAATGCTGCCATGCTTAAACAGTTGCCTTAATTCATCCCGGTAATAAAGTGCATCATTATAACACTCCTGTATATTTTTCAAATTGATCGACTGCTTCACCTCCCATAAATTCACGATCATCTCATGGGTTTCTTCCTTTAGAATCTCCGGAATCGGATAGGTTTCGAAGCGGCTGACATCCAGAATGTTGAATAAAAGAACAGAATAATAAGCAACCGTCGCACGGCCGGACTCTGTGATAATCACTGGATGGGGTATTGCTTTTTCATCCAGTGTGCTCATAATCACTTCTATAATATCAGAGCAATACTCCTTCATTGTATAGTTTCTGCTGCTGATGAAATTGGTGTGAGAGCCGTCATAGTCAACTGCCAACCCTCCTCCAAGATCAATATACCCCATTGGTGCCCCTTCTTCAAAAAGTCCCTCGTATACCCTGCATGCTTCCGTAAGGGCAAACCGGATATCACGAATATTGGGTATCTGAGACCCCAGATGATAATGCAAAAGCTGCAACGAATCCAGCATCCCCCTTTTTTTCAGGGTTTCCACGACATCCAGAATCTGGATCATACTGAGTCCAAAAATACTCCGATCACCGCTGGATTCAGTCCAATGACCACCTGCCCGTGTACTTATTTTAATACGGACGCCGATCTTGGGTTTAATATCGAGAGCTTCGGCTCTCTCCAGAATCAGCTCCAGTTCACTCGGCATTTCAATAACAAAAAAACAATTGTATCCCATTTTGCACGCATACAGTCCCAGATCGACAAACTCTTCATCCTTATAGCCATTGCATATCAGGCAAGCTTCCTGGTCTCTCAGAAGAGATATGGCGGCGATCAGCTCAGCCTTGCTTCCAGCCTCGAGTCCATGGTGAAAGCGTGACCCGAAATGAGTTACCTCTTCCACAACCTGCTGCTGCTGGTTGACCTTGATCGGATACACACCCCTGTATTTATTTTTATATCCGAATTCATCGATTGTATCCTGAAAACTTTTATGAAGGCAGGTGATCTGAGATTGAAGGATATCCCGGAACCGGAGAAGAATCGGCATTCCCATTCCCCTGTCTTTGATATCGGAGACAATTTTCATCAGACTGACAGCGTTTTTGTCACCACTGGTTCCGGATGGATTGACAACCACCTCCCCTTGATCCGAAATACTGAAGTAACCAGCGCCCCAATTGTTAACCCCATAGAGATCTACTGCGTTTTCAATAGACCATCTTTCCAGTGAATAGCTTTTCTTCATCGTTTTCCTCTTTTGTTTTTTTCATATTTGATCCATAAACAGGGCGAAAAATTTCCGCCCTGAAAAAGAGTCGTGCGATCATACCCGAACTCGTGTCTGTATGCAATGGTCTTTGCTTTTTGAATGATTGAAAAAAATGAAAAATGTTACGCTTTAATTTGCGTCCGGCTTTCGCCGGATCGACAACAGCAGGATTTTGAAATTGGCTCTGTATTTGAATTTTCCCTGCGCAGCCTGTTTTACACAGCCGCCAAAATCTCTTTCCAGACCTTGCCGGCAGCGGTTTCCGGTATTTCCCATCCCAGTATATGGCATAGTGTCGGCAAAATATCATGCAGCCGCGCCGGACTTTGAATTTCCTGGCCGGAATTGATTCCCGGACCGGAAAAGATCATGGGAACATGAGTCGTCAGCTTTGACCCGTGAATGCCCACCAGGCGCAAACTGTTTTTGGACAGCATGGTAACTTTTTCACCCATGCCGTTGACTCCCCGTATCATTGCATCTCCCGGAGTTGCAGCCTGGTAATGACCGCGGAAAAAGATACACAATTCCGGCCAGCGGATACTGTCTTTTGCATGGTGCATATAATATTCGGAATAAAGTTCATTTGGCTCGGTGATCTGTTTTTCCATTTCAGGCAGAAACGGGTTGTCTGCGTCCCTGCCTGTCCGAATACCTTCATCGTTTAGGATAATACAGGGATGGAACTCCTGGCCTTCGATTGGATCATCTACGGCCATCCTCTGTATCAGGCGGCGTATCTCTTCCCGGACAGCATCATCCCGAATATCAAAAATCGTTGCCCAGTGATTTAATGCCCATGCGGTTCCATAGTGTTTGGGAGAGACAATTCCATGGGAACGCAAATACTCTTTAATATCGAGCGGCGCGTATCCCTGTTTACAATACCCCTCTGTAATCATGCTGTGGTCAGCAGTAAAAACAATCAGTGAATGATCCAGCATCCCCCGGTCTTTGATCTGATTCACTATCTGTCCGAAACGGAAATCCGCTTCCCGAACCACATCCAGAATCTCTTTCCTGCGGGCCTGGTCCGAATATTTGCTCACCCAATGCGATCCAAACAAAAATCCATTTGCCTTTTGCCATTCATCCGGGTCCCAGGCAGCTCCAAAAACATGTCCGGCCTCGTCTGTTGCCGCCAGATTCACATAAAGTACATCCGGATCTTCTTCCCGGATCACCTGGCAGGTTGTATCCGCTATCCAGCGATCATCCGGAAAGTCTCCCGGCTTGCTTCCGATAAATTCCCCGATATCCTGGATGATCGCTTTCAACAGAAAAAAATCCCCGCTCAATACCTGTGGAAGCAGTTCTATTGGGTTTCCGTTCACGACCAGTTCTTTGGGTTTTATCGGACGCTGGTCTTTGGGATTTGTATCCGTGGGCGGGTCCCCCAGAACATACTGGGGTGGTGGAGAAGCATACACCGGAAAATGGCTCCCGGTAATTCCCCACTTGACAGCATCTCCATCTTCATGCAGATGGCTTACCCAGGGTTTATTGCTGATCATCACCGATCGTGCGTCCGGGCAGTGCTGTTTTGAAATATCAAAAATCCGCTGAAGTTTTTTACCCTCGGATCCGTATCGCATCACATCCGGTTTGGGCCGGATCACCTTGATATCCCCGACCTCATCCAGGCCGGCATAGTATCCCGAAACCCAATAGGCACCAAGGTTTCCGGTCGTTGCCCCGGAAGCAATGGTGGTATGATTCATATCCGTGGCAGCCGGCATTCCGCATTCCGCATGTGTAAATGAAACCCCTTTCTGCAAATGCTTCCGGATATTGGGACACAGCCAGTCATTTTCTTTTCCCGCTCCATCACCATTTCGATTCAACAAGAGATACCGGTAATCCAGTGAATCAATAACCAGGAAATATATCTTTGGAACATCCGTGACTTCCGCCTGTAGACGGACGTTTCCCAGCCGTTGCCCGGTTTCAGATCTGGCGGTTACCTGACAGACGCAGGTTTCTCCAGTCTTCGCCCCATGCGGTGCGGTTACTATCACCTGGACTTTCTTGCGTTCTTTTGCATTCACCAAAACCCGATCTTCGGCAGCCACTGCTTTCCATCCAACCGGAAGACCTTGAATCCTTAGATCAAATGTCTGGTTCTTGGGTTCCTGGCTTTGCAAGTGAAGAACATAACTGGTCATGAGCCCAGGCTGTACATAGTGCCTCCGGGGATCCAGACCATCCAGGTCATTCAGCGAAAACAACGGTTCTGAATAAAACGCATGAACCGTTAATTCATCCGTGAATCCTGTAGCCAGTGATCTGGCATGGACGGTGATCGGGATATTCTTTTTTTTGACAGCTTGTCTGCCCGGGATTGCTTCCAGCCAGATCTCTTCCGGATATTCCCATTGAAACATTCCGCTGACCGGAGCTACCTTGATTTTCGATATCTCCCTTTCCTTTCCATCCAGCAGCCTGGCTGTCCATCCATCCGGTTGTTCCACACGGACATCAAACAGATCGGCAATATGCCCCAGATTCCCGAGAGATAAACGATATCGGATGCTTTCTCCCATGGATATTTTCTGAGGCTGGTCTTCAACATGGGTTTCCGATTTACCCATTCTCCATCGGGGTGCAGCAGTCAGAACCGTTATCCGAAGAAGCAGTTCCTGGACTTCCTGGTCCCGTTGCCCGGAAATCGAAAAAATCGCTTCTGTCTTCTCCTCTATTCCGGCAGGCGCCATAATCCGGCATTCAATTCCCTGACCGTCTTTTTTCAAAACAACCTGATCCCGTTTCAGCTCAACACGAAACCCCTTAGGGCCGCTTTTCTGAACAGCAGTAAGCATGATCGGAGTATTTGAAGTGGATATTGGATTCACCGATATTTCAAACAATGCTTCCCGTTCCGGTTCTCCGGGCCCGGTTGCAACGATCCTGGACTTGTGATCTGTATAAAAATCAAAAGTTGCCCGGTCAATTCCATGGGCTTCAACCGTGCTGTACATCCTCGGATTATCTCCATTACTCCCATAGGCAGATCCGGTCGAGGTCAATTTTCCCACAGTGGTTTCTCCGGCTATCACTGCTGCCGTACACCCCATACCCTTTAAAAAGGTTCGCCTGCCCATTTTGTTCATGCCGCCCCCTTCCCGGATTCATGAAGGAACCACCGGAGTAATTTATAATTATTTGAAATCATATAAATAAATTAACACTATATTCATTTTTTATAATGTAGTTAGATGTATACAATTATGTTGAAAATCCTTCGATGTCAATATGTTTTTCCGAAACAGAAGCTTTCCAGACGATGCTTTTCCGGCAAAAAAACCAAAAGTTCGAGATTCAAAACAATTGAATTGCATTTTCATCGAATATGCAATATTGTTGCATTAAAAATTCAGACATTTCTTGAATCAAATATCATTATCTCTACAATTTAAACATATTAACCAATATTTTGAAACCTGTTTACAATTTACTGGATTGTGCTTATTTATAAAAAAAGAATGGTCTCATTTTTACACCAAGGAAACCAGATATGAAAAAAGAAGCGATGGTAATTATAATATATGTTTTTATTTCAATATTTTATTCAGGATATGGTTTCGCCGGAGACCCGGTGTCCGTGTTTGTCAGCATCCCCCCTCAAAAACAGTTTGTGCAACAAATTGGCAAAGACCTGGTCGATGTTCAGGTACTGGTGGAGCCAGGAGCAGACCCGCATACCTATGAGCCCAAACCGCAACAAATGGCAGCGATTTCCAAGGCAAAGCTCTATTTTGCCATTGGAGTTGAATTTGAAACTGCAAAATTGGATAAGATTGTTTCAACCAATCCAAAATTAAAGGTCATTCATACAGACCATGGAATACAAAAGATCCCCATGGATGCCCATCACCACCATGAAGAAATTGAGCATCATGAAACAGACATGCATCATGGGCAAGATCACGAAGAAAAACATGATGGTAAAGGTTTGCCGGATCCCCACATCTGGCTTTCTCCTTCCCTGGTGATGATTCAGGCCCGGACAATCCTGAACGCGCTGCAAGAAATGGATCCGGGAAACAGCGCTGTTTATGAAAAAAACTATAACACCTATATTTCAGATCTGACAAAGCTTGATCAGGATCTGAAAAATACTTTTTCCGGCAACCCCGGACTCAAGTTTATGGTATTCCATCCATCTTGGGGTTATTTTGCCCATGCCTATGGATTGGAACAGATACCCATCGAGATCGAGGGCAAAAAGCCGAAGCCATCTCAGTTGAAAGAGTTGATCGAACACGCGAGAGAAAACCAGATCCGGGTTGTTTTTGCCCAGCCCCAGTTTTCAGCGGAAACGGCAAAGCTGATTGCAAAAGAGATCCATGGAGAAGTAATCTTCATTGATCCTCTGGCAGAAAACTGGTCTGACAATCTGCGCCAGGTGGCAATAAAAATCAAAGCAGCTTTGAGGCCATAACAAACATGAATCCCCCAATTGTTGAAATGAAAAATGTTTCGTTTGCATACAGCGGTCAGCCTGTACTTCAGGATGTGAGCATAAACGTACAGCCGGGGGATTTCATTGCCCTGATCGGGCCAAACGGCGGCGGCAAAACCACTTTGCTGAAACTGATTCTGGGCCTGCTGAAACCAAACAGGGGAACAATCAGGGTTATGGGCGAAGCCACTCAGAAGGCGTCACACCATATTGGATATGTCCCCCAGAATGTAAACATCAATCAGAACTTCCCCATTACCGCAATGGATGTCGTAATGATGGGCAAACTGGAACCCGGACGGCGATGGAAACGGCCAACCGCGTCAGACCGTGAGGACGCCATGGCTGCGATTGATCGGATGGAGATGGCTCCCTTTGCAGGCCGCAGAATCGCTGATCTTTCCGGAGGGCAGAGGCAGCGCATCTTTATTGCCCGGGCACTGGTCACAAAACCACAATTGCTGCTTCTGGATGAGCCCACAGCAAGCATTGACACAAAAGGACAAACCGATTTTTATAAGCTGTTAAAAGAACTCAACAAAGATATTACGATTCTGGTGGTGAGCCATGACCTCCTGGTGATCTCCACCTATGCAAAATCAATGGCATGTATGAACAGACGCCTTCATTATCACAACCATAATGAAATTACAGGGGATATGCTGAAATCGATGTACGCATGTACGGTGGAAGAAGTCTGTCCTGTGGAGTTGATTGCGCAGGGCAGCCATTCCAGCCGGGCTGCAAACGAATAAAAAGGATTGTTGAATGATTGAAGCAATGCAATTCGAGTTTATGAGAAATGCGCTGATGGCCGGATTGCTGGCAAGCATCATCTGCGGAATCATGGGCACTTTTGTGGTTGTCAACCGGATTGTCTTTCTATCCGGAGGTATTGCCCATGCAGCCTATGGCGGCATTGGCCTGGCCTTTTATTTTGGATGGCCGTTTCTGCTGGGCACCATTGGCTTTTCCCTGGCTTCCGCCATGCTCATGGCTGCGATCACCCTTACAGCAAAACACCGGGCGGATTCGATTATCGGTGTGATATGGGCTCTGGGGATGGCATTCGGCATCATTCTGATGGATCTGACACCGGGGTATAATGTAGATCTGATGAGCTACCTGTTCGGAAGTATCCTGAGTGTCCCCCGATCCGACCTGTGGATCATGGCCGGCCTGGGACTTCTCATCACAGCGCTGGTAGCGCTCTATTATCAAAACCTGCTTGCAATGTCCTATGATGAAGAGTTTGCAAAAATCCGGGGCGTTCCTGTAAAAACATTATATTTTCTGTTGATCGGCATGCTGGCCGTTGCCATTGTGTTGGTTATTCAGGTTGTAGGGCTGATTCTGGTGATTGCGCTCCTGACCATACCGCCTCTCATCATGGAAAAATATGTAAAATCATTATTCCAGATGATGATCGGTTCGAGCATTGCCGGTTCTCTGTTTACGATTATCGGTTTGTGGCTTTCCTACACCTGCAATCTCACATCCGGGGCATCGATTATTATGGTTTCGGGAATCGCCTATTTCATATCATTGCCGGTCAACCGGATATTTATGATTTCAAAAAACGGATATAAACCAGACGCCGGGAAAATCGAAAAGATATCTTCCCGTTCATTATAAAGGATCATCATGTGCCTTCATTGCAATTACCAGGAGTTATTGACATCTGTAAATCTGGAAGCCACGGAAAGCCGTCTCCGTGTTCTGGAGGTCGTCGGTAACAACAGCTTTCCCATGTCTGCCGGTGACATTTACAAAACCCTGGAACGAAACAGTACAATAAACCGGGTTACCGTGTACCGGATTCTCGACCTGCTGGTTGGTAGCGGCATTGTCGAACGTCTGAGTACCGGCGGCAGATCCGCATATTACGGCCTTGCCCCCAATAACTTTCATAAACCACATCCGCATTTCTATTGCAAACAATGCGGACAGATGGACTGCCTGAATCCGGACAGCCTGACCGTTAAAGTCGAATCGCTATCAAAAACCTTTCCCGGCCGGATCGATAAGGTGGAAGTCCGCTTAGACGGGATTTGTAAAAACTGTTTAAAACAGAATTGATTTTGAATTTATTAGGGAAGAAGATCCTGTTTTCGATCATACCTACTTTGATCCGTTATCCAGTAATTCACTAACTTTTTTCAGCAAACGATCGTACTCATCTTCCAGATCGTCCTCAACTCATGGGTTGAGAGACTTCGTCTTTTCTCAAGAACCATCTTTCGAACCATTGGTATCATTTTGCATGTGGTCTCTCTATCAACATCCATTCCATGTTCGTTAAGCACATGCTGGAGTGAAGCTGTCCCTGAAGAGTTGCCAACCTGAATGCGAAAAGAAGTTCTTCCAACCGATTCCGGAGAGAACGATTGATAACTTCTCTGATCTTTCATCAGTGCACGGCAGTGGATTCCGGACTCATGGGTAAAAACATCTGATCCGGTAATTGGTTTGTCTTTTGGGATCGGACGTCCGGTGATTATTGCCACCTGTTGACAAAGCTCTTGCAGATGCCTGAAATTGATATGGGAGGAAAGGCCCAGGGCCACGGGAATTGCTGCAGCAACCTCTTCAAGGCAGGCGTTGCCTGCTCTTTCCCCCAGACCATTCACGGTAACACTGACAGCAATTGCTCCGGAAGATATCGCACTGATGGTATTGGCGGTTGCCATGCCCAGATCATTATGGCCGTGAAATTCCAGCAGCGTATTCCTTTCCGGTTTCCGGATGGTTTGAAAAATCGTATGGATCATCATGGGGGTGGCGCATCCCACCGTATCGGCGATGCGGAACCGCTGGGCACCATATGCATCAGCCAGATTGATCATTTTTTGTAAAAATCCCAGATCACATCGGGTGGCATCCTGGGCACCCACCGATACATAATCAAAGTGCTTTCTGGCTGACGGTATCAGGGTTTCCATTTGTCGGATCACCCAATCTTCATCCTTGGAAAAGGCTTTCAATAAAATGGATGATACCGGGAAACTGATATGAACGCTGCCGGTATTGCATCTGTCTGCCATATCCAGATCCATATGCTCAGCGCGGCACCAGTTTGTCAGGCGGACATTACGGATCTCCCGTTGCAAAAGGCGGATTGTATCTCTTTCTTCTTCGCCCATCACCGGAATTCCGGCTTCGATTTCATCAATACCGGCATTCGCCAGCATGGAGGCAATCTGCAGCTTCTCTGTTGGAGAAAAAACAACTCCCGGCGCCTGCCCGCCGTCACGTAAGGTGGTATCGATCAACCATACCGATGATTTATTTTCCATTGCTCTTTTCATATTCGTTTCCGCAGACAAATCAACTGTGTCGGCTGCCAATTATGATGGGCATAAAAATCCAATCCCAGCAGATTGTTTTTATCGGCCAGCAATTGTATTCTCTCAATCCCGCGATTATTTGCCCAGGACTCAACCGATTGAAGCAGTTTGGCACCGATTCCGTGTCCGCGATATTTCTGACAGACAACCAGATCTTCCATTAAAGCGACAACTCCTCCTTCCGCAGTTGATATCAGGCTCTGGGCGGTGCACATGCCGACGACACGATCCTGAACTTCAGCGACATAAACACAGCGGTGTTTGCCACATCCATCCAGCATCATTTGTAATCCCCGGTATTGTATGTTTTCATCAAATTGAAAATCAGCTTCTATCGCAAACAGATCTTTCAGAAGATCGATCATCTGCGGAATATCGGAAACCATCGCATGGCGAATTACCATTTCAGACTGTTTCATCTCTTTTCCTTACCTCTCCCGCATCAGACGGCCGATAGTTAAGCATGGGCGGTATAAAACTGTAATTTTCGTGTTTCACACGTTTTATGATTTAATTTTTGTTTTTTCTGAATCGTCGATATCCTGCCATTATGGTATGTGACGACTGTTTTGCCAAGCGCCCGAACATCACAGGTATCATGGGTTACCATCACAACCGGAATATGGAAACAGGCATGAATATCATCCAGCTGCCGGCGCAGCTTTTCCTGCAATGGTCGATCCAGAGAAGAAAACGGCTCGTCCAGCAGCAATAGGTCCGGCTGCGTAACCAATGCTCTTGCCAAGGCGACGCGCTGTTGCTGCCCACCGGAAAGTTCCGCCGGTCTTGCTGCAGCAACGGATTCAATTTCCAGCATGACAAGAACTTTGGCTATCCGGAGTCGATCACGCGTATGTAAAAATGGATTCCATTTTTTCCGGAGTCCAAAGGCAACATTCTTTTCAACACTGAGATGGGGAAACAGGGCAAAATCCTGGAAAACATAGCCGATACTTCGCTGCTGCGGCCTTTGGTTGATACCGGAGCTTGAATCAAATAAGATGCGATCTCCCACCGCAATAAATCCCTGATCCGGTTTTTGCAGCCCGGCAATCATCTGAAGCGTCATGCTTTTGCCGGTACCGGAAGGACCGAATAAAACCGTAAACGAATCATCGGATTGAAAATCGATATTCATTTCAAAGCTGCGCTTTTTTGACCGCAGTGTTTTTTGAAGCCTGACTTGAATACTCATTGTTTGCCTCCTTGAATACGAATAAATCCATATTGATCCAGAATGCGCTGTCCGGATTCACTCAACAGGAAACGGATAAAAACAGCTCCGTTATCCTTCTGGTTTGACAAAGCGATAATCGCTACCGGGTACAAAATCGGATCGGTGTCTTTCAAACGCATGACCGTCCGGACTTTATTATTTGCCGCCATAATGTCGGATGCATAGACAAACCCTGCCTCAACCTCTTCCCGAATTGTGTATGCCAGAACCTGACGGACGGAATTGCCGAATATCAATTTGTCTTGCAGTTGATCCCACAAACCGGCTTGCATCAGTGCGGTCTTGGCATATCGACCGGCCGGAACCGTTTCCGGAACACCGACGGCAATCCGCCGAAAGGAAGAAGACAAAAGGTTTTCCAATCCGGTAATCGTGTAACCTGAATTTACGGGTACGATCACAACCATTTGGTTGGAGGTAAAATCGGTTCTTGAGCTTGACACAATCAAACCTTTGTCCGCCAGTTGATTCATGAATTCCGGATTGGCGGATATAAAAATATCCGCCGGTGCACCATGCCGGATCTGCTGCACGAGTGAACCAGATGACCCGAAATTGAAAATCAACCGAACAGAGGGATACAATACCTGGAAATCATATTGGATAGCTTTCATGACATTGGTCATGCTAGCCGCAGCAGATATAATCAGTTCTTCAGCTGCCCATATTTTTTGAATCGTGTTGAAAAAAACCAGAAAAATGGTAAAAATAATTATTGTAAGTATATTAGTCATCTTCTACCTTCAACTTCTTTTTTCCAGAAGAATTCCGGATAGGACTAAAATGCTCATACCAACGACCGATATTACCATAACCAGAAAACCGGCCAGATTATCGTTACCAGCCTGAACCGCATCATAAACCGCCATGGAAAGAGTCTGGGTTTTGCCGGGAAGATTTCCGGCAATCATGAGTGTCGCCCCGAATTCTCCCATGGCACGGGCAAAAGCCAGCAGGGTTCCCGCCAAGATTCCGCGCCATGCCAGGGGAACCGAAATTCGAAAGAATATTCCCACTTCAGACGCTCCAAGGGTTCGCGCCGCATTCTCAATGGTCTTATCTACGTCCTGAAATGCCGCACAGGATGATTTTACAATCAGGGGCAGGGAAACAAGCGCTGCTGCCAGCACCGCACCCTGCCAGGTGAACATGAGTGAAATCCCAAAATTTTCATAGAGCCATTTTCCCACCCAGCCGTTCCGTCCCAGAAAGACAACCAGGTAGTAACCCAGCACGGTCGGCGGCAGCACCATTGGCAGCGTCAGGAATGCTTCAACGAACTTCTTACCCGGCAGGGAGGAGTGGGCCAGCAGGTAAGCCAGAAGGATTCCCAGATGAAACGCTGCCAAGGTTGCCATTGCGGCTACTTTTAAAGTGAGGTATAAAGACTCCATTGTCCTTACCCTATTCAATTAGATAGGATTCAGCGACTTCACCATCCTCGAGCGCATCCAGAATTTCATCCACTGCCGCCTCATTTTCAATCCTGCCATACCAGTGCCCTTCCGGATAGATGATCATAACCGGTCCATGGTCACACGCTTTCATGCAGCCGGTGCTGGTCACCTGGGCATCCAGTCCGCGATCCAGAATTTCGTTTTCAATATACGGCAGAAAACCGATGGAGCCTTTTTTATTGCACATGCCTTTTGCTTCTCCGTCCGCCCGAAAACTCGCGCATACAAAAATATGATGTTTGGGTTTGTCCATGATAACTCCTTATGTTTGATCTTTGAATGGTTAGTAATAATACATGATAACTTATCCGCAACCGCCGCCTGTACCGGAGCAACCTACCCCGCATTGAGCCCTATCGCGTCGAATCATATGCCGCAGGTCGCTGCCTTCAAAAGCGCCCTGCAAGGCATCATCAATCAGGCCTTCAATCTGATACACATCAATCCCGCTTTGGTTTAAGGACTGACGGGGTTTTTCTCCCACCCCGCTGACCAGAAGCACCTGACAGTCGGATAGAATTTCGGCCACTTTTTGCCACCGTTGATCGCCACCGCCTTTGGGCGGCATTTTCCTTGCTTCTTCCAACATGATCCGGCCATCATTTTTGCCATAAATCAAAAGCTGGGAAGCCTCACCCAAGTGCTGATTCACCAGAACACCTTCCATGCTGGCAACGGCTACACGGGTTCGATCAAGGGCTGGTTCCAGGCTTGAACCATTCGTAACCATTTTTTCAAATACCTGAAGTTTGTTCATCAATGATCGATCCGGGGCCTCGCCCAGCAACCCTACCGCATCAGCCCGGCACCTTGTGCAATGGTGCATCTGTTTCACATATTTTCCAGCCTTGGTGCGTATATTTTCCACCAGTTCTTTTGACGGCTCCTCCATATGTTCAAAGCTGCTGCCCTGGTTAGGATAATAGGGTACACAGTTCAAGATATCGATGTCCATATCCGACATTTGCTTTGCAATCGCTTCCATGTGATCATCATTAATTCCCGGAATAATTATGGAATTAATTTTGACAATGATGCCCCGCTCCTTCAAACCCTGAATCGCCGCCATCTGATTTTCCAAAAGAACCTTTGCCCCGGCCTCGGCACGGAGCACTCGCCGGTTATATCGAACCCATGAGTATATCCGGGAACTGATTTCAGCATCCACGGCATTGACCGTTACGGTGACATGACTGACCTGCAGCCGGACTAGATCATCCAGATACGGCAGTATGTTTAGACCATTGGTGGCGACACACAGCATCACATCCGGATAGGTCTTTTTCACCAGCTCCAGGGTTTCAAGGGTCTCGGACGGATTGGCAAAAGGATCTCCGGGTCCGGCGATGCCCACCACGGAAATATTCTGTTTTACCGCAAACACTTCCGCCAGATACGCCATGGCCTGATGAGGTGTAAGAATCCCGCTCGTCACACCTGGGCGGCTTTCATTCACGCAATCAAATTTCCGGTTGCAGAATTTGCACTGAATGTTGCATCGGGGTGCAACCGGCAGGTGAACCCGGCCATGCGTCCGATGGGATTTAACATTAAAGCAGGGATGATTTTCCAAATTCATGTGATAACCTCTCGTTACGATTTATTTTCAAACATTCCTGATTCACCGTAATTTACATATAGGTGTATCCTACCGTCGAAGATGCCTGACGGTATTCGATCAATTTGTTCGCAATCCGGTCAAACAACTGCTGGGTTCCGCGATATCCCAGATGCAGTTTCCTTGAAGCATCCACCCGGTCATGAATGGGAAAACCAATTCGAACCATTGGAATGCCCAGCCTCCTGGCCATGGCAAAGCCTTTGCTGTTTCCCACAATCAGATCAGGTTTGATATCCTGAACTGCTGATTCAATGTCCATAAAATCCGCATTATCCATTACACGAATGGATTGATCCAAATCGCTGGGAAACAAACGGGCAATCTCTTCTTTCAGGTACCCGCTATGGTCACCGGAGGCACACAACACCGGCTGAATTCCAATCTCACTAAAAAAAGCCGCCATTCCAACCACCAGATCTTCCTCTCCATACAATGCAACTTTTGCCGCAATCATGTGCTTATGGCCGTCCACATAGCTGTCGATCAGCCGCCCTCGTTCTTCTCTGTATTTATCCGGTGTCGGTCGACCACTTAAAATTTCCAGGACTTGGAAAAATCGATCCGTTTCGTTAATGCCGATTGGAAGTCCCAAATGATGGCAATCCACATGAAATTTTTCCCGAAGCCATTTTCCGGCACTCTGCTTTTCCCTTGACAGTATCCTGCCAAACTCCAGACTGCCTGCTGCATTACCGGAACATCGTATCATTTCAACCGTTGTTCCACCCTCCGGTATAAGCTGATATTCCGACCAGATTGAGCCATCCAGGGTTTTGGAATAATCAGGAAGCATCATATACGGAATCTGGAAATCGGTCAGAATCTCCTTCAGATACCGAAGGTCCGCAGGAGATACCATGCCAGGGAAGATGTTTACATGCCCGATATTCGAAAAATTTCCTGTTGTGGTAACTGATTTTACAGTTGCCAGAACCGCATTGTGAAATCCCTGCATATGAGTTCCCTGGTAGCTTGGAGTGGAGACATGAACCAATGGCGCAGTCTTTTCATTCCGATGTTGTTCAGCATACTCCCTGAGAAACATGGGCACATCATCACCAATGGTTTCACTCAGACAAGTCGTTGCAATCCCCACAAGACTGGGGTCATACTGCTGATGAATGTTTTGAAGAGCGATTTTCAGGTTCATCCCGCCTCCAAAGATAGCCGTCTCCTCCGCAAAATTTGAGCAGGCAATGTCTACCGGTTCCTTAAAATGACTGATCAGATAACGCCTGATATACGTAGAACATCCCTGAGAACCATGAAGAAGAGGAATCGCCCCCTCAATTCCTTTAAAGACAAGCGACGCCCCAAGAGGTGCACACAGTTTACAGGCATTTTTGGTTGCCGTGTACTCTTTTGCGGATCGTTGTTCAATCATGCTTTTCATCTGACCACCATACTCCCTTCTCCAATCCGGCTGGAAGATAGATACTTCGGTGTAAACTGCCAAACCGGGCTGGAAATCGTCTGATAAACTTCCCTTGCGAAATTGAGCATCCCCAGATAACCGGCAAGAGGAATCTTTCTTTCATGATTATGATCACAGAATCCAATGCCCAATTTAAAGGCAATCGGCCGTTCTTTTACCCCTCCGATAAACAGATCCGCCTTTTTTTCCAGCACATATTTGGACAGTTCAAGAGAATTTGCATCATCGAGTATGATCGTGTCCTCATCACACATTTCTTTCAGTATTTTATAATCCGCCTGCAATCCGGTCTGTGAGCCTGCCAGAACCACCTTGATTCCAAGATAGCGAAGCGCCTTGATCAATGAAAAAGCTTTAAAGGCGCCTCCGACATAAATGGCGGCTCTTTTACCCTGAACTCTCTTTTTAATCTGCTGGAGTTCGGCTGCAACAGCCTGAATTTCATTCCGCACAATCTCTTTTGTGGATTCCATTATTTGAGGATCATCCGCAAAATATGCCGCAACGTCATACAGTGCTTTGGATGTATCCTCCAATCCGAAATAGGAAACCCGGATATAAGGTATCCCAAACACTTCTTTCATTTTCTCCGCCAGGTGGGTCATGGACCCGGAACATTGGACCACATTCAATGAAGCACCATGGGAACGACGGATATCATCCACCCGTCCATCTCCTGTCATGACAGAGACGACCTCTATTCCCATCTTTTGATAATAGGATTTAATCATCCAAGCTTCCCCACCGATATTAAATTCACCCAAAATATTGATGCTTTTGGCTGATATGCCTGAAACATCACCCTTCCCTATTAGGGAGAACATGGCATTGCACGCAGCCTTATAACCATCCTTTTTGGTACCCTTAAATCCTTCCGAATGAACCGGAAGCACCGGTATGCCGGTTTTTTCCCCAACGGCTTTGCATACAGCTCCCACATCGTCTCCAATAATTCCAACGATACATGTCGAATAAACAAATGCCGCTTTGGGAGCGTATTGACTGATCAAATCTATCAATGCATGATAAAGCTTTTTCTCTCCTCCGAAAATCACATCTTTTTCCCGTAAATCAGTTGAAAAACTCATACGATGTAATTCCGGACCGGAAGAAAGCGCTCCACGGATATCCCAGGTATAAGCAGCACATCCGATCGGACCATGAATCAGATGAAGCGCATCGGCGATAGGATACAATACAACCCGCGAGCCACAGAAAACGCATGCACGCTGACTCACCGATCCGGCAAGGCTTTGCTTGCCGCAGGTCATGTTAAATGGCTCTTTCCCTTTCCGGAAAATCTGAGATTCACGTTCTTTTAATAACGGGATATTGGACATGGATTTTCTCCTTTCTTCTATAAAACCAGTTCAAAATTGATATCCGTAGAATCTCGATCCTTCCGGTCTAAAACAGCATCCAGAATTTTTTCAACCAATCGCAGTCCGCCCTTATATCCGACAGTTGGAAAATAGCTGTGTCCAATACGATCCAGGATTGGAAATCCAAAGCGAATAAACGGAATATCCTCATCTTTTGCAATATATTTGACATATGTGTTGCCGATCAGAAGATCTACCGACAGGTTTTTTATCCATTGATGAAGAAGAAGCATGTCTCCGCCCACCTTTATCTTAACCTCATGAGGAATATCTTTTGTCGCCTCTTCCAGTGCCTTTTGATATTTCTTACCGGCTGCGGAACCTGTAACAATGTAAACCGGATACATGTCGATAGATACCAGAAACTTGGTCAGTGCAAGCACCTGATCCGGATCACCCACCAGGGCAACCCGCTTGCCAAAAAAGTACTGCTGCATGTCCGTAATCACATCAAGCAACTGTCCTCGCTCAATCGAAAGAGACTCCGGAACATTTACACCCGCCATCTTTCTGAGACTGTCCACAAAAATGTCTGTTGCTTGCAATCCAATAGGCAGATCAATCATTTCATATGGCACCTTGCACTTCGCATCCAGCGCCCTTGCCGCCGCAAGAGAAGCCATCCGCCCCATGGCAATCGTTCCCAGACTGTTTCCGGTCGACTGCAGATCTTTAATTTTTGACCCGCCTGCCGGAAACATCTGGTAATGCCCTGTCATGGGGCCATTGAGCACTTGTGATGTATCCGGGAACATCAGAGACGAAATCCCCATCTCCCGTGCGATTCTTTTGATTTCAGACATGTCGGATGGCTCAACATATCCCGGGATCAGATTAATGGTCTTTTGTTTCGGACCATTCTGAGATGAAAAATAATCTACCATTGCCTTGGTCATGTTCGAAAACCCGGTAATATGAGAACCCACATAGCTCGGCGTGTTTGCATGGATGACATATTTTCCATCCGGTATTTTCCCATCAGCCTTCGCTTTGTTGATGATCTGCGGAATATCATCTCCTATGGTTTCAGAAAGGCAGGTTGTATGAACCGCAATCACATCCGGATTGTAGACAGCAAAAATGTTATCAATTGCCTGTAGCAGATTCGCCTGGCCACCGAAAACAGAGGCGCCTTCGGTGAATGCACTGGTCGCTGCTATTACCGGCTCCTTGTAATGACGTGTAAGAGCAGTTCTATGGTATGCATAGCATCCCTGGGAGCCATGACTATGAGGCAGGCACCCGTGAATCCCCAATGATGCATACATCGCCCCAACCGGCTGGCAGGTTTTTGCCGGATTGACGGTCAAGGCACTACGTTCCATTATTTCTTTTGTCGTATGTCTCAAAAGCATGTTTTTTCTCCTCTTCAATCAACCCCAGGCATATGTTGCAGTCAGTTCGGGATTTTTTTCCCACGGTGCTTTTATGTATCCCCAAACCTTGCTGTTTACCATGCGATCAATTTCTTTATAAAAATTTATTGCGCCTTTAAATCCAGCATAAGGTCCGCCATAATCATAGCTATGAAGCTGTTTCAAAGGGATACCGTGCTTCTGAACCGAGTATTTCTCTTTTATGCCGGCACAAAAAATATCCGGTTTGAAAATCTCAATCATCGCATCTGTTTCAAATTGACTGATATCATCGATGATCAATGTTCCGTCTTTCATGGCCGGCATCATACCTTCATAGTCTGAGAATTTGATTCCCTGATTTTCAAGAGCATTCATTTCTTCAGGAGATTTTCTGGGAGAATATTTTCCAGGATCGGGTGTAACTTCCAATTCTTCAATATTCCGGCTATCTGCATCAACCTTGATAGACGGTATCACTTTTCGTCCTTCATAATCATCCCGGTGTGCGAACTCATAACCCGCCGAGAGTATTTTCATACCTAGCTCATTGAATAACTCCTGATAATGATGCGCCCTCGAACCTCCCACAAAAAGCATGACTTTTTTGCCTTCGGTTCTGGGCCGAATTTCCAGATAAGCTTTTTTTACTTCCGGCAATTCTTCAGCGATTACCTGTTCAACTCTGTCGATTAACTTTTGATCATTGAAATACCCGGCTATTTTCCGAAGGGACTTTGCCGTAGCTTCCGCACCGATAAAATTGATCTTAATCCACGGAATGCCGTATTTTTTATCCATCATTTCCGCCACATAATTGATAGACCGATGACACATGATCAGATTCAAATCCGCTGTGTGGGAATTGGAAAAATCGTCAATGCTGGAATTGCCGCTATAGGTTGAAACAATCGAAATCCCGCATTTTTTAAATATCCGGTCAATCTCAAAGGCATCACCACCAATGTTATACTCCCCAAGCAGATTAACCTTATACTCACCTTCACGGACAGTATCGTCTAGACCAACTACATGTTTGAAAATCTGATTATTGGCGATATGATGGCCTGCCGACTGACTCACTCCTTTGTATCCTTCGCAACTGAATCCAAAAACATTGATGCCCAGTTTTTCCTTCATTTCCCGGCAGACAGAATGAATATCATCACCGATAAGGCCGACAGGGCAGGTTGCAAACACGGCAATGGCTTTGGGTTTAAAGTTATCATATGCTTCTTGAATGGCCTTCCGGAGTTTTCGCTCTCCACCAAAAATGATTTCTTCATCCTGCATATCTGTTGAAAAACAGTATGGAATAAAATTATGTTTATCTTCACTTGAATCCGGATCTGTTTGGTTTCTTCTCGTAAGCCAGCTATAAAACCCGCACCCGATTGGGCCATGGGTGATATTGATAATATCCCGAGTTGGACCGAGAACCACTCCTTTGCAACCGGCATAACAACAACCTCTTTGTCCAATCAGCCCGGGAATGGTTCTCACATTGGAACTGATCTGAGGGACATCATCGCAAGCCCCTACTTTATTGACGACAATCTGTTTGCTCCTTTTTCTGGCAATCTTTATGGGATATCGGCGCAATAAGTCGGCCTTTACTGTTTCGGGATTCTGTTCATCCAGACTCATTACAACTTCCTGTTGTTGATTACGATCGGCCATTTTATTTCTCCTTGCATTTAAAATCTTGAAAATCATTTTGTCCTTAAAACGATTAAACACCGTCTAGTGCTTCATCTCCAGACTCACCTGTACGAATTCGAATAGCATCCAGAACGGTAGTTACAAAAATCTTCCCATCACCCGATTTCCCTGTCTGGTTTACCCGGATGATGGTCTGAATTGCCGTCTTTACCAGCTTGTTCGGCAGAACCATAAAAAGTATCCGCTTGGGTATCAATCTACCACTCTGTCCCAATTGAGAAATCGCTTCTTCATATCCTTTTTCAACACCTTTCAACAGTTCCATATCAACGATTCCTTTTCCACGACCCAATGCATCTCTGGCAGTAACGGAAGAAATTCCGGCTTCAGCAAGCGCTTTTTTGGTCTGGTTCATCATGTTCATCCGGATAATTGCCATTACTTCTTTCATATCTTCACCTCTTCAGTTTTTCCATCTGACGTTTCCTTTATACCGGAACTAATGGTGTATGACTCTTCGACCGGAATAACGAATATTTTTCCATCACCATACACTCCTTTTTCACCGGTTCTGGCTGCCTTGATGATTGTACGGATAACGAACTCCTTATCCTGATCTTTTACAACCGTAAGAAGCAACTCTTTGGGGATCTCATCATAGGTAATTTCACCGATTTTAATACCTCGTTGCTTGCCACGGCCAACCACCGACATTTTTGTAACACCGGGAAATCCTGCTTCCATCAGGGATGCCATTACATTATTAACTTTGTCAGGCCTTACAATTGATCGAATCATTATCATTTTTATACCTCCTTCTCGGTATCAATAATTGTTTAATTTTTTAACCCATCTATCTATGCTGCAATGCCATATTCTATCAGTAGTTTTTCAAGCTCTTCGATTGCCAGCGGCTTGGGTATGATACGCATTTCATTTTCTGCGATTTTTTTGGCTAGCATTCTATATTCATCAGCCTGTCCATGTTCCGGTTCATAATCGATGACGGTCTTTCGATTAATCTCCGCCCGCTGAACCACATTATCTCTAGGAACAAAGTGAATCATCTGAGTGCCGAGTTTTTCTGCGAAGGCATTGATCATCTCCTGTTCATTATCAACTTTCCGGCTGTTGCAGATCAGTCCACCCAGACGGACACCCCCGGCCTCTGCAAATTTTACAATCCCCTTGCAAATATTGTTTGCTGCATACATGGCCATCATTTCTCCGGAAACAACAATATAGATTTCTTTGGCTTTTCCTTCCCGGATCGGCATTGCAAATCCACCGCATACAACATCTCCCAAAACATCATAAAAAACATAATCCAGTTTTTCACTTTCAGCATAGGCTCCTAATTGCTCCAAAAGGTTGATGGATGTGATGATACCCCTTCCAGCACAACCGACTCCTGGTTCCGGGCCTCCCGATTCCGTGCATAAAGTTCCTCCGAACCCTGTCTTTCTGACATCGACCAGATCCACATCTTCTCCTTCCTCTCTCAGTGTATCCAGAACGGTTCTTTGCGCCAATCCTCCCAATAGCAATCGCGTTGAATCAGCCTTTGGGTCACAGCCTACAACCATGACTTTTGCTCCCATCTCAGCCAGTCCAGCCACAGTATTTTGCGTTGTGGTTGATTTTCCAATTCCACCCTTTCCATAAATTGCTATCTTTCTCATTTCGATTTCCTTTGTTTGAAGTTTTTCGAACGCCATCATTTTAGTCTACATTAGAGCAATGGCTATGCCAGAAATATTTACTACCGATATTTATTTTTTATGCCTGATTTAATAGGAGTATTTTCGATTATAACCGCTAACAGGAAAAATATAATCCGTTTGTCGATTCTTATATCTACAATAGTGTAAATGAAACCGTTTACACTATTGTCAATTGTAAACTTCTTCTGATAAGGAAATATTTTTTTGATAGATTTACTATGGATTTGTTGATATGTTTGGGGCTACGAGGGAATCATGTATCTTTAACACACCGGCTTGAATATGTTTCACTCTTATAGAAGTATCGTTCCTTTTTTATTCTCCAATACGCGTCGTCTTTCTTCACGAATGATTTTCTCCAGACCATATTTTTTTACCCGGTATCCCATTTGCCGGAGAGTAATTCCGATTTTTTTTGCAGCTTTTTGCTGTATCCACCCATTGTCCTGAAGAGACTCCACTATTGTATCTTTTTCGATCTCTTCAATTTTGGATGAGCAGTTATCTTCCCTATAAAAACTTCTTGGTTTTATTTGAAACAGATAGCCGGGCAAATGTTTCTTGCTAATCACCGGACCTTCAGCCATGATTGACAAACGTTCAATCACGTTTTCCAATTCCCGGACATTCCCAGGCCAGCGATATTCCACCAATATCTGCAAACACTCTTCACTCAACTGCAATCTTTGACCATATTCCTTTACTGTTTTTTCTAAAAAATAATTACATAACAATGGTATATCCGCCTTTCTTTCGTGCAAGGGCGGAATTGCAATCGGGAATACATTCAACCGGTAATACAAATCAGAACGAAATTTTCCGAGTTCTACTGCTTTTGCGAGATCAACGTTCGTTGCAGCAATCACCCGAACATCCACCTTTTTCGTTTTTGTACTACCAAGACGTTCAAACTCTCTTTCCTGAAGGAAATGAAGTAATTTCGCCTGAACTCCCATTGGAAGATCTCCGATTTCATCCAGAAAAACAGTCCCTGTATCTGCCTCTTCCAATCGTCCAGGTTTTGCCTCCACTGCTCCGGTAAAAGCCCCCTTTTCATGTCCAAACAATTCCGACTCAATTAAATTATCCGGCAAGGCAGCGCAGTTGACTTTGACAAACGGAGACCGCACCCGGCTGCTTAATTCATGGATGATTCTTGCAGTCAAAGTCTTTCCGGTACCGGACTCTCCCAAAAGCAATACAGACGCTCTGCTGGGCGATACCTTCCGAATCATTTCATTTAAGATCTGCATCGCCGGACTGATCCCAACAGTAAAAAAATGATTATACTTTTCCGATATTTCTGCGCGTAAAAGTTTGTTTTCATTTACCAGAACCTGCTCCCGTTTATCGACCTCCTGATTCAAATGAACGAATTGCGCGATTAAAGTTGCGACAATGGTCAAAAAACGAATGTCTTCTTCGAAATGTACTTCCGAACTAAACAGTCGATCTACATGAAAAACACCGATAGGCTCACCGTTCAGCAGTATGGGCACACCGATAAAGGAGATTTTCTCCTTGGTAATTTTACGCGCTTTGGTTTTATTTAAAAATAAAGGTTCTTCGCCGATGTCCGGAACAGCTACAGGCTGCGCACTTTTAAAAATTAGTCCGGTTATGCCTTCGTCTACTTGATAAACTCCCCTTTCTTTTTCTTCCGGTTCTAAACTATGGGAAGCACGAATTTTTAATAGCCCGGTTTTTCGGTCTTTCAAAACCACAGTGGCACGATGCATAAAAAGAGATTTAGATAGTATTTCCAGGATTGATTCGAGTGTCTGATCCAGTGAGAGAATCTGACCGATTATACCACTGATTTCATATAAAACCTTTAATTCCAGATGATGTGTTTCACTCTGTAAAGATATATTCTCAAACTCACGATTGACTTCCATACGCCACCGCTTCCATCCACAAATGATTCGAACTTTCCACCCTATGACGCAGCTGAAACCTTGGATGCCATACCTGCAATATCCCTGCAGGCATAGCATCCCATGTTTCTTTCCACATACTCAATTATAATTTCTGTTCTGCTGTTTTGATAACACCCCCTGCCATATGCCCCAATGGACTTTGGCCTCCTGAGGACTGCATCCAGCTTAAAAGGTTTTATGATGGCTTCAATTTTTTTCATTCCTTTCCCCTTTTGTTGTGAATATTTTTTCTGTTTGATCGACAAAACAGCAAGCCCTATGCCAGTTAAAATGCAAAATCTTTACTCCATTCGCATCTCATTGTTTTACCTGATTTAATTCCTTATTTTCGATATTTTTTCTCTCTGATATGCACTCAATTATCAATTATTTAATCACATATTTGTATAGCTATACTCATGCTTTAATCAAAAATGTAATTTTTTAATAACCAATTTTTATCCCCCACCATACTCACAATTGGAGCAATCTTTCATAAATGGCCGGCCAATCATACTGGAAGAAAACATGGAGAGGGTTTGACTTTGCGAATTTGTGTCGGCAATATGATTCCGGGGATGATCAGGTTCATTCAGAACATTGTCCGGAAAACTTGAGAAGAATATTCCAAAATTGGGGGGTAAAAGACGGGTTAAACCTTCGGGCTGTGTTTAGCCGTGCTGTTTCATTTACCGGTTATCTATCATTTGTAAAATACGTTCCTCGAAATCTTTGAGCAGCAATTGCGTTTCCATCTCATCCTTATCCAGGATGACCGATAGCAGGGACACTCCTTCCAAAAAAGCAACCAACCCCAAACTCAAACGAGCGGATGCGCCCTCATCACTTGAGACTTCCCGAATCGTAAGGGTTACGGTTTCAATCCATTCGGAATAGGCTTTTTGAAGCTTCTCTTTGACCTTACGGTTATAAATCGCGATTTCCCAAATTTCGATAAATATTTTAGACAGGTCCCGGTTCAACGTTATTTTCTGATACATGAAGTTAAAGCTTGCACGAAGAATATCTTTAGCACTTTTGAAAGAATCCCTTTTTGAATGAATCCAATCTTCGAAAAGTGTTTTGTAACGTTCGATCACATATTCGATATAGTTTAAAAGGATATCATCCTTGCTTTTGAAATAATAATGCAGCATACCATGATTTATCCTGGCGACTGCGGCAATATCCTTGATAGATGTTTGATCAAACGGCTTTTTCAGCAGGCATTTATGTAAAGCTTCCATAATCTGCTGACGTCTCTCCTGTTGTACACTTTTCCGGGTCATGTTTTTCTCATCCTGTCACTTTTATCCATTCTGCACAGACTTTCCTCGAAGAGATCCCACTGGAATACCCTTCTTCATTTCATATCTCCACTATTTACCTTAAAAGCATTTCAATCACAACGATAAAATATTCAACAGGTTAAATAAAATTCATTACTCATTCGGAGAAATTTTACTTTTCAACCTCCCTTAAAAAATAAAAAGGCTTAGAGAATTTAACCTCTAAGCCATTGTTCCTGCTGTCAACCGTATTTACATCCTTCAGCAAAAAACCACTACAATCAAAAAGTCAAATCAAGGTCTGGTGTGTCCGCTATTGCTCCTGGTCTTTTTTTTAGGCGAAAATAAGGCAAAAGCTCCTTTACTTGACCGTCTTTGGATAGTTGTCTTGTTAACTCTCTTCCCACTAGCTGGTCGTGGGTGATTTGCAGAGGGATTGATCTTTCTTTCCTGTTGGCCGGAACCAGAAGGAGTGTCATAATTAAAGTTCGGCAGGGTGCGCTGTTCCACAGAGCCTCCGATGGCTTTATTGATAGCCATTACCATTCGGGTGTCCTCCTGGGTGACCAGGGTAAAAGCCTGTCCGCTTCGTTTGGCCCGACCGGTCCGTCCGATGCGATGAATATAGGCTTCCGGTGTGGCTGGAATATCATAATTGATTACATGGGAAACATTGGATACATCAATTCCCCGGGCCGCGATATCTGTGGCTACCAGAATTTTATGTTCCCCGGAGCGGAAGCTGTTCAATGCGGCCTGCCGTCGCACCTGGGACAGATTGCCCTGCAATGAAGTAGAGCAGTACCCGGCCTTTGCCAGTTTCTCGCCCAGGCTTTTCGCCCGAAACTTGGTTCGGGTAAAAACCAGTACCGACTCGGTATGGGTATTGCTCAACAGTTTGATCAATAAAGCTGTCTTCAAATGCTGACTTACCGGAAACATGGCATGACTTACCGTTTCTGCGGGCGCTGTGGTTCCGATCTGAACTGTAATCGGATTCTGTAGAACATCATTTGCCAGGCAACGGATATCTTTTGGCATGGTTGCTGAAAAAAGCAGGGTCTGCCGATTTTTTTGAGGAACGTGTTTCAGAATGCGCCGGATATCCGGCAAAAAGCCCATGTCAAACATCTGATCAGCTTCATCCAGCACCAGTATTTCCAGCCGGGACAGATCAACCGTTCGACGATTGATATGATCCAGCAACCGGCCGGGGCAGGCCACAACAATATCCGCTCGTTTCAGTGCCTGGATCTGGGGATTGATTCCCACACCGCCATAAACCAGGGCGCTTTTTAGACCGGTTTTACACCCCAGCGTCACAATTTCGCCATGGATCTGTTCGGCCAATTCGCGGGTAGGCGCGATAATCAGCGCACCCACTTTGCCTCGTGGCCCATTGATCAGCCGATTGAGAATCGGCAATACAAAAACGGCTGTTTTGCCTGTTCCGGTCTGAGCCAGGCCCATCACATCACTGCCCTTCATTACCTCAGGAATGGCCTGTTCCTGAATGGGTGTGGGTGTGACATATCCTGCCCGTTTTACGCCTTCGGCAACAGCAGGGTGAAAAGAAAAAAATTGAAAATTCATATGATAAAAATCCCTTACACGAGATCAACTCCATTGATCTCGGATTGAGTCTTCACGAATGCCTTGTCCCATGCTCCTTATCGGGAAGGTCTCCGTGCTTGCTAATTGGATAAGTCTCACAGAACAATTCCGGAGATTATCATCTCTTTGTTTGTATCCTGGAAATTTCGCGGTAGGAGCGAACAGGGCTATCCACTTTCATAGGTGGATATGCCCATAGTTCTCGCGGGAACTATTACCTTAGCTTACAATTACATTGATCGCAGCAGGACCTTTTTGTCCTTGCTCTATTTCAAATGTAACCGGGTCGCCTTCCTTGAGGGATTTAAAACCGGTTGCGATGATTTTTGAATGATGAACAAACACATCTGTTCCGTTTTCCTGCTCAATGAAGCCAAAGCCCTTGTGGTCATTAAACCACTTTACAATTCCATTTGCCATATAACATCCTCCTTTTATAAAAATTTTCAACGTCTCATGCTGGAGGATGGTACAGTAAGGTATGATTGGTCCTTCAGAAAAAAACTGCCTCACCAATTCCAGGCAAGGCCAAATGATTGGCTGGATACTAGCTCTTTTATATACCGAAAGCAAGCTAATTATTTATTTTTTAAGAAAAAATCGACTATATTCCATATAAGCAAGCAAATACAAACTGTTGGGATGAACATCCTGTCTCAAGATGATCAGAAGATATTTTGGTGTACCGGACTGGAATTTCAGTCGAAGACTGGAGGCGTTTGAAAATCTTAGAAAACAGTTGAACTTTATGAATGACGCCTTTATGGGCGTCACACCCGGTCGCAAAGCCGGTGTATTTCCTTTAATCAATCTGACCGAAGATAAAAATCATTACTATCTCCGGGCAGAGCTACCTGGCATTCATTCGAATGATCTGGATATACAGGCTACTGGGACAACCGTTTCTCTTTCCGGGGAAAGAAAAATTCCTGCTGAAAACAATGGATCCAAATACCATCGCCGGGAAAGAGAAGCCGGCAAATTTTCGAGGATGCTGACCCTTTCAACAGAGATTGATCCTGACCGGGTGGATGCAATTCTTTCAGACGGCATTTTGAAACTGGTTCTGCCAAAAGCCGAACGAGCCAAACCCAAACAGATCAATATAAAATAGAAAATATGAGAAAGGAGGGATGAAAAATGGCAGATACAAAAGGTGATCGATTTAATAATGGAAACCATCTCTTTTCTCAGTGAAACAACTCTGCGCGCCAACCGTTTCAGAAAAAGAGACACTTCATGTCCGCTTTTTATTCCTATCGGAACTTACATGTCGCGCATGCACTCAAAAATCAATTTCTCCCATTGCAAATAGAAGAAAAAATGATTGGGTTTTTCTAAATACAAAACCGGTTAGATGAAAATATTTCTCCCGAATCCAAGGAAACAATAAAACCGGAATTCATCGCTGCCAAAAACAGCGCCGTACTATACAAAAATCAAAAATTGAAATGCGTTTTGGCATAAAACATGCCTAAGAATCTTGGACTAGTTATGCATTAAAAAAATGCGGTTGCATAACATACTGTCCTGTCAAATTCAAAAAATTAAGGAGAACAATTTATGTTAAACAATGACATCTTGCCAGAAGCTGAGGACCCCCTGGGTTGTATCGAGAGCGATCTCGTCGCCGAGCTTTTTTCACAGCGAGTTTCAATCTCCAACATGGTTCAGAATGAAAAAAGAAACACTCAGGAACGATCACTCTCGAAAAACGGATTATCAAAATCCTTATTTGCCAACCCTAAAACGCATTCATTCCGCAGAAAATTCTTCCCAGGAATCCGCCAGAGCCAATGGAACGACTGGCACTGGCAAATGAAAAACCGGATCACAAATCTAAAAGCCCTTGAAAGAATCATCACCCTCTCTGATGAAGAGAGAAGAGCCCTTGGCTCCTCAGCAACGGCACTGCCGTTTAGCATTACTCCTTATTACGCAAGCCTTATTGACAGGGAAAATTCGTTACAGCCTATCCGCCGGACAGTGGTTCCGGTTGAAAACGAACACTTCCACTGCAAAGGCGAACAAGCCGATCCTCTTGGAGAGGATAACCACAGTCCGGTTCCGGGATTGATTCATCGCTATCCGGATCGGGTTCTTTTTCTCGCTACCAGCACCTGTTCCACTTATTGCCGCTACTGTACCCGATCCCGAATGGTTGGCGACAGAATAGACAGCGGATTGAATACTTCCAAATGGCAGGCAGCAATCAATTATATAAGCCAAAACAGTCAAATCCGTGATGTCGTTATTTCCGGAGGCGACCCGCTGATGCTTGCGGATGAACAACTGGAATGGATACTGATTCAATTAAAACGCATTCCTCACTTGGAAATGATTCGAATCGGCACAAAAGCACCCGTTGTTTTACCACAACGCATTACACCGGCGCTGATCCGAATGCTGAAACGGTATCATCCTCTTTTCATCAGCATTCACTTCACCCATCCGGATGAGCTGACTCCTGAAACCATGCTGGCATGCACCCGTCTTGCTGATGCCGGTATTCCACTGGGTAGTCAAACTGTTCTGCTCAAGGGAATCAATGATGAGGCCAAAACCTTGAAACGCCTTTTTCAGGGGTTGCTGAAAATACGCGTAAGGCCATACTATCTCTATCAGTGCGACCCGATCCCGGGTTCCGGTCATTTCCGAACACCCGTTGAAAAAGGGCTCGAAATGATCCGATCATTACGCGGTTTCACAAGCGGATACGCTGTTCCAGCCTATGTGATCGACGCTCCCGGCGGCGGCGGGAAAATACCCATGCTCCCGGATTATGTTGTTCGCCGGGAGAGCGAATCCCTGGTCTTACGAAATTATAAGAATCTTGAGTTCCGGTATCCACTGTCGACAGATCGCGATTTACCGGAAATGCTTGATCAGCAGGAGATCCGATATCTCCAGAAAAATCCGGTTGTGGGACTCACCTATGACCAGAAAAAACCCGATCTGGAAATGAAATATCAGGAAGAAGAAACCGTCGGGTTTGATCTGCCCGACACCATCCATGCAATTGAAAATGCATTGCAGGAGCTGGGGTTTGATACAAACCGCATCGGAGATATCACGAGTCTGACAAACCGGATTGCCAATGGCGATCGATGGGACATGGTATTCAATATTTCCGATGGACGAGGGGGGTTCGGACGGGAGGCGCAGATTCCGGCTCTGCTTGAAGCCAACTCCATACCTTATGTATTTTCAGATTCAATGGTACTTGCCCTTACACAGCACAAAGGAATGACCAAGCATGTCATCCGCGACCTGGGAATTCCCACGCCCGATTTTTTGGTTGTGAACAATGAGATGAACAGCCATAAGATTTCACTTCCGTTCCCTCTATTGGCTAAACCGGTTGCCGAAGGCAATGGAAAAGGTATCAACCGGTTTTCCATAATTACCAGAGTGGAAGAACTGCACGAAACCTGCCGGGGACTTCTCAAATCATACAGGCAACCGGTTCTGGTAGAAAAGTATATGCAAGGACGGGAATTTAAGGTCGGTATTATCGGCTCCGGAGACCAGGCCAGATCCATCGGTGTCATGGAAGTGATATCAAACAATGGCATTGAGCTGGATGATTATGCCTGCGAGAACAAACAAAAATATGAAAAGCTTGTTTCATACCGTATGGCTGATGATGATCTGGCGCACCAGGCATCACAAATTGCCTTGCAGGCATGGCAGGGTTTGGGATGCCGGGATGCCGGGAGAATCGATATCCGGACGGATGAGAATGGAATACCAAACTTCATCGCAGTGAATCCTTTGGATGGGCTTAATCCCAACAATTCCGATCTTTGCGTCATTTCAAGACTGACCGGTCTATCCTATACGCAATTGATCGAGGCCATCATGCAATCAGCCATGGAGCGGTATCAGCTTCAGCGTTACATCCCGGAAATGGAAATTCCGCAAAGGGAATATGCGCATGCCTGATATTATCGGCATCATCTTTAACACGCCTCAATCCGCATCCACTGATTCAATGGATGTCCTTACACAGGTGGATGCGGTTGAGCGTTCTTTGAATATTCTCGGATACCGGACGGTCATTATTCCATTTACAAAAGATCTTCCTCTCTTTATCGATCGATTGAAAAGAGAATCGGTTCAAATGGTATTTAATCTTTGTGAAACCGTTGACGAAGATGCAACCCTCTGCGGTCATCCAGCCGCCGTGCTGGAGCTTCTGGGTGTTCCCTTTACCGGTTCCCCGTCCATATCTCTGATGATTTCCACGGATAAGATGATGACCAAACAGGTGGTCCAATCCTCCGGTATCATGACTCCTGAATCCGTACTTCTGAACAATCCAATGGATCTCAATTCCGATATTCTGAAATTTCCCGTTATTGTAAAGCCCCAGTTTGAAGATGCCAGTATCGGGATTGATCAGAGCTCTGTTTTCACAAATCCACAGGATCTTAAACAACGAATCCATGATTTTATTGTCCGCTTTGGCTCAGTGATCATCGAAGAATATATCGATGGAAGAGAATTCAATGTATCCCTGATGGGGTATCCCTCATTGGCTCCCCTGCCATTGGCGGAAATCGATTTCCGCCAATTACCTGAAAATCTTTATCGCATCATCGGCTACCGGGCCAAGTGGGATCCCACATCATTGGAGTACCATAACACCAGGCGAATTTTCCCGGAAAATCTTTCTGCCCAATTACAGAAAAAAATAGAAGATACAGCCTCACTCTGTGCCCGGCTTTTAAGAATCAGGGATTACGGACGAATCGACATGCGGATGGATCACCAAGAAAATGTCTACGTGCTTGAAGCAAATGCCAATCCATGCCTGAGCCCGGACAGCGGTTTTGCAGCCGCATCAAAAAAATCCGGCCTGAGCTATGACCAGATGGTTGCAAAAATCATTGAGTCTGTTCAACACCGGTTTTCCCCCAAACCCACGTGTCCTGATTCTAAAACTCTGCTGAAGGAATCCCCACTGAAAAACCATTTTTTATGAAGCCATCAATACATAGCTTTCGTCCTACTGAGAAACCATTACAACCCGAAGTTGTCCATGAAGCAATGGAAGTACTCCGGCATACACCCTGTCCGCAGGATATCAAAAAAATAGCAGCCCTTTTAAAAGATACCGGTTTTTTTCATTCTTATGAAATTGATGTGGCAACCGAGCTCATAAAGGAATGGTTGTCAAAGGGCCCTGATAGTGGCTATCATTTTATTTTTTCCGACGGCAAAGGAAGTTTGGCCGGATACTGCTGTTACGGAGCCACACCCTGTACCCTGTCCAGCTATGATATTTACTGGATCGCCGTTCATCCGGATTTTCAAAAAAAAGGATTGGGGAAAAAAATCTTCTGTGAGGCTGAATTGCTGATCCGGAAGGCGCAGGGAACCCGCATTTACATTGACACATCCCAAAGCGAAAAATATATTCCCACCCGAAAATTCTATGAACGTGTCGGCTTTAAACAGGCTGCTTTGCTGGAGGATTTTTTTGCGCCCGGCGACGGAAAAATCATCTATTGTAAAATTCTAACCTGATTAAAGGATCACTCTCGGTCAAGCACATTATATTTGATTTTTACGGTTTCGTTTTGCCCTGCCGCAATTTTCATCGGACTGTCCACTGCAATCCCGGCAAAGATAGTACCGCTTTTTTCAATGATATCCAGGGATACTTTTTTCGTATAGACGGTCTTCAAATTTTTTAAAAGCAGGCTTCTCCCGGTAAGACGAACGGTTGAAGGCTCAACATACACGGAATTCAACCGAAGCTGTTGCGACAATTTTCCGACCCAGTCCACCTGTACCGGCAGATCTTTGGTTTCAATCGAATCGATAAGGACGTTCACGGTTGAAGGCGTGATCTGGTTCAAGGAAATACCGGGAGGAAGCTGAATATTCTTCGATGTAAGAGTGAAATTGTTTTCACCGATATCGACATTTTCCAGGTTAATCTCGACATACAGCTTATCAGAGCTTATGGAACGAAGCAGCGCATTAGAACCACTGATCTGCAAATTGACGTTATTTTCGGATACTTCAACAACTTCCATTCCAGACTGCCGATTTTTAAACTGAATCGGCACTTCCAGATTAATAAGGGTATCTGAACTCCTTAGAAAATTGCTCCAGATACTGGCAATTAAAACAACGGAAAGAATGGCTGCAATACTTAACTGAAATGTTTCCTTTCGAACAACCCCTCTCTCATTTTTCTTCCCAAGATGCAAATCGATGGCATAATTCAGATCCTGCTTTCTTTTTATTCTTTCAATATTCGTTCCTTTTACAGCAGTTATCGTGCCTCTCTCTTCTGAAACAACCACGACAAGTGCATCCGAAATCTCTGCCAATCCTGCTGCTGCCCGATGCCTTGTTCCAAAATAGGAAGGCAGATCCTTTCGTTCCGACAACGGCAAAATACACGCCACCTCGGCAACTTTATCGCCCTCAATAATGATTGCCCCGTCATGTACCGGATTGTTGTGCCAGAAAATCGTGTTCAGCATTTCCTTGGAGATGCGGCCTTGCCAGGGAATTCCTCTCTGGATGGAACTATACAAATTTTCTTTGCCGGGGAAGACGATCAAAGCTCCTGTCCGGTTTTCGGAAAAATCAAAAATCGTTTCAACAATGGTTTCAGATGGCGTCACCTTATAACTCTTGGGAATCCCCCAGAGTATGTTTTTCCATTTTGTTGTCTGAAAAACACCACGAATCTCATATTGGAAAATAACAATAATGATAATGGCCGCCACTGTCGTAATGCCCTGAATCAGCCAACTGGTTACCACCAGTCCAAGGGCGGTAGCGATCTGTTGAAAAAACAGAAGTCCGGTAATCCCCAGCATCACCCGAAAGGTTGTGGTACCCCGAAACAATACATATATGCGAAACAGGATATAGCTGTTGATAACGATATCGATGAAATCCTGCCACCGCAAATTTTGGATAAAAGAAAAAATGTTATTCATAATTAGTCGACGACACTGAATCTAAGACTTTTTAAAATATTCCCATCCATGTCGGTAATCTCAACCCGCCAGGGTCCTTTATCTGTTTCTCTCAGGGTTATGGAACTTGATGTTGACCAGCGCGGAGGCTTAAGAACCTGTTTGAATCCGACGACATGGACATCTCTCCGTATCCAGTCATGGTAAATCGTATTGGATTTGTCAATGCCTTCGATTTCAGCAAAACAGAAAGCTTTTTCTTTTTCAACGGAAAAAACAACAGTCGGATTGACGGGCAGAAGATTTTTCACATCCTCACAAACCATTGCCCGAACCACGATCAAAGTACTGGGCGGCTTTTTTGGCAGGGCAGGATCCTTCTCATCACCAAAACCCACGTGCCCGGTGTTTACAATAGCAACCATCGCTATGATCAAACCGATAAACTTTATATCAAAACGCATTGTCATCTCCTTCGTATATCGTAAAATGGAACGATAGTCATTACTGAAAATAAAATATTAAGAATTTCAGTTCAGAGAGCTAATTTCAAAAGTCTGTTGTTGTAGTTCCGGCGAAAACTAGAATCCAGTATTTTAGGCTCTTTTCTGGGCACTGACTTTCGCCGGTGTGACGCTTTATGATAGTTTTGAAATTGGCTCCAGAGAGAAACCAAATTTTGAAAACAATTTTTTTCGATTCTTCCCGGTAACGGGAATACCAGACACAACCTCTCCAATTCAAGGAATAATTAAAAACCACTATCCCTGCTGAGACATTTCATTTCCGATTTGAATCCCCCGCCCTTACCTTTATAAAGGATCTCAAAAAATTGCACATCTCAACATTTTGTGAAATAGTTAATAATAACTATTAATAATATTAATAATTTATATTAACATGGCTCCTGAAATTTAGATCCGACAAGCCTTCTGTACATTTTATTTCTAATAAACAACAGCAGATTCAGGCCATGGCATGCTGCTTGCAAAACTTTTTGTCAAACTATTGACGATTGGAACCAATCCATAAATAACAATAAATAAACATGAATTGTATGAAGAAACCAAAAGCAATAACCGTTCGAGGAATTGTGATTCCAGAAACCTGGAATGACGCGGGTGAAATCGATACACTCTCTATTGTGACATATACAGAAAAAAAATATCTGATCGCTGAAAATAATGAGGCGCAGAAACTGAAAAATTATTTAAGAAAGCAGGTGATAGCAAAGGGGATGCTGACAGAGAATGGTGAAAAAAAGAGTATTGTGGTTGAAACGTTTGAACAGGATGAGTTTAAACCAAAAGTACGTACACCGCGTTTATTCAAATAGATCCTACTGAAGTCGATCAATTGTTCTAACCGCCCGTCCATGTGTTTTGAAAACGATTTATCTTTTGCTTGACAAAAAGATCCAAGTCCATCTAATTAAACCCAACAATCTCTTTCGATCAGGTCTTTATCCAATTTTTCGGGATCTCTATATTGTAAATGAATCGAGTACTTATTATATCAAGCCAAGCGGAGACAGTTCACACCATCCAGGATGTGCTCTCTACGGAATTCGATGTGGAAAAAACCGATTCAATCCAACAGGGGCTCCAAATCCATACCAAAAACCCCGTTGATCTGATTTTTTTTGACCTTCAGGATTTTAAGAATTTATCCGGACACCCTGCCCTCAATGAAGTGATGGCTGGTTTTCAAGAAACAAATCCTATGATTGAATATGCTGTTTTGACATCAAAATCCGAGATTCGAGAGGCGGTTAAGGCTGTAAAAGCAGGAGCCGTTGATTATATTACCTATCCTCTTGACCCTGAAGAAATCTGGCTGGTCGTCAACGCATTTAAGGAAGCCAACGCCAAAAATAATGAGCTAACCTATCTGCGGAATCGTTTCTGGAAAACGGAATGGTTGGATGTCATTCATACCCACAATCCTGTCATGATAAACATTTTCGAAACAATCCAGTCTGTAGCAACTACCATTGCAAACATTTTGCTGCTGGGTGAAACAGGGACAGGAAAAGGCCTGCTGGCACGTTTGATTCATATACACAGCAACCGGAACGATCAACCTTTTCTCTCGGTTCACTGCGGAGCCATACCGGATACTTTGCTGGAAAGCGAACTGTTCGGACACGAAAAAGGTGCATTTACCGGTGCTGAGAAAAAAAAAGCAGGTAAGTTCGAGATTGCAGATGGCGGAACCATTTTTTTAGATGAAATTGGTACGATCTCCTCATCTGCCCAGATCAAACTTTTACAGGTTCTTCAGGACAAAACATTTAGCCGGCTGGGCGGGGAAGATCTCGTTAAATCCGATGTTCGAATCATTGCCGCTACCAACGCGGATCTGAAAGAGCTTGCTGCGCAAGGAAAATTCCGGAAAGATCTGTATTACAGACTCAATGTCTTTCCGATTGTGATTCCGCCGCTCAGGCAGCGTCCGGAAGATATTCCCCATATGCTTGAAGTTTTCCTGAAAAAGCTGAATCAGCAGTACGGTAAAAATATTCAAAAAATTCAAAATGATGTAATTGAGGCTTTGAAAAGATACATGTGGCCGGGAAATATCCGGGAATTGGAAAATGTTATTGAGCGTGCTTATATCCTGGAAAAAACCAACACACTTTCGCCTCGGAGCTTTCCCCTGGAGATTATATCTCCGGATTTTACCAGCGCTTTTTTGCACGAATCCAGTCCACTGTCCTTGAATGAGGCCAGGCGCCTAGCACTTGAAGATTTCGAACAGATGTATGTTAAAAACCTTATTGCCCGTAATAAAGGTAAAATCAATCTGTCTGCAAAAGAGGCCAAGATCACTTCGCGCCAGTTAAACAGGCTCATGTCCCGCTACAAGATTAACAAATCCAATTATCGATCTGAACATTGATATCATCACATTGATGATGAAAATGTCCATTCTTTGCAGAAGGATAGAATAAATGTATCGAAAGGCGGCCGTGACCTGCAATAAGTCAGCGCTGCTCCTTATTATTATATAATCGGACACTGAAAAGCGGTACAGGGCAAAGCTGAAACATTTTTTCCGCTGTCGTGCCGAAAAGAACATCACTCAGATTGGTTCTGCCCTTAATCCCCATAACGACAACATCTACCCCCTCTTCTTTTACAACAGAAATTAATTGCTGATAGGGGGAGCCTACCTTGAACACGATTTTTGTTATAGGATGATGAAATGTAATTTTCTGAAGTACTTCCTTGATATTTACTGTCCGTTCCTTTTTCATTTGATTGACAAAATCATCAATGGTGGTCCTGTAATGATCATCGATAATTGCCAGTTTACTTTTCGCTTCTACCATTATATTGACATCCCGCTTATTGATCACATTGGCGATGATCAATTTCCCGTTATAAATATCGGCCATTTCAGCAGCATATTGAACCACGGTCTCTGAATATTTGGATAAATCGTATGCAGCCAAAATCGTTTTGATTCTTTTCATATGTAAAGCCTCAATTGTTTCAACAGGTTTAACACAGTTGCCGGCATGCGATCAAGTCTTATGCCAGGAAGATACACTCATGAAATTTTCCCTTGGCCTATTTAGAGTGATGATCCATCATCTTTTCACACCCCGGGCCGCTGATACTGCTTTTCCCTCCGGATACCGGGAGTATGCTGATTTGTGTGACAATACGTTCCTGTAAGGCCGATACATGAGAGATGATACCGATCAGTTTTCCATCCTGATGCAGACCCGCAAGTGTTTCCAATGCCGTATCCAAAGCATCTTCATCCAATGTCCCGAATCCTTCATCCAGAAACAGTGAATCGACCCGGACCCTGCGACTGGACATTTTGGAGAGGCCAAGCGCCAGAGAAAGACTGACAATAAAGCTCTCCCCACCGGAAAGGTTCTTGGTCGACCGGATTTCACCTGCCTGGTAATTGTCAACAACATTAAGTTCCAAAGGCTGGACATCATCCCGGACCAGGAGGTAACGGTCGGTCATTTTTTCAAGCTGTCGGTTGGCGTGGGACACCATCAGTTCAAATGTAAGACCCTGTGCAAAATTTCTGTATTTTTTCCCATCAGATGATCCGATTAAATTATGGAGGTTATCCCACCTGTGGCACTCCTTTTTCCGGGCCTCAATCAACACCTGCTTCTCCCGGATTTTGACTATAGCATCCTTGTTCTCGGAGAGCTTTTGTTTTATGGCACCAATATCTTCGATTATTTTCTTCAATGCGTCATCAAATTCACCGAACGCTTTCTTGAGATCATCAAGGGAGGATTCTGTGATCTTCTTTTCCAGTTCTTGTGCCAACCGGCTTTCCCGATCTTTTCTACGATTTAATATATCCGACTGTTTTTCATCAAGTAATCTGGCCTGTCCTGCTAAAGCATTCCGTTCATCAACAGAAAGTCGGCACAATAGAAATGACTGCTCATCGATGAAACCGGCTTTTCGCATGCTTTCACAAAAGCCTGTTTCAAGTGAATCAAGCCCGGGTTTTCTCCGGAAAATATTTTGCTTTAATGAAACAATACGTGTTTGAATTTCTCCAACCTTCTGTTTCACATGGTCACAAGCTTCTCTTACCGCCTTTTCCGATTTTTCCGAATCAGAAACCAATCTCTCCAGACGATCTTCTTCTTCATCCGGTTTTTTCGATCCATATTGTTCCATGCGCTCTTTCCGAAGTCTGTCACACTCCTTTTTCTGATCTTCAATATTCTCCTGTTTTTCCTTTAATGACTGCTCGATGGTGTTCAGGATACCATCCACCTGTTTGATTTCCGATATCAGCTCATTACTCTGTTTTTCAATTTCACCTTTCCTGCGCAGATACTCCTGCCACTTTTTCAGGCGATCCTCTAAAGAAGCAAGAATGTTTTTGATTTTTGATTCCTGCCGGCTGTTGACGGATAAGCAACCATCTAAATCCGTAATGCCAAACGGATGCAGATTGGATAATACGGATGCCTTGATTCCGGCAAGCTGTGTTGCCGCTGAATCAAGTTCATCGGTCATGCGTTTCAGATTTTTTTCAGCATTCTCCTTTTCAAGAGTTGACTGAAGAAATTGTTTTTCAATATCCGCCATCCTGGCTGCTGTTTTTTTTTCATTACTCTCATATTCTTTAATGCGGTTCTCCAGATGCTCTGCTTTTTCAATAAAGGCAGACAGTTCATTACTCTTTTTTTCGATTTCACCTTTTTCAGGCACATTGCCTTCTGCAAAAGGATGATGATTGGAACCGCATAACGGACACGGAACCCCATCCTCCAGTTTTTTTCTCTCAGCCTCGAGGTCTGATATTTTTTTCAGATAGGTCATCTCCTGCATCATTGATTTATAGTCAGCCCGATACTCTCGAAGCAGCCGACCGTCGAGATGAACCGTTAAAATCCCCCTTTCCTGAACCACGCTTTTACTGATCTTTTCATGCTGAACTTGGGAGGTAGTAAGAAGATTCATCCGGGTTTCATATAATTTCAACTCCTTTTCCATCTGTTTCTGCTGCATTGTAACCAGGTCTTTTTTCCCCAGAACATCCTGATAAGCCGATTCCAAATGGGTAACCTGTTCTTTGATCCCGGCCAACTGCGTGATCAAATATTCATCTTGCGCATTGGCGGAAAGATAGACCTGAATCTGTTCCATCTCTTTCAGTGCAGTTTTCTGCTTTTCGACTTCCTGATCTCTCTTCTCTTTGTTTTTCGCAATCTGCTGCTTATCCTTTTTGCAATCTGATTCGCCTGCTTTTATGGTTTTATTCTTTTCTGAGATCTGTAGATCCAAACCGCGTATTCTCCTGATCAAGGAAGCTTCTGATTTCTGTTTTTCTTTTACCTGGGCTATTGCCGATTCAGCATTCTTCAACTGCGCCTCTTGTTTCATCACCGCTTGTTCCGCCTGTGGTAACTGGTCTTCATTCTTTTTCAGAAATTCCTGATCAGACTTCTGCTGCTGTCTGATAGAAAAAAGAGCAGCAAATTCTCCATCCAGTTCTGCTGCCTTTTGTGAACGATTCAATTTTTCCCGATCCGGCTGAAAGGCTTTTACGGTTTCTGAAATCATTTCCGCTTCCCTGGATATAAAAAGAATTTCATTTCGCAGACTGTCAATATTGGTCAGCCATTGAATCGATTTGCTCATTTCCTGATGTTGCAGCGAAATCTCCTTTTCTGATTTTTGCTTTTTGGACAAAGACTCCGACAATTCCATTTCCTGCTCTTGACTCAAAATCGAAATTCCGGCTGTCTCTGCCTGAAGCAAATTCAGCTTTTCTCTTTCGTTCCGCTGACGTTCATGGACCCGTATGGATATTTCACTATAGATCTCCGTTCCCGTGATCTGCTCCAGAATCGGAGCCCGTTCATCTGGTGATGCCTGAAGAAATGCTGCAAAGCCGCCCTGAGCCAATAAAATGGATCGGGTAAAACGATCAAAATCCATCCCTGTTTTTTCTTCGATAACCAAAGCAACATCCCGTTTTTTGGATTCAAGGATCTGTCCGCTGACGGCATCTGCAATTTCATGTTTCGACTCCGCCAGATTCCCATCTGCTTTTTTATGAGACCTGTGCTGACTCCAGTGACATCTGAACTTGCCTGTTTGAGATTCAAAGGTCACTTCCGCATAGCATTCTCCGGTTTGCCGGGACATGATCTCATTGCTGCTTTTCGTGATTTTACCGAGTCTGGGTGTAGCCCCGTAAAGGCCTAAACAGATTGCATCCAGAATGGTTGATTTACCGGCACCGGTCGGTCCGGTTATGGCAAAAATTCCATGGGAGATATATTCCGGCGACGAAAAATCAACTACCCACTCGCCATAGAGTGAATTCAAATTTTTAAATCGCAACTCTAAAATCTTCATAATTTTTCTTCCCTGCGTGAAGATTCCTATAGAACCTGTTTTTTTTCTTTTTTGGAGAGGAGAATTTCTTGATATTATTTGTGAAACGATGATTATTCATTATTTTTATCCTCTTCCATCATACTCTGAACAATCTCGTGATAGCATTGCACCATTTCAGACCGGTTTTCGGAAGGTACTTCAAAGGAATCAAGACATCGCTCAAAAATATCATTTACAGTCAGATCATCCAAGGTTTCATCAACGCTAATTCTGTCGATCATACTGTCCATAACCCGTTTATTTTTAATCCGCCGAATCTCCATGGAGGTTCCCTCGATTAAAGCGTCTATCCGCTCCCGCAGGTTCCCGATGATCTCTGACCCCGTGTATTCAATCTCTATCCAGGCATTGCTTTGTTTCTCCCTGAGTTCATTGATTCTGTTCTGAATCTTTTCTAATGAGCCGGAAACACTTTCCAGTGGCTGAAAGCAGGGAACTTCGTGAAGAATCATATCGAATTTCTGATTGCTGTTCTCTGGCTTTTGACCGGAAAATTCTACAATCACGACACTCTTCTTTTGATATGCCTCACCATATCCCATGGGCACTGGAGACCCTGAATATCGGATATGCCGGGATCGGCCGACACTCTGCGGAACATGCAGATGGCCAAGTGCAAAATAATCAATACAGGGTGGAAAAACATCCACGTCAATATGTGCCAGAGACCCGACATAAAGCTCTCTGACTCCGTCATTATCAACGGTTTTCCCACCGATAGCAAAAAGATGCCCCATGGCAATAATCGGAATCGCTGATTTTTGATATCGGCTTTGTAATTGCTTCTTCATCATTTCAATCCGTTTTTGTTCTGCAATATTACATACCAGAGCATAATGTTTCCGGATTCCATCTACAATTTTTGCCTGTTTATCCTCTATGGTTTCTCCTGCTTCAGCATGGCGGATATCTTTATCCCGCAGATATGGAACAGCACAGATAATAGCAGAATAAACTCCTTCTTCCTGTAAACCGACGTTTCCAGTTCTAAAATCTTCTATTTCAATGACCTCATCCTCCGGACAATCGGTCATGGCTCCAACCACATGTACATTCAATGCCCGCAAAAGCTCTTTGGGAGCGTTCAAAAAAGAGGGAGAATCATGATTTCCTGCAATAACAACAATATGGCGGCAGCTGGAATTTGCAACCCTGCACAGAAAACGATAATACAATTCCTGCGCTTTATTGGTGGGAGTACTGGTATCAAAAATATCACCGGCAATCAGCAACACATCGATTTTCTGCTGTGCGATTGTATCCGCAAGCCATTCGAGAAAAGCTGAAAATTCATTATATCGTTTACGGCCAAAGAGTGAACGACCCAGATGCCAGTCTGATGTATGGAGAATTTTCATTTGGAAATTAAATCCTTATCATCTCAAACAATAGAAAAATAACACTTCAAATCCCAAATTGAATTTCAATCATCCAAAACTCGCCCAAAACATGTATTAATCTCTTTTTGTACAGTAAATTCCATAAATTTCAAGTATTCATCTTTTTTATTATCCGGATACAGGGAGAAAAGAAGCTGATCCCTTTCCTATATTGCAAAAACCGAGTCTTGACCTGCAGGGACCCTTCACGTATACTTCTCCCGTGAGAAAACAAGGGCATGTGCGCAAATTTTCTATGCTGTATGGATGGATAATGAATCACCTTATATCTTTTCTAATGAAAACAAATGAGACATAAAAATCATGACAAATACCAGCCATGAATCCAAAAAATATCCGGCAGCAATGGTCAATATTACCAATAAATGCAATCTTCGTTGTAAGCACTGCTTTGTCTTTCGGAACGCCAACCCCACCTCGATTCAAAATGAGATGAGTACGGAACGTATGTTGGAAAAACTGTCTTTTCTTCAAAAAAAACATGAGATCCATACCATGCTCTGGATGGGCGGAGAGCCTCTTTTACGGCCGGATGTGCTGAAAAAAGGCGTTACAATCTTTTCTAAAAACCATATTACCACAAACGGAACAATTGATCTGATTGACTTTCCGGACTGTATTTATATCGTTTCTCTTGACGGCCCGGAACAATATAACGACGCTATCCGTGGCAAAGGAACATATGAAAAAGTTATGCGTACGATTGAAAAGGTTCCAGAAAAATTCGAATCAAAAGTCATGTGCCAATGCGTTGTAACAAAAGAAAATGAAACCCTGCTTGAAGACCTGGTCAGCCTTCTTACGCCGACCCGGTTTGAAGGCATGACCTTTTCCTTTTACGTTCCGCCGGCAAATGATGATTCAAGATTAACCTGGCACACAACGAAGAGAAGAGACAAAGCTGTCCTGGAAGTGTTACGATTAAAAGATTTATACCCGGATTTTATCTGGAACAGCAAAAGAACCCTGGAGCTCACTCTTTCCGAAAACTGTAAGTCGGTTACGGAGAGATGCCCTTCCAAACAATATGTTCTTCCCCTGTACCTAAACGGAGAGGAGTTCACAACCCCGTTCTGCTGCTATGGCAATGATGTGGACTGCGACCTCTGCGGCGCATGGGTGGTTTTTTACCTTGCAAGTTTGCTAGAAAAAAACGGAATCGAAAATTATCGTGACGGATAGGAATGCTATGCAACAACTTATACCCAAAATCATACACCAAACCTGGAAGAATAATAAAATCCAGAAGCGGTGGATAGAGTATGTAAAGTCGGTAAAACGTTTTCATCCTGACTGGGAATATCGATTATGGACGGATGCGGATCTGGATCAACACGTCCAATCCAATCTTCCTGAGTATTACCCCATCTTTTCTGCCTATCCACATCCGATCTTTCGTGCAGATGCCATCCGCTATATAATGATGAGAGATTTTGGCGGCATGTATTGTGACCTGGACTACGAGTTTATCCGGCCCTATGACTACACAGGCACGGATCTGTTGCTTGCAACAGAGTGCTCCTATGAAACTGGTAACGGCTTTTTTCAGGTAGGCAATTTCTTTTTTGCATCCGTTCCCGGCCACCCATTTTGGCAGGATGTGGTCAATTATTTGACCAACAACCCTCCGGAAAAAGGTTGCGATGTGGTGGATGCTACAGGTCCGGCTATGCTAACAAAGGTTTGGCTTGCGAATAACAATAAATATAAGAATTTTCGTCTGGAACCCAAATTGGTTTTCAGCCCGTTTGGAATCCATAGATCTTTTGAAAAAAAAATACTCTTGAATAATGGAATCACTTATGGGATTCACCATGGATCAGGTAGCTGGAAAGATCACCTGTCTTTCGATTACTGGAAAGGAAAGATAAAACGGTGGTTCAATATTCGTAAGTGACTATCCTGTTTTTATTCCTGTTGCATGAATCTGCTCGATGAAGACGGGGTTAAATAAATTGTTACCTTTATCATGCACGTATGTGCCCAAATACAAAAGCCCCTGATCCAAGGGAACAGGGGCTTTATAAAAAAGATTTTCGGCAGCGTCCTACTCTCCCACACAGCTTC
>DYJC01000027.1 GCA_020723305.1 Desulfosudis oleivorans
ATAAATATGACACCCCACTGCATTGTATCGATCCAGGGCAGCTTGATGCGGCATTCCAAATCTGTTTTTCCATCCGGCGGAGATGATAGCATATTCCGGTTTGACGGCGCTGAGAAATAATTCTGAACTGGAAGTTCGGCTGCCATGATGGGGGGCTAAAAGCACTGTGCTTTTTAGATTATGGTCATGGCGTTGCACCAACTTTTTTTCACCTGTTGCCATGAGATCACCTGGAAACAGAAAGGATTGGTTTTTATAGGTGACTTTCATCACGAGGGAATGATTGTTAAGATCTCCTGATTTTTCTTCGGAAAACAAAAAGTTTTTTTGCGGATGCAGAATCTGGATTTCAACGCCGTTGATGATCCGGGAGGTCGGAAGCTCCTGAAAGCGTGGATGGTGTATTTTTTTTTCTGAAATGGTTTTTTGTAGTTCAAGAAAGGAGTGGGAGTTTGCTTTTTCATCGGTAGACCAGAAGTTTTGTACGTTAAAATGTTGAGCAATAAAAATCAGTCCGCTCATATGGTCGCTGTTTGGATGGGTGAGAACAATCGTGTCAATGGTTCCTATTTTTTTTCCCCATAAAAACGGTGCAACAACACTGGCGCCCATATCAAAAGATTTATTATCGGAAAAACCTCCGCCATCAATCAGGATATTATATCCATTGGGTATTTCCAACAAGGCAGCGTTTCCCTGTCCTACATCCAGCATGTGGATTCGAAGATCATCGTGAAAAAACCGGGTATTCACCCAATACATCACATCAGCCAATAAGAAGAAGGAGGTGATTCCGGCAAGCACCCGTATTGTTTTTTTCATGGTAAAGGGATGATTGCTGTTGTCTGAATGCATTGGCTTTTTGACCAGATTGAGAATGCACCAGAATAGAACATAAAAACAGATAATTTCAAGCAGATTGGGCGTAATGGTTTTGATTGCTGAAAAAGGCAGGTTGGCCAGAATATGGATGATGTCGATGGTCCAGGAAAGAATGAAACCGCAAAATTGAATACATACAGAGGAAAGATCAGGACATGTCGGTAAAATAATGATGGATAAAAATTCCAGAGGCAGAACGATAAACCCAATGGCGGGAACTGCAATCAGATTGGCAATGATCCCGATCAGAGAAACCTGATTGAAATAAGAAAGAACAATCGGCATGGTACCCAGGGTTGCAAAAAAGGATACCATGAAAAGCAGAAAGATTTTTTTCAGAAAAGCCTGCCATGGATTTTGCAGTTTTTGCTTGGTCAATTCCATTTTTGAAAGGCCATAAACAATCGATAGTACGGCTGCGAACGAAAGCTGAAATGAAATGGAAAAAAGTGAAGTAGGGGAAACGATAAGAATCAGCATGGCTGCAATCGCGATCGTATTGATCATATCATGTTCTTTTTCCATAGGGAATGTCAGCATGAAAATGATAATCATGATAACAGCCCTCTGTGTGGAAGGAGACATTCCGGCAAGAATTCCATAAAAAAGGATGGGGAAAATGGACAATAATGCAGCTATTTTTCGAACACGGGCTTTCCACAGCAGGAGGGTGAAACAGGAAAAGAGTTTTGAGAACAGGAAAAATGAGGTGGATGCAATAATACCGATATGCAATCCGGATATGGCAAGGATATGCCTTACACCACTTCGGTTGAACGATTCCAGCAGAGAATCGGATATGCCGGAACAGTCTCCCAGAAGGAGCGCTTTGAGTATCTGCCTTGGTTCGCCGTAACTGGACTGATCAATATGATTTGAGATTTTTTCCCGCAAGGATTCAATAAAAAGCAGTGTTCCGGATGTTTGATTACGTTCAAGGATTTGCAGTTGGTCCCCCTGGGCATGGACACTGGCCTGAATTCCTTTAAAAGCCATGAATCTCCTGTAATCAAATCCTCCAGGGTTGTTGAAGTTCCGGATGGGACGTATTTTGCCTTTCAGTGTAACGCGATCTCCTGTTCGAATGGATGGTGTTGGACCGGAGAGAGAGGTACGGAGTTTCCCCTGAACCCGGATCTCATTTTTTCCAAGACCGATAGTTTCCGTTTCCAGGATGAATTGTAACTGGTTGTGTTTTGGAATGGGTGTTTCCTGGATGGTTCCCGTGATAGCTTTTTTTTGGCCGTCTGCATGGTGAAATACATGATTGGATGGAAGTTTCAGATTGTTCCACGGTTGAATCAGGAGGTACCCAAGACAGATAAAAAGAAACAAAGGCTGAAAGAAGGAAGGCTGTTTCCGGATAATTTGAAGGGTTATCCATAAGGCCGAAAGCATGGCGATAATGGAGAATATCAGGGTTTTTCCCGGCCAGACATCCCCAAGGAGAAGTCCGAAAATCAGTGAAAGTAAAAGCGGAATTACCGGACGATTCCATGTGTCTGAACCGGAAAGGCTCGTAAATGATCGTAATCGTGGCAGTTTCAATTTATCTTTTATTGAATACGTTCGATGTCAGCACCCAGTTTCTGGAATTTTTTTTCAATTGCTTCATATCCCCGGTCAAGATGATAGATCCGGTTGACTTCTGTTGTTCCCTTTGCGACCAGGCCGGCGAGAATCAGGGAAGCACTTGCACGAAGATCGGTTGCCATGACCGGTGCTCCGGAAAGGGAAGGGACACCTTTGATCATGGCTGCATTGCCGGAAACGGTGATATCGGCACCCAACCGTCTGAGCTCACTCACGTGAATAAAACGATTCTCAAAAATGGTTTCCGATATGATACTGAGGCCACCGGCGATGGCCATGAGAACCATGAATTGTGCCTGCATGTCCGTAGGGAACCCAGGATAGGGAAGGGTTTTAATGTCAATGGATTGGATTGTTTTAGATCCCTTTACATAAATTTTTTTACCTTTTATAGACACTTCTGTTCCGGTTTGGCGAAGCTTGTGTATGATCCCGGTCACATGGTCAGGCTCACAGTCCTTGATTTCAATACTGCCCTTTGTTAATGCAGCGGCAACCATGAATGTTCCGGTTTCGATGCGATCCGGAATGATGGAAACGTGAACAGGGCGCAGTTTTTTTACACCCTGGATGGTAAGAATTGAAGTTCCGGCCCCTTTGATTTTTGATCCCATCAGATTCAGAACATCAATCAGGGCAACGACTTCAGGTTCTCTGGCTGCATTTCTTAAAATGGTAGTTCCCTCTGCAAGAACAGCTGCCATAAGCAGATTTTCCGTTCCGGTAACCGAGGGTATGTCAAAAAAGATTTCATTTCCAACCAGGGTTTTCGCAGAAGCATCTACATATCCGTGATCCAGGTCAATATCAGCGCCCAGCAAGGTCAACCCTTTTAAGTGGAAATTGATGGGCCTGGCACCAATTGCACAACCTCCGGGTAATGAAACACGTGCTTTTTTCAGTCTGGCAACCAGCGGACAAAGTACCAGAATGGAGGCCCTCATTTTTCTTACCAGATCATAAGGTGCTTCATGGTTTGAGAGACCTGCTGCATTGATTCTTACGGTATGGCCATCTGTTTCCACCTCAGCACCGAGGTGGGTCAGAAGTTGTTTGATACTTTCAATGTCCCGAAGATGCGGCACATTTTCATATGTGCACCATCCATCCGTCAACAGAGAAGAAACCAGAATGGGAAGAGCCGCATTTTTGGCCCCTCCAATTCGAACACTTCCGACTAATGCTTTACCACCGTGAATAACAATTTTATCCATTTCATACCTCAGAGAAACTGCCGGGTGTTGATTCTGTTAAAGGCAGGCTGAATACGGATCATTTTGATCCGGAGAATTGTTTAATGATGATGTGAGGTATCATCTTTCTTTTGTGTATCAATGGCGGCCTTGATAATACAGTAGGTCATGCCAATGCCGAGAATAGAGAGTGCATACCACAGACTACCCATGAACACGATATGTCCGATATCCCAAACCCATTCAAAACTGATAAAGGGAAACATGTTTTCCTCCTAAAAAATATCCGGATACGGTAAAAAAAGATTCACTGTATCAAAATCCTAATAGGACTCAATCGGGTTAAGTTCCTTTTCCTGAGGGAAGATTGGCAGATACCGATAGGATATCATGACCAGAATAATGCCGTAGGCAACCGGCAGGATGGTTGTCGCAACCTCCTGCCAGCTAGGATAGTAAAGAGCCCAATCTTCAAAAGGCAATACCGGTGCGGCCATAACCTGAAGCACCATAACCCATCTGTTGATACAAACACCCAAACAGGCAAGGATGACGGCTGTCCATAACAGCGCTTCGCTGTTCCGTCCTTTTTTGGTGAGAAGGATCAGTGCTGGAAAGATCCCTCCTACAACGATTTCAGCCACCAGAATCCAAAGTCCGTAAAACATATTATCATCATAAAAGTCCATCAGCGTCTGGCCTTTTGAATGAACTGTAACGGCAGCCCAGTACCATGTGTCGATAATCTTTGCGATAATATAGGTAAAGATCATCCAGCCGGAGATTTTTGCAAGGAGGTCAATGACATTATCCTTTACCAGTTTTTTCCCGGTAATTTTCTCTAACAATCGGGTTAAAAAGATTGTAAAACAGGGTCCATATGCTGCTGCTGACCAGGTAAAAAGAAAAAAGGTCCACGGCCATACAAGCAATCCTTCTCGATAGGCAAAGGGCCTTCCAAACAGAACACCGGCAACACCGCCCAAGGAACCCTGATGGAAGCAGGAGAGAAACGCACCGGTGGAAGCAAATACAGCCATAATTTCATGCATATTGTGACTCAGGTTATGAAAAAAAGGAATCTTGTCAATCTTCCTATTTTCCAAAATCAGAGGTATATATTCAATAGTCAATACTCCAAAGTAGCATGACAGACAGAAAGCAACCTCTGTAAGCATGGAGTGAACGTTTGCATGCCAGAAGATAAACCATCCCCTTAGTGGCTGACCAATATCAATGGCCAGTATCAGGAGTGCTGAGCTATAGCAGATAAATCCGATCAGGACGGCAAAGTTGATGATGTTTTTTAGCTCATCTTTTCCAACAATATATTTGAGAAAGCCGCTAAAAAATGCTCCGCCACCCAAGGCAATAATGGCGAGGTCTGCCCATATCCAGAGTGCAAATCCATATGAGTCATTCATGTTCGTCTGGTTAAGGCCTTTGAGCCAGCAAAGCAGCATGGCATAAATACCCCATGCCAGGACCACACCCACAACACCAAGCCCTGCAAGGAACTGTGAGAACGGACATCGTTTGACACCTTCGGGTATGAATGCTGAATCCATAAATTTTGTATTCCTTACCTAATGCATATATTCAAATTGTAACCATCATTGCCCCGGTAAGGCTATCGATGGTTTTTTACTATCCCGGTTTCCTCATCAGGATGATAATTATCACCTGCGCGTCTTACCCATTCCCGGCTGGAAAGGTAATAGATTTTTGGATTTGTCCCAAGTCTTTCCAATAGGCGGAAGGCACGGGGGTCTTTTTTCATTTTATAAACAGCTTGGTTTTTATTGATCAGATCTCCGAAAGTGATGGCTCCGGCAGGACATGCCTGTGTACACGAAGGCTGATATTCATTTTCTCTAAGTTCCCGCCGGCCTTCTGAAGCTGCCTTTTCATATGCCAGTTGATAACGGTGAAAGCAGAAGGTACATTTTTCAACTACACCTCTCATACGAGGCGAAACATTGGGGCTGAGGCTTTTTTCCATTCCATCCGGCCAGACCGGATCCCACCAGTTAAAATAACGGGCATGATACGGACAGGCTCCCATGCAATAGCGGCAGCCAAAGCAGCGGGTGATGATCTGGCTGACAATTCCTGTCTCTCTGTCATAATCGGTTGCAATGGCAGGGCAGACCGTTACACACGGTGAATGCCCATTATGGCCTTCGCAATGCATACAAGGCCTTGGCAGATAACAGATTTCTTCATTCGGATAGGATTTGCCGTTGTTCAGCTGATATACCCTCATCCATGTAATACTCTTCAGCTTATCGGTTTCATTGTCCCTGAACGGCACATTGTTTTCCGCCATGCATGCCACCATACAGGCACCACATCCTGTGCATTTGTCCAGGTCGATAACCATACCGTATTTTTTTTCTTTTCTGTACTCTTGTGTCATCAGAACCTCATACCATGTTTCACGCTTTGATCAGACTGGCTCGTATTCCCCAGGCAACATCCAGGCCGGAAAAAGTATCTTCCACAGGACCGATAAGTTCGTTAAAGTTTATACCTTTGCCGGCAAGATAGCGGTCATATGCAGTATGTCCAAGCCCTCTTGGGAATGAGATGATATCTTCACCAATCCCCTGGCTCAGATGGATTTTTACCTTTTTTTCGTCCTTTGGTGTTTTTAATATTGCATAGCAACCTTGTCTCAGGCCCAGTTTTTCTGCGGTTTTCGGGTGTATCTGAATAATCGTGTTATTGTCTGTTAAAATTGTATCCGGTAAGGTTTTCATCATAAATGGAGGGGCTCCGATATAACCGGAAGACAATCGCAGGGAGTCACTAGGAATCAGAGTCAGATTCATATTGTTTTCATTACCTTCCAAAAGAACCTGCGGTTTATCATTTGGAATCTGAAAGGCAAAGCGGGGAATATCTTCAAACTCGGGGACATATTTTATTTCAACAACATCATTGTTTATAAGAGGATTCCAGTGTTGGCCCAAACCGTTTTTCAAGCATTGGAGGTAGTTTTCCCATGGAAACGAACTTCCGATACTGCCTTTCATTGCCCTGGCAATTGAAATAATAACGTCCCCGGTGTGTTTTGTTTGAAACAGGGGGTTCACAATAGGTTTTGTAAAACCGATCAGGGGATTTCGCAATCCGGATGTAACCGGGACATCTTCATATCGTTCAAGATAAGAATGGTTTGGAAGAATCAGATCCGACAGAGTTGCGGTTTCGTCCATGTAGGAGGAAAAACTTACCTTGAATGGGATTTTTTTGAATGCCCTGATCACTTCTTTCGTATCTGTAAGTGTATAGCAAGGGTTGGCGTCTGCAACAAAAAGGAGGGTTACGGAGTCCTCTGCTTCTTTTATCGCACTGGGAAGGCGGTGCAATAATCCACCTTCGGCAATCTGTTTTGTTTGAAGGCCGGTTTCCGCTTTTGTATCCAAGCTGATTTCCGGCCAGGAGATATAATTCGGTTCAGGCAGTGTAAAAACACCTCCTGTTTTATTGACATTGCCGACAAGAACATTCAAAGCATGAACAGCACTCATTTCTGTAAGACTCAACGGTGTATTGCCTTTACCCCGGCCGAAGATTGCAACTGGTCTTTCAGCATGTCCGAATTCACGGCCAACAGTGATGATGGTCCGGGAATCAATTCCGGTAATTTCAGCGACCTTGTCTGGGTGGTAGTGGGCCAGTACCGCTGTACGCCAGGTACTGAAGCCTTCTGAATGGTAGTTAATGGCTGTCTGGTCATACAGAGATTCCAGTAAAATCACATGAGCAATTCCAAGGGCAAGGATAGCCTCTGTGCCGGGTTTGGAAGGCAGCCATTCATCGGATTTTGCTGCTGTGTCGGACAACCTTGGCTCAACCTGAATCAGCTTAGTCTTCCCGGTTTTCCATGCATTGCCGGCTTGAATCATCCGCAGAGGGGATCCCCAGCCATCCATAATGCCTGTTCCAAAACTCAGAACATAATCCGCGTTTTCAAGGTCGAACCCGGGAATTGTTTTGTTATTCTGAGGCTGTATATGAGAAAGGGAAAAGGAATCTTCAATGGATGATTGGCAGTAGAAATTGGGTGAGCCATACGCGGTTAAAAACCGCTGTAACAGAGCAGGAACGGTTCCTCTGGAAGACCCTGCAATACCCGCAACCGTGTGAGATCTTCCTTCTGCCCGTATAGTCAATAATTTTTCCGTGATTTCAGAAAGTGCCTGATTCCAAGTAATTTTCTGAAAAGTCCCATTAACGTTTTTCATGGGGCTTTGAACACGGGTTGGCCCATAGAGAAGCTGTGGACCGGAAAGCCCCAGAACACAAATCCCCCCATTGTTGACAGGGTGATTTTTCCGGCCTTCGATCTTCACAACACGGTTGTCAATTTTGCGGACAGTAATACCACATCCGCCAGGACATAGTGTGCAGGTGGAATCGGTATAAGATATCTCTCCATCCGGCGGAACCGGAGTCCATGGCCAGTTTTGGGACCATATGGAAATGTCATCCATCAATTTCCATGGCAATGGTGAGAGCGCAGTTCCTGCTGTAGCTCCGATTCCCAGTGATAAAAAACATCTTCTGTCTATTTTCATAGGTTCTTTCCGATATTATTTATGGCAGACAAAGCATCCATCCTTTTCGGTTGAAACGCTTGATTTTCTTCCGGTTTCTTCCATATGGCATGCTGCACAGTCATTCATTTTCATCCGGTCGTATGTATTGGTCTTCAGACCAAGATAATTTTTTGGATTTTTACCCCATATATCCCGGCTATAGCCTGTGATCAGATTATATTCATAGGGTTTCAGGCTGGTGGATTGGCCGATATGGCCATGACATGTTTCACAATCCATTTTCGCAAGCTTGATATGGGCAGCGTGTGAGAAAAAAACGCAATCCGGTTGTCTGGAATATATCAGCCAGGGCACCTCTTTCCCTTTGGAAACATATTTTTCGACAAAGAGAGCTTCATTCCCGGTATCCCCTTGGACCTCCTGATGGCAGTCAATGCATTGAGCGAGTTTGGGTACGCCTGAGTAAGTGCCGTCTTCTCGAAAGAAATGGCAGCTCTCACATCCGTTTTTAACAAGCGTCATATGCATTTCATGGTTGAAGTCGAGTGGCTGCTTTTTTTTAGAATAGAGCAGTTTTGGAAATACAATCCATCCTATAAAAAGACTGGCAGTGAAACCGATAATAAAAAACAGAATCGTGAATCCTGCAATTCCGTTTCCATTGTTCACGGATGTTGATTCTGCCTTGTTATCAAAGGGTTCAATTTCATTTGCCTTATCATCTACCGTACTCATGAATGCTCCACTGTTTTTTAACAGGTTATCCTGTTTTTATCAGGTGTTTTCATCACACCTATTTAACTGTTTACCCTGCTGTATGAAGAGATAAATCATATTCATTCCGGCAAACTGAAAATAACTATATTCGTCATTATGGATTGTCAATTAAAAAGATCAGTTGAAATCTCTCTTGGGATGGAAACTACTGAATTGAACCATAGCTGTGAAGCCCCGGGAGATAATTCACTCCAAAATAGGTGAATATCACAGCTGTAAAACCGATAATGGAAATCATGGCGATCCGGTTGCCACGCCATCCCCTCATCATGCGTGCATGTAAAAGGATTGCATAGATAAACCAAGTGATCAGAGACCAAGTTTCCTTTGGATCCCATCCCCAGTATCTCCCCCATGCTGAGTTAGCCCAGACCGCACCGGTTATGATACCGATGGATAAAAAGAAAAAACCGAACATGACCATCTGATGTGTTAGTTCATCCAGCATGTCGGGATCAGGAACATGGGAGAGCATCCCTTCCTCGGACTGGCCCCCTGTTTTTTTAATCAGGAACAGAATACTGATAGCAAATGCCACAGCAAAACCGGCGTATCCTAAAAAGCAGGTCAATACATGGGCGATCAGCCAGTTGCTCTTGAGTGCTGGAATGAGAGGCTGAATATGATCGCTGATGCCTGGAGACAGAGAAGCATATGCCATGGCCAGAAATACAAGGGCACTGGAAAAGGTGCTGATGGTTCGGTTTTTATATCGGATTTCAATAAAGATATACAGACATGCGATGGCGAGTGAAAAAAATATTAGAGATTCATATAAATTGGATAAAGGCGCATGGCCAAAACCCATCTTGTAGGATTCAATCCAGCGAAGAATAATACCGGTGATGTTACCGGTTATGGCGACCATGGTGACTAGGGACGCGAGTTTCCCGGGAAAGTCTTTTTTAAAAACCAGTGAAACCATATATAATACACCTGCAAAGCCGTAAACAAAGGTGATTACAGAGAGGATGATTGAACTGTTCATGAAAAAAATACCTCAAATTGAAAAGGTTGAAAAAAAACTATTTATCAAAAGAGCGATATCTGACTATCGTTTTAACAGCATGGACAGACCGTCTATTTTTTTTTGAACATTGAATTTGTTTTTATTTGCTGTCCCCGAGATGCTGATTACAGTCTGTTCTCCCTTCCGGATTGCCTCGATGCAAACCTGTTGATGGGATAGAAAAAAGGTAACGTAGCAGCCCAGGATCATCATGATAAATCCCATGTAAACTACCCAGACACCGGGATCTTTTGTAACCTGAAGACCAGTATAATAATGTTCCTGGAAGTCCGCGACCGAAACAATCAGGTTTGATGGAATGGATTCTTGTTGTAAATCCGCAATCGCTATTATCACTTTTCCTTTTCTCATCCTGTCAAATTGTGAAAATTCTATTGGCAGAATGACAGTCTGTTCTGTTCCATCCGGATCAAGAAATTTACCGATAAATGCATCCCCGATGCTATGACCTTTGAAATTGTAAGATCGCTGGAACTCTTGCAAGGTAAATCGGCCAAGTCCTTCCGGAATGGTCTGGGTTTCGCCAAGTGCGCTGTTTAGAGTGTAAACCATTCCGGTATTTACACTGGTAACGGAGAGGGGAATCCGGTCCGGCAGCGAACCGGTAGATTGGGTTTGCAATGCATCGATTTTCTGCAAATCATCCGGGGTTTGAAAATCGATCTTCGGGAATGGATAGGGAATGAGAACTTCAAATGTACCTTTGTCCCGAAGAAACAGCGTGCCTGTGAATGCATCCCCGATATTCCGTCCTTTGAAGTGAAATTGATCGGAGAAGTCTGTCAGTATGAATTCACCCTGATTATCCGGGAGCATGATTTTTTCCCCAAGCTGTGCTGTTTTTCGTACCTGTTCGTCACCGGTTTTCCTGTCTTGTAAAACCAGGGTGATATTTCTGGGAGGGAGTTTTCCATAATTCGACTGAAACAGATTGATGCCTTCATAACGTAGCGGATCATTCACAATAATATCTTTGGTGATGATCGGTTTGTTATCTTTCAGCAGGGTCAGCGCAGAACGGAATTCTTTTGGAGCACCGGAATCATAAAAGCTGACGGAAAAGTCATCGCACCGGATTTGAAAATCAAGATTCAAAACACGGCTGGAATCCTGCAGAAGAATTTGATTTGTACTCTCACCTTCCGGAATGGTCACGGAACCATCAAATCCGAACAAAGATCCCAGAAGGCTTCCGATCAGAAGAAGAACAACACTCAGATGTACGGCATAAACACCCATTCGGGTCCAGCGCCCCTTTTCTGCAAACAGGAGAAATCCTGTTTCTGTTTTTTCCAGAGCAGCATACCTGTAACGGTTACCGACAATCTTCTGAAATAAGGCTTCCAGTTTTTCAGGCGGGGTTTCTGTCACAAACTCGCTTCGGATGGAGCTGTTTTTAATTTTGTTTTTAAATACAGGAGGTTTTCCTGGGAAAATAATTTTCCATGTGGCAGAGAGCTTATCAATCGAGCAGACAATGATATTGAGGACCAGGATGCTGATCAGAAATCGAAACCACCAGGAATGGTACATATCGAACAGGTCGAATGCAAAAAAGATTTTATAGAGCATCTCTCCGTACTTATGAAAATAGAAGTCAGGGTTCCCGTTTTGCGGAACAATGGTGCCGATGATGGAAGTGGCTGCAAGTGAAAGAAATGTGATGATTGTCAGATGGACAGATGCAAAAAATTTCCACACCAGATCTCCGAAACGGCTCTGATTCTGTTTTTTATTCATTCAACCATCCTTATATGGTGATCCTTTTCCTGAAAACGGTTTTCTGATTCAGTGGCGAATCTTTTTTATATTGAACGATATCATTTGGTTATATGTTAATATCACCAGCATGAATTGTTAGTTGATAGATATAGGCCAGAAGTTGCGATAAGTCAATGAAGGGGGGATCAAGCCAATGAAAAATATCGGGCGACTTGAAATCCCAATCCGGATATTCATCATTCTTGAAGCCAATTTCAAAACTATTAAAAAGCGTCACACCGGCGAATGTCAGTGCTCAGAAAAGAGCCTTAAATACTGGATTCTATTTTTCGCCGGAACTACAAGAACAGACTTTTGAAATTGGCTCCTTGGTGAGAAATTACGGTTTGTTTTCAGCGGATTGTTTTTTATTCTGCGGATCATCCAGGTTTGACAGAAAGTGTTGGAGGGACTGGGACGGGAAATGGGTTTCAAGGTCAAAGAGATACCAGCTCGTGTGGCGCAGACCATTTTTCAGGAAATCCTTTGCAGGAATCACCCGGAGAGTCAGTCTGCTGAACAGGTCTTTTCGTTTTTTTTGACTCATCTCTTTGCCGGAGAACATACTGTCAAAATATTCCTTGGCTGGTATGAGTTTTGGACTGTTTGTATAATCAAAATCCATAATTTTATCTTGAAATGCCGCAAAAGCATGAAATCTAAATTCACCTGGCGGAGGACTCCGGTTGTAAACGATCCTTGTCATATACATGGTGATGGTCGGCCTCTGGACACTAGAGGCAACTTTTTTAGAGGATTTACTGGGCATCAGTTTGTCATGGTCTTTATCAAAAATAAAAATCACTTTCACATTGGTTACATCCAGACCATTTGTACTGGCCTTGTTCAGTAGGGAATAGATATTCTCATAGCATTTTAAACTGTTATATGTATCACTGAAAAACAGTTTTCGAAAAAGATTCAGGAATTGCTTTTCCTGATCAATGGTATTGGATTGTTTTTCCGACAAACTGTCTGGAGAATCCCCATTTTCGGCCTGTGTTACTTTTACGGAAAACAGAAGGCATAGAAACAGGAATAAAAAAAAACCGATAAAATATTTCCGGAAGTGCATATTCTTTGTCTGATCAGGAGTCATATTCTCTTCGTATTTTCATATTATTGGGTTTTGGCCAGACGAACTCCAATGTAAAAATTGACATAATCGGGCAGATGTTTTGTCCGGTTTGCACTGCGGCATCGTCTTGCATAGCTGCTCATCCCTCCACCCCGGGAAATTTTGGAATAACCGGTTTCAGGCCCGGTTGGGTCGATTATGGGTTCAGTGGGATAGTCTCCATACCAGTCCTGACACCATTCATACACATTGCCATGCATGTCATACAATCCAAACGGGTTTTCCGGAAAGCTGCCTACAGGAATGGTCTGGTTACGATTGATTCCTTTTGGAGAGCCGGGTATGGGATGATTTCCATTATAGTTTGCCTGATCAGTGGATAAGAATTTTCCAAAATAAAATGGTGTGTCTGTATTGGCGCGGCATGCATACTCCCATTCCGCTTCCGTGGGTAACCTGTATTTTGTCGTACGCTCCAGTTGGTTGAGTTTCCGGATGAAAGCCATGGCATCATGCCAGGAGATAGAGTCCACGGGGCATTTCGGGCATCCAGTGAATTTAGAAGGGTTATCACCCATGATTTTCTTCCACTGCTCCTGCGTAACCTCTGTGGTCTGGATATAGAACGCTCTGGTAATCGTTACCTTGTGCGGATTTTCATTGTCTGATCTCTGAAATTCATCTTCCGGGCTGCCCATGATAAATGATCCCGGCGGAATCAGCACAAAATTCATGCCCTGGCTGTTTGTAATCTCTTGAGGCATGCTATGAGCCAAGGGAGATCGGATACTACAAACCAGAATGAACAGGAAAAGTATTACAAAAAAACCATACGGGTTGTTTGTCTGCTGATTCCGCTTGTCATATCGTGTACACATTTATCAGCTTACTCTTTTTGGGCCTGTGTGGGCTGGATCTGAATAACAGCTGCATTCTGATTATTCAAATAGGTACTTCCAAGCATTCTCATTTCTTCCCAGGTAATGGACTGATAGTCTGAGAGCATGGTACGGCTCCATTCCAGCTGCTGCGGATGATTTTTCAGATCGATCAGTACACTGTTCAGCCAGTATCGGTTTGTTCTTTGAAAATCCTTTATACTGGTAATAATGGGATCGAGCGCTCGTCTGAGTTCATCATCCGTGATTCCTTTTGCCGCTATATCCGCTGCAATTTTTTTGATTTCAGATTCAACCTGTATTTTTTCATCCGGATTGATCTGTGCGACGGCCTGAAACAATCCATATCCTTTATAGGCACGGCTGGAATGATTGTATGCATAGGTTGAATAGGAAGCACCCATCTTTTCCCGGATAATGATGCGCATTCTTTCTGAAAAAATTTCTCCCAGAACAGATAAACGCCTTGTGTTGGATATATTCCAGAAATCGGTCGTAGGGTAAACAACCGTAACAATACCCTTATTGATTTTTGTCGGAACTTCGATCTTATGGGTTTGGGCGATCGGAAACACAGGCAGGGAAGAGGGTATGCCATCACCTGACAGCTCTTTTCGGGATGGAAGGCTGCCAAAGTATTGTGCCGTCAGATCGATCACTTCCTGCGGATTAAAATCACCGACAACCGAAATTTCAAGGGGGCTGTTCTGCAGGGCACTCAGAATCCAGGATTGAATATCGGAGATTGAAATCTGTTTCAGCACCTCAAGCCTGGGAAGTCCGAACCGGTGGTCTCCGCCTGCCAGAAAACGTTTTCCGGACAATTCCATCCCGCCTTCAGGGGTATGTTCCAGAGTGTGATAGGTTTGGATGAACCGTTCCATGGACAGCTTATAGGAATCTTTATCAAATCCCATATCCATTACATAAGCATACATCAGTTGGAACAAAAGCCGGACTTCATCCGAAACACTGTTTCCCATCAGTACAAATCTGTTTTCTTCAATGTTCATCTGGATCTGTGTGTTTTTTCCTGCCAGGGCTTTTTCAAGATCATCTTTTTGTAACCGGTTCAAACCGCTGCCGTTCACAACAGCTTCTCCCAGAATGGAAACTCCCTGGGCCTTTTCCGTTTCGCTGTATCGACCTTTACCAAAGGTCAGAGCCAGAAGAACCTCATTTGCCTTGAAATCCGTTTTTTTAAGGTTCAGCCTTACATTGTTCTGGAAGTCAATGCAGATAATCCCCAGATCCTGGAACTCGTTTTGATGAAGGATTTTACCCTTTTCAGCAGGATCATCCAGATAGGGAAAGACTATCTTTTTTTCTTCAACCGGTTTGGGTACTTCGATCTGAAGGCTGGTTTGAAAAACATGTAAAATTTTTTCTTCTGCTTTGGCCTCAATCGCTGCATTTCCGGTGATACTGATGAGTCTGCTGTCCAGCTCCCATATTTTTTGAAAGGCCTTATGAACCTGGTTGATTGTCAGCGATTGAATAACAGGAGAAAATAATTCTTTTTCCTGTTCCGGCGATTGAAATACCCGGTCATTGTTTATATGATGAACAACCAGATAGGACAGCTTTTGACTATCTCTGGTTTTTACTCCTTTAACGGCTTTGTCCAGGGAGGATAAGTACTCCTTTTTCACACGGCTCAGCTCCGATTCCGTAAATTTGTATTGAACCGCTGTCCTAAGGGTCTTTTCCAGCAGTGCCAGTGTTTCTTCCCAGTTTTCCGGACTGCATTGTGCAGAGATATCCGCATACTGAACCTGACGAAAGGCAATTCCCGAGCTTGCGGATGCTTCCGTAAACGGGGTATCGGGTTTTCGTACCATGGTGTCAAGACGGTTCTGGACAATCTGAAAACCCAGGTAGTCGATCAGCAGTCGTTTCTGAAGTTCAAAGGAATCCGGTTCTTCCAGAATTTTTGTTACATATCCGATACTCACGGTAGTATTCCCGGTTTCTTTTTCATAATGATAAAACGGTTTGATCCCAAGATGGTTGATTTTACCGAATGGAAGACTGTGACTCTGCGCTGTTCTTGGCTTTAATGCTGAGAATTTTTCATGGATGAGGGACTCCGCCAGTTTGGTTTGAAAATCGCCTACCATGACAATCGTAATATTTTCAGGTCGGTACCAGGTGTCATAAAATTTTTTCAGACTTTCTCTTGTGGTTTCAGATATTGTTTTTTCCGTTCCAATGGGCAGACGTTTTGAGATTCCGGCATCCGGGAACTCAAATTCCAGTGAAGCCTGGTAAGTCCGATAGTCGGCTGAGTCTCTTGTGCGTTTTTCAGCCAGAATTACTTTTTTTTCTTTTTCAACTTCCGTATGCAGCAGAAGTGCTCCTTCTGAATAGTCCTGAAAAACCAGCAGTCCCTTTTCCAGACTTTCTTTTTTACTGTCCGGCAGAAGAACGTCATATACGGTTTCGTAAAATCCGGTATGGGCGTTGGCATCATTGCCGAACTGCATGCCGATGCTTTGAAAAAATTTTACGAGTTCACCGGGCGGAAAATGTGCAGAGCCATTGAAAAGCATGTGTTCAAGAAAATGAGCGGTTCCGCGCTCCTGCTCTTTTTCATGCATGGATCCAACCTGGATATTCAGGTGCATGCTTACCCTGTCCTTTGGTTCCTGGTTTTTCATGAGCACATACCGCAGCCCATTTGGCAGACGCCCATAATGTATTGCCGGATCCGGATCAAGATCACTCTTTTCATGAGGCCAGACAGCCAGCGGAAGCTGCTCTTCCGTTTGCGCATATGCTGCTGTAGGGGACAAAAGGAAGCATGATTGGCCAATAGGGTTCTGTATACCAATTGAAGAAAAAAATATTGGGATCACCAGGAGAAAAAACAGGCTGGTTTTTTGGATCATTATGATACTCCTTACCTTAATTCTTATTCGGAAAATATTCGATCAGTAAGCTGTATTACCATCAATTAAAAAGGCTATCAACAGAAAGAACCGGTGTGATCGCAATAATTTGAGAAGGCACTGAAGTGCGATGAAAATAATGGAAAGGGGTTTTGACAGTTACCGATTCAACTGTTAATATCAGCTCCGTTCAAAATATCGGAGCCAATTTCAAAACGATTAAAAAGCGTCACACCGGCGAAGGTCAGTGCCCCAAAAAGAGCCGAAAATACTGGATTATTGTTTTCGCCGGAACTACAACAATAGGCTTTTGAAATTGGCTCATCGGTCTTGAAATAAGATTTCAAAACAATCGATAATCAGGGAGAAAAACATGCGTATTCCTTTTTTATACCGTATTTTAAAATCCCCTTTTGATGAAGGGTTGAAGGATCATACGGAAAAAGTCAAAGAGTGTGCCTGGGCTTTTCAACAGGCAATGGAGAGTCTGATTTCCGGTAACGGATTATCCTTTGAGAATCACAAACAGGAAGTTATCCGGATCAAAAGTGAATCAGATGCCATCAAGCGAAGGGTCAGAGGGCATCTGCCCGGTCTGGGATTATTATCCATGAATAAGTATCAACTTTTGATGTATCTGAAAGAAGAGGATAAGATTCTGGATACAATTGACCGCATTCTTGGTTTATTGGCGGGGAACAGCAGTACGAAAATTCCGGATATGATGAAAAAGGACATCTACTTATTGGTTGACACGGCTATTGAACCGGTTGAAGAGTTGAGCAATCTGGTGATTGAATCCGGAAAATATTTGAAATCGTATTCAGAAAAGCAGCGAACCAACATTAAAAAGTGTGCGAATCTTCTCCGGCAGAAGAAACAGGAAGCCGCTCAGATTGAAAATTCTCTGATTCGAAAAACCTTTGCTCTGGAAACCGATCCGGTAAGCATCTTTTTGATGGCAAAGCTTATCGAGTCAATCGGCTCCATTTCATTGCATGCGGAGCATGCGGGGGATATGCTGCAGGCCATGTTGTCCTGATGCGGCTATTTATTAAAGAAAACCCACCATATATACAGGCCAAGAGCTGTCCATAAACCAATGGCCGATATGTACCCAATCCAGTTGATGGGTTTTTTTGCAAGTCCATATTTTCCCACAGCTTGAACCTTCTGATTACAGGAAGGACATTTTGTCGCGTTTAATGGAAGCCTTGTAAAGCATTCAGGGCATCTTTTAAAACCAGAGTCGATTCGCTTGTGATGCGGGCTGCCCGTTTTTTTCATTATCGCCACATCCTCTCTATAAGGGGTAAGCAAAGACCTTGAGTCCCCTGGCCCTGTGAGCCAGGGGCATACGGTTATCGATAGCTTTCTTCAACAATGATTTCGCTTGCAGTCCTGATTTTTTTCAGCCAGGCATCAAAGGTTTCTCTTTTTTTGCTCATGGAAAGCTTGGCTGCGATTTTTTCCTTTTCTTTTTGAAAATCATCTGGATTTGGTTTCTTTCGATCAATGAACTCAATAGCATAATATTTTGATGCTCCCTGGATCACTTTTTCAGGACGCTGTTTTTTACTTGAAAGCAGAAACGCTGCATCAGTGAGCTCCTTTTCAGGGCCGATCTGAGGAACCGGATCATTCCGATTGAAAAAACCAGTTGTTATGACCTTCAGACCTTTTTTGTTGCTCTCCTGAGTCAGTGAGTTCTCCTTGCCGAGTGACTTTAAAAAGGTTTCCGCTTCTTTTGAAGCTTTCTGGCCTTTGAGTTTCTGAACCAGATTGGTTTTTACTTTTTCCGACACCGTTTGAAATTCGGCGACTTGCTGTGGGATTTTTCCTGTAACCTGGAGGAGATAATAGTTGCCTTCCAGTTCCAGAACATCGCTGATTTCCTTTTCCGGCAGATCAAAGGCTGCGGATGCAAAGTTTTCACGATCCCCTACATCCGCCGGGCCCTCGCTTTTTGTGAAAAAGTCTGTTTCAATGACTTTCAGGTTTCTGGATCCCGCCTCTTTCGACAGGTCATCACCATCCAGCAGGGCATCAAAAAAAGATTCGGCCTCATCATAGGCAATATTTCTGGCTTTTTCTTCAATAAGGTTCCGGCGGATTTCCGGTTCTACCTCTGCCAGGGTCTTGGTCGTGGCTGGATAAATATTTTCAACCTTGATGATATGCCATCCGAATTGAGTTCGAACCGGATCACTGATCTCTCCGGGATTCATGGAAAAGGCCTTATCGGAAAAAGGTTTGACCATGGCTTCTTTTACAAATTTACCCAGATATCCGCCTTTGTCTTTTGTGGAATCCTGAGAATATTTTTTGGCCAGCTCTGAAAACTCTTTTTTCCCTTCTCTTGCTTCTTTTGCAATACGATCTGCTTCTGTTTTTGTTTCTTCAACCTTTTCCGGCAACGCATTTTCATCCAGACGGATGAGGATATGACGGGCCTCTACTGTTTTTTCAGCAGAATAGGTAGTCTGATTGTTATCATAGAATTCCTGAACTTCATCATTGGTAACCTGAATATCTTTTTTATAGGCTTCCGGTGAAAACCGCAGATACTTCACTTTTATTTTAGGATCTGTTTTATAGTTGTTTTTATTTTGTTCAAAATAGGCTTTGACCTCTTCTTCTGTTGGTACAATGCCGGTATAGGTTTCCGGGTCAAACTGGACAACGTTGATATTCACGAGGGCATTTTCCCAGTCATACCATTCTTTTACCTCCTCTTCCGATACGAGGATATTGCTGGTGATGAATTGCTGAAGTTTTTGTGCAAGCATCTGATCCCGCTGATCTTTTTCAAACCGCTCCGGAGAAGTGCCGACCCGTTTCAGCATTTTTTCGTAAATCACGGTGCTGAAAGAATTATTTTCCTTAAAAAACTGCATATCCTGAATCGTCCGGGTAAGTTCTTCATCTGAAATAATCAGGTTCAGCTTTTTGGCTTCCTGAAGAATTAATGTCCTTGTGATGACCTGATCCATGGCCTGTTGTTTCAGATTCATCATTTTAAGGATTTCATCGTTCAGATTGCTCCCAAACTGTTGCCGGACTCTTTGAAGCAGGTTGTTGTAAGTTTCCCGATAATCATCAACTGATATGGGCTGTTTATTCACTGTTGCCACTTTGGAGGCTTTCTGGGTCTTATATGATCCGAATGCCATGAAAATGAAGGCAACCACAATTGCCATGAGCAGTATTTTAATAATCCATGAAGACGCGTTATCCCGCATAGCCTGAAGCATATTTTTTCCTTTTATCTCTTAGGTTGATTGTATTCTTATCTTAAATTCCGGTACAGCCGGATCATAATCTCCATTGAAAACGCTAAATTCATATTTTTTATCGAAGGGTTTGTCAACAATGACTTGTTCTCTTTTGAAAAAACCGGATGTATCTTCTTTTCACATCATGAAAAAGAAAATCGCATAATATAAAAAAATCAGGCAGAATTTAGGTGTTGACACCCTCGCTTTGTTTTTGGTAAGCATCCTCATTCGTGGGGTTGTAGCTCAGTTGGGAGAGCGCATGACTGGCAGTCATGAGGTCAGGGGTTCGATCCCCCTCAGCTCCACCACAATTCTCAATACCATTCAAATGCCGGGTTCTTTTTTTTCTATTTCGATTTTACGGTTTTAATTCCAAAGCAAATTCCAATTTTATTGGGGCACTGAATGGTTGGTTCGGGCTCTTATCTGCAATTTCTGTTTTTTCATGATTTTTTTCAAAGCTTTTTTTATGAAAAGTATGACCAAAATGGCAATTGCGATAGAAGAGATCGGATGGAATGAATATGAAACCCAATGTAAAATCAGTGTACGAAAACCCAACATGTCATACAAGGGAAGCTGCATGAACTTCGGTATCCCTGAATATGCTTGCGCCGGTTATTGTCCGTTATGCAGGAAAACCCATTTTCTGGAACAGGGAGATGCACGTCAGCATTGTTTTGGGTTAATGAAAACCTTTGAGCAGAAAGGCCGGATCGATTTTCATGTTTCGGACGATCTGGCAGATTCTCGATTATCTCTGGATTATCTTTTCGGCGAAGCCAGGGGGCAGATGTTCGGTGTGCTGGAGTGTAAAGATTCTGCGGGTGAGATTACAGTCCTGAAGGCCTTTTCCGGTCAGTACAACGGCATCTGGGAGGTGGAGGGCTGGGCACCGCCTTTTTTGGATGTAGAATGTTTTGATTCACTGGTATTTGACGTTGACCGGCAGATCAAGGAGCTGGGAAATCGGATTGCCGGGCTGACAGAAGGGAAGGAACGGCTGCGGCTCGCAGATCAGCGGAAAAAATTGTCTCAGCGTCTGATGAAAGAGATCCATGCGCTTTACCATGTCCGCAATTTCCGATCAGAAGTGAAACCACTTTCGGATTTTTTCCCTAACGGAATTCCGACCGGTGCCGGTGATTGTTGCGCACCCAAGCTGCTGAATGATGCAGCAAAGAGAAGCCTGATCCCGGTGAGTCTTGCAGAATTTTACTGGGGCCGGCCAAACCGTTCCGGAACCCGTCAGCATAGGAATTTTTATGCTGCCTGCGCGGAAAAGTGCCGGCCCATTCTCGGGTTTATGCTGTGCGGGGTTACCTCATAAAATGGATCAGAAGAGCCTGGATCTGGAGATTATTTACCAGGATTCCGCGATTGTGGTGGTCACCAAACCCGGAGGGCTTCTGTCTGTTCCGGGCCGGGGGCCGGATAAGCAGGAGTGTGTTGTCTCCCGGTTACGTCGGATATTTCCCGGTTGTATCCCCCAGCCATCTGTGCACCGGCTGGATATGGACACATCCGGGCTGATGGTTCTGGCATTGACAACCGATGCCCATCAACATCTTTCCCGGCAGTTTCAGAACCGTACGGTAAAAAAAAACTATTTGGCTTTGCTGGACGGTGTCATTGAAAAAGAAGAAGGGGAAATCCAACTGCCTTTCCGGCTGGATATTGCCAACAGACCGTATCAGATCTATGATCCAGTCCATGGTAAATGGGGAATCACCCTCTGGCGGAAAGAATCAGTTGAAAACCAGCAGACCCGGATACGGTTTACTCCAATCACCGGCCGGACGCATCAGCTCAGGGTTCATGCATCCCATCCCCTGGGATTAGGTTGCCCTATTGTGGGTGACCGGCTCTATGGCCGTGGCAAACCCGGTGATTGTCTGCTGCTGCATGCTTCCTTCCTGAGTTTTGAACATCCGGAAAGTCATGAAATTCTTTGTTTTGAATCTCTTCCGTTGTTTTAAAGAAATATCAAATCAGAAAAAAGAGGATTGTAAAAATGGAATCGGTCATACAGGGAGGAAGTTGTTACTTCATCAATGCTGCTTTATATTACGGTTGACCGTGTCAATGATGGTTTTGATTGAGGATGGCTTTGTCAGAACCGCATCAAAATTTTTTTTGTCAATCAGCCATGGGGTTCCGGAAAGCCCTACAACCGGTGTAAGTCTTTTTTTGGATTGCCGGATATGCTTGATGACATCGTTCCCATCCAGTCCGGGCATTCGGATATCCGTTATCACCATATCATAATTGGATTCATCAAATTTCCGGATTCCCTCAAGGCCGTCCAGGGCTGTTTCAACATGATACCCATATTTGGACAGGACCTTGGCCAGCAGCGTGCCGATAGCTTGTTCGTCATCAATCACCAGGATATTGTACATGGGTTTGATTCCTCAAGGATTTTTGATTATTTTGCATTTTGTTTATTCAGTGTAGCCTACGAATAATGGATTCAATTGGGTTTGTCAACAATATATTGTGGGGAATAATTAATAAACTACTCTATATAGTGTATTCAATTTGCGGCTGGATCATGTTCCGGGAAAAGCCGGCTGCATGGAAAAAAAACATTTCACAAGTTGGCTTTTCCCGCGTAAGCACTTTTATATCAAGGGGGATCGAATTTTTTTTATGCATACCGGTCTGATATATCTGCTGTATTTTTTATTGAACTTATCAAAAAACTCTACATATTGAATTTTCTAATTGACACATAACAATATATTGTGCTATCAGTTTTTCTCACCACATCAAGAGTTTTCTCTTGGATTTCCGTATTATAAGCAGGATTCATGATCACTATTTTTGTTTGACTGGCGTGCTGTTTCACGTATTCCTCGATAGATTTGAAAAACGAAATGTACTGCAAAGGACAGCGCAATGTTTGAAAAAATTAAAAAACGGGATGGCAGGGTTCTTGAGTTCGATTCTTCCAAGATAACAAACGCGATTGCCAAGGCTGGTATGGCTAGCGGCGAATTCGGGGAGCGGGATGCAAAAAAACTGACACTTCGGGTACTCACCTTGGCTCATGAACTTCGTCTGGGTGTGATACCGATGGTTGAGGAAATCCAGGATATCGTTGAAAGAGTGCTGCTTGACTCGACCTTTTTTAAAACGGCAAAAGCCTATATCATCTATCGGGAACAGCATAACCAGATTCGAAACATCACCACAAAGGCCAGTGTGGATCTTGTGGAAAACTATATCCAGAAGATGGATTGGAAAATCAAAGAAAACAGCAATATGAGCTACTCCCTTCAGGGGCTCAACAACTATATCTCTTCGGATGTAACTTCCGAATACTGGCTGAACCGGATCTATCCGCCGGAGGTCAGAAGGGCCCACAAGAGCGGGGATATTCATATCCATGACCTAAGCCTTCTTTCGGTTTATTGTGTTGGATGGGACTTGCAGGATCTTCTCCGGCAGGGATTCAAGGGAGTTGCCGGCAAGGTGGAGAGTGCGCCGCCCAAACATTTTCGGTCGGCCCTGGGCCAGATCGTGAATTTTTTCTACACACTTCAGGGAGAGGCGGCAGGCGCTCAGGCCATATCCAATTTCGACACGCTACTGGCTCCGTTTGTCCGGTATGATGGTCTTACCTTTGACGAGGTGAAACAGGCCATGCAGGAGTTTGTTTTCAACATCAACATTCCGACCAGGGTCGGGTTCCAGACTCCGTTCACCAATCTCACCATGGATCTCGAAGTGCCTTCTACCCTGAAAGATCATCCGGTGATTATCGGTGGGAAAGAACAACCGGAAACCTATTCGGAATTCCAGCCGGAGATGGATCTGATCAACCGGGCGTTTGCCGAGGTAATGATGGAAGGGGATGCCAAGGGACGGGTATTCACCTTTCCGATTCCAACATACAATATCACGGAAGATTTTGACTGGGACAATCCAAACCTGGATATGATCTGGAAAATGACCGCAAAATATGGGATCCCCTATTTTTCTAATTTTATCAATTCCGATATGTCGCCGGAAGATGCAAGGTCTATGTGTTGCCGACTGCGCCTTGACAACCGGGAGCTCATGAAAAGGGGAGGCGGTCTTTTCGGAGCCAACCCGCTTACCGGCTCCATCGGTGTTGTGACCATCAATCTGCCGCGAATCGGATACCTGGCAAAAGATGAAACCGATTTCTTTGCCCGTTTATCCGATATGGTGGAAATCTCCAAGCAGAGCCTGATCATCAAACGGAAAATACTGGAGTCTTTCACGGAAAACAACCTCTATCCCTACTCCAAATTTTATCTGAGGGATATCAAAAAGCGGTCGGATAAATACTGGAAAAATCATTTTTCCACAATTGGAATCATCGGCATGAACGAGGCGTGTTTAAATTTTCTGGGCGAAAATATCGGCAGCCAGGCAGGAAGGGATTTTTCCCTTCGAGCCATGGATTTCCTGCGGGAACGGATATCCATTATTCAGAATGAAACCGGCGATATCTACAACCTGGAGGCCACACCTGCGGAAGGAACTTCCTATCGTCTGGCCATGCTGGATAAAAAGCTTTACCCGGAAATCATCTGTATGAATCAGGAAGGATATGAGAAGAACGAAGATCCTTTTTATACAAACTCCACTCAGCTTCCGGTCAACTATACGGATGATGTTTTTGAAACCCTGATGCTGCAGGATGAACTGCAGACCAAATACACCGGCGGAACCGTGCTTCACATTTTCCTGGGAGAACAGATATCGGATATTGAAACCACAAAAGCAATGGTCCGGAAGGTTGCAAGCAATTTCAGGCTTCCCTATTTTACCCTGACCCCGACCTTCAGTGTGTGCCCATCCCATGGGTATATCAGCGGCGAGCACGAAAAATGCACCATCTGTGATCATGAAACAGAGGTGTATTCCAGGGTTGTCGGGTATCTGCGGCCGGTCAAGCAATGGAACAACGGCAAACAGACCGAGTTCGGTATGCGCAAAACCTACAGCGTGGATGTCAGGGAGGAAGTGCCATTCCTGACAGAAATGTTTTCTGCTGAGATAGCGGAAAAAAAAGCCGTATAGAGAATCGAACCAGACCGCTTGAATAATATTGTTACACAGGATCATGATCCATGCGGTCTGCCCTGTCAATGGGTCGGTGAGATATTATGATTTTCGGCGGCTTTCAAAAAACCTCACTTATCGATTATCCCGGAAAAGTCAGTTGTGTGATTTTCCTTTCAGGATGCAACCTGACCTGTCCATATTGTCACAACCCTGAACTGGCAAAGGGTGAAGGCCCGTTTCCTTCTTTTCTGACGGAAGCGTGGGTGATCGATTTTCTGAAAAAACGGATCGGGCTGCTGGATGGTGTCGTGATTACAGGCGGTGAGCCGACACTTTCACGGGATATTTTCCCATTATGCCAAAAAGTAAAAGAGATGGGTTTCAAGGTAAAGCTGGATACCAATGGAACCAATCCGGATGTGATCCTCCAATTGATTGAAAAGCAGCTTGTCGATTATCTGGCCATGGACATCAAGACCGATCCAAACGCCTACTCTCCTGTTTTTTCAAAGACGCCGGTTTCAGGCCGTATTCTAACAAACATCAAGGTTCTGATGGATTCCAGCGTACCTTATGAATTCCGGACAACCTGCGTCAAACCATTGTTTGATGAAGCGATATTGAAAGCCGTGTTACAACAGATACAGGGTGCGCGGCGATATGCTCTGCAACGATTTCATTTTACAAAAATACTGAACCCTTCTTTCTTTGAGAATCAGAATTGCGGGTTTTCCGAAGATGAGCTTCAAACCTTCCGGGAGATTGCATCCCAATATGTTCAGGAATGCATCGTCCGGTAAATCGCGGAGATGAAAAAATCCTCCGTAGCGGCCGCTCCATGAATCATTTTAAGGCTGCGCCGTTCAAACTCTTGGGAGGAGTTTTCAATTGCCATATTTCTCTTGACGGGGGGTGTCCATATATGAGATACACATAATTAACAAAAATGTTAATTATGTGTATCTGATGAAAGCTTTTGATCTATCGAAAATTCGCAAACCCTTTTTCGGTTACGAAGAAATTGCGCGTGTGCGCGGCATCAGCACGGCTTCCGCAAAAGTGACAGCCGGCCGGTATGTTCGGGAGGGGATTTTGTTACGTCTGAAACGAAATCTCTATGTGTTGAGGCAAACGTGGGATGTCGCGATCATGGCCGATAAATTCAGACTAGCCAATCTGGGACAATCACCCTCATATATATCCTTGGCAACGGCTTTGGACTACTATCAGGTTACGTCCCAGATGCAACGGGCATTTTTTGAATCTGTAGCCGTCAAGCGGACCCGGGAAATTCAGGTTGATGGAAGTGTATTTCGCTATGTCAAGATAGATCAAGCACTCTATTTCGGGTTTAGGAAAGAAAACGGCTTTTTCATCGCCACACCGGAGAAAGCCTTGATTGATGCATTTTACCTGATGTCTCTGGGTCGCTATTCGCTGGATCTTTCCGCCGTGGATGGCGACAAATTGGACCAGGAAAATCTTCGTGACCTGAGTGCCCGTTTCCCAAAAAAAACCAGGAATTTATTGGAAAAATATGGATATCTTCCGGCGACACGAAGTATTTGAAATCGAGGTCCTCGACAGAATGAAAAGCGGGCGTCTCCTCGAAGCGCTTGTATTCGGGGGCGGCACCATGTTGAGGCTCTGCCACGAGTTAGGCCGGTATTCCACGGATCTGGATTTCTGGTTCATCAAGAATGTGGATCAGAATGATTATTTTGAAAAATTCCGGCAGGTCTTTGGAGCATCCTTTGAAATCACCGATGCCCGGATGAAACGCTATACCCTTTTGTTCGAGCTGCGGTCGGCAAATTATCCCAAACGGTTAAAAATAGAGATCCGAAGAAATGTGGAGCAATGGGACTTCGAAGAAGCTATCGCCTTTTCCAGATTTGCCGCCAAACAGGTCGCGTTGAAAGCTCATACCCTTGACCAGACCATGAAAAACAAAATTCAAGCTTTTCTGTACCGGGGGGAGATCAGGGACTGCTTTGATATCGAGTTCCTGCTGCGACGGGGAGTTGAACTGCCGGACGATATCGTGAAAACTGCCGGCATGATCTTACAAAAGATCGAAGGATTCAAGGATCGGGATTTTAAAGTCAAGCTAGGTTCCATTCTGGAAACCGAATTTCGCGAATACTATGTTTCCCGCCGTTTCAGCTATGTAAAGGAAAGACTATCCTCGGTTCTCCGGCCGTTTTGATGATGGATGGTCACATCGTCATGCGTCTAGATTCTGTTTCCTGTAAAATTCAATAAATTCAGAAGGGGAAAAAACATGGATCCCTTTTATAGCCGAAGAAGGATAATGTTTTGTATTTCCTGTAATGAGTGATTGTACCTTTCCTGCGATGGCGACCTCCAGAAATGGTTCATCATCGGGATCCGGTAACCGTTTCTGAAGTGGCGAACCTGAAGTGAACTGGCCATATTGCTTGATAAAATCAATCAATATGCCGATATGATCCGGATTGAATTGAAACCTTGGACGAAGAAGAACTTCCTTATATTCGGACAAAATCCTGCTATCGATGTGCACGATAAGTTCTCCTGAAAAAACCATCCGGACAATTTCACCACTGGGGCCAAAAGGGGTAAGCAGGCCGGAGATCAAAACATTGGTGTCCAGTACGATTTTCATTTTTTACGTTTTGACCGTGTTGCTCCAATTTCAGCATTGATTTCATCCATGGATATTTTATCCGTTCCCTTTTGAATGGAATCATATTGAATTGACGACAGGGCATGGGTTGCACGGGCGCGCCTGAAGGCTGTCAAGGTCTGTTCAAGGTTGTTTTCATCAATAGACGAAAGAAGGGCGATTGGCCGACCATTGCTGGTCACGATCATTTCTTTCTGCTCCGGTAATTCCGCCCAGACCTGTGATGATTTTGTTTTTAAATCTCTGACGCTTAAAAATTTCATATCACTACCTCCGATTGAGTCTCAATAGTATACCCAATTGAGTCTCAATACAAGCAATAATTTTTACACTATTCCGTCATCACGGTGAAACCGGAGTCCGAAATTTATTGAAAAAACAATGTACTAATTCTATTTTGCGATCAGGATAGCATGACTCGTAGGGGCAGGCCCCTGTGCCTGCCCTTTATATGGCCATATATAGTGTCAACATGAAAGCAAATCGGAATAACTTTCGTCAAGATGACCAAAAAATATGATTTTTGATTTTTTACGAAAGCACCTGAATTGCTTGTTGCGAGGATGGCGTCGAAATCAAAAACATGCGTAAAAAGTGAACACCGCTCCATGAATAATTTTAAGACTGCGTCGTTCAAACTCGTGGATAAGGGATCGTAAGTAAAAAACAGGATCGGAAAAATAAACAAGCGGCCATGTTTGCCGGCTTTATGTATAATATATCCCGGTCTACAGTTGAAGCTGTTTTTTACTAACGATCCCTAACCCACTCAGGCAGTGAACGACTCCGCTATAAAATCATTCATTCCGCTTGTCCTATAATAAACTGGATTATGCTGGTCATTCGAAAAACTTTGTACAATTTGTCAACAACGTCCCTGTAATCCCGTAATCCCAAAAAGGCCGGCCGAAGAAAACAGGCGCCGGGCTGATATTTTCAACTCAGAGATTTCATGACACTTACATTCCGGTTTCGGCGATAATGTCGGAAGGGTGTAATCAAAACTGTTGGGTAATCGAAACCCAACACTTTTAATTGCACCCACGCCGGAAAAAAGGCTTGACAGGTGTATATGGTTCGATATAAAATAGTTTGAAATCGAACTAAATGGAGATGAAATGGAAAGAAAAAGCCAAGAAAAGAAAATTCTCAGAGAGGGGAGCTTTCTCATTGCACAAATTTTTCAAATATCCGGTAGAATCTTTGCACGCAGGATGAAAGCGGCAGGCATAGAGGATTTGACGCCCGAGCAGGGCCGTATTCTGTTTGCGCTTTGGAAAAAGGACGGTATTCCCATCCAGGATTTGACCGGAAGAACATCTCTGCAAAAGTCCACGCTGACCGCTGCCTTGGATCGTCTGGAAAATTCCGGGCATGTGATTCGGGAGCCTTCAACGCAAGACCGCCGTCAGATCCTGATTCGGACAACGGAAAAGGACAAAAAACTTCAGGATAACTGCGCACAACTTTCAGTTGAAATGGCGGAACTCTGCTACAAGGGATTTTCCAAAAAAGAGATTGATACATTTGAACAGGCATTAAAAAGAATCCTGGCCAATCTGAAGGAGAGTGAGAAACAGATCGGCTCACGATAAAGGAGAATGAGACTATGGCCACCAGAATTAACGAGGTACTGACATCGCTGGACAAAAAATCCTATTTGCGCTCGAAGCTGTTCCAACTGTTTGCTATTGACAGTATCGACGGTATGAAGTTTTACTACCACATGGGTGAAAAAGCGCAGCAACCCTTTGTCGGGAGGTTCTATGCCAAGCTTATGAGTGCCTATTATAAATATGTTCATACCAATGCAATCAAGTTGCCGCTTTCGGACATCGAAGCGTTTATAATGGGCGCTTCCCATCTTTCCGTAGGCCCGTGCCCCTGCCGGCTGATCTTTGAGAAGGAAACCTGTGAGGCACCGATCTATGCCTGCATACGGGTTAACTATTTTTCGGAAACAGTTATAGGCCTTCAGGATATGGTGAACCGGATAAGAAAAAAGAAGGGATTGAAACCGAAAAGATTCAGCAAGGAACTGACCAAAGAAGAGGCCATCGCCCTTGTGAGGCATGGATTTAAAAAACAGAATCTCGTGCTTTCCCTGGAATCCTGCATCAGCCCGTATCAGAACAACATCTGCATGTGCTGTCCGGATTGTTGCATCGAGTTCAATCTGAGGTACAAATTCGGGTTGGACGTCTGCAAATCAGGTCCTTATTTCCCGGAGTTCTTCACGGAAACATGTTCATCCTGCGGCCGCTGTGCAGAGCGCTGTCCGGTAAAAGCAATCCGTTTCAGCGAGGGTAAACCTTCTATTGCCCGTAATATCTGCCTGGGATGCGGCCAGTGCGCCGATGCCTGCGAAACAAATTCCCTCGTGATGAAGGTGGATTCACAGCGGATACCCGAATACAAGGAGCCGGGGCCGCTGAAAATCGCTTTGGTTTTAGCCCTCACCGCGTCCATGTATCTTATTTTCCGGCGATTCAAGTCCGTCAATAAAAGTGAAAACTACAAGTATGGCAAAGCCAAACCCAGGGAAAGCGATCTGATCAGACTGGATTAAATTTTTCAGGAAACCTTGACATCCTGGTTCTTCCCGCAACCAAAGTGAAAAATCAGTCCCAAGTATCCTTTGATGCGCTATTCAATGACCTCGATTCCCCCTGATGATCACATGATGCAGCGCACCCGGCGTATTTCTATTCTTGTCTTGCTTTTCGTGTCATACCCGTTAAATAGAGGACTCGACTCTAAAATAAAATCATAGACGTTCCCATTATTTCCAGAAGAACAGCGTCATACCTCATGAGATCTGGAATGCAACGAACCCGAATGGGGGAGCATAGACCCAGGCGAGTCAAGTGAATTTTTTGCTTCTGATGATTAGAGAGCACTTACCGTCAGGTTTTCAAAGAACTGTTTTCCTGACATTCACCCGGCTACGGCCCGGAATCTTCGTGAACCGCCCGGTGCGTACCTGCATGCCGTGGTGGTGTGGGGGATAAAACCCCCCGGATACCTGATTCGATGTCGTCTCTTCTTCATCTCTCCGGACACATTATTTTTACTGTCGGGAAGTAAGTCCTATATCTACCCTCATCCCTTGTGATTAAATCCATACCTAGTACGGCGGCTTGTGCTCCGATATAGAAATCCGGCAAGGGTGACCGCTTTGTACCCTTACCCCTTCTGTAACGAAGATAGGCTTTCCCGGCTAAGAACAGCGCTTCTTTGGGAATTTCTAACAACTGAAAGCCTCCATTATAAAGCGCTGATTCCAATTCCTCAATTTTTTCAAAAGCTATCGATACTTCCGTATAGATGATCTTATTGATGTAAAGCATTGAACTTTGGCCGGCATCAGCCAGTGCAGTTTCTGACCAGTCAGCCCAATTCGGGTCATCCAGAAGGATGTCTAAAATGATATTCGAATCCACGAGAACGCCAGTCATTCGTCAGACCTCGTTAGCGCCATGATTTCATCTGTAGTCATTTTGACGGTTGCCAACCCACGGAGTTTTGAAAACTTTCGTGTGGCGGCCTTTTCCTTCTTTCGCTTCACTAAAAAGACGCGCCCTTTTTCCTCAATAAAATCTACCTCGGTTGAGGGGGTTATCCCCTGCTTTTCTCGAATGTGTTGAGGGATCGTGACCTGACCTTTTGTGGTTACTCTCATAATACAACCTCCGACTATGTATTACCGGTAATAGTAATACCGAAAAAGGGGTCTGTCAACGAAATTATTGTTGAAATTATTGTTATATCATCGAACGCGAGCGTCAGTCCGAGCAGATAATAAACAGCGGAAACCCTTCATGAGCCATCAATTGAACGGAAACCGCTGGATGAAATCCTCTGATTCAGTAGAGGGGTTAGTTTTTTCATTACATCTTCCGAAGTGATTTTGGACATACAGATCGGATTTTCGCAGGTTTTTCTGCTGCAAGGTGAGCAGTGAACTTTTTTTTGGATTACATGCCCTTTAAAAGGGCCGGTTCTTCTGTAGTCGGAAGGCCCGAAAAGAGCGACCACCTCTTTCCCCAGTGCAACGGCAAGATGCATGGGGCCGGTGTCGCATGTCACAACTGCTCTGGCGTGCTGCAGAACATCCTTGAGATCATTTATGGTTGTCCGTCCGGTCAGGTTGATGGGTTTTTCAGAACAGATTGTCTCGATCTGTTTCGCCATCTCCATATCCTCTCTGCCTCCGGTGAGAACAGTTGAAATACCGAATTGACGGGACAGAGCATCGGCCAGGGATGCAAAACCCTGCACTGTCCAGCGGTTGGCTGGTTTGGTGGCGCCGATGTTCAGGACAACATAATGATCCGGCAGACCATCCGGTCTTGCCGGCGATGCGGAAATCTCCCACTTGATACTGGATTCCTTTATTCCCAGATAGCGGGCAAACTCCAGATACTGAAGAAGCATGTGGGATGAGTGGTCGGACGCCGGGATTCTTTCAAACGGGAAGAGCCAGGTCATCTCCTTGCATCTATTCCGATCAAAGCCGATCCGACGCTTCCCCTTTGCCAGCATGCACAAAGTGCTGGATTTGAGGATGCGCTGAAGATCCAGAACCAGATCAAAAGGGTGGGACCGGATTGCCATTGTCACCTCGGTAATGGAAGATTTCCATCTTGATTTTTCAAAAAGAATTGCCCGGTCTACGGAGGGGTGTCCGGATACAATGGGAAAACTGAGCGGGGCGACGATCCAGTGGATTTCCGCCTTCAGATGTTTTTTAAGCTGGATAACCAGGGGAAGCGTGTTGATTACATCTCCCAGCGCACCCAGCTTTATGACCAGTATGTCCATAGGGAGGGTTTTTTTCCTGTTGTTATTTACGCATCCCGGACTTTTCGCATGATCAGATTGATTTCAGGCGTGATTGCCGGGCAAACCCGTCCAAGCCATGTGCTGAGTTTATAAAAAAGCGGGCTGTTTTCCAGGTTCAACCGTTTCCGGGCTGAGAAGAAGCGGAAACCCCGGATATCAATGGTCACATACTTTGATTCTCCGAGAATCCCTTTCATTCTGGATTGAATCGACCATACGGAAAATGCGTTCTGGGTTTCACCGATCCGGAAATTTCGGAACTTGAAATACAGGTTGATCAGAAAGGGAAACGGAGGTATTTTGGTGGGCACGGCAATCAGGAGGAGTCCGCCTGGTTTCAGAATCCGGTCCATTTCACCTACCGCAAACTCCAGATTGGATAGATGTTCGATTACATGGCTGGCAATGACAATATCAAAGGTTCCGTTTTCAAAAGGGAGGGATTCCTTGTTGATGTCCAGGTTGTAAACCCGGTATCCCAATGTTTTGCACAGTTCCCGCCTCTCATCCCATTGCTCAACGCCGTGCCATTCGAGGTCCGGTGATTCATCGAAAAAGTACTTCATATATCCCTCACCGCACCCTACATCCAGAATTTTTCGATCCTTCCCTGTTGTCCGGATGGAATACTTCTCGATAAATTCCGCGCCGCTTCTGTAACGCTCCATGAACAGCTCATATCTGCAATAGGCAGGGATTTTCCCGAATGCCATTTCGGTCTTTTCTGTTTTCTTTTTGAACATGACAAAAGATTCCTTTATCTGTAATTTTGAAATTTTTTGGAAAAGGCGGCCTTCTGCCGGCAAGAATTATCAGTGGATATCGGTGTTGTATTCAAAGAATAACCGGATAAGCGCGACGGTCAATTCCGCTTCTTTTTTCATTTTTTGGCCCCCACACCGGGTCGCTATACCGGGGGTCGTTGTACTTCCTTCTTTCTTCTCCACTTCGTCGATCCAGGATAAAACCGGTTGAATGCTGCCGGATAAAATCATCAAGCTGGAAAGTATGATAGGATGTCATCTGCTGGAACCGGACACAACGGTTCCGGATGATTTTCCCATCCGGCAGCTCGGCGATTTTATAATCTGCAATCACCTCATACGGCATCCGGTCAAGAATCGGCTGTTTTTTCATAAGGGCAATGGATAATTCCTTATATTTTTTTATTCGTTCTTTGTTTTCAATATACTGGACAGCAAGCCCTCCGATGCTGATATTCACAATCGGACCGAATTTGATTCGTGTATGCCCTAAAAATCCCATCAACCTGGGCTTTTGAAGGATCACCATCGCGCCGCCGTGAATGGTAAACCGCTTCCATTTCCTTCGATGAGGAGATTTTTTGTTTTGATTCATGGTTTGTTCTTTCCGTATCTTTCAGAATCACTGCATATATGGCAACCGTGTCTGACTATCGTTTTTGGATCTGACTTTTCAGTAATTCTTTCAGCCCTTTGAACGTTCCTTTCCAGATTGCCTCTTCACCGGCCATGATGGCGACAATGACATCTTTTTCAACACTGACCTCAATCACAAGCTCTTCTTCGCCCAGATTGAAAACCGCTTCTGCCCATCGTTCCGCAGGCAGACCGGTTGTTTCGCAGTCGTAATCGGTTCGCATCTCTCCATGCATTCTGATTTCAGGCATACTTGGCTCCTGTTGTTCTTTTTAAGATATCGAAAATGCCGTATGATAGTTAAGTTCAATCAGAAATTCAACCGTTAATTCTTGTTCGAATAAGAGATATTGACGCGGGTATTGATTTTATTGTATCATTCAGCATAATTTCAAGAAAATTGCATGTTTGCGTGCCACACCTGATGAATCTGATTATAAATTACTATTCCCGATGCTGTGCATGAGAGAATGTGTATTCATGCCTGTTCCAGTTTCAGGATGCGATGGATTGCTGATTGACCGGGAAGCTGTAACCCGAGTTACAAGAGAAACCTCTTAATCAAGAGTATCTATTCGGAATTAACATGGAAAATTTTATCGAAGAGGTTCCGTCCTATATTGAAAAAATCAAGTCTCTCAAAGAGACGATTCTTGCCAATATTGTGATGATCGGACAGGTTCCTTCACCGACTTTTCATGAGGCCAGACGAGCTGAAGTTTTTCAGGAACGGATGTTCGAAGCGCAGGTGGATGAATGCACAATCGATGAATTCCGGAATCCGATCGGCGTAATCCGGGGAACAAACGACAAAAAGCCGCCGATATTTGTTGTCGCACATCTGGATACCTATATTGATAAGGATATTGATCATAACTATACCATCCGGAAAGATATGATTCATGGGCCGGGAATTATGGACAATTCCGCAGGCGCCGGTATTCTGGTTTCATTACCGGAAATATTGCGGAAGCTTGCGCTTCAGTTTGAGTCCGACATTGTTATCGCCGGATTGATTTATTCTATAGGAAAGGGAAATCTCCAGGGCGTCCGTCAATTGTTGGGTGCATGGAAGACCCCTATTCGGGGTGCAATATGCGTTGAGGGCGGAGAGCTTGGCCGCCTGAATTATTACTCTGACGGTATCAGACGATGTGAGGTGGAGTGTATAATTTCTGCAGAGGATGGTGCAGAGTATCGGTTTAAACCCAATGCTATCCTGATTTTAAATGAGGTGATCAACCGCATCCTGACCTTGCGGCTGCCCCAGAGACCCCGCTCCCGTGTCATTATCGGCAAAATTTCCGGCGGATTCAAGCATGGGATTATTGCCCTGGAAGGAACACTGGGATTTGAAATCCAGAGCGACTCGGATGATATGGTGAAAACCATATTCAGGGACATTACCGATATCGTAGATGGGATAAGTCATGAATATCAGGTGGATATGAAACTGAAAACCATCAGCAGCGTAAATGCCGGCACCTTGAGTTTCAGCCACCCGCTGGTAAAAAGCACAGTGGCCATTATGAAAAAACTGGACCTTAAGCCAATGGCTGATCCCAGTGGATCTGAGCTTTCCATTTTTTTATCCCGAAAAATCCCGGCTGTAACCCTGGGTGTCTCCAGAGGTCACAACTATCATCGGATCAATGCTCAAATGGAGATCGAGCCCATGTACAAAGGGATTGCACAGATCATCGGGGTGATGAAAGCGATTGACAGCGGAGTCTGTGATGAAGAACACCTGGCTTGAAAAAAATACGTTTCATTATTCGGATTTTAAGGACTTGCGAAATCTGGTCGAAATAAAGGAAAAAAAGAATCTGGCCATTTCCCTGTGCCTGCCAACCTTGAACGAAGAAAAAACAATTGCAAAAGAAGTGATCATCATGAAATCGGAACTTATGATCCGCTATCCGCTTCTGGATGAAATCGTTGTTGTGGATTCCGGCTCAACCGATAAGACAGAGGAGATTGCCAGGGAGTATGGCGCAGATGTTTATCGGGCATCCGATGTTCTTCCGGGAATACAGAATTTTCAGGGAAAAGGGGAGAACCTGTGGAAAGCGCTGTATATCACCAAGGGAGATATTATTGTCTATCTGGATGCAGATATTAAAAATATTCATCACCGGTTTGTCTATGCACTGGTTGGGCCGCTGCTGCTTTCCGACCGGATCCGGTATGCAAAAGCATTTTATGACAGACCCATTGCAATCGGAACAAATATGATACGGGCAACCGGTGGCGGAAGGGTAACGGAACTGGTGATCCGGCCGCTGTTTTCACTCTATTTCCCTGAATTGACACAGATACTCCAGCCGCTTTCCGGTGAATATGCCGGCTACCGGGATATTTTTGAAAGAATCCCTTTTCCTATTGGATATGGGATTGAAACCAGCATGATTCTGGATATCTATGAAAAGTGGGGACTGGATGTTATTGCACAGGTGGACCTTGAAAAGCGGGTTCATCGGAATCAGGATACAAAAGCCCTTGGCAGAATGTCGTTCGTGATATTGAAAACATTTTTAAACCGGATCGAAAAACTGGGGCTTATTGAGAAAAAAAAAGAGATGCACAATAAAATGATTCAGTACAAGCTGGAAAAAAATTGCTATAAACCGGATATCCGTCAGGTGGCTGAGCAGGAACGCCCCCCCATGATCGATATCCCGGAATATCGTAAAAAGTTTTTACCTGGAAAGTTTCCAAATAAGTCTTGAATATTTGGTGATGTTTTGAATAAATAAAGAAGATCCATTCTACAAAACAGAATAACTCCCGATTCATTACAACATGTTCATGGATAAAGGAAAATGATCGAAAAAAAAGGGCCTCCCACGATCAGCTCAAAGGATTATTCAAAGAACAGAGCAGCCATTCTCCGGTACTTCATTAAGTTATTCAAACATCAAATCAATGCTCCCTCGCAGGCGCCGTTTGAGGTAAAACGCTTGGAGGTCTCTGCACTTGGTTCGAAATTTTCCATCTTTGAATTACGGGTTGAACAAAATGGCGAGTGGATATCAAGGCGTATGACCATTGCGCCGTTGGGTGAAGAAAGCGGCAGCAAAAGCATATGCTTCTATGTCATCTATGATGATCATCTGGTGGTCAAAATCCCACCGGCACCCATAACAGACCTGAACCGTTATCTGGACAGTATCTATGCAGACCAGCGAATTGTTTTTCGGCTGGAGCCAAGGGCATGCGTTGTCCCGGGTGTATCGGTGATTCTGAAACGGATCTATTCTTTTCCCGGTGACAGGGTCAATACTGAAAAAATGGAAGGCAAATATATCAGTTGGCTGAAGAAAAATATTGAGTTTCAGGAATTTTTAAAGATAGACAATTCTTTTGTCTTTTTCATGGATCTTTCACGATTCAATATTTTAGGCGATGTCCTGAATAAATTGCATGAGGGTGATGAGAGGCGATTTTTCGAAGAGATCACGGAAAATAAGGGAATCATCACAGGGTATCACTTTTTTGAAGGAAGGTATGGTCATGCAAAAGGAAGTTTGGGGTATGATCTGAATAAACTGTATTCAGCATTTGAGACCGGTGTGCATGAAGCGCTCAGCCGCAATAAGATCCAGCCTTCCACACTTCAGTATAAAATTGAGGACTGGTTTCTCTGGAACCTTGCCGGAAAAAAAGTAGAAGCATCTGAAAAACATGTCTCTCCTGAGATGGTTGAAGAGATAAATCGTATTTTTCATGCGGTGACGAGTGAAAGAGAGAAGACGGTTGCCGCATATCGGGCAACCGTAAAAGAATATCTTGATAAAAAATATTTTGCAAAAAGCAAAGCCCGGATAGAAGGAATCATCACGAACATACTGGATCTTCTGGCATGGCTTCGCGATAAAGGCGTTGCGATGAGAGATTTCAAACCGGATAATATACTGGTAACAGGTGATCCGGAAAAGAATCCCAATTTTCTTTCCTCGCCGGATCAATACCAGCTTGGCTTGATCGATGTTGAAACTGCCGTGATTTATAAAATCCAGGGGGATGGAAAAATTGAGCAACCACAACTGGGAGGAACTCCTTTTTTTGCCACCCCCTCACAGCTATTCCAGAATACCGTCCTGCAGGAGGTTTATAAAGACTTTCCGACAATCCTGTATCTTCAGGATTGGTATGCAGCGGTTGCCATGATCTATCTTGTTGTCACCGGAGAAAGGCTGTTTGAAAAAACAGCCATGAAGTTACCGGGTATTATCAGAATCATTGAAAAAACACACCTGGAGAAAGGTAGCATTCCCGATGTGCTGAAGAAAACAAACACTGTTTTTTGGCAAAGTGCTGCTTCGGAGTTTCAGGCCAAGATTAAAAATAAGGAAGCGCTTTTAAAGACAATACAGGTTTCCATGCCGGAAACTGTAAAAAGGATGTTTCTTCAGAATATGCAGGGCAGAAGATTGGTGCTTCTGGAAATGATCAAGGATCAAATAGTGGGTCAATCGGTTTTTGAATCCGGGAAAAACAGAGAGCAGCTTCTGAAAGCTTCGGCAAAACAGATCATCGGGTTCCGCAGAAAAATGGATGATTCGGAAAATCCCCGTCAGGTCAAAAAAATGGCATGCCTGAAAAAGCTTGAATTATTTAAGATCGAGCTGGAAGAATTGGATGAGGCCATGCAGTCTTTTGTCAAGACTAAGGATGCTGCAACCGTATACAGCCTGTTGGGTTGGATGTTTCAGGCTGTTTTTCATCCCATGCGGGTCGTTCAATAAGAAATGGATGATTTTTAATACCCCTGAAAAAAGCAGCCGGCAATAATACAAAGAGCAATAGACATGCAGAGTATCTGATAAGGTGTTCTTCGCAGATGTGTTCTCCAGGCGGCATACAGTATGCCCAAAAAAATACCGACCGCCAGTCCATAAAAATGTGCAGCCACATCGGTATGTTCTCCTGAACCCAGAAGAGAAAGCAGGGCGACGCTTCCACCAATCGGAAGCCAGGAAGACCGTTTAATATTGATCTGTCTGAATTTTACATAAAACAGGTATCCTGCTGAAACTCCGATTGAACCGAAAACAGCAGTGGATGCTCCAATGGAAATATGACCGGTTCCGTACATAAAAGCATTCAGCAGGTTTCCGAGGCCACCGGAAAGAAGTACCATGAGCATTCCCACTCCCCATCCGGTAATACGGCAGAGAAAGGTGCCGAATATCGCAATACCGATTGCATTGCCGGCAAGATGTCCGGCATCGGCATGGATAAATAAAGAGGTCACGGTTCGATAATAATCACCAGCCACAATTCGCATGGCAGAGGATTGATACTGATCCATAAACAGCTTGCGTTCACCTGACTGCATCATGGCGACATAAACTGAAATGATCACAATTGCGATCCATAATCCGGTATATATGCCGGGGTAGTGATATTCATCTGCGGTAAAGGACGGGGATGCAGTCTGATTTTCAGCAATCGATTTTTCAATTATCCGGAAGGCTTTTTCCATATTGGCTTCATCCACAAGGATATTCCAGGATTTGCCTGCCTTTTGTGTGTGAAAGGATATCCCGCATGCAGTGAGAATCAGCCCATACTGGTTTGTCTGAGCGGCTGTCAAATTTTGATATATCATTCGCATAATTTGACATGTTTATGGTTCAAAGGAAATGGCTGCCTTTTCGTTATATAAAGAGAATTATGACCAGAAAATACCATAAAATATCATCAAGATCCATATGATTCCTGGAAAATCTATTTGAATTCACGGTAAATATTGCCGATCTGCCGGAGAATGGTCAGGCGGAGCTCATAATTAGCTGAAAATATGGGTAATCATTATGGTACAATTTTGCATAATCTTTGCATATTTTTTGTCAGGAAATCATCACATCAACTACACAAGCCCGCTTGGTTTTCATCCATTGAAAACGACAAAGAGAAGTTCGGAGGACGAGTCATTCTTGTTGGATTCGGCATACCACAGGTAAGGTGGACTGAAATCTGTTTTGTGGAGAAAAGATTCATATGCGACGATACTATACAATTTCATTGCTCGGAGAAGTCAGTCAGGAAATCCATCAATTTACTTTTTCAAGACGGATTCTGGTTATTTTTTGCGGAGTCTTCATGATCGGACTGATGGCTTTCCCCTTCTTGATTTCAAACCATTATCAGGTAAAAAAAAATCGGCCGCCGAATATCGGGGAGCTAACGAATATTGAGAAGTTCCAAACAAAAGAGATACAGCAGCAGGATATCCAGATCAGTCACTTTACTTCCGAGATCAGAAAATTGAAAACATCACTGGCTGGGATTCAGAAATCTGAAAAAGAGGTTCGATTGATCGCAAACATCGGCGAGGCAGATCATGCAAGCAGTATTTTCGGGATAGGGGGAAGTATCGGAGGAGATTCGGACTCGATCTTATCACCTGAACTGATTGATCCGATGATGGGACGGAAAATGTTTCAGGAAAATGGGTATTCTAAGAGCGGTAGCAACAGGCTGCCCGGGGATGTGGAAGATCTGGAAAAAAAAATGGGCGGGAGGCGGAACCTGATGGCTTCAACACCGATCATTTTTCCTTCCATTGGGTGGGAGACGTCTGGATTCGGATACCAGCGGTCTCCCTTTACCGGAGATCGGGTGTTTCATAAAGGATTGGATATTGCAGCAGCAACCGGGACACCGGTAGTTGCCCCGGCCAACGGAATCATAACTTTTGCCGGCTCAAGAGGTGTCTTTGGTATAATGGTTATTGTGGAGCATGGACATGGCCTGGTAACCCAGTATAGTCATTTGTCAAAAGTTGAAAAAACAGAAGGTTCCCAGGTGAAAAGAGGTGAAACGATTGCCTATGTCGGAAAAACCGGAAAATGCTTCGGACCTCACCTTCATTATGAGGTTCGTTTACATGGCATCCCGGTTAACCCCAAAAAATATATTATGTTTACACCATCCTTTATTCAGGAAGCATTTATAAAAGAATCGCAGGTAAAGAATAAACGATCCTGAAACACCAAATATACCTACCGTCCGTCACCCTGTTTTCGTATTGAAAAATGATTTTTCTGCGATTTTTTTCTTGACTTGTTCTTTCCCGCCAAATAATAATATCCGGAATTTTCGTCTACGATTCAAAAATCCAATACAGAAAACCTTTTTTTTCCCTATATATGGAAAAAATTTGCAGCACCAGAGCCGTCAAGAAACCAGAAGGGTGAATTTGATCATGATAAAAAAACCGTTGAAAAGGAAGCCGGCCATTTGTTTTTTGTTTATATTCATTATCGTGAGTTTGGTTGGCATATCAGAAGAAGGGATTGCAAATCAAGACGCATCCAATGCCTGCATAAACTGCGAACAAATCGTATCTGGTTTTTGCACAGCCTTGCGACAGAATGATTTTCAAACAGCTCACCAGTCGTTGAGCAAATCAGGGCTTGGAAAAACAGATGAGGCCGATTTTATAAAAGAATTTCGGAAATATCAGTCTCAAGGTGGGCAACTGCATAATTTTTCTTTGTTGGAAATCAAGAAACAGAAAGATGAGGTATTGGTGAAGGTGGCCATGCAATTCCAAAAAGAAATACCGCCAAGAATTGTCAGCGGTGTTCACTCGTTCAGGCTAGTGAATGAAAATGGAGCAATGAAAATACATTTCATCATACCACCAACTTCTCCCCCGCCTATTGCTTTGATAAAGAAAAGCGGAGGATCCCATCCAGGGGTTGATTAGTTGGATACACGACCGATTCGATACAGATTATTGCGCTGATAAATGGAAGGAAGGATAATGATACAGTCGATCAGTTCACGTGCAAAGCTACTCACGATTATCGCTATTGGAATGATGTATTTTGTATCTTCGGGTTGCGGAATATCTCTGGCAGCTGATGTCAGTGCGGGTACGCAGAACAATACGTATGAACTGAGCGTTAAGAACTATGGAAGCGCTGAAATGCAGGGTGTGTCTGTTGAGACGCTGGTCGTACGGAATCCGCAGAATTTGATTACCATAAAGGATGTCCAGCCTCAGACAGCCGATATTCCAGGTAATGGCGTACAGGTTTTTTTAATCCGGTTTGACGTTGCATGCCCTCCATCCATTTCTGATACTGTCGAAACCGCCGGGTTCAAATTTAATATCCACGCTGCGACCGGTAACCCCTTTTATATTAATCCTTGCGGAATGAACAAGGATAACTGCGGGGAATTGGAAGCGGATTTTACGGTTGAAATCAAAAGAACCGAATGTGAAAAGTGTGATAACAATCAGATTATCGATAAGACACCTGAAGAAATCGGGACTTGCAATAAATGCGTGGACGGAAGAATCCAACCCAAAGAACTTCCCCCGCACAGACAGGTGGGCGGCCAGTGTTTTTGGTACGAATGCAATAACACAACCGGGCAGCAGGTTGAACGAAATGCTGCGATTCCATCGCCTGATCGGCGCAAGTGCATCGATTTCATCTGCACGGGAAAAGGGGTTTCCGGAATCCCGATTGCCGGCTGTGATGCGGCGGATGACAATGAAAGCGTTGATCCGTCTGTTGAGACAACGGATACGGATGATGAGACTTTTACCATTGATGAAAATGCGGAAATCGGCATTCTGACCAATGGCTTTTTCAATGATACGGCAGCGTTTGTTGCCAGTCTGGTCCGGGAAAATCTTGCATGGATCCCCATTGGTTTTTCATATGAGGGGGTGGCCGGCAAACCGTTAATCATTATCCCAAGCGGTGGATTGTATGGACTGGATAATTCACCCTCCTTTCAGCATAACCTGGAGCAATACATTTCAAACGGCGGTACAGTGGTTGTGTTTTCACAGCAGCGCGGCTATGAGTATGGGTTACTTCCGGGGAACCTGTCAGGATATGGCTGGAGTGAAGATCTCAGTTGCCAATGGAAATCCATATATTTGGATACCTACCATCAAATCCTCAGCGGTATTGATACCACGCAGTGTGATGCCGTAGTCGACGGGTATTTTACAGACTGGCCGGATGATTCCACCATACTGTTGCGGCGAAGTAAAAATTCAATGCCTTGTATGCTGATGTATGCGTATGGAAATGGCCGGGTTATCGCGACAACCATCTACGAGGATTGGGCTTCCAAACGCGGACAGGTAACGGCTGACGGCAAATCGATTATCCGGGATCTGTGTCGATGGGGAAAAGCTCCTATGATACTTCCGGAGTTTGCACCGGAAACCGATGCTGAAATATCAACGGAAGTCACCAACAACACAGGAACCAATGCCGCCCAGATCAAACTGTCGGTTTACAATCCTGACAATATTCTGATGAAAGAGGAAGTGATTCCTCAGACCGTCGAAAGCGCTCAAACCCTGATTCTGAATCATCTGCTGGAAAACATTCAGCCGAATTTAGGCATATGGTTCACCAGATATACATTGCTGGATAATGAGGGGAATCCTGTTCAAGCTGAAAGAAAAGGCTCACGATTTGTTGTCAGTGATCCGCCAGAATCAGGTGAGGACAAAGAATTCAGTTTTTCCATGAATTCTGAAAAAGATACATATGTCCACGGCAGTACCGGAAAGTTTACACTCACCGGCAGAAATAATTCCGACCTGGAGAAAACCGTGACATACCGTCTCTTGGTCAATCACAAGCCGTACAATGAAACGGTCTACTCCATGACCATACCTCCCAACAGCATACGGCAGGCCGAACATTCCGTTAAAATGATTTATTCCGATTCTACAAGGAGGCAAGAAGGGTTGGGTGTAGGCACGCGGTTCCGCGCGCAAATTTTTGATGGAGCCAGAAGAAAAATAAGCGAGCCTTCCGTAACCTTCCGGACAGTATATCCCTGTTTGGATATTGATCTGGCCAAGCTAAAAGATACCTATAACCGCGGTGAAGATGTCACGGTTGTGATGGACTATAAAAATATAAGGAAGGATTATCTGAACACCACTATCAGTGTCAGTTATGAGTCGACTATCCGTGTGGTTGTCACGGATCCGAAAAACACCCAAGTGTTCAGCCGGGAATACGACCTTACGGTTTCCGACCTCACTGCAACAGAGATTATTACGTTCACCCTTCCCAATTCAGCCAAGCCGGGGAAGTATAAAATTACGGCAACCGGATATATAAATGGTAATAAGCAACCGGAAACAAGTGAATATTTTTCCGTGCCGACATTGAGAGTGGGCATCGAACCCAACCTCCCCGTAATATTCAAGCCCGGCAGCAATGCCATATCATTCAATATCAATCGGGTAACCGAAGGAGGCGTGTATCCGGGTACATTCGGTGTCTTCACGGCAACACTTAGAAACCCCGATGGAACTGAGATATGGGAATCCGATGAAATGACCTTTGACCCTGCCAACAATGCCAGTACCGCAATTGATATGGTCATCCCGCTGGAGAACCTTACCTTTGGGACCTATACCCTGGTCTATACAGCAAATTATGGAGGGGTCCAATCCAGTTACGGAAATAATCGATTGGTATATTCGGCCGGTGTAGAAACAAACTTGAATAAATACAGTTTTCGAATGGGAGAAACCCTGAATGTGGATGTCGATGTTACCAACACCGGCGACATCGGTATTGAAAATATGAATGTCAGGGCAAGTATTCCGGATATCGGTTTCAACCGGGAATACATGGTTACCCTTACACCGGGACAGAGCAGCCGGACATCCTTGTCCTGCGCAATACCGGATACGATTGCTCCCGGCATGTATAGAGGAAGAGTAGAAATTGTAAGCGCGAACAGTACAGAGGAATTTTTCTTCCATTTTTCAGTTCCTGGATCACAAATCGTGATGCAACTTGATAAGCAAACCTATGATGCCGGCAATGCAATCAATATCGATATCAGGAATATCGGTGGTGTCCACACGGAAACCAGTTATGAAATTTCTCTGCTGGACGGAGAAGGGAAAATCATTGCGGAAAATCAGGATGAGATATTGCTGAGGGTCGATACGCCCGAAAACATCAGTGTCACCATACCGGATGCAGCATTGAGCGGCAGCTACAGGGTACTTGCCCATGTCACCGATCAATTGACAAAAGAACAATCAAAACTGTCACAATCGATTACGGTGAACGGTACGAACGGGGCTGTTGAGGTATCTACCGATCAGCAGGTTTATTTTACGACCGATCCGAAAACCGTTCTCGCGGATGTTACTATAAATTCCGGAAGCATTGATAAAGGTAATTTGAACTTGCAGATCGTTAAAGATCTGAACAGCGGTGTAAAAACCTGGACAAGCCAGGAAGACTGGCAGTCCGGCGTGCTGAATCAAGTTGAGATCACATCAAGCCCGGGGGATGTTGTACCGGTTGTAAGCAATGCAACCGGAGGAACTGACCCGAACAGCCGAAAAATCTGGCAGTTTGCAACAGGAGCCTGGCGAATGGCTCCCCCCATGATCGATACAAATGGTTTTGTATATTTTGGTTCAGCCGGTGGAGAATCCGGAGGGGTATTATATGTTTTAAATTCCAACGGTACAATGGAATGGACCTATGAAACAATGGGAGGAATTACCACAAAACCGCTCATGGGTGATGATGGCACCATTTATATCGCTGCCGAGGATGGTAATATCTATGCATTGAATTCCGATGGATCGGAAAAATGGATCTTTGAAACAGAGAATTGGCAAGCTGTCTACGCCGCAATAGGACCGGATGGAACCATATATGCTGCATCAGAAGGCAGTATTTATGCTATCTCTCCGGAAGGAGATGAAAAATGGAGATTGACTACGGAATATCATGGCTTTTCCACTCCTGTCCTTGGTTTGAATGAGACCCTGTATGTATCTTCCAGTGATGGCTTATTGGCTGTAAATCTGACCGGCAGCGAAAAATGGATGTATCAAACCCAAAAATGGATTTCTGTTCCTCCGGCAGTCGGCAGCGATAACACGATCTATATGAGCGGTGACGAGGGAGCCCTCAATGCATTGAATCCAGACGGAACCCTGAAGTGGACGTTCAAATTGAATGGATCGAACCTCTCTGGTCCCTGCATCGGCCTGGATGGAAACATCTATGTTATTGTCAATGAGAAGGTATTGCAAGCAATCAATCCGGAGGGTGGTAACCTGTGGTTCTATGAAACAGATAACTATTTTTCATCCACACCAGGTATCGGGATGGATGGAATGATATATATCGGTCTGGAAGAGTCCACTGGCGGAGCTCTTATAGCCGTTAACCCTGATGGATCGCAGCATTGGCGTTATCAAACTGAAAGTTCCGTTCAGACAATTCCCATATCCGGAAAAAATGGCACTGTTTATTTTGGTATCGGAGGAGGTGATGTTTTTGCCGTATCAAGTAAAGGCCGATCCATCACCCTGAAATTCGATGCCGGCGGTCTGGTGAACTGGGGCCGGTTCGGATATGCTGCAACATCGTCTGATGAATCGGTCATACGGGTTTCCACTCGTACTTCCGAAACCGAAGAGGCGCTGTCCACTTCTTCCTGGAGCACCTATTCCACTTCTGAAAACGATCCGATTACTTCGACCGATATTCTTTCCAAAGCAGGAAGGTGGATTGAAATCGAGTTGGATTTTGAAAACAGCATCATGACGGAAGGTGAACAGCCCGAATATTTTCCGGTTCTTCATGAGCTATTCATCGAGTATCAAGGCGGGATCATCGTCTGGGAACAGGATTTCCCAATCAACACGAGTGATACGGAACATGTATCTGTTTCAGTTGATTCTCTTCAATCCGAGGGCAGATATCTTCTGAGCGGAAAATTAACCAACTCCCTGGCACAAACGGTTGCCGCCGACAGGCATACCTTTTATGTGGATGACAACTATCTCCAGCTCGTGTTTGAAACCGACCAAAAGATATATCAGCCAGGCAAAAGTGTACGGGTAACCGGCAAAATGATCAATACCTTGAGTGATCCGGCAAGCGGAAAAAACCTGAGTTTTAAACTGGATGACAAGGTTGTTTTTAATGAAACCGTAAATCTGGATGCCAATGGCGAACACTCTTTTTCTTTCAGTTTTAATGCACCTGACAAGCCGTCCATCCTTGCCGGGTGGGTTGACAGCCGTGAAGTCCCAAGTCAGCTCCATGTAGCTGCGCCTTCACTGAAGGTTAAAATGGAACCGGAAACAGCCGGCAGGGAACCTTTTGATTTTACGGCAACACTGACCAATCAGGGTGGGGTTGATTTTGAAATAGTTGTTACCATAGCGGATGAAGCATTTACGCTCCAAATTCCAGCCGGGCAATCCACTGAAATTGTAAAAGCTTTCAGCATTACACAGGATGCAACCATACCGGTGGTTATTTCAGGTGATATCAATCAAACCATCAACCATACGGTCAATTTCTGTGAAAATGCTGATATCGTCTTTTCCCCTGCAGAAGTATATTCCGAGGGAATGGTTGTCATACCATATACGGTCAAAAATACGGGCTGCACAGACACTACCATCGACCTGACACTATCTCTGAATGGTGAAACTATTGTTAAACCGGTCTTTGTCACGGCAGGAGAGAGTCTGACCGACAATCTGATTGCCGACCTTGGAGCCGGAGACTATGATCTTACCTACAGCTCTTTTTTCGGCCAGGGAAATCTTCCGGTCAGGGTTGCCGGACCCAATCAGCTTTCCATGATGCTTGATGTCAAATATCCGGAAACAGTCCGGGTGCTTGTGTTAAAAGATGGTAAGACCGAATCGGACATTGAAGACATCCTGACCAATGCCGGGATCAATGTCACCATTGCACCGGTTTATGAATATGAATGGGATGGAACCAATCCAGGCACCGAAGGTTTTCATGCGGTGATCCTTCTGGATGGCGGGACCGGTAAAGAGGAAATGCCGGTTCAAGGACAGGAGGCATTAAAGCGGTTTGTGAAAAACGGCGGAGGCCTCCTGATTACGGAGTGGATTATCGCGGAAAACGCCGAAAACAAATACGCTGCGATGGAAGAACTGCTGTTGTTCGATCCGGACCAGTTTGAGCGTGTTGAAGGGGAAGATACACTAGACAAAGAAATCGATCATCCCATTGTAGCTGATTGGACTAAACCGGTAAGCATACCATTTCTCGCTGGAAACAGGGGGGGTGTAAAACCGGATGTTGCGGTTCTCTTGTCCGGGGAACTGCTTCCCAATGCCCTGGTCGTAAATCACCATGAGCTTGGAAGGATTGTACAGTATGCATTTTCCGGGAATGATGCCGGTAAACCCTTTATATCAAGTCCTGAGATGAAAAACCTGCTGGTAAATTCCGTCAACTGGGCTGCAAATATTCCACCAGCCGGTTATTTCAATACAACCTTGTATGTCGAGAATGCCGGAGATTCCGAATTCCTGGGTGAGTTGGATATTGTTACCGATTTTTTTACTGACCACGCTGATCTGACGTTGCAAGCCGGAGAGAATAAAGTCATCAACCTGGATTTTTCGGCGGAAGGAATCGACCCTGGACAATACCCTATCACGGCTGCTGCATATGAAAGCGGCAATGTGATTCAACAAACAGCCCGGACTATTGAAATCCAAGGCTCGGAATTTGTCCTCAGCGCAGTCCCGAAGTCTCCGGAGTTCATTCCCGGCGAGGAAGCCTCCATGACTGTAACGGTTCAAAATACCGGGATGGTTGAAGGACTTGCCGAAGTCGGTTTTAATCTTCTGGATAGAATCAGCGAAACTCAATATGTATGGATCAAGCCGGGCGACGTGCAGGAGATCACCTTCAATTTTACCATGGAAGATGATCTTGCGGCAAAGGAGTATACCGCCTACCTGTATCTCTCGGGGAGCTTGACGGAAATTCCCTTTGTTGTCGGGGGTGTCGATATTACCGTATCCGGCAGCTTGGATAAATCGCTGTATACAATCGGGGATACGGCCATACTGACCCTTGATATCACCCATCCATCCAAACAGCCGATTGATATGATTGCGAGGGTGATCTCCGGCGATTACGAGGATTCGGACGAATTCACAATAGATGATGACAGTATCATAACACTTTCCATACCGATCACGGAGAACACCCCGAACAAGATGATTTATGGAGTGTATTTTGCCGGCGGCCGGTCCATTCTGCTGGATTCAATTCCTGTTTATTTTGCCGATGATGTGATCTCCTTCTATCCGGACAAAAACATTTACCAGCCCGGAGAGGAGGTTGTTGTGCAGGTGAATACCGGCCAGACAGGTGATCTGATAATATCTGCGCCCGGATATGAGGGTACCCTGCCGATAGCGGGTAATACCAGCTTCAGTTTCATACTGCCCCAGGAGATGATTTCCGGCAGTTACGGGATCAACTATCAGTTTGGTGATACAAACGGCCGGTTTCATATTTATGTAAAAGGTTTTCAGACAAAAGTGCTTGAGCTTTTGCTGGATAAACCGATCTATGACCCGATAGACACCATGGACATCAGTCTGCTCATTGAAACCAATGATGATGTGTCCGGTATCCTGAAAGGATGGATTTATCATCCGGACGGTCAGTACACCGAGCTTTTTGAAACCATGTGCGAGCTTTCCACAGGGCAGAACCGGATAAGCATACAGAATTCGGAATTTACAACAACGGAACAGGGAATTCATTGGGTCGTATATACCTTATACAAAGCCGACACCATGACCGAGCTGTTGAATTCCGGAGAAGTATTTGAGGTGAAGCAGGCCGCGGTTACGGCGATTGCTCTGGATCAGGATATTTTCAATGAAACCGATCCGATTATGGCATCGGTTACTGCATATGCGTGTTCAAACTTTGCCGGTCAGATGGAACTGCTGCTGAACGGAGAACGTACAAACATTGAAAATGTCACCATAAACGGCATGAAAAATCTGATGTTCGATATGGGCGGTCTGGAATCCGGTTCTTATGCGCTTACCGCCCGGCTGCTGACAAACGGTGAAGCCGTGTCTGAAAAAAGTACTTCTTTTCAAGTCGCGGACCGGACTGCACCTGCAACACCAACCGGTTTTCAGGTCACGACCCAGGGGAATGCTGCTATCTTGTCCTGGAATCAGAATACGGAGAGTGATCTGGCAGGTTATTATGTATATCGGAATAACTCTCAACTGACGCCGGCAGCGTTGACACGAAATCAATACAGGGATGAGGGGCTTGCTTCAGAAGTTTCATATCAATTCCGGGTTGCCGCCCTTGATCGCAATGGAAACCTGAGCGCACCTTCCACTGTGCTGAGCGTGGTGATCGACAGCACGCCACCGGAAATCTTTTTCAATCCTTCATCCGATACCAGTTCAATTCAGCAGGTTTCCATGAGCTACCGGGCCACGGACAATCATGACCCAAGCCCGTTGCTGACTGCGAACTATCCATCACCGACATTGTTCTACATTACCGGTGACTACTTCATAAACGCCCTGGCTGTTGATGATTCCGGCAACAGTTCCGGAAAGTCGGTCCGGATCAGTATTCTGATTTCCGATGATACGGATAACGACGGCATGAAAGATGACTGGGAAATGCAGAATTTCAATACCCTGGACAGGGATGGGAGCCGGGATTATGACAATGATGGATTGAGCGATTTGACCGAATACCGGAATGGAACAAATCCGGTTTCCAGCAATGCTCCTGCGCTTCCGGCAATCAATGAACCAGCGGATCAGTCAGAGACAACCGCCCAAACCCCGGTATTGAACATTCACAACAGCACCGATCCGGATGGAGATCCAATTGCTTATAATTTTGAGCTGTATCGTGACGAGGGTTTCACCTACCTGGTGTCCGGCCAGTATTATGTGCCTGAAACACAGCCTAATACCATTTGGACAGTTCCTGAGACATTGCAGGACAACACCTGGTATTTCTGGAGAACCCGGGCCTCGGATGGTAATTGCTACACGCCCTGGGTATATGGCAGCTTTTTTGTCAATACCGCCAATGATGCACCCAATCCGTTCAATATCAGCAAACCTTCAGACAAGGCAGAGGTAAGCACCCGGACACCTGTTCTGGAGGTCACCAACAGCACGGATGTTGATGAAGATGCAATCACCTACTCTTTTGAAGTGTATGCGGATCTGGAAATGACGGATATTGCTGCCGCTGCTTATGAAATCACGGCGGACCCGGATAATACCACTCAATGGACGGTCGATACCGTTCTGAATGATAACACCTGGTACTATTGGCGGGCCATTGCAACCGATGAACATGGCGCACAGACCGAAACCGCTTTGCATGAATTTTTTGTCAACACCGCCAATGACAGTCCGGAAACTCCGGCTGTTGTCAGTCCGGTCGCCGGCAGTGAGATACAGACATTGTCAGCGAATCTGACAGTTGCCAACAGCCGGGATATGGACGGAGATGATCTTTCCTATTTGTTTGAGATTGATACGGCCAATACCTTTGACAGCCCGGATGTACGACGATCTGGTGATGTGGAAGAAGGGGCTGAAACCACAAAATGGCAGGTGGAAAACCTGGCCGACAATACGCTGTATTACTGGCGGGCCAAGGCGTCTGACGGATTTGCCGAAAGCGCCTGGTCCATTGGCAGCTTCTTTGTCAATACCGTAAATGACATACCCGCAATTCCTGGAATCAAAAATCCAAGTGACGGGGCCTGGGTGGATACGCTGACACCGACTTTGTTGCTGCATGCTTCACAGGATATGGATATGGATCAGATCCAATATGAATTTCAGGTTTATCAGGATCGTGAACTTACCATACCGGTGTGTGCCGGTGAATCCGCCATACCGGAATGGACGTCCACTCAAGCGCTTGCCGACCATACATGGTATTACTGGCGTGCCCGTGCGGTTGATGAACATGATCTGGCAAGTCCGTGGACGAAGACGCAATCCTTTTTTACGGACAGCAATGGCGTGAATGATCCGCCTGAGATCAGCATCACCGGGCCGTCAATCGATATCCTGACCAACGACAATACATTCCTGATTCAATGGGAGGATTCTGATCCGGATAGCGATGCTGTTATTTCGTTGTTCTATGACGTGGATGCAACCGGCGAAAATGGTGTCCTGATAACCGGCAACCTGGCTGAAAACCCGGATGGCGATGAAGATACCCATGTATGGGATACCAGCCAATTAACCGACGGCGCATATTATGTATATGGTGTCATCACCGACAACAACTCCCCTGCGGTGGCAAATTATGCCGGCGGAGCCGTGGTTATCGACCGGACGCCTCCGGAAATTACGGCAACTCCCGGAACCGGAGTGTATGATGCGGTCCAGCAGGTAACACTTACGGCCGGCGAACCATCAACAATTTATTACACTGTGGATGGCACACCGCCTACCACGGCCTCGGTGGAATATATCCTTCCCATTGAGATCGCGGCTGATACGGAACTGCAATATGTTGCCGTAGATACTGCCGGTAATCAGAGCAGTATCGGTATAGCCCGGTATACCATTACTGAACCCAATGTTCCGCCTCAGGCAAATGCAGGGGAAGATCATACCATTTATCTCGGCGAAACCGCCAATTTGGATGGTTCGGGCAGTCAGGATCCGGATAATGGACCACAACCGCTTACGTTTTTCTGGTATTTCCTGAGCATGCCCACCGGCAGCTCCCTGACGGATAACAGTATTGTGAATCCAAACACCGCAGCATCTTCTTTTGTGCCGGATGTCTCTGGCGCGTATTCCCTGGAACTGGAAGTCAGCGATGGAAAAGACATCTCCCGGGATACGGTCAATGTGATTGTCTCCATGGACAATGGACTGAACCTTTCCACAAGCGTTATCCTGGCGGAAAAAACCGTATCACTGGGACCATGGTCCCGGGTCTTCAGCGGGGACATCGCCGTAACCGATAAACGTAATTCCCCATTCTGGGAGTTTATTCCGGAGGTTGTTATACATCATAATGCCGAGCTACAGGACGGCGTCGTCCTGTTTGGTGACACCGTTACCATACAATCCGGAGCATCGGTAGATGATGTTCACTACAACCATCTGAACAACCAGGGTACCATCCGCGGCACGGAGTACACGCCTTTTGAGCTGCCGCAAGAGTTGAATCTGCCGGAGTTCCCGTTATCAGAGCCGGGGAACCTGAATATTACGGTGAAGA
>DYJC01000028.1 GCA_020723305.1 Desulfosudis oleivorans
AGAATGTCGACCGGTTGAAGCAGGTTAAATCCGCCATTCTGGAGGTGAAAACCATTGCCGAACTGATCGAGCGTTGTTCAAAATAGCATTGTTTCTTGGTGTGTGAATGTTTCTTTTCATCTATTGATATCCGCCTGAAGTTCCGGTATCCTCCGCATTTTCTTGCACACTTATTAAACAATTCAATCAGCTATCGGAGGACCGGACATGAAAATGACTGAGGCGCTGTTGCTGCTGCGTGGGGATATTGAACTGGAACTGTTGGCACGAAATGAATACCTGGCTGCTGAAAATGAAATCCTGAAAACAAAACTGGATAAGCCGGTCTGGTTGACCGATCCGGAACGAATCCGGTTAGCCAGAATCGGCAAGCGCATCGGGCTGAAAGCCTTGAAAAGCATTGCCTGCATTGTCAAACCGGAAACCATTCTCAAATGGTTCCGGGAACTGGTGGCCAAAAAATTTGATGGGAATTCAAAAAAATCTTGACAGGAATTCAGTATGATGTCCCCCGAACCCTTTACAACAAAAACATCACTTTAAGAGCAAAAAAGCACCTTGTTTACGACCTTAAGCCTTGATAACAAAGCATCCAACTTGGTCCGACCCCGACCCGACTTATACCACATGCATTAACTACTCCACGGAACATTTATATATAGTGTTTGCTGGTATTCGACCGGCCCGGTTTTTTTACTACCTGAACCGGGGGTCTCATCAATGTTGATAAATGGCCCGGATCGGATTTCATCTTGAAAAAAGAGATGATCGGTTCAATCCGGTCGGCAAATAAATCAAGATAAAAGATAAATTATTAAAATGAAAAATGAAAAAAAGATTATAGCTATTATTGTATCTCTTAGTATACTATTTTCAGATTTAAATTCTTTCTTTATAGGTGTTTTCCCACTTTTAAATAGCCAATTAAAAAAAACACATATTCCGTAAAAAATATATCCAAATATTTCCAGTATACTTGCTAATAAAGCTTCAATCACTTTAAAATATCCTTAAAAATAATAAGCATTAGAAATAATTTTTCTATGAATTTTAATATACTAATTGCATGCTCCTGGCTCATTTAAACCGTGTTGTTCAGCAAATGTTTTAATTGTTTCTGATAGTTTGTCAGCTCTATTCATTAAATCCATCATTTCATAATCAGTATTCCAGTATATACCTTCATCCATCATGCGCTGCTCAATGGAAGGAACGTTGTCTGAATAAAACCCAGTACCAAGCAGATTGTCTACTTGATTCCCAGCTGTCATTCCAATAAATCCTCCTACGACTCCAGCAGCAATTCCAGCGACACCACCGCCTACTAAAACAGGACCGGCGACTACAGCACATACAACCCCTGCAACCAACATAACTGGCCCCATAGCGGTTGCGCCTTTAAGGCTATTAAATAGTGGGCCCAAAAAAAGTCCAAGAGGATCAATTTCATTAATAGGATCATTTAGCACATACCCATAAAGATCTGTATCACCACCTGCAAAAAATATTGGGTCTTTAGCTGTCCATCTTCCAACTTCCGGGTCATAATCACGATATCCAAACCGGACAAGACCAGTGTCATTATCAATTAATCCACCAGCAAATCCAAACGGAACCTTGAAATCCGGATTGGTGTCTTCGATTATATTCCCAAATGAATCATATTCGATTCTCTTTACCACATTCCCCGAAGAATCTGCAACCAAACATAAAGAGCCAACTTGATTGTAAGACAGATAATAAGTTGCTCCACCTTGAATCATTGCAACCGGCATGCGGCCATCTGCGTATTCAAACCGCTGGATCAGATTGTCGGCGCCATCATAAACTGCCAGGAGTGTGGTCAGGCCTTTCCAGAGATATTTCTCCGTAATGGTTCCGTTTACCTTTTTGGCGATCCTTCTTCCCAATGGATCATGGACATACTCAATGAGCGTCGCATCCGGCAGGGTTACTCTGCGATAATTTGTCATTAAATTTAAACATCATATTTCAAAAAAGATGCGCTTGAAAGCGCATCCTACCAGGCTGGGTCAGCATTCCATCGTTGTCAAAGGTGTAAGAGGCTATTTCACCGGCATAGGTCATGGTTTCAAGGTTCAAATGATTGTCATTTATTCACAATTTAAGATGTAACTTCAGCCCCCTTGTTTTTTCCTATTCCGACGGACTATTTGTACAAGTTTCATTTGCCATAGTTTCTTTTAAGGCCACTTGACGAAAAGGACAAAGGAACTTAAATTTGTTTTTTGAAAGTTCATTAATAAGTCTATACACTCTCTCACGTGTATAGATGCCACCATGGGTTTCTTCCAATTCTATACCATTTGGAGTAATTATTATTTTTGCAAGATTTATTACTGTGTTCTGTTTCCATTCAACTAAGAGTCCATTTTTATTACCAACCTCAAAAAGCATTGTCGCTACATAAGAAAAGTTTTGGGTATTTCTACACTGTGAGAAAAAAACTGCCCCATTTCTACTTTCGATTTCTTGAAAATATTGTTTTGCATACTCTCCCATATCAGCATGTGCAGTAAATGGCAAAAGTAGAAACACCATAATTATATTACCAATCCATTTTATCATGGGCGGCCTCCATAGGTATTTACCCAAACGCCAGTTGCATTAAGGCCTCCACCTGTATAGCTGTTATTGAGAGGCCCCACGTGGGTCTGATTTGGTAAACCATAAAATGGAGCAGTTGAATCGTTATTACGAAAGTTGAAATTCGTAGCCCCATTTGTTGGGTCTGTCCATTCTCGTTCGGCTCTCGCCGTACTTACTGCATTACTGCAAGCACTGTATGTCGAAGCCTCTGCGGGTGGAACATTCGCAGTCGTTGGGGCTGTAACAGGTCTATTATCACCTAAAGCATTGTCTCCATTAATTATTACGTGAGCAATATCGCGTCGGGCCTCCGCAACATTTTCTCCCGAAAATGATCTCGTTTCATTAAAAATTATATTAGCAATTTGAGTGTCAGACAATAGCAGTCCCAAGGGATCAACAAAGTTGATAGGATCATTCAACACATACCCATAAAGATCCGTATCACCACCTTCAAAAAGTATCGGATCTTTGGCGGTCCATCTTCCAATCTCAGGATCATAATCCCTGTGGCCAAACCGGACAAGACCTGTGTCGATGTCAAGTAACCCACCTGCAAATCCAAACGGAACCTTGAAATCCGGATTGGTGTCTTCGATTATGTTCCCAAATGAATCGTATTCAATTCTCTTTACAACATTCCCCGAAGAATCTGCAACCAAACATAAAGAGCCAACTTGATTGTAAGACAGATAATAAGTTGCTCCACCTTGAATCATTGCAACCGGCATGCGGCCATCTGCGTATTCAAACCGCTGGATCAGATTGTTTGAGCCATCATAAACCGCCAAAAGCCTTGTCAATCCCTGCCAGAGATATTTTTCAACAATCGCTCCATTCACCCTTTTGGCAATTCTTCGTCCAAGTGGATCATGTTCATATTCTATGTATTTACCATCCGGAAGATTAACATCTATCAATTCTCCGCGTGAAGAATAGCTATAACTTGTTGTATCGGCACTGCTACCTTTCTGTGTTAGAAAACCGTCCAAATCATACTGATATGACACATCACCTGCTGTCAGCAAATGATCCTCATCTGAATAATTCAATGTCCTTCCGGCTATTCCTCTTAGACTATTCATTTCGTATTCACGGGAACCGTTCAGACTATACTGGTATTCCTCAACCAGAGTTCCGTCTTTTGTCACAGCAACAAGCCTTCCCATACTTTCGTACTCATAGATATAATTTGATGTGATACCTCCTGCCGTTGTTGTCTCTATTTACCGACCATGAGGATATTTCCTGGTCGTTAACATTGATAGATTGACCGTCCATTTCTCCATAACATCATTATTCCACAAACTATTGATTGAAAGATATCCACAATCACATTGATTCTTCTTAATTGTATATCATGTCCCTGGGATTCTCGTAAAACTTCCTTTGGAACACGATCTGAATCCGGACTGAAAAAACATAGCATTCTTACGAGCCTGGTACAAACCGCTCGAAGACAGGGTGTTCACTCACTACAATTTCTGCAAATCCTCCTCACCACAATCACCTCCGATGCACAGGCCGCGCTTTATCAGAATTCCAGTTGATGTCTACTTCTCCTGAATAAATAAGGGTCTAAACTGTTACCCCAATTTCCCAATTTCCCTCAGACCCCCAGCCCTAACCAGCCCTCAGGTTACAGAGAAAGAGTTAATAATTAAAATTCAAAAATGACAGGATTTCATAATTCCGAAAAATTGCAATGCCTGCGACAATCATAATTATTCCTAATATAATAGCGACATTTCCCTTAATATAAAATAATGCAGGCCTTCCCTCAATTCCAATTCCAATGGATCTCTTTTTTAACCAGTATACCCCAGTAACAATAAGAAGTCCTCCCCAAATAATCGGCCAGATAGAATTGAAGTTCACAGTTATCCTAAATTATAAATTTTGTAATTAAAACAGTCCATATTACAAGCATGAAAATGGTCAATATACAAAACAATCCTCTCATTAAAATGCCAAGTAAACTGGTATGCATTGCCTTAAAACACTTATTGTATAATAAAATAAAAAAACAAATGGTTGCCAACAGAGGAGGGAGAAGAAAAAGCATCAAAATAAAACGGTTATCACGGTGTGTATCAAAGTATCCATATTTGGCTAAAAAAACTTCTATAAAGAAAAGCCCAGCAGCGCTAAATAACAGAATATTTAAAGTTTTCTTATTTATGATTGATATTGTCATTTCTCATACTCCATATCAGAACAACAGCCTATCCCTCATTAACACCAATGCTACCAAGCGAGGCCAACATCGACTAAATTTAAACCGCCACCAAGCTTTACTCCCCAGCCATTGTTTCGACTGACAGTTCCATATGCGCCACTGTCCTCAACATAATCAAGGTTTGGTCGTCCATCCAGATCTTTACTTATTGCTAAACCTGCATGCCCAGCCCATCCTGTAGAAAGAGGGCCTAAGGAAGCACCAGCCCATGCACTCGTTCCAATAAAACCTTCTGCACTATCACAAGGAGAGGCTTTTGATAATCTGGGTATTCCTCCCTCTGGGTTGTAACTAAATCCACCGCCTATCCCAACACCACCAGCAGCCCTGATGAAAATCTTTCCATTATTTTTGCCGAAAGCAAAGGAACCACCATATCCCCAATAAGCCGCTATCTTGAACCCCCATAATCCCCAAGGATCCATCAAATTAATAGGATCATTTAAGACATACCCATAAAGATCCGTATCACCACCTTCAAACCCAATCGGATCCTTGGCTGTCCATCTGCCTGTATCCGGATCATAATCCCGGTATCCAAACCTGACCAGATCCGTATCGCGGTCTTGCAACCCACCTGCAAATCCAAACGGAACCTTGAAATCCGGATTGGTGTCTTCGATTATGTTCCCAAATGAATCGTATTCAATTCTCTTTACAACATTCCCCGAAGAATCTGCAACCAAACATAAAGAGCCAACTTGATTGTAAGACAGATAATAAGTTGCTCCACCTTGAATCATTGCAACCGGCATGCGGCCATCTGCGTATTCAAACCGCTGGATCAGATTGTTTGAGCCATCATAAACCGCCAAAAGCCTTGTCAATCCCTGCCAGAGATATTTTTCAACAATCGCTCCATTCACCCTTTTGGCAATTCTTCGTCCAAGTGGATCATGTTCATATTCTATGTATTTACCATCCGGAAGATTAACATCTATCAATTCTCCGCGTGAAGAATAGCTATAACTTGTTGTATCGGCACTGCTACCTTTCTGTGTTAGAAAACCGTCCAAATCATACTGATATGACACATCACCTGCTGTCAGCAAATGATCCTCATCTGAATAATTCAATGTCCTTCCGGCTATTCCTCTTAGACTATTCATTTCGTATTCACGGGAACCGTTCAGACTATACTGGTATTCCTCAACCAGAGTTCCGTCTTTTGTCACAGCAACAAGCCTTCCCATACTGTCGTATTCATAGGCATAATTTGAAGTAAGACCTCCAACTGTTTCGTTTTTGGATGTAATTCGACCACTGTTGTCTCGATCTACAGACCAGGAAGATACGCTTTGACTACTGATAGTAACCGACTGGCCGTCAACTTCTCCATAACCGTTAAATGACCGGGTGAGGCTTAATAAACCTCCAGACACACTTTCAGGCAGACCGTTTTGAGCATTTCGAGATATTGAATAATCCCCTGCACCAGCTAAAAGCCCGTCATTATCATAGGTATATTGCTCAGTTACACCTGCAAATGTAAATGTTTTAACGTTGAAATCATTATTATAGGTATAGCTCAAAGATTGATTTAATGTGCCACCCAATGTCTCTGATGTTACCAGTTTGCCATCATACTCATAAGTGATTGTTTCACCTGATTTTGATAATGTACCAACTTTCGAACCACAAAGATAGGTGAAATCAATATCCCCATCAGGTGTTTGAACCCGACTTAACCTTCCGCCATCATAATTGTTGTAAATTTGCTTACCGGAAGGAAAGGTTTTTCGTATCAATCGTCTATCTTTATCATACAAATATGAATAGTTTCCGCTAAGCGGTGCCTGGTAGGAATTTGTCAGATTCACTTTATTAAATGCAAGGTTATGATTGATACCATTTGGATTCGTTAAAACTGTCATACTTCCGTTGTTGTCGTAATTGAAAAATAAATCTGATGTATCCGGTCGAAAAACCGCTATGACTCGACCCATTTCATCATAACTATATGTAGTAATGTTGTCTTCAGGATCTGTTATGGTTTTGACATTCCCCTGATTATCATATGAAAAAATGGTTTCTCGTGTTTCAGTTCTTATAGATGTCAAACGACCTCTTGAGTCATAGGAATAATTGGTATCAAAAAGGCCAGGAATACTAACTCGATCCAAAAGCAGGTTTGCTGGATCATATTGACTTGTTATGACACGACCTTCAGGAGATGTGATCGTATTTTGAGCAGAAAGAATATTTTGTCTCAATGTTGTGACTTTTCCATTCAGAGAAAGTGTATCAGTTATCAAATCGGGCTTGTTATCAGAATTTGTATCTTGATAAGATTTATTCCTTAATAATTTTTTAATTATTCCTTGTGATGTTGTCTCAGTGGATTCTGTAATGTATTTATACTTGAACTGTGGCTCTTTCTCATATGTGGTATGAATATCCATTCCACATGGAAGTTCTTTGTGAATAACCATACCATTAGCAGATCGAGAATAATGAGTTTCAGCACCTGTTGAGTCTGTAATAGTTGATGTGAATACTCCAGTTAAATCTATTTGGTCTATGTAGGATTTGTTAATACCTTCTCCTGTGATAACCTCAACATTATCAGATCCATCTTCATTAACTTGTCTATTGTACTGCCAGTGGCCGCCCTCTTCATCGAAAACATCAGTCAATCTTCCATTCTCATCATATTTGTGCTCAAACAGATTTCCTTGGGGATCGTATTCATACCGCATTAAACCTTTGGAAGAGTATTCAAATTTGTAATAACTATTGTCTGGGAATATCACCCGACTTAAATGGTTTGTTGTTGGATCCACCATTAACTTAGTTTCAATTCGATCTGGTGAAATAATAGCTGTCGGAATACCCATGACATCCCTTTCAATATTGATTTGGTTATCAAATTGATCGGAAACAGTGATTAATTTTTTATTAGCATCATATTCAAAATTTTTCAGGGTAATACCAGTATTTAAATCAATTGTTTTTTTATGGTATCCATTAAGAGCAAATATGTGCCCCACATTGTTGGCTTCTGAAAATAATATGTCACCTGCAGCATCGAACAGACTTTTAACTGGAGAAAGGATACCAACATTGTATCCATATGAAAAATACAAATTGTCCTGTTTATCTATCGAAATTCCCTTAACCCAACCTATGTATTCCGTATTTCCACCGGCCACTGTTGTAATAATACCTTTTGTATTAACCATCCGTATTCTGTAATTTCGAGCATCAGCAATATATAGATTCCCTGAGGAATCTATAGCTATGTCTGTAGGCCAATATAAACGTGCTTCTGTGGCAGCCCCCCCATCGCCAGAGAAACCACGAGAACCATTCCCTGCAACAGTTGTAATGATTCCGCTTTGATCAACTTTTCTAATTCGGTGATTGTCATAATCTGCGAAATATAAATTATCGTCTTTATCAATAGCAATTCCTCGTGGGCTAAAAAGCTTAGCATTTGTCGCAGGCCCACCATCTCCACTGTACCCACGACCATATGTACCACCTATCCCGACAACTGTAGTAAGTATTCCGTTTTTATCAACTTTACAAATACGATGGTAATTCTGGTCTGAAATATAAAGGTTATCCGATGAATCAAATGCGATACTGGTTGGATAATAAAACCTTGCTCTTGAGGCCAGAATTTCATTGTCAAAATAGCCGCCATTTTTCATACCGGCAACGGTTGTAATAATTCCATTTGAATCTACTTTTGAAATCATGTGATTATCTGTATCTGCTATGTAGAAATTTCCTATACTATCTACCGCTACATCCATAGGATTAAATAAACTATAATCCACAGCGGGAATTCCATCTTGAATATTCCACCCTCCGGTTAATCGTCCAGCGACCCTTGTAATAATCCCATCAGAATCCACCTTTCTGATTACAGTTTGATCAACGATATATAAACTTCCTTCTCTATCAACAACTATACCATTAGGATTACTTAGTTTTGCCTCTATAGCATTTCCGCCATCGCCGTCTGTTCCTCTGATACCAGTCCCTGCTATTGGACTTATAAGAGATGAATAATTCATTTTTTTCGTGCCATCTCCCATAAAAAGGGCTGGTAAACCTTTAAGGCTGACCTGATGATGAGGTGAGATAGTCCAACCTTCTGCAATAGTACTTCCTTGTTGCTTTACAGAAGGATACATAGTGATTGTTTCTCTCTTCCACCGAAAAAAATCATTACGTACAAGGATGTCAGTTGAATCTAGACCTGCTTGTGCAAATGAATTCTGAAAATTTCCAGGTACCGAATACCACATATAATATACAAATCCAATAGAGACCCTTGCGTTTGTTGCCCCTATAATTCTATTTCCAAAAGCATCTGAACCATCCCAAGTAAATTCAACACTTTTGTTTGGTAATGGATCAATTTTCTGTTCAAAGGATCTTCCCGCAACCTCAAGTTTAACAATTATATATCTAAGGCTGGCAGGAACTTCGGCCCCACTGACAGGAATAACGACATTTGAAATATAACCACCAACTCTATTGCTTGAATAATGAAGTGTAATATCTGTCCCTGGAATCGGGATATCCTCATGAAATACACGTGAACGCTCTTCTACAAAAGAGTTTATTTGATTTTGGCACTCAATTTCATTTATTTCTTGTTGATCTATAATTGGGTCATCTTCAGGATTCGGGAAAATAGCATCATTTGGAATGCTATATGGATAATTCGCATCCCATGGTGAAAAGTGTGTTAACGAAATTCTCCAGAAAGTTGAATTTGGAAAATATTTGATCGGATCATTGAGGCCTTCTACTTCATTGTTAAAGTTACCATTTCCATCAAGATCATCTGCCAAACCGTCATTATTTTTATCTAATGCATCTACTATCCCATCTGAATTCGTATCAAGCAATCTTACAACGATACCGTTTTCAGTGGGTACCCATACACCTTTATCACGATCATAATATCCAACTGGAACTGCCATTCCAACGTTAAAACCTAAGAAATTGTCAACATAGGCAATGACAGGTTTTTCAAATTTAACTCGACTGGCACCATCTATGCTGAGCTCTGCACAGTACGTGTAAGCAGAATTTGCTGGAAGCTTTGCAGGCATTGATTCGGGTGTTGAAAACTCGGTTGCTCTTGTGGTAATGGTTTTTAATTCGTGGATATGGTTGCCATCTTTATCAACCAGATATGCTTTGTTATCCCCAGTAAATACCATAGAACATGAACGGGTTCCGAATTCATCTGAAACCTCCGAACTTTTGTGAGTTACAATGGTTTCCGGATTACCATCAAAAGTAAATGTGGTTGAAACCGGATCTTCATTTATCATCACAACAGTCTCGGGTGTTACGATATCATTCCAGGGAACCTCCACGTTTCTCTGACTTGAAATCATGCCTTGTTTTTCAAAGATTACCTTGAAATATGTACCACCTTCTACAGGGATCGAATACCGACCTTCTGAATCGGTTTGTGCGGTCCCGTATTCTGGATAGCCAAGTATCGAAATTGAAACATCTGATATTGGAGAACCCTCTTTATTATTTACAAGGCCACTTATTACTGAAAACCGTTCAGGATCATAGCCTGGAACCGTTGCATCGGGTGGAATCAAATCCTGGTAATTCATACCAAATGAGTCTTCCAATTGAGGTTCAAGATTACCCAACACTTTAACTATAACTTTTTTGCTTGAAGATCCACCGTCACCGGTCGCACTTATTGTATAGGTTGTTGTATGATCAGGGGTTACAATTATAGAACCATTTTCAGCGACAGTTCCAATGCCTTCGATGTAGATCTTACTAGCATTTCGAGTGTTCCATGCAATCTGAGTACTGCTGCCTATTGTAATAGTCACTGGTGATGCACTGATGTTAACCGTTGGTGGACCTGAAGTATCATTTACAGTCAGAAGAATATTCTTCACACTTGTTCCGCCTGGACCACTGACAATAATTGTATAGGTTGTTGTTTCAGCAGGTGTAACTGTTAATGAACCATTTGCTGCGACGTTTCCAATTCCAGGTTCAATTGTAATTGTTTCCGCATAATCTGTATTCCAAGATAATGTTGCTGTTTCTCCTTCAATAATGGAATTCGGACTGATTAATAAAGTGGCTGTTGGAACATGATATACCGTCAAATTAGCTTCAGCAGTTGCCGTGCCACCAGGCCCAGCAACAGTGATTGTATATTTTGTAGTCTCTATGGGCGAGACACTAATTGACCCATTCGCATTAACTGAACCAATTCCAGGTTCAATTGTACAGGTTGCAGCGTGTTTTGAACTCCATGTAAGTATGGCTGATTCACCTTCAATTATTGTCTGATGATCTGTTGTGATCTGAACTGTTGGGATATGATAAACAGTTACAATAATTAACGCCTGAGTTGAACCACCAGGGCCGACAGCTGTAACCGTATATGTTGTGGTTTCAGAGGGAGATACTGAAATCGTACCATTTGATCCTACCTGACCGATAACCGGTTCAATTATGCAATAATCTGCATATTCAGAATTCCAGCTTAATGTACTTGTCGCTCCTTCAATTATCGGATTGGGATTAGCAAAAATATTTACTGTCGGAATATGATAAACTGTTATGGTCTTTGTATCTGTTGTTGTTCCACCAAGTCCGGTAGCGGTAATTGTATATGTTGTAGTTTCCGTCGGTGTTACTTGAACCGAACCATTTAAATCAACTTGGCCAATACCGTTATCAATTGTAACCGTTTCAGCAGTGGTTGTGCTCCATTCCAAGGATGCGGTTTGGCCTTCAATAATTGTATTTGGACTAATGGTAAAATTGATCGTCGGAGGGGGGATGACTTCTATGGTCACGCTGGAAGTAACGCTCCCTGCAGGTGCTATCGCTGTTATGGTATAGGTTGTTGTAACAGATGGGGATACGGTCATAAAACCATTCACATCAACCTCACCAATGCCCGGATCAATGATACAAGTATTGGCCATACCGGAGTTCCAGGATAGGGTTGTGGACGCTCCCAAAATAATGGTTGATGGATCTGCGGTCAGATAAACCGTAGGCAGGATCTGGCCAATACCTATGGTAAGATATGTTCCGGGTTAACTTCTAAGCTCCACCCGGATAGTATTGATTTTATCCAGAACAACGGGAAGGTCCAGAATGTAAACATCCTGCTGAAAATCTTCGGGTTCGTATATCTGTTCTCCGTTGATGAAAATAAGGGCACTGGTAACACGATGTTTGCTGTTAGCCTCACAGTTGCGGATGATCAGATATCCCGGTCCAGGGGTTGCGGCAAAGGTATCTTCATAAATGTTGGGAGAGCCTGTGGTACGCAGATATTGCTTTGGACCGAATATACCCTGCTCCCCGTTGGGGAATGATGCTTCCGCATACGCTGAGGTAACGATTACTCCCTGAAGTGCGATAAAAAGAAGTAAAACCTTTGTGATGGAACAGTTGAAGAATTTTTAATGTTCATGTTTAGCTCTTTGCTTTTTGCAGTTCGGATTGATCTGACATAAATTTCAGGCATTTGAAGGAATTTATTATAGCGAACAACACCAACCTCTTATATTATTTTTAATAGGGCGTCTTTCGATGTTACAAAACAAACCGTGCACCTTTTAACAAAATTCATCGCGCATATAACAGGGATTTGCTTCAAATACAACAGGGAATTGCCCTATTTTCTCGGGAGAAAATTCCGATCTGACGAAATTCCCGTTAGCACCGTCGTGAAAATGTCATAAAATCTCCGGATTAAAAATATAAGGTGCAAAATGAAAAAGGGATGTATCATCAATATAATTCCCACATCATCCTCTGAACACCACCCGGAGGAGAGGGAATATTGGATGATTGGCCGATCATCGAACTTTTTTCAGATCCCAATCCAAAAATATTTTTACCGGAGCTTACAAATGCTGCAACCCCTCCCGGGTATGTAATCAACTTGATTTCCGAAGGGATACCGCTGTTTTCAACCATATGAAAAGTATCCTCTATGGTTCCTTTATCCGTAAGGATATTGGTCGAACCGGTCTTGTCCTTTTTGAAAACCGCACGGCCATCAGAATAGTCAATTGTATAAAAAAAGCTGTTTCCTCCGGGCCGGCAAAAATCGCTGATTTTAGGCTGAAATGTTGAAAAATAAACTGTGTTAAAAAACAATACCGGTCTGTCCAGACCCATCTCTCCCTTATGGTCCACCAGTGATACCGGAAAGCAATCTCCCTGTTTTCCGAGTGTTCGATACCATCCACGGCAGATTTTATGATTCATGGGATAATCGGTAACCCCATATAAAATATCCAGAAGCTGATCCTGAAGAACTTCATCATGATTGTTTGACTCATCACCATACGCTGAACTTCCATCCTGATTCACATCTGAACTGCCATCCAGTTCATCACAAGTCAGATTGATCAAATCCGTCTCATTGGCCGGAATATCCATATCTGAAACCACATAAAAACGGTTGTGATATCCTGCAATATATCCCGGATGCTCACGATCGCCGGTTGCAAAATATAAAACAGGATTGTCTGTCCATTCTGTGCCCATATATGACACGTCCGGCGAGTGAAAGAGTTTTCTGCCGGAATCAAATGAATTCAAAGATGGTTTGACCGATAAGGCAGACATTGCATCTGGTTGATCTGAACCGGGATTGGTATAAAAAATCCGTTTGACGTTCCAATTCTTTTCTCCGGATAATGCATGATACGAAACCTTCCAGATCTGGCCGTATATATCGGCAGCATATAGTAAAAAAATTCCCGGATAACTGATCACTGTCGGATCTGCAGGAAAACACCATTTCATCTCCTCATCTTTCTGATGAATTCCGGTTGTGTTGTTTTTTCCATATGAAACCTGAAATACCGGACTCCCATCCCAGAGATCCATTATGAAAATTCCTCTGCCGATTTCATTCTGTTCCGGATTAAAAGTATCATATTTATCATTATTCAATGCGTCATGCTGCGGGTTATTGATATCAAAAATATCTCTCTTATCACTAGGGGAATACACACCATCATAATTGCCATCAAACCAGGCTTCCGGGAAATGGTCCTCTTCCGGATCATACCCTCCGCCAAAAATAACCACCTCCCTTGTTTTGGAAGAAGGTTCTTGAAAGGTTGCAAATGTCGGCTTTGACCAGGAATACCCCAGCTCCGGCAGGGAATTTTCCGCGCCATTTCCGCCTTTTAACCGCCATCGTACAAACCAACTATCCGGATCCGGTATGGAGACATCCAATGCCCAATAACATCTGCCCCCTCTTCTCTCACCAAAGACAAGAACCTTATCATCCTGTTTTCCGTTTGCCTTTGATGCTGAAACACTCCCGTAAGGATCACCAGTATTTGATCTATACAATGAACAAAAACCATCCACAAAATATGGGTGCGAACGATTATCCTTCAGCTCTTTCAGGCGTGGAAGAAATTCACCGGGAATAAAAGCCCATATCTCATCGCCGGGTTTATATTCCCGACCATGAATGATTATCCTCTCATCGGGTTTCGATGAATCTGTCGCATCTGCAAAAACATGAAGCATTCCGTCGTTTGCTCCGACTGCAATAAAACGATATTCCAGCTTGCCGTCTTCATCCAGATAATCGATTACACAAGGCTTGGAATGAATAATATCCCCCAGTATCCAATCCCGTATTTTTAATGGGGCCCCATCCTGGGCTTCATCATATGTTTTTCCACCGCTATCCACGGCATCATATGTATACCCATGGAGAAAATTGATGATCCGGTCCCGTTCCAGCAGATCTTCCTTTTTTTCTCCTCCTTGAATCCCTAAGTCCAATGGAGAAATGGTATCCTCAACCGCGCTGTCACCATCACGATAAAATTTTATCAGTTTTTTGGATACGGAAGGATCTTTACACGTATATATATTTCGAAAATCATAAAAACGATCTGTTTTAAAATCGACTCGCTGAATCGATTGTAAAAGGCGCTCTCCAGCGCCCCCGGCGGTCACAAGAAATCCATCTGCCTGATCCGACCAGTATGAAATGGATGTTGCGCTGAGATTGCCGTTGCAGTCTACAGCCGGAATTCCATCCGAACCGGTTATAACCAATTCCTCCTGACTTCGGTCACAATCCCCTTCCCCCCGTACCATCTGTTTTAAACTGTATTTTTTCAGATTACCTGCCCAGGGGATTTTATCATTTGGCTGGAAAAAAACCGTATAAAGCGAATCTCCACTCTGGGTCATATTGGTGTAATCCACAGGCACTACCGGTGACGAAAATGTATAGGTAGAAGTGATCGTCTGACCCATATCCGTCAAGCATAAAGAAAAATCCGACTCCCCGTTGATGGTTTGATAGGTGCCGTTCCCAGCACTCGCCATTGCTGCCATCATCGGATTATCAAATCCGAATCCGATTGCATGAACCTCATGAGGATAAGAGGATTCATTTTTGAGCCAGTGAGCCAGATCATCACAATGATTATTATCCGGCCAGACATCTCCATCTCCATATGCATCACATTTCCCATATCCCTCCTCACAGAAACCAAAACCTGGGGATGGAAAATTCATTGCTTTTGAATCTTTGATTTTATTCCATTCCTCATCATCTGTAGGAAATCCGCCGGAAATGATGAGAAAAAAATTCTGTCCGCAATCCAGGTCGGAATGATCTGTCTGAAATTGAGTTATATTATTGTTGTATGCATCTTGAACCGCTTCCCCGATTGGACAAGCATCATTCACTGCAATTCCCTGAACCTGCTTGATCAATTCATTGGTTTCGGCACCCAGTGGCGCAATCACGTTTCCGCCATTTTTGCCGCTGAGGACAGTTATCCCCCAGTGAATCCGATCCCCTGTCTGCTGTATTACATTCTGAAGCACTTTTTGAACAACCTCCATCCGGGAATAAATCCTGAGGCCGTCCTGATCCTCTTTTGTCATATCCAACCGGCAGTTCCCTTTTCCAGATAGAGGACACCAGACAGACCTCCATGCCTTATTGGTTGGATGGGAAAAAGAAATCCGGGTTGAAAAAAAATCCTGGTAGGAGGAATTCACCCTGAAGTCTTCCACCAGTTTTATGAAATTCAGCCAGTTGCCGGTTGCAAAGAAGTAAACCTGCCTTCCTCCAAATCCGGCTTCAGCGCTCTCACTGCTATCAGCAGTAAACCCAGTTTCTTTATCCTGTGTTTCAAAAATCCCGGAAAAATAATACCCGAATGTTTTGAGTTTTTGCAGAAACCCTGTACTTTTCCCTACACCTGTTCCAGCCTCTGCCATATCCTCATTCAGATTGATGCTTTGGCCATTGGGAAGGGGCACCTCTTTTATTCCTGCTGGAACATCAACAGACCTGCCATCAATATCCTGTGCAATTCCGGAAGGAAAAAGGATACGATTGTTTCCATCCACATCAATAGAAGACTTGTCATCCAGCTTCCATAACCTGTTTTTTCCACTGATTACCGGTATCACGGGATTGATGAGCAAAGAACAACGGCGATTTACGGCAGGATCAATTTCATCTCCTGAATTTTCCATGACATCCGATATCATGAACATCTCTGTCTTCCTGTTATCCGTATCCATGCTTTGAACCGTTTCAAAGGAAAGCCATGTGCTGACCAGATAAATCCCATCTGGATCCAGTTTATCATAATCATTACCCGAACCATCCTGATCCCACCAGGTACGACTGTTCCGGCAATCCTCCTCATCCTCTGCCATTCCTTGTTCAATTAAGGATTCCATTAATGATCGATAGTCTATTTTCGGTTCATATACCGGCCAGGTCATACTGCTATGATTATCGATTATGACCATTACATTTTTGGGTCCCATCTTCCGGTACATATCAATATCTTCAGATCGAAGATCTGTTCCGCTGACTGCAATCATGCCTGCAATGAAAAAAATAGATAGTATCGATTTATTGGATAGAGAAAGTACCATCGTGTTCACGTCCCGTTGTTCTATATTGTTTGATCATTAATATTTTTACATATCGGGCTTGGGGCCGATTTTGTAATAAACAGACTTGATCCTGGATTCATTTTTCCTGACATCAATTGTATAATCATACCGATTGAATGCGATCGCAGAATACCCCTTGGCAGGGATGGATATTCCGGAATACTCTATGGAAAATGTATATGGATATCCCGCCACTTTATGGGGTGATGGCCCGGGAAGATTGCCTGTCCTGTCGGTTGCAATTATCTCGCTCCTAAGGATATCCCGGATTGGATACCCCCCATTACCGATTTCCTGAGCCTCACGGGAAACACCTCCTTCGGAGATATAGAAGTCACTGAGACTATCGGCTGCATTCCTGGATATCAGGAGTTCGATTCTGGAAATACTGCTCCCGCAGATCCCCAGAATTGTGAGCAATGAAAGGACAATAACAACCATAAATGTTACTGACCCGTTTCTTTCCTTCAGGATCGTTATCATGATACAAACCCTTTCAACATGAAGTAACCAATCAATCCGCACTTTTTCAATTACAAACGGGTTGAAGCCGTTGACAGGGACTTGATGGTAGTCAGTTTCCGGATCTGTCTGCCGTTATTCCATGTAACCAGAACAACAATGGTTTTTGTGTTCGGAATCGGAGTATAATCCGCCACATTCAGAACAAGATCATATCTTCCCAGATCAACCGCCTCCCCATCCACATCCATATTTTTATAATCCCTGTTAACCGTTGAATCCAGATCATGGTTATTGGAGGCATTGACATCTGTAAGACCCAAAGCGAAAAAATCTGCATTGATTATTTTTTCCATATGCATTTGAGCGATTGTTCCGGCAACCATAGCTGTATCGCTCGAGGTCGTTCCCCGGATACTGAGGATCTGAAGTGCCGTAAGGCCCAGTATCCCGATCGAAAAAACCGTCATCGCGATCAGTACTTCAATCAAGGTAAAACCATTATTCATAGATAACCCGTCATGACGGAATTCATTTTCAAGCATTTCTGATTTTAAGCACAGTGACCAGAGAACGGATTCGCTTCTCTCCCCTGCCGATTTCAACCTCTCCTGTCAGAGAAACCTCCACAGCGCAGATATCCTCCTCTCCTTGACCGGGATCATCCACAATATTGGCATCATTCAAAATGTATCTCAATTGCATATCTGTTATGCCTTCCGCCACAACCTGAAACTGATTGCCGTTGCCCGCATTCTTTCTTTCCAGAACGGATTGGGAAAATGAGGTATTTTCATCATCAATCCGATAAATGATAATATCGGCTCTTGCAACCATATCGCCTTCCACATAGTTGGTTCGAAACGGATTTGCGACCCTTACCGGAGGACCTTTTTGTATTATTTTAAACAACTGGGAATCACTGTAATCCGATTTCATGAGTACACCGAATTGTCTTCCGCCCATAGCGAAATCTTGATCACCATCTCCATCCAGATCCAGGTTATTGATAAACAAAGTTTTCCCGTTTGCAGAAGCATATTCCGAGGCTTTCAGCTTCCTTTTTTCTTCACTTGCCTTAACAAGCAGGATCACATCGGTTTGCTTCCGGTATTTCCGGACGCCCGTTATATTGTTTATCCCATGAATCAATGGCAAGAATTCATCCATGCCGCTCTTTCGAGGATCCCAATCAATATAATTGTTGTATGTTTCTTGATCTGGTGATGTGCAATACCCTGCCATCCGGATATCCCTTGAAAGTATATTCATCGCTGTGCGTAAATTCTGCTGCAACGCTGACACTCTTATCTGCGCTGTGTATGATTCCTGCTGAGAAAGGAATACAAAAAAGATCATGCTGACTGCAATGCTGGACAAGCCGAGTGCAATCAGCAGTTCTACCAGTGTAAAGCCTTTCTGCTCCCTGCATTGGATGACAATCGGATGGTTCATTACTGCCAATTCCTTCCGGTCCATTTTTTGATGTTTACCACACCGGCAAGCGTGGGAGTGGATATGGCATAAGCGGATTTTTGACTGTTCTCAAGGTACACATACCCCATTCGATTGCTCATTCCCTGCGAATTGAATTCAGCCATATCATCCCGATAGCTGATTTCATCCCCGGCCTGAAAACTTCCGCCGCCCACAGTTGCTTTTTTATCCGCTCCTCCGAATCCATAACAAACCCCGCCTCCATATCCGGAGAGAGATACTGTTTTTTCAACAACATCATCACTTGATGGGTCCCCTGCTTCAAATTTTCTGTTTTCGCCTCCATTCACAAGTTTGTAATTCCCGGTTCGAACATGAAAAACAATTCCATATTCACGACTGCTCTGGATGGCTCTCATTCGGGCCAGTTGAAAATTGGAAAACAGATCCAGTGCGGCATTTTTTAACCTGTACTCGGTTATCCAACTCAAAGAAACCGGTGTGGCAATCGCAGCCAGTAAAAAAATAATCCCAAGAACCGTCATCATTTCCAAAAGGGTAAAACCGGTTTCAGTGTGTTTTCTTTTTGCATCCATCTGAAAAAATATGACCCATTATTCCGTACCATGGATTGTGTTGTTCATATGATCCGGTTCATGAAACTCATAAAGGATTTCATTTCCGGCAAACTCAATTTTATCATCCGTAATAATCGCTAAAAAAAGAGAAATATGTTATGAATATTATATCGATATGCCGATATAACAATCATTTTATTTTGTCAAATGGGATTTTAGTATTATTACGATATTACGAATCATTGATGAAATTTTCTGCGGAATCTCATAGTGTACTGATGGCGATCAAGAATATTTCAGAAGATAAGTCGGAAATGGTTCAGTTATGGTGATTTTGTATTGGCCTTCCGCCATTCACTTGGTGAAATATAAACCTGACCAAGTGCCCACATACCCTTTTTCAGTTTTTTGGATGCAGCCTCTTCTTTTTTGTAAGGCTCCAAATCAAACCCGGAAGGAAGATCTCCTTGATAAGCCTCTGCAAATCCGGCCTTAATCATCTCCACATTCACATTTCTATTGTCGGAATAGACAACTGCAAGCACCTGATGATTTTCAAGCCGGCTTTCCGCTTGAAAAGAAAATTGTTTGTTGACTACCAGATCAGATAAAAACTTGTGTGCATGCTTACAGAAGGGCTGACCTTTATCTGATTTTCCTGTCGGCATTTCCGGTGCGTCAATTCCAGCCAGATGAACAATAATCCGCTCCCCTTTCCCGGTAAGCACCTCCAGCGAATCACCATCGAGAATCTGGTTTAATCGGAAATCTGCAGAAAACGAATTTCCCGCTGTCATTGCAAAACAGATGAACACGAAAAAGAAAAGGTTCGGTTTCATATTTTTCACTTTTTGGTTTCAAAATTTTACGAAAATACCGTATCAATCTCGTTCACGGAACATTTATGAAAAGAAATTTCTGCCATTTCATCCATCCAATGTTCCAGCTGTTGAAAAGGCTATACCAATATGCTGATGAAGTCAAATCAAGTTGTTTCAACAATGAATTTTCCATTTATACCACGCTTTTTTTTGAATGAAAAACCGGCCCCTATCCATGGGTGTAATGAAAAGTGATGGGCTTTAACTTCAATATGGATTCCGGCTTTCGCCGGAATGACGGGTAACGCTACTACTGTCATGCCGGGCTTGATCCGGCATCCAGTTTTTCTCCAACAGTTTTGATTACACCACCTATCCATCAGCATTCAATTTGACATAAGAGATTTAATTTAATAATGGATAACCATCAGTGCATCTCATCATTTCTTGAACAAGGGAGTTTCCGTGAAAAAGGTAAAGAACTATTTTTCTGAGAAGTTCGAACATATCTTTGTCCTCAGCATTCTGGTTGCTGTCGCAATTATCAACTATTTTATTCCTCAGAAAGTAGCCTTTTTCAATTTTTATTTTCTGCCGGTCATCCTGGCCGGATATTTTTTGGGATTTCGAAAATCAATTTTGGGTGCCTTTCTGTGTATCCTCCTGGTATCCGGCTACACCATCATTTCACCTGACCTTTTTATCATGCCTTCGACAAGACTGGATCTCTACCTCTACATCCTCGCATGGGGAGGGTTCCTGATCCTCGCAGGTGCTTTTGTCGGCAAATTACAGGAAAGGCTTGTATTAAAAATCAAACAGACCAGCCTATTAAATCAAAAACTGAAACAGAAACAGATTGCTCTCAACAAGGCGAATCTGGCGCTCAAGGGTCATTCAGAGCATCTTGAAATATTGGTCAAAAAAAGAACGGCTGCTCTGAGAAAAAGCAATTCCCAACTCATGAAAGCAAAGGAAGCCGCAGAAGCAGCCACAAAGGCCAAAAGTGATTTTCTGGCCAATATGAGCCATGAAATCCGAACCCCGATGAATGCCATCATCGGCATGACCGATCTGGTGATGGGTACCCATCTGGATCCAAAACAGCGGGAATACGTAAATATTGTCCGTTCCTCCGGTAGAGCGCTCCTTGGACTCATCAATGACATACTGGATTTTTCCAAAATTGAGGCTGGTAAACTGGAGTTTGATATAATACCGGTTTCAGTCCGTGAAATCGTGGAAGAGGTCACGGATATGTTCGGCGTGAAAGTGAGAGAAAAAGGTCTTGAGCTGGTTGTTGATATTGCAGAGGATATCCCCAAAAAAATTTCAACCGATCCGTTTCGATTGCGACAAATCATCATCAACCTGATTTCCAATGCCATCAAATTTACAGACACCGGTGAAATCTGTATCTCGATTAAAAGACAGCCCCATCCTTCCGGGCTTACCGAACTGCTCTTTTGCGTACGGGACACCGGCATTGGAATCGATACAAAAACCTCAGACAAGCTGTTCACAGCCTTTGCACAGGCAGATGAATCCGTCACCCGGAAATACGGCGGAACAGGTCTGGGATTGGCTATCTGTAAAAAAATCGTAGGGATGATGGATGGCAAGCTCTGGGTGGAAAGCGCTCTGGGAAAAGGCTCTTCCTTTTTTTTCACCGGCTGTTTTCAGGCATCCCAGGATATGGAAAACACAACCCCGGTTCATCCCGAAAAGTTAAAAAATATTAACGCGTTGATCGTTGACGATAATCCCTCTTCACTTCATGTATTAAAACGGATTGTAAAATCTTTTGGAATACAGACCGAGATTGCCACGACCGCTAAAGCAGCACTTGCCGCCATTAAAAACCCCATCCGGAAAAAAATCTTTGATCTGCTGATCATTGATTCAGGATTACCGGATATGGATGGCATCAAACTGGCGGAGATGATCAAAAAATCAGGGGATCCTAAATCACCTCCTGTGATTATCACCAGCCTGTCCGGACATGAGAAAGATATTCAACGCGCCCGAAAAGCAGGTGCGGAGAGTTTTTTAATCAAACCAATCAAACAATCCACTCTCTTTGATACCACAATGGAACTTCTTGGCTACCACTTTTCCCCCACTCAAAAAATACCGACAGGGTTACCTACTTCAGAAGAATTATCCGGTGTGAAAATTCTTCTGGTGGAAGACAACCCGGTCAATCAGACGGTTGCGAAATCGCTTTTAAGCACAGGAGGCATCATCACGGATATCGCAGATGATGGTATGAAAGCGATCGAAAAAATAAAAACCAACCATTATGATGCCGTTCTGATGGATATACAGATGCCGAAAATGGATGGAATTGAGGCCACCCGTCTTATCCGAAACAAATTAAAGCTCACCGATCTGCCGATCATCGCCATGACTGCCCACGCCATGCAAGGGGATCGGGAAAAATGCATCGAATCGGGAATGAATGATTATGTGCCAAAACCCATTGACCGGAAAGAACTGTTTGCTGCGCTTCGTAAAAACATAACCCGCAGCAACCAGACAAACCGGAATGCGACAGAGACTGCAAAACCCGATTCAGAGGAGAACTATCCGCCGAATCTTCCGGGTCTGGAAATACAGGAAGGATTGAAGCGACTCGGTGTTACCTGGCAGGGATACAAAGAGATTTTAGAACAATATTGTCAGGTTTACCAGAACTTTTCCGAAGAATTCAGACAGATTGTCGATATCAAGGATTTTCAGACAGCAAGGCTGAAGGCTCACTCTCTGAAAGGTGCTGCCGGAAATATTTCAGCCACGACCCTGCGTGCAGCAGCAACCGATCTTGAAAATGCATGTGTGGAAGAAAACCGGGAGCAGATCCTGACCATTTTAAAAAAAACGGAAACCGCATTTTCGCAAGTCGGAAAATCTCTTGAAATAGTAAAAAACTTTCCCATTCCGGTATCTGCGGAATCATGAGAAGGTTATACAGCATTTGTTTATACTTACCAAGGAGCTTGTAAGAATGAAAAAAATTTTAATTGCTGAAGATGATGTTGTATTTCTGAACTTGCTTACTTCTTCACTGAAAAAAGGTGACCCTCTGTTTGATGTCCTGACAGCCCGGAATGGAAACCAGGCAATCACGCTATTAAACCAGCACCAGGTTTCCCTTTTGATCACAGACGTTAAAATGCCCGAACTGGACGGTCTTGCGCTCCTTGCATATGTAAACGAAAATTTTCCATTCATCCCCTGTTTTGTCATGACCGCCTATGAAACGCCGGAACTGCGGCAAAGTCTTCCGAAAGATATCCGAAAATTCTTCCGTAAGCCTTTTCCGGCCGATCGGCTTATTCCCGAAATCCAGAAAATACTTCAACAGGACGCGCCCAAAGGAATGCTCAGCGGAATATCGGTCAGCAGTTTCATGATGATGATTGAAATGGAAAAAAAAACATGCATTTTAGAGGTCGGGCTTCCGGACGGAGAAAAAGGCCTGTTTTACTTTGAGAAGGGAACACTGTATAATGCGGCATGTACCGGCCTGAAAGGAGAGCCCGCCGCATTAAAATTTGTAACCCAGAAAAAAGCCAGATTTTCATTCCGACCCTTACCGGAAAAAAAAATAACAAAACTGCAGAAAATGGATTTGAAGGATCTGGTTCAAAAGGCTTCCGCTTCCCACACTGGAAATCAACAATTACAGAAAAAAGTTTATCCGGCAGCAATATTAAACCTTTCCGGAGTGTTTGTATCCTCTGATCAGAAACACAGAGGGCAAATGAGTGTAAAACATTTATCAATTATCAATATACGAATGGAGTTTGCCCTGAAGCCGGAACTCATCATAGGCAATAAAGTGTCTATTGAATTTAAACTGGATGATCAACCCCGATCGCTGATATCAAAAGAGGTTATCATAACCGGGATCGACCAGCTCACCGTTGATGCCGAATTTTGCTCAAAAGAGCATTATGATAGACTGGGGCCTTATCTCCATTTCAATGGCCTTGACGAAAAGAACTGGTAACCGTCGAGTCTGTATTCCCTTCTGCTTGATCCGGATGAATCGGCAGCCGGAGAATAAACTTTGCCCCCTTGCCGGGAGAAGATTCTACCGTCATATCTCCGCCATGGTCCTCGGTTACGATAAAATAGGAGATGGATAATCCAAGGCCGGTGCCGCTGCCAACCTCCTTTGTCGTAAAAAACGGTTCAAATATACGTTTTCGTGTTTCTTCGTCCATACCAACACCGTTGTCTTCCACTTCAATACAGACCATACGGTTCTCATGGCGTGTCCGGATCATCAAACAAGGTGTTCTTAAACCATCTTTTACACTCACCATTGCATGAGCGGCATTTTTAAAAAGATTCAAAAAAACCTGCTGTATCTTGCCTGGCTCACAACAGACTTCCGGCAGATTCTCGTCATATTCCCGGATAATCTGAATCTGCCGGAAATCATATTTCTTTTTTAGATCATAATCGCTACCGGCCAGCTCAATGGTTCGATCGATCAAATCTGAAAGGCGATGGGATTCAAAACGGCCCTGATCTTTCCGGCTGAAAGAAAGCATGTTTTCCACAATTTTCGCCGCTCGCCGGCCCGCCTCCATGATCATGCCTACCATGGACAGAAGACCACGTTTTTCACCATATTTTTCGATACACTGTATGGTTGTGCCGCATTCTTCAGCAACCTCTTCATTTTTTGGGAGGCCGACTCTCATCCGGTTGCCCAAAACTTGAACATTCTGAAGGATGCCTGCAAGGGGGTTGTTGATTTCATGCGCCATGCCTGCAGCAAGCCCTCCCACGGAAAGCATTTTTTCAGACTGGACAATCATCTCTTCAATTCGGACACGTTCAGTGATATCATCCACACGAATCACCGCCCCTTCGACGCCATTGGTTATAAGTGGATAGATTGTGATATCGGACAGCCTTGTCACCCGTCCAATCTGAAGCGGAACCTTTGAATCTTTTCGTACCTGACGATTTTGCACAGCCTGGAGGACCTTTTCCAAGGCGTTAGACAATTGTGGAAAAACATCCACTAGTTTTTTCCCATTGGCTTCTTTGCTTCCCAAACCTGTGGTTCTCTCTGCTTCCAGGTTCCACTGGGTTATCTGCCCATGGTGATCCACACCCACCAGAATGGAAGGCATGGAGTCAACAATGTTTTTCAGATAATTACGAAGGTGTTTTAGCTCTTCCTCTGCCTTCTTCTGCTCCGTGAGGTCCCTGATCGCTGCAACCCTGACCATCTGCCCATGATACTCCATCACTCTGACACGGATTTCAATCGGAAACTCGGTTCCGTCCTTTTTTTTGCCGATCACTTCATACGGTCCCGGATCATTGGATGCGATCTTATCTTTCATATACTTCATTGAATCCGGAGTGACGGTTAAAGGGATCGCATTTCGCCCCCGGAGTTCCTCTTCTGAATATCCAAAAAGCTCATAATACAATTCATTGGCTTGCAGAATCTCGCCATCCTTATGAATCACAATCGCTTCCCAGGTTGCATTGGAAAACTGTCGAAATCGACTCTCACTTAAACGAAGTTTTTTTTCCATCTCTTTTCGCTCATCGATTTCATTGTTCAGATCAATAATCTGCTTTTGGATTGCATCCCGCATGATAGTGAAGCTTTTCGCAAGCACTCCGATTTCATCCCTGCTTTTTACATCAATTTTCTGATCCAGACGGCCTTTGGAGATTTCAGAGGATACGGCTGTGAGCTGCATGATGGGACGAATAAACCGAAGTCTCACAAATAAAATGACCAAGAAAATAAGGAGTGCATCCAATATGATGATTTGGAAAAGATCTGAAAAAAAAGTGCCTCTCAACTGTTCTTTCAGATATTTTGGAGTCATATATAGATCCACTTCACCCAATTCTTCCCTTCCATAAAAAATTTTCCTACTGATATGCATTTCCCCATTTTTTGGAACATACGATTCCACTGGAGCGGATTGATTGTCTTTGGATCGTCCATAAACAAACTTTGACAAATACCCATCTTTCAAAGAAACGGTTATGGCTGCAATGTTGAGATCTTCCATTTCGGATAGAATGATATCCCTTGTCTCATATTCTGAAAAATTAAAAACCGGTGTGCGAAGGCTTATGCTGAGGCGTTTTGCAGTCAATTCCAGATTCTTACTTAATTGATCAGGTAATCTCTGAAGATTTTTCTGGTAACGGTATAGACCAAACCCGGTCAAGACAACACTTGTGATCAAAACAATGGCAAGACTGAGTTGGATCATCAGGCTTCTTGAAAACATGAAATCCGTTTCCTTTTTCCAGAATAGGGCTTTATGGTCTAAAACAAAATGCAGGCATCTGACAATGAAGCGATCTAAAAGATAGGAATATATTATAATATCATATCGATTATTTCAATCCCAAAGAATAGATAATCCAAAAGCTGCTTCTTAAATCATTACCGGATTTCACAGCTCGATCTCTATCCTTGGTTTTGCGTCTTGGTCTGCATCAAAACTCGGCTGACAATCCAAAATTCGCGATAAAGGAACCCCGTAATGCGAAACCAGTATTTCTCTGAATGTATCCGCCCTTTCTCTTGCGATATCCAACATCATTTGATCCAATTCCTGGGAATTCTCTGTTCCGGTTTTCAATAGGTTTCGATCTCCATGGGTTGAAAATCCGCAGATGACTATGCGCAGCCCTGCTTCCTGCTTCATCAATTCTGAGAGTTGCCGGGTATACTCATCCGCCTCCACTCCAGGCAGAACTTCTCCGGCGGCAAATACGACTGGATCAAGCCGGAGATTGATCAACTGTCCTTCATCGTAAATCGCAATGTTTGCACGATCTTGAACCAAAGCTCTATACGGCAGAATCCTGGTTTGAATCACCCGGTATGCAGATGCCCTTACCGCTTTCATTACGATGCTCTGGAAAAAATCAGAAAGCCTGAAACCAGAATCATCCAAACTTCCGGAGAGCGGAACTTCCAGCTCAAGATTGCCATCCCTATCCAGAAGATAGCCGGCAGCCACGTCAAGCGGCAAGATGTCCGGCCTTATAGATTCTTCCGTTCGATCCAATGCAAAGGGTGTCAGACGGAGGGCATGGAACCTAACCAATGATTTATCGAAAAACAGGAACGAATCCTTATAAGATAACACGGCTTTTTCCGCCCTGGCATTCTTCCATTTCAAGATCGTGAAATCCGTGTCCGAACCTTTGACCTGAAAATCGTGACTGTTCAGGGTTGCCACCATCCTTAAAGAAGATATTTTATTTTGTCGCAGTGTGATCAAAAAATTTTCTTGAAAATCGACAGCGGCATTTTCCACTGCATATGGAGACATAACGACTTTTACATGGACAAGCTCCCCTTTCCCCTTCTGGGAAATCTCGATCCTGTCTTTCTCCATATCCACATCCATTATGGAATCAAAAGAGAAATCGCCTTGTAACTGAGAAACAGAATCCGGGAGAAACCCATGAAAGTTCGTAAGGGCGATTTTTTTTAGACTGATTTTATTAGAGGCTGATCCGCTTTTTGCTTCCACTCCGAGGGTTGACTCGATTTTCATTTCAGCACCATTCACATCACCTGAAAAAGAAAATGAGCCTTGACTCTTTACTCCCGATACCAGAACATCCCAGATCAGACAATTATCCATCTGGATTTTGTGATTCGACTCCGGTAATAGCAAGTGGATATTGCTGTTCAAAACAGAAGCCTGAATCAATCTGAATTTCCACATCCGGGAATCAAAATGCTTCTCTGATGTCTGGTGTCCTTTCAATAGAAGTGGGAAAAATCCACCGACCTCAAATCGGTTGCCATTTTTCTTCACGGAAAAATTCAAACCCCTAATCACTGCTTCCGATATCTGAATTTCCCGTTGAAACAATCCCTGAAAAGAAAAATCGATGAAAGCATTTTCCAGACGGATAAACGATCCGTTTTTTTCATGTACATCCGCACCCTGAACAGACACCGAAAGGGTAAAGGGATTCAACACGATAGACTGAATCGTAACATCAATTGCACCAAGCCCCTTCAACCACTCTTCCAGATAATTTTTAGAAATCCTCCCGGCGAAAAGCCATGCAGAGATCGGCAAAATAATGGTTGTGATCATGCCGCACAGAAAAAAACGTTTCACTGTTTTATTCATGGGAGGAAGGACTCCACTTACTCTGTTTTGGTTTTTTCCGGATACACATGAATGTCTCTCTGCGGGAAAGGAATGGTGATTCCTTCCTGATCGAACATCACCTTGATCCTCTCTGTCAGGTCAAAGTATACATCCCAGTAGTCATCTGTTTTCACCCATGGACGTACCGCAAAATTAACACTGCTGTCCCCCAGTTCCAACACTGCAACCGCAGGCGCTGGATTTTTCAGCACCCGGTTATCCGCCTCCATAATATCCGTCATGATTTTTCTGGCCTTTGAAATATCATCTTTATATCCAATCCCCATTACCAGGTCCACCCGCCTCGTTGAATTTGCGGTAACGTTTTTGATCACACCCGTTGTAATGCTTCCATTGGGAATAATCAGTCTCTGGTTATCCGGTGTATTGAGTATGGTTGTAAAAATCGTGATATTTTCCACTTTCCCGGAGGCTCCGCCAACTTCGATGAGATCCCCTACCCTGAAAGGACGGAACAGTATCAACATGACTCCAGCTGCAAAATTGGATAAAGAGTCTTTCAATGCCAGACCGACAGCAAGACCCACGGTACCGACAATGGTCAGAAAGGATGTTGTATTGATCCCCAATTGCCCTGCAGAAGCTATCAGAACAACAACCAGGAGGGTGTAGTAGAGAATATTGGATAAAAAACCAACCAGTGTGATATCCACATTGCTTTTTTTCAGCACCCTGGAAAGCAGATCCGATATTCTGCCGGCAATCCACCGGCCAATGATAAAAATTGCAACCGCAGCAACAATCTTTAAGGCATAAGAACTTATCCATGTAATGATCATGTCCGAATACTTTTCAACATACTTTTGAATCAGCATTTTTTCACCTCTCGATATTCATATCTCATCGTTATTTTTCACATGCGACTTTTATCGTCTTGCATGTACTGTATTTGTTACATCGATCTTTTAACCAGTTTGATCAGCGTAATTTCAGAAGATGATCCCAGACGCAAGGGAGGCCCCCAATAGCCTGTGCCCCGGCTCACGTAAATATGCGTTCCCCTGTGCTGATCCAACCCGACAGTATAAGGCTGGGTCATTCCAACAAAAAAAGTCCAGGGAAAAAACTGCCCGCCATGGGTATGTCCTGAAATCTGCAAGTCAAAACCGGCATCTGCTGCCTGAAAAATACTCTTGGGCTGATGTGCAAGAAGGATTTTGTAATCCGAATCCGGTGCATTTTTCATAGCCTTCAACGGATCGGAATGATGTTTTTCATCAAATCTGCCGCCCCTGTAGTCCGTAACACCGGCTACCAGAATCCGGGCTCCTTTTCTGGAAATCAGATGATGTTGATTCAACAGCACCTGAAATCCAAGCGATCGGACATGGTGAACCCAGGAATCCACACCGGAATAATATTCATGATTCCCGGTGACAAAAAAACATCCGTCGGCGGCCTTGAGATCCGCCAAAGGGGCCACATCATACCGGAGCCTGTTCACCGAACCATCCACCAGGTCACCGGTCACCGCAACCATGTCCGGTTGCAGCAGATTTGCCTGTTCAACAACCGCCTCAATAAACGGGCGCTTTATTGTGGGGCTGACGTGGATATCGGTAAGCTGAACAATCCGAAAGCCATCAAGTCCTTCTGGAAGGTCTGTTACCGGAATCTCAACCGTTTTCACCTCCGGAATCCGTGTAGCATTTGCATACCCATAGCCGGTCAAAACACCTGAAACCGTCACAACCCCTGTATTCACTGAATTGATTAAAAAACTTCTCTTTGAGGGATCCGGCAAAATGCCATTCTCCTGATCCCTTATTTTTGATTGAACATTTTTTCGATTCTTTAACCGGGAATACCCCCGAATCATCAGAAAGCAGATATCCCGGATCACCATGAATGTGAAAATAAAACTTAAAAAGCCAAGCCCGATATACCCGATCCGGGAAAAAACATCCACCACGGAATTTTCAAAACCATACCGCTGCAATAATATTGTCATCGGTATCGACACAATAATAAAAGCGATTGCAAACCGGATCAAATGTTTTTGCAATGGAGACAAACGAAAAAAACCAACCAGGCGCAAGGAAACATAATATGCAGCTGATCCGACGATGGATAAAAATAAGACAGAAAAAAGAAAAATCCCCATAAAAAATCAACCTCCTGTCCACTCCCACGATAAGTAATCAAACGATCAACACGGCTGAAAATGAATCAATACGCTGAAAATCAATACCATTGATTAAACAGATGGGATATTATATTGTTTTTCAAACAGAATACAGTGAAATTATTTTTAGTACCATAACTGAGGTGATCATTACCATGTTCAATACCCAACACAATATCCCAAAATCTGAATTGAAAAGTCGTATCCGAAAATTGCAGTCAGGCATGGTGGAAAAAAATATAAGTGGCGCCCTGATCATGCAGAATACGGATCTGTATTATTTTTCAGGTACAGCCCAGCAGGGTCAGCTCTATATTCCTTTCGAGGGAATGCCGCTGCTCATGGTACAAAAAGAGCTGGATCGGGCAAAAGCAGAATCTGCAATTGAGAATATTGTATCCATCGACAGCCCCAGTCAGATTCCGGATTGTCTGAAACAAAATAAAATCGATATGCCTCTAAACATTGGGCTGGAACTGGATGTTCTGCCCACTGCTCTTTATTTTAAAATTCAAAAGCTGTTCCCGACAACCGGGATTGTGGATATATCGGATCAGATCCGGATGATCCGGGCGGTGAAATCCGACTGGGAGTTGGATATTATTGAGGAGGCCTCCCTGCTTGCCGACCAGGTGGCGGAAGGTGCACAGGAATTCATAAAAGAAGGAATTCCGGAAATCGAACTGGCGGGAAAAATCGAAGCCTTTGCACGCAAGCTCGGACACCAAGGAATCATCCGGATGCGTTTATGGGGAAGTGAATTGTTCTATGGCCATCTGATGGCAGGCGCCTCTGCGGCCGTACCGAGCTATCTTTCTTCTCCCACAGGCGGAACCGGTGTCAGTACGGCCATTGCCCAGGGTCCAGGTCACCGGCCCATACAACGAAACGAGCCTATCCTGGTGGATTATGTTTTTGCTCTCCGGGGCTACCTTGCGGATCACACCAGAATTTTTTCTCTCGGGGAACTGCCGGAAGATCTGATGGCTGCTTATGATGCCATGCTGACAATTCAGGAAATGGTCAAGAAAATCGCTTTACCCGGAATCAGCACCGGAGATGTTTATGAGGCGGCCATTAAAAAAGCCGCTGAACTCGGATATGCGGACTACTTTATGGGAGCCGGCGAAAAACGGATCCGGTTTATCGGTCATGGAGTCGGCCTGGAACTGGATGAGTTTCCGTTTCTCGCAAAAAACCAGAAACTCAAATTGCAGAAAAATATGGTGATCGCTCTCGAGCCCAAACTGATTTTTCCCGGCAAGGGGGTTGTGGGAATTGAAAACACTCATGTTGTTACGGAAAAAGGTTTGAGGCAACTCACTCGGTTCAAAGAAGAGATCACGATTCTTTGATGCAGGAGTTTTTCAGAATTTTTTCTTCAGGCTCACATACATGATAATCGTTGCCCGGAGAACCAGGACGCCGTTCATATCCTCAACCTCCACGGTAATAGGCAGCTCCATTGAATCCTGCCAGGCAATTTCTCCGAGCGTGCAGGAGGCGGTCAGATCTGTTCTGGCCACCTTCAGATACTCCACCCTCATCTCCTTGGGTATCCAGCGAAGATGAGAGGGAATGGAGCACTCCAGGACCGTGCCACCCACCAGCTCACACATATTACACATGGCGATGGCATGAACACTGTTGATATGGTTCCGGACTCTCCTTTTATTTTTCATGAATATTTTCCCGAAACCAGGCTCAAGTTCGGTGAACACCGGACGAATGGTCTGAAAATACGGTGCTTTAAAGCAGATCAGCTTTGAAAAAAGAAGCTTCCCGAATGGAAAGCGGTTACACTTATCATATACAGCAAGCACCCTGTTCATCGTATTCTCCTTCTATTTGAATTTCTGGTGAAAAGAATCCAGCATTCTCAGAAAAACCTTTACTTCTTCACTGGTAAATCCCTGTTTGATCATTTCATTGGTCTGATTTGCTATGACTTGAACTTTCCGGATTTCATCCTGACCTTTTTCAGTAATGGAAATCAGATATTGCCTCCTGTCTTTTTGATTCATCCCTCGTTCCACCAGTCCCATATCCTCCAGACGATCCACCAGCCGTGTAATCGTAGAATTGTCAATTTCCAGAAGTCCGCCCAGTTCGGTCATTTTCATGGTTCCTGTCTTCTTCAACAAAAACAGAATGCCCGCCTGCCCTGGCGACATGGCAATATCCTGGTTTTTCATCTGCTTCTGGACATAGGTTTTCAATCTTTGTCCTGCCCGGGAGAAATGAAACAGTAATCTGTCATCCATATGGAATCCTCATTTGATCACATCAATATTTGATATGATCAATAATTGACTATATCAAATAAAATGTCAACCCATTTCCGGTTTTTATAATTTTTCCCCTGCCCACAAACCCCTGAAACCTTTCTTTCCAACCAAGCAATGGGTAATAAATTATATTATGGATTGATATAATTCATTTTTTTACTGACTCCTCCCATTACACGGCAACCCTGGTTTCAACATCTCCATGAAACAGGGTCCTTTCTTTTCGTTTAAAACCAATTAAAAATAGAAGGTTATGAAAGAGTTCTGCATTGGCATTCTCCTTGCTCATAATAGAAAAAAACCAACAGGAGAAAAAAAGATGCCACTTGAATTTCATGAAACATTACCCACGATCCATCAATTGACAGTCCTGCTTATCAAAGAGGCCATGAAACGTTCCCTTGGTAATCTGGATAAAGCATCAAGGATGCTGGGGATCAGCAGACAAACCATCTTGAAATATGTCATGCAGGAGTTTAACCGGATATAAATTCTGAAATGCCGGCCAGTGTGCAGTCAAGGAGCTTTGAAATAACAGCCGGGTCCATTTTCAGCATGGTTCCCCTCTGCCCGGCATTGATTAAAACCTGAGGAAAGACAAGCAGATCCTTCTCCATGACTACCGGCAACTGTCTTTTGGTGCCAAAGGGGCTGATCCCCCCGACCAGGTAACCGGTCACCTTTTCTGCATCCTTTTCCCCTGCCATGAAAACTTTCTTTATGGAGAGCACTTTTGCCAGCTTTTTCAGGGAAAGCTGACGATTGCCAGGCGTGAGAGCCAGACCATATTCATTTTCTCCCATTTCAAAAACAAGCGTTTTAATTGTCTGCTCAAGCGGAAACGACAAAGCCTGCGCGGCAAACGCAGCTCCCTTTTCCTGGTGGTCATAGGTAATGACCTCATGAAAGACCTTCTGCTTCCGTAAAAATTGAATGGCTCTGGTAGACACCGCCTGCTTCACGATTCGATTACTTTCTTTATGGCTGTCAAGGCTTCATCAATATCAGAGCGATCGATCATCCGGTGGGTCACGGCCCGCAACCGGCAAAGACCCGATTGAATAATCCTGACTCCCTTTTCTTCAAGCTGCCGGACAAATGCTTCTGCCGACAGGATTTTTATTGGATCGATATCAAAAAACACAATATTGGTTCGGACATCGTCCGGATTGATTATAATTCCATTGAACTCCGCAATTCCTTCTGCAAAAATACGGGCGTGTTCATGATCCTCCTCCAGACGGTCCACCATTTGGGTCAATGCAAGAATACCGGCAGCAGCCAGAACTCCTGCCTGACGCATTCCTCCTCCCAGAACTTTGCGAACTCTCCTGGCCCGTTGAATAAAATCCGATGACCCGCAAACCATGGAACCAACGGGCGCAGACAATCCCTTACTGAGACAAAAAGATATTGAATCAACACCCGGAAGCAGATCCTTTACACCTGTCTTTAAACAGATGGCGGCATTGAAAATTCTTGCCCCATCCACATGAAGCAACAGTCCATGATTCTTGGCCAATCGGGAAGCCGCAGCCATGTAGTCCGGATCAAGGGGAGATCCATTGCAGCGGTTATGGGTGTTTTCGAGAACAAGCAGCCTGGAACGTGGAAAATGGATATTGTCTCCCCGAATCGCCGACTCCACTTCATTCAAATCCAGTGTGCCGTTCTTCTGATTGGCCAGGGTTCGGGAATGAATACCGCCAATGGCAGCAGACCCGCCCTGTTCATAAATATGAATATGGGACTGATCTCCCAGAATCATTTCATCACCACGGGTACAGTGCGACATCTGGCTGATTAGATTGGCCATAGTGCCGCTTGCAACAAACAATGCTTTTTCCTTACCGGTCATCTCCGCAGCCAAGGTCTCCAGCCGGTTGACCGTTGGATCCTCTCCAAACACATCATCACCAACCTCTGCATTGGCCATGGCTTCTCTCATGGCCCGGGTCGGCAGGGTAACGGTATCGGAACGTAAATCGATTTTTTTCATATGTTCACCTTTGTTGCATCATGATTGTATTCATTCCAGACCATCTGTAGCAGCTTTTCCCGCTCAGAACAAGCAACCGGAACATTTGTCCCTACCTTTAAAAAAATGAGATAAAATTATGTTGCTATCCACACATTATCTTACTAAGGTGACTTGAATCATTGAAACGGCAAGAGTATAAATATGAAATAATGAATAATCTCAATAGTAAGGAGTATTCTTATGATCAAAATACCTTTTAAAATGATCCTGATCTCCATCTGTTTTTTTTCATTTTTTCTGTTTGCCTGTTCAGACAACGACGATATTTCCTCCACAGAAATGGCCGGGGATCGATCCCATAAAAGCGAAAAACAATCCAGCCTTCCGGAAAATGACGACAAGATAACCATTTCTCAAGGTGTGTGGGGGAATGTCTGGTTCTGGGAAGGAGATCATATGCCATCCACGGATGAAAACTCCTCTACCGGTACGATCTCTCCAGTAACAAGAGAAATTTATATCCATGAAGCAACGACCATTACGGATGTCACTGCAGCCCAGGGCCCTTCTTTTTATTCAAGAATCAATACTGCTCTCATCGCAACAATCTCTTCCGATTCGGATGGATTTTATGAAGCAACCCTGCCACCCGGCGCCTATAGTATATTTGTAAAAGAAAATGATCTTTTTTATGCCAATTCATTCACAGGCAATGGTGAAATCAACCTGGTCACCATTGAACAGGATCGTATTCAAAAATACCAGATCGACATTACCTATCAAGCGGCTTTTTAGGTGAATCGATTTTAAATCGCCTCCTGACAAAGTTTGCCCGGTTACCAGGATTTGCTCATCATTATATTCTTAATTTTTTCTTCAGATTTCTTCTCAACCAGAATCATTTTTTTCGCCTGGGCTTTCTGAATTTTTTCAGTCAGCTTTGATAAATCAGCCGGTTTTTCAACCAGATCCATTGCGCCCAGCTTCATGGCCTCGATTCCTTTTTCGACTGTAGCATGCCCGGTCAGCAGAATCACCTGAATCTCCGGTCTTTTTTCTTTCAATATTCTAAGTGCTTCCAGCCCATCCATTTCCGGCATCTGTAAATCCAAAACAACCGCATCAAAAGAGCCTTCTTCCACAAGCTGTAATGCCTTTTTGGGAGATGTCGCTGTCTCAACATCCATCCCACGGTTTCGCATTCTTTCCGCCAGGGTATCGATAAATTCCTGTTCATCATCAACAAGCAATACTTTTTCAGTCATTTGAATATCCTCCTTATTTTGGTTCACAAGCAGCAACCCCATCATTTCTGATGCGAGCTGTCAAATACAAGGCACATCTCTGACCGCTCATCATTGATATCAAGATGTGCACCCAGTTTCTCAAGCATGATTTCAAGTTTTTCCATAATGAACATCTTCTGGTTCTGATTTTCCAGATCTTCAAGTTTCTTAAAGACAATTTCAATGTTATCTTCCTTCAATTGAAGAATTACTTCCACGACCTTTTCAGGATTAACTGTTGCCATCGAAAAATCAAGGCACTGCCGGATTACCTGCATGAAAAAAAAGGGATTCGTTGTGATCATTATTTTTTTTTGCGGCAAAGTAAGATGAATCGAAACGCCCCGGTTGGCTGCCGACCGTTTTGCAAGTGCCAGGGTCAGAGACAGGGTTTCACTCAAATCGATATTTTTCTCCGGAACATCCGAACTGTGAGCAAAACTGTTCAAATTTTTTACAATCGTGTCCGCCCGTTTGATCTGACCGGATATTTGTTGGGCAATTCGATCAATCCGAGCCGGGTCCAAGGGCTTCCCCTTTTGATTAAGCATGACCAGATCCTGCAGCAAACCGGCACTTTCATTCATGATGGCCAGACAATTTTTAATTTCATGGGATACGGATGCCACGGTTTCACCAAAAAAACGAACCCCATCCTCGGAATGAATTGCAAATTTTGAATCGTTCATACACCACCCTGTTTTTGTAACACGTCATTCATTTTTTCTATTAAAATTTCGATGTTGACGGGTTTGACAAGATAAAACTCCTTACCCGTTTCCGCGCTTCCGATATGATAGTAGTTATCCGAGCCATGTCCGGTCATAAAAATGAATTTCATTTTCGGATAACTTTCCTGCAATCGCCTTTTCAGTTTAAATCCATCTGTTTCGGGCATTTTTACATCCAGAACCGCAATATCGTAAATATTCTGTTCTGCTTTGGATAGTGCGTCCTTGACGCTGCAAGCCCAATCAGAATCAACACCCCGAAATTTTAATCTCTCGGAAAGAGTCGAAACCAACTCCTCTTCATCATCCACTAGCAGTACTCGCATCTGATTGCTCCTTTTTTTCCAATTTCATCGGCAGATTGATCATAAAGGTTGTCCCTTTTCCGATCTTGCTCTCCACTTCAATCCGGCCACCCAGCTCCTTCGCAAGACTGTATGTTATAGACAAACCAAGCCCGGTACCACCTGCTTCTGTTTTGGTTGAAAAAAACGGTTCAAAAATAAATCTCAAATTTTCCTGGGATATGCCACACCCGGTATCGGATATCTCAATCTGAACCCTCGAATCCGGTACGGCCATCGCCCGGATTGTTACCGAACCACCCGTTTTCATGGATGCAAACGCGTTATTGATGATATTCAGCAAAATCTGTTGCAGTTTACCGCGGTCGCTTTCAAAATCAGGAATGTCTTCCTTTATGTCCACGACAACATCAATAGACCGATACTCCGCTTCTTTGGTCAAAAAACTGAGTACTTCATGAACCAGGCTTTTCAGGTTAATCTGTTGAACGCTCACATTCATGTGTCTGGCAAAATTCAGGAGCTGCCTGGTAATCCGGCTGCAACGTTCCACAGAATTCAAAATCGCATCCATGGTTCCCATCAGCCGTGGGTCTTCCCGGTATTCCTTCTTAAAATGAAAAATATCTTTTACAAGCCCGGCCTTCTCATTAATAATGGCCAGAGGATTGTTGATTTCATGAGCCACGCCTGCAGCAAGCCGGCCGATGGATGCCAGCTTATTGCTGTATTCAGCCATATGAAGATACTTGACACGGCGTTTATCCATTTCTTTTAACCGCCGGATCATGTAAGTCGTAATTCCGAGAATCCAGAGGATGATAATGGTGATGCTGATCGCTAAATATTGAATCAGTTCCAAACGGCTCTGCTGCCATGGCTTCATCAATCTTTCCTTATCTTTAACAATCATCAGGATGAAAGGCGTTTCCGGAATATAGCGATATCCTACAATCAAATCCGCTCCATGCTGATCCTTGCTTTCAACCACTTTTGTTTCATCCGACACCTCCGGAACAGGAATCCTGTTTTTCTCCAGAACTTTTCCAAAATATAAAGATTCTGTCTGAATGATTCCTGTCTGATTGATCAGAAACACATCGGTTTCCCTACCGGAATCCACCTTCATCTTATCCTGAAACGTTGTATTGATCTCAGACAGAATGCGGGACAGATTATGTTCGATGGTTGCCCGCAATACATAGAATTTTCCATCCCCGGTTCTATGCTTGATGGCGATAACGATATGCGGCACATTTCGAAATCCCAGAAAGACATCACTGATGAAACTGCCCCGACTGACGACATTCTCAAACCATTTCTGACCACTGTAGTTTTTTCCTCGCAGCGGATACGATCCCACATAGGTGCGCTGCAACCCATCGGAATCGATCACACCCAGATCAGTGAAACCGCCAAAACACTGCCTCAGGTTTTCCAGAATTTCAGCCAGCCTGCGCGGTTCATTCAATGCCTCATAGCTATTCTCCTTGACAATGAACTGCAGAGCCGATTGTCTTTCATTCAAATAAAAAGCTACCGATCTCCAGGTGTTGGATGTGAGCCGCATGGTTCTGGATACCGTCTCGGACAGCATCAGCCTCTCCGTGACATTATAATCGATCACAGCAAAGAAAATCACCGGCACAATCGCGAATCCCGATGTCAGCAGGAAGGATAGAAGCCAGATGCGCCTGAAATTGAACAGCTCATGGCTCTTTCTCAGCCTGTTATTCTCATCGTCCTGGATTCGATGATCCTTTTTTTTCGAAAACCATTTCATCTGCTGTATGATCCTGTAGCTCCTTTTTCTCAACAAAAAAGGCGGTCATGAGTGAAATATAAATTACTTCTGCTTTTTCTGTTGTATCTTTTCATTCGCTTTTTTCAGGGTTTCACTCAGGCTTTCAATGTCAACCGGCTTTTGCAGATAGGCGAACGCGCCCAGCTTCATGCATGCCTCCCGATCCGATTCCGCCCCATGTCCGGTCAGAATGATCACCTCAATATCCGGCTGGGTGGCCTTGACCTTTTTCAGAACTTCCATTCCGTCAATGCCCGGCATTTTCAGATCCAGGATCATGACTTCCGGTTCATCTTCCGCAATCATATTCAATGCCGACTCGCCATCATAAGCGACAGCCGAACCAAAATCCCTCATGAGAAGTCGTTCCGACAATGTCTGAACAAACTCTCTTTCATCATCCACCAGCAGCACTTTCGATGGAACCTGAAAATCGTATTTCCGGTAGATGTCCGGCTGGTAAAAGCCCTTTCCGATCCTTGTCTCCACCGTTTTCACTCCCGGTATCTTTCCGGTGATCGTTTTCAGTTCTTCTTCCAATCGACCCAGCATCAGCACATTGTTGTGAATGGTGAGGGTGATATGTCCATCCCGGGCTCCGACATCAACCGCATGTCCTTCTTTTACCAGGGCAACCTCGATATGAGCGCTCATCAGAAAATCCTCAGTGGCTTTACGGGACGACAGCGTCGGCTGAATCACTTCGCTTTTCAGATTCTCTTCGATCAGCGCTGTAATTTTATCCATGCTCATTTTGTCCGTCGGGATGACGATGTCATACAGGGAAGTATCCCAGGGATCTTTTATTTTAAAGAGATCGTTAACCCATGCACTTCGGATCTGATCTTCACCGTGAATCATTGCAAGTGCTTCCTTTTCATTCATTCCTTTCTCCTGGCAGACTTTCTGAACACGTTTAGGCATATCGGCAATCAAACAGATTCGAAGCACATGATGAATCGCTTCGGGAACCAGCAGGCCGGAAAAACCGTCAATCAAAAAATCATTCCCGGAAAGCTTCTGCGCCAGTGCCAGCTTAAGGTATGCGACCGCACACTCTTTTTCATGCGTGAACTTGTTGAAGATCGATGTCTTGTTTTCAAGCACACGACCGATTTTTTTCCCCGGGATTCCGGATAAATCAGAAGCTTTATCAATAACCGATTCATCGGTCAGCAATGCGTAACCAGTTTTCCCGATAATTTTTTGAACAACAGCATCCTTTTCACAGAAAGTACCGCTGAAAATTGTCATGGCTGACATAATACTATCTCCTTTTTTTAATTCATGGATTCCGTCATCCGGCATGTTACCAGTAGCGGGCAACTGTCTTCCTCACTATCCTTGTGAGCTGCGGTATGAACCGATACAATAGCCTTTTCCATTGTTGGAAAAATGTTATTGCCTCCGATCTCCTCGTACAGATGCGTCCGCTTGAGAACCGACATCACCGATTCATTGATGCCGCTGAAGGAAACCCCGTAGCCGGCGGATCTCAACCGCTGCACTACCAGTGCCAACATCTCTTCTCCAGATGCATCCATATCATTTATCCCGTTTGCTGCAATAATAAAATGCCGTAATTTTTTACGATTGATGATACGATCATTGATCTCATCTTCCAGATAGCTCGCATTCGCAAAGAAAAGCGGACCATCAAAACGGATCAGATCGATGTGTTCACATCTCAGCAACTGGCAAGCGGCAGAATCCCGAAGCGCATCGTCTTCGTCACGCGACAGGGTAGCAACCTTAGGCCGCATGCATTTATACAAAAAGACACCCAGTGACAGAGCGACCCCCAAATAAATCCCCTTTTCCAGGTGCGGAGCCATCGCCAGTGTCGCGATAAATGTAATCACGGAAATGGCTCCGTCATACCACTGAGCACGCCAGGCATGAATAAAACCGCTCACGTTGATCAGTCCGATGACCGCCATCATGATCACGCCGGCCAGGACCGTCTGCGGCAGATGGTATAGGAAGGGCGTGAAAAAAAGAAGGGTAAGCACAACCCCCAGACTGGTGATGACGCTTGACATTCCGCTTACCGCCCCGGATTGCAGGTTCACCGCGCTTCTTGAGAAAGAACCGGATACCGGATACCCTTTTCCAATCGCTCCCAGAATATTGGCAAGCCCCTGCCCTATCAGTTCCTGGTTCGGGTCCAGCCGCTGACCGGTTTTGGCTGCCATGGCTTTCGCGATCGCGATCGCTTCCATGAAGCCTAAAAGAGATATGATTACCGCATAGGGAATCAGCTGAAGAAAAACCGCTCCGTTGGCTTCAGGCATTTCCAATGCAGGCAGCCCTTTCGGGATTTCACCGACAACCGCGCCTCCACCGGTCATCGGCACTTTACTCATATCAATTGCGCTGGTTCCGATTTTCATCCGCCATACGCGGCCATCTGTTACTGCTTCAGCCGGAATTCGATCCTTTGGCACAAAAATCATGCCGCCTGTCGGATTCTCGATACCAGCGAACTGGAAATCTCTCAATTTCCTTCGCTGCTCCGCCGCGATCGATTTGCAGCGATCGATATTGAATATGAGTTTTTTCAACTCGAACTCCAGGAGAAGCACCTCTTCTGCAAGAGCCGGATCTTTCCTATCCTTTTCCAGTTTGGCTGTCAGATCCGTCCTTGCCTTTCCATCTTTCGAATTGTCTTCAACAGCCTGGTTAAACCGGGCAATCGATTCCCGAACCCCTTCCGAATCGATATTTTGCAGCGGAACCTTCGTGTTGTGTTCAAACCCCATACCCCAGGAAATCAAAGTTGTGATCACAACGGCGACCAGTACATAAGGAATTTTCGGATTCACTCTTTTCAGTCCATACATGACACCAATCGCCAGTATACCCAATAATAGCGTCGGAATATGGGTATACCGAAAAGCATCTTGAACAACCCGGATAATGGTTTCATAATAGTGTGGTGCATCATCCACATAAACGCCAAAGAGTTTGGACAACTGGGAAGAGGCAATAATGATTGCGGCTGCATTGGTAAAACCGTTTACAACCGGATGGGACAGAAAATTGACAATGAGACCCAGCTTGAAGACTCCCAGTGCAAACTGGAAAACACCGACGGTTATCGCCAGCATGATCGCATACGTTATAAAGACCTGGCTGCCGGCTGGAGCCAATGGTTCCAGCGAGGCTGCGGTCATCAATGAAACAACCGCTACCGGGCCGGTTGCAAGCTGCCGGCTTGATCCAAACAAAGAGGCGATCATAGGAGGTATGAAAGCCGCATAAAGGCCATAATACGGAGGCAATCCGGCCAACTGCGCATAAGCCATGGACTGGGGAATCAATACTAACGCCACGGTTATCCCCGCGATAAAATCGATGCGGAAATCCTTGGTCGAATAATTTTTAAACCACTCCAAAAAAGGAAATACTTTTACAATCATGTCATGCACCTTCCTCATATTTTTGATCTGTTGTGAGTATTTTTCTGCAAGATACGATAATATCGTTGAATAATGCGCTGGCATCATAGAGATTATAGGTCTTGAATCTCACAACACCGTCCACCATGGAAAAAATGATCAGCGCTGTCTTACGGGGAGGCATCTTGCCGATGGAACCATCTTGTTGCCCCATCAGAACTCCCTGCTCAAAAATATCGACCAGACAGTCATATATGGCCTCCAGATTTTCCCGGATATCCGGATTCGTCAGCGCCATCTTGTATGGATAATGCCGATGAAGCAGCAGAAACTGGTTTTCCAGTTTGCCGGCCAGATACATGTAGAATGTAACCGCATGTTCAATCATCTCCATTCCGTTCCGGAACTGCCGATTTTCCATATAGGATTCAAACTCCTTGGTAATCAGTTCACGGGTCTGCTCCAGGACGGAAAGAAACAGCTTTTCCTTGTTGCTGAAATGATAATAAATCGTTCCCTCTGCAACCTTGGTCAGCTCAGATATATCGGCCGTTGATGTCTCTTTATATCCCTTTTGGGAGAACAATACCGTAGCTGCCTGTAAAATTGCTTCTTTACGAGTCATAACACCTCCGCTAAAAACCGAGCATTAACTCAGTTTTACTGAGTAGTGCCTCAGTATTAATCTTCTTCCAATCGTATGTCAAGATTTTTTTTCTGCATCCACCGGCTACTCTGATCGCTTCTCGAGTTGATACTCACAAATTGTTTGACACACCATTGCTCTCTGCATATACTCGGATTCAAAAAAAACAATAACTTATTATTAATAGCGCCTATGTCTTCCATAAAAAAACACATCAAGATAATTGGTTGGAGTTCGGCTGTTTTGCTGATCATCCTGGTCATTGGATTTCTGCTGCTGCCCAAGGAGTATGATATTTTGACCATGCTTCGGAGCGCGCCTATCGGAACCGGATATGCTGCGAAAATGCTCTGTTCCGGCGTCTTTGTATCCGGACGAAAGCCCGACTCCATCTGGAACGAAGATCTTGCTTTGATGAAAAGAAATATGATCCGCGGCAGAATCGATTATGAAAAAAAATCCGTGGATGCATATGTTTTTGGTTTTCTTTTCAAGCAGACTGCAGTGTATCGGGGTGATTGCGGCTGTACGCTGGATATCGAATCATCGGCAGATACGTTCTGGAAAGACTGCGACACGCCGCTCCCCGATCCTCAGCCAGACATCAAAAATGTTCCTTGGCCGATAGGAGACATGCTGCCCAAAACCGATCCCCCTCCGGAAATTGACATCCAGCAATTGGAAAAAACACTGGATTGGGCTTTCAGCGAACCTTTTCCCGAACACCCTGTGAGGACGCGTGCCGTTATTGTGTTGTATGACGGCCGGATCATTGCCGAGCGATATGCAAGCGGGTATTCCTCAGATACCCGCTTTTTGGGATGGTCGATGACCAAAAGCATTACCAGTGCATTGATTGGAGTGTTAGTCCGGAAAGGGAAGCTGGATATTCGCCAACCTGCCGCGTTTCCGGAATGGAAGACTCCGGGCGACCCCCGCGGGAATATCACCATCGATCAATTGCTTCGCATGAGCAGCGGCCTGTCATTCCAGGAGGATTATGAGGAGAACCCGGATTCAGACGCAGGCTTTATGTTTTTTACCATGAAAGATATGGCGGACTTCGCGGTCCAAAAGTTTCCGGAAGCCAAACCGGATGAAAAATTCAATTACTCCAGCGGAACCACAATGCTGTTATCACGCATCATCCGGGAAACCGTGGAAGGTTCCGGTTCCCATCGGGATTATCTTGCCTTTCCTCGCCGGGAACTGTTCCAAAAGCTCGGGATGCAAAGCGCAATCATCGAGTGTGACCCGTCCGGTACGATGGTCGGGGCTGGTTTCATGTACGCAACTGCTCGGGACTGGGCCAGATTCGGACTTTTCTATTTTAACGACGGGGTTTCGAACCATGAAAGAATCCTGCCCGAAGGATGGGTGAAATACAGCCGAACGCCGACTCCACCCTGGCCCGGATATGGTGCGCAATTCTGGCTGAACAGCAACGAAAAGGACAGATGGCTGCCGAACTGCCCTTCCGACCTTTACAGCGCATGGGGTCATGAAGGTCAATTCATTACGATCGTTCCATCCAGAAAAACCGTCATCGTACGGCTTGGACAGACGGCTGACGAAGTAAAAAACTGGAACCACGATTATTTTATATCCAGCATCCTGAAAGCCATGCCGGTCAAAACCGCTTTCCAATAAACAATATCAAGGATCAGAAAAATTCATCAACCTCTGCCAGCAATGCTTTTGATTTCATCCTGGCAGCTTCATTTACGAAATTTTTCTCCGGGAGAAGATTTTCCGGAGAGGAGATCACCTCTTGAAGCGTCTTGACAAAAAGCTCCTGATCCTGAATCTGGACTGCATAGAATTTTGCATACAGATACTTCCACATTAAATACTTTGAATCGGAAATTTCAAATGCCTGCTTGAAATGCCAGTCTGCTTCTTTCGGGTTCCCGCCAAGCATGACCGGCCTTGAAGCAAGATATGAACCCAGCATGGCATGAACACAGCCATAGTTAAAGGTATCATCCAGCTCAACGACTCTGTTCATAATCGCTTCGACCTTTGGCAGATCGGTCAATGCCTTGGTGTCGTCGGCATGACTCAGTCCAATCCATGACAGCCAGTTGTTTGCCGCGAGGAACAAGGCCCGGACATCATCCTTGTCAAAGGTCTTGAGTGCGCTTGTGAACTCATCCTCTGATTTTGTGAACGCCTCCTGAAAATCGGAATTCTTTAAAAGAACCCTCAGGGCATAATCCTTTGATTTCTGATACAGCTTCCGGGCCCTTGGTTTATCCGTATCCATGAGAAAAAGAAAGGCATATCCGCCATTGGCTTCAGCGGCCCGCAACAACAGATCTTCATTTTCCGGATCTGCTTCCAGAAAGCCATCCATCTGTACAAGGCTGGCCGGCATTGCATCTTTCACAAGCTCGACATCACTGTTTTTGTTCACTGCGATGTTCATCTTATCCATTATGGGACGCATGCTGCTTACCGTCATTTTGGCTCGCATGTTACCGCAGCCGGCCAACAAACCAATTGAAACAAGAAGTAATATCCATTTGAATTGAAACCTGGCGATCATATCCATGCCCCGCTCCTTATACTCAAAAAGATTTCTAAATAATTAATTAGAACGATGGTTTGCCTGTTTTTCACTATTGGCATAACCCGTACTACATAAAAAACAGTTCCGTCAAGCCAATTTGTATTTTTTGCTTGACCTTTTATGTTAAGCATGTTTACAATATGTCATGGCCGAAAAAATAAAATACATGAGCGTTATTGAAAAATTTAACCAGATGCTCAACAAATTCAATCAAATTGAAAAAAACCCGAGAGACTATGGAACCGGAATGCTGCTTTATCCGTCTGAAGTTCACCTCATTGAGTCCATCGGAAAAAATCCTGGTATCAATGTAACGGAACTTGCAAAGATACACGGTATATCCAAAGCCGCCATTTCTCAAAAACTCCGAAAGCTTGAAGAAAAGGAACTGATTCAAAGATTCAAGGACAACTGTAATGAAAAAGCTGTTCTGTTAAAATTAAAAATCAAAGGGGAAGTGGCATTTAAAGGGCATGAAAACTTTCATTCGACCATGGATGCGGTACTTATCCGAAAAATCAACGACCTGCCCTCTGAATATATGGAAACCTTTGAAAGATTGATAGACGAAATCAATATGTATGCTGATTCATTCCTGTTTTCTTGAATCAGTCCCGTGGGAGACAGGAATATTTTTTCCATCTATTTGTAAATATGCTTAACTAAAATTCAGGATATTCCGATGTCGGCAACAAAGGATTTTTTTGACTTCTTGTGAAACAATCCAGGAGGAAGACCATGCTACAAAAAATTCAGACCGATGTGTTGGTGATCGGTGGCGGCGGTGCCGGGTTCCGAGCCGCCATCGGAGCCAGGAAAACAGGCGCATCCGTATTGCTGTTGAGCAAGGGCCCTCTTGGAAGATGTGGAGCAACGCCCATGGCCGGCGCTGATTTCACGCTGGACGGGAAAAGCATGAGCCGGATCAGGGGTCTTCCCGGTGATCCCAATGACAGCGAGGAAAAAGTATTCAACGATATTGTAACACAAGGCTGCTATCTCAATAACCAGAAACTGGTGGAGCAATATATCCGGATGGCTCCGCAGTGTCTGGAAGAACTCATCGATTGGGGAATAGAAATCAAGGCATCCGATCAACGCATGGTTTTTACATCCGGAACCGGAATCATGGATGTGCTTCTAAAACATGCGAGATCCATCGGGGTCGAAATGGCAGAAGATATCGCTGCTCTTGAGCTGCTGAAGCAAGACGGAAAAATCGTCGGTGCATTGGGAATTGATCTCCGGACTGGACACTTTCTCCAGTTTTCCTGCAAAGCCGTTGTTATTGCAACCGGAGGATGGCATAAAGCTTTCCGGCCCAACACAGGAATGCGGGATCTTTCCGGAGAGGGGATCGCCATGGCTCAACGAGCCGGTGCTGCTCTTGGAAACATGGAATTTATCACATTCTGCTGCAATGTGTTTTATGCTCCCCCCATATGGAGAGGAAGCATTGCTCCCTATATACTCAGCCTCATCTGCGGTGGAAGGCTTGAGAACAGAAAAAAAGAGGATATTCTGAAACCATATGACCCGTTTCTGGTTAAAATCGGAACCACAACAGAATGGAACAAAAGTTTTATCTCCTATGTTACAGCCACAGAAGTACGTAAGGGAAATGGACTTGAAAACAACGGTGTGGGATACAGCCGGGGAGACGTTCCATGGGAAAATATCGAACTGATCGCTTCGTTCCTCTTTCCCAAATGGCGGTACAAGGCAATCGATCTTAGACCCTGGAGCCGGATACTGAAAAACAACGAAATCGTGGAGGTTGGACCGGCAGTAGAATACTTTGACGGCGGCATTGTGGTTGATGATAACTTTCGGACCTCGGTTCCAGGCCTGTATGCTGCCGGGGAATGCATACTCGGGGCGTTCGGTGCCAATCGGGTTTTTTCCGCCATTACCGAAATGCTGGTTCATGGAGCAGATGCCGGGGAAAATGCCGGATCCTATGCGTCAAAAAGCAGCTTGCCGCAAGTTGATGTAAGCACCACAAAAAACCTTACAGAAGAAATAAAAGCCCCGCTCCATCATCGAAATGGAATCCGACCGGCTGAACTGAGAAGATCGGTTCAGGAAAAGGCTCACCAATATCTGGGACCCATACGAAACCATGATGAACTGAACTCTTTCCTTGGATTTCTTGAAAAAATCCGGAAAGAAGAAGTTCCATTTCTGTCCACGGTTTCCGTCAATCCCTGCTATAACAAGGAATGGATGGATGCCATTGAATTGCAGAACATGATTCAACTGCTGAAAGCCTCGACAATGAGCGCGTTAAACCGAACCGAGAGCCGGGGCGTTCACTTCCGGGAAGATTTTCCGGAAACAGACAATGAAAACTGGTTGAAAGAAATCATGGTGCATCAGTCGGACGGATTGATGACCATGTCAGACCGGAAAATCACTACAACCAGCCTGTCCCCTCCGAGTGGTAAAAAGCCTTACTTGAATTTCATGCGGAAGATGATGGAAAACCACTCCGATACAGGAGGCAAACATTGAGCTCCGGATAGACGTATCTGGACGTGTATCATGTGAATCATGAACCAAAAAGTATTCTTGATTAAAAAGAATGAGGTGATACAATGTCAACGAAATCCATAAAAGCTACTGTTTATCGATCTGGGCTATCAGATGCAGAGGGATCTGAATTTCAGACATATGTGGTTCCTTGGGAACCGTCCATGAGTGTGATGAATGTTTTGGACTACATTTATCAGAATCTGGATAGTACAATCGCGTATTATGATCATGCCGGCTGTTCTCTGGGAATCTGCGGAAAGTGTACGGGAAAAATTAATGGAAAACCCGGATTATTCTGCCAAACCATTGCAGAAGGAGAGATCCTTCTCGAACCCCTCTCAAAAGAGAATGTTCTGAAGGATCTTGTTGTAAAAAAATCATTGAAACCGGCAAAAACAGATAAATCCCCTCAACCAGGAGATACGGATATGAGTCAGGACATTAACAGCATAAACATGCTTGTCAGAAGAGAGATTGAATCCATGATCGCAGCCCCGATTATCCGGGCATTTTCAGAAAAATTTGGAAAGGAAGAAGCAGAAAATACAGTCCGGAAGGTTATACAGGGTCTGGCGCATGAAAGCGGCAAAATGCTCTCAGCATTCTGTGGCGGCAACAGCCTGGATGATTTAAAAAAAGGATTGCCCCTATTTTCCCAGGGAGGCGCCCTGGAATTTGAAATTCTAAACACCGATGATATGGAAATCCGATTGAATATAACCCGATGCCGGTATGCGGAGATGTACAAAAACAATGGATTGGCTGAATTTGGCTATCTCCTTTCCTGCAACAGGGATTATGCGCTGATTAAAGGATTCAATCCTGACATCACCTTTACGAGAAAGCAGACGATCATGGAAGGAGCAGACTACTGCGATTTCTGTTTTTCCGTTAAAAAGAATAAAGAGTAACCTGGAATTCAAACACGTTTAAGGAGTAGCAATGAAGGATGATGCTGTAACACTGCTATCAGAATATCTTCGGATCGAGACCACCAATCCACCCGGAAACGAATCAAAAGCCGTAACATTTTTCCAAAATATTTTTTCCCGGGAAGGAATTGAATACAAAATCTATGAGCCGGACTCCGGCCGGGCTTCCATCCGGGCAATCCTGCATGGTTCAGGAAAGAAAAAACCGATTATCCTGCTGAATCATATGGATGTTGTACCGGCAGAAAAACAGGAGTGGAGCGTCGATCCTTTTGGAGGAGAAATCAAAGACGGTTTTATCTACGGCAGGGGAGCTCTGGATATGAAAAGCCAGGGAATTATGGAACTGATGGCTATGCTTGAAATGAAAACCATCGGAAGGAAACCCGACCGGGATATTATTTTTCTGGCCACAGCCGATGAAGAGGCCGGCGGTACACAGGGAATACAATATCTGATGGAAAATCATGCAATAGATTTCTCCGCTGAGTTTGTCATTAATGAAGGCGGGTTCGGCATTTCAGGATTTATTCCTGACAGGCCGGTGTTTATGATTGCCACCGCGGAAAAGGGATTATGCTGGCTCAAGGTGAGTGCCACAGGACAACCTGGTCATGGATCGGTTCCTCATGGTCAGAACGCCCTGGAAAAACTGAATGCAGCCATATACCGACTTCTGTCTGAAAAATCAGCTATCACCCTGACACCGATTATCCAAACCTATTTCAACAATATCGGAACCGCATGGAGCTTTCTGGAACCATTCATCAAAGATCAGAAGTCTGAAACCCTGGAAACAATTCTGAACCAGACCGGCCTGATTCAAATGCCCCAGATATCGGCCATGCTTCGGAACACCATCAGCCTGACCCAGATGCAATCAGGAGATAAGGCCAATGTCATTCCAGCATCTGCAGAAGCGACACTGGATATCCGGCTGCTTCCCGGTCAATCCCTGGAGGAATTCCTGCATCAGATCAGAGAAAAAATGGGAGATGAAAATTTACAAATGGACATCCTCACACAAAGCGAGGCAAGTACATCACCTCCGGATACACCTTATTTCCAATTGATAGAAGATAGTATCAAACAGCAATACCCCAATGCCCTGGTCACTCCCTCTCTGCTTTTTGCAACATCCGATTCCAGGATACTCCGCAGGCATGGAATCACGACCTATGGATTTTGTCCTGCCATCATCGATCTGCCGGAGATTCAAAGAATCCATGGCATTGACGAACGGATCTCCATCGAAAGCCTGATCAGCGGAACCAGCCTGTTCAAAAAAACGGTAAAAAAGCTATGTATGGAGTAAAATAAGAAGATTCCGTCGTACCGGATGAATCGCCTTGGATATTGCAATCAACCCTCAGGAGGGAGAAGGAGAAACCGGAAATGAGCTATGGTGTGAAAGATATTTTAAGAATGGAAGTATCCCCGGCCCTGGGATGCACGGAACCGGTCGCCATAGCCCTTGGGGCTGCGGCTGCCGCATCCCTGCTGAAAGGGAAAAAAATTGAGGCCATTGAACTTTGGGTGGACCCCAATATTTATAAAAATGGAATGGCGGTTTCGATTCCGGGGACAAAAGGGCTCAGCGGACTTGATACAGCCGCAGCGCTGGGTGCGCTGGGAGGAGACCCCTTTCTGAAAATGGAAGTGTTGTCTCCAGTGGATGAGGTCATTACCCGGAAAGTATCGACGTTTCTGGCAGCCGGGAATGTCAGGGTCAATCTTCTATCCGACCATAAAGGGCTGTACATCAAAACCATTGTAAAAAGCGGCATCAATACGGCTGAATCCGTGATTCAGGATCTCCATGACAATATTGTTGAACTTTCCGTAAATGGAAAAAAAATCACCAAACACCCTCTACTGGCAATATCGGGAAAAGAAGGAGAAGGAACACTCGCCTCCCTGGAAAAATGGTTAAAAGAGCTTTCCCTGAAAGAGCTGTTTGACCTGATGGATGAACTGGATCAGGAAGACCTCGCGTTTCTGGAGGAAGGACTCCGGATCAACATGCGCCTTTCCGATTATGGATTAAAATACGGACCCGGCATGGGAATCGGTATGGCACTTGAACGGCTTGCGATTCAAAAAATAATCCGGCGGGACATGGTGTTGATGGCAAAAATACTCACGTCAGCGGCTGCGGATGCTCGAATGGCCGGTGTAAAACTTCCGGCCATGACCTCGGCCGGCAGCGGAAACCATGGCCTTACGGCAACACTTCCGATTCAGGCTGTCAGTAATTTTATCGAAACCTCGAGAGAAACCGTAATGAAGGCCATTGGCTTCAGTCACTTCATTACCGCATATATCAAGGCACATACCGGAAGACTGAGTGCGCTGTGCGGATGTTCCATTGCAGCAGGAGCCGGAGCCGCGGCCGCTGTCACCTTTCTTTTGGGAGGAACCGTTACCCATATTGCCGGAGCCATTATCAACATAACCGAAGACCTGGCCGGTGTGATCTGTGACGGTGCCAAAGCAGGCTGCGCGCTCAAACTTTCCACAGCAGCCGGTTCCGCTGTTCAGGCTGCCTTGTTTTCCCTTCAGGGAATCACGGTCATGCCAACCGATGGAATCATCGGTTTTTCGCCGGAACAGACCATGAAAAACATCGGACTGCTTGCAACCCACGGCATGATTGAGACAGACCGGACCATCCTGAAAATCATGATTGAAAAAAAATTCACCGGATTATAAATGGAATCAGAACAGATCCGCCATTTCCGGAATCAGGTTTTCCGGCCTCTCTCCTTCCAGACCGGCAATCACGTTTCTTGCCACCATCTCGGACATCTTATTTCTGGTCTCAATGGTAGCAGATCCGATATGGGGGAGAAGCACAACATTGGGCAGGAGAAAAAGTTCTTTTGTAATCTCCGGTTCAAACTCATACACATCAAATCCAGCACCTTTTACCTTGCCGGATTTCAAGTGTTCCACCAGAGCCGCTTCATCGATAACTTCTCCACGGGCGGTATTGACCAGATACACACCGTTCTTCATTCTGTGTAACGATTCCCTGCCGATCAGGTGACGCGTTTTATCGGTAAGCGGTGTATGAACGGAGATGACATCAGACTGTTCCAGAAGCTGATCAAGAGAACAATAAGCTGCATTCAATTTTTGCTCGATTTCTCCGGAAACCGGCTTCCGGTTGTGATATTAACCCGGCAATTAAATAGTATAATCATGCTGCATAAGCAATTTTTGAAT
>DYJC01000043.1 GCA_020723305.1 Desulfosudis oleivorans
GAGGAAAGGATGCGAGGGTATCTTCACATAATCAGGACCTCAACATAATGTGGATAACGGCTCGATCTATTGCTCTCAGGAAATCACGCTGATCTGCGCAAGGGTGGGATGCACCCTGCGTCATACACCGGTCAGGGACGGCGCTTCCAAAGGCAAAATAGAAAGATTCTTCCGCACACTCCGGGAGCGATTCCTTGCGCGCAAGCTGGATTTGTCTTCCCTGGATGTCCTCAACCGGCAGTTGACCCATTGGGTCGAAGAGGAATACAACGCCTGTCCCCACTCGGCCATCGGCATGCCCCCCATCGACCGGTTTGCCCTGGATCTGAACTTCATCACGTTTCTGCCGCCCAATCAGGTGAATGATGAGCTCTTTTATGCCGAGGCTTCACGGCAGGTTAAAAAGGACAACACCTTTTCTTTCAAAAATATCCGCTATGAAGCAACGGCGGATTTGAGAAACAAAACAATCACCATACGCTTTGACCGGAACAAACCGGATAGCGTCATTGTCTACTACAAAAATCAACGCATCGGCGGGGCACAGAGGTTGAATCTTGTTGCGAATGCAAAAACACCCCGGCTTCGTCGGCAAGGAGGGCAAAAATGATCCGGGCATTTTACGGCATCGACACCAATCCTTTTGCAGCCGACCAGAAGATCACTCTCCTTGTTCATCAGCAGGAGGTTTTTGATATCCTGAAAGTGCATTCATACCAGGGCGGCCTGTGCCTGCTCATGGGCGAGCCCGGAACCGGGAAAAGCATCATCAAAACCGCCATCCATCAGCAGGCGGATAAAACCACCCTGGTCATCAATGTCGCAAGAACCCTGCATACCTATTTCAACACGGTAAAAATATTATGCCAGGCGTTCAACATCGATTACAGCGGCTCCCATTTCAAATGTGAAAAGCGTCTGATCGAGGAAGCGTTCAACCTGCAGCGTCACGGCAAAACGCTGATCGTCATCATCGATGACGCCCATTTGATGGACATGACGAACCTGCGGAGACTGCGCCTGCTTTTCGAGGATTTTCCCAAAAACCATAATATCATTCTGGTTGGGCAAACCCAGTTGCTTCATCATATGGCCTTGCGGGTCAATGACGACTTAAAAAGCCGTGTCACGTATTCCACGATTTTAAAAAAGCTCACTGCCGACGACATGGAAAAATTCATCATCCGCGAACTGGACACGGCCGGCTTGCCGCACAACATCTTTACCGAAAACGCTCTTTCCCTTCTGGTCAGAAGCAGTGACGGCATCCTGCGCAAAGCAAGGAATCTGTGTCTGTCATGCATGATCGAAGCCATAGTTAGCCGGAGAAGCCGACGGAATGTAGCCACCATCATTTTCTTAAAGGCTGCTGTGATATTTCAAATTCCTTTGAAAAAACTCTCCCAATGGATTTCTTTTCTTGATGATCCAAAATTTCTAATTTAAATCGAAACACACCTAAATTAGCAGGATAAAATTTTTGCTTACTACGATCCCATATAAGCCGTTGGGTTTGATTGGGGGCAATCTCGCTTAATTTAACCGATTTGCTTACTTTAGCGGCCGCAATGGACGGGACAACTTCACGCCAGTGCCCCTCATTTTTTTTTTCAACCGCACAATAAAAGAACAAATTATCATCACTACTGTTGTGTAGCTCGAACTCGATCAAATCATGTTCAGAGTATAAGTCTTGAATACCATTAAAATTAATCATTGTTGAACTTTTCCCCAAAACAGGATTAGAAGACATGCCGTATAAATTTAGGGTTAAACAGAGCAATAACAATAAAAAAAAATTTTTAATTAATGATTGTTTCATGGTCTATATGTCCCGCCATATGTTGAAGAAGATGTATACCTAACCCGGACATCAATAAAGGAATTCCCTGCGGATCTGTAATTCCCCATTTCATTATAAAGATCGGTACAAGCTTCTATACAGCCATGTGTATAGCCCTTATGAGAATCATGCAAATAAAAAGATCCCCGCCCATAACTGTTTGGCACGTTCTGGGGTTGTAAACGTGCACGCCAAGTCCCCCACCCTGGATAAGAGTAGGTATCTCCACTTCTATTAGTATAGGATGAAGGGATACGCTCAATGCCGCCTTGAGGATTAGAGACTATCTCTCCTGTGTTGGGATCAGCATTCGCTATCCTATTGGGATCTGGCACCAAATTAACCCTCCAATCTCCTTCAGGAATAGGCCCTTGATTACGTTGATTCTGGTTTGAGCTATCTTGGGAGCCTAAAAGACCGGATGTCGCAGGGCATCGATTTTTAACAGACGATGTATCACCTAAATTCCCACCATAAAGAACTATTGTTTGACCTGTATACTCAATCCAATCTAATCCAGATGGATCAATAAAATTGGTTGGATTATTCGCAGAATAAGAGAATAGGTTTATTCCACCGGCAAGGCCTATGGGATCGGGGGTAAGATATCTTCCCGTGGATGGATCGTAGTAGCGGAAGTAGTTGTAATGCAGGCCGGTTTCCGCATCAAAGTATTGGCCAGGGAACCTCAAATTATTCACAATACTCGACGCCGGATGAACATCCGCCTCTCCAAAGGGCTTGTAGACAGCCTCCCAAACCACGGTCTCATTTTCATCGATCAGGGCTTCGGGTGTTCCGAGACGGTCATTCATGTAATAATAGATTGCCGCACTACCGGCAGAGATATCCACCTTGGCCAGCCTTGCACTGCCACGGTACAGGTACTCAGTGTGGATGGTTCCGGTTCCGTCGCTTTCGGCAACAAGATTGTCTTGAAAATCATAGATAAACCAGGTGGTCACACCTCCAGCTGTTTTCTTTACCCGCTGACCAAGGCCATTATATTGATATTGGCCCAGAACATTCGCGCCTTCCACTGCTTTGACAAGCTGATTGTTCTGGTTATAGGTGAACACGCGACTGCCTTTGGCTGTTGTGTTCCCGGCTGCATCCAGGGTGTACGCAACCGTCTTCTGCTTGGGGGCTCCGGTGATTCCGTCATTCCAGTTTGAGACCACCGAACTCATTCGGCTGGTTCCGGAGGCGTAGTTATAGGTATCTGTGATTCCGGACATGGTTTGGGTTCGGCGGTTGTATACATCATCATAGGTATAGTTTATGGTGCCGTTTCCAAACGGGCCTGTTGCTTCGGTCAACCGGTTCAGGGCATCGTAGGTGAACGTCCGGTTGTACCAGGGTGTTCCGGTGGATGTTACGGTTTCCAGATTGCCGTTGGCATCATAGGTAAAGGTGCGTTCCTTGGGTGCGCCGGGATTGGCTGTGGTGATTCGTCCTGCAAAGTCGTACTGGTTGGTAACCGTGCTGTTTGTGTTATCCGCATTGGGCCGGGTCATGCCTTTGGATTGTCCAAAGGGACGGTATTCCAGGTTGTCGGATAGAACCGTTGTTTCGGCATTGTAGGATGTTTCCACCTTTCGGGTGCTGCAATTGCAATCGTTTAAGGTAAAATCCATGGTACGGCCGGTGGGATAGGTCATATGGGATACCCGTCCGGCCGGGGTGAATGTCCGGGACATGGTAAATGGCTGGTTATCGATAGTACTGGTTTTCTCAAATGCCCTTCCCCGGTTGTTGTATTTGAAGGTTGTGGAGCCGGTTGGATCGGTCATCCCGGTCTGTCTTCCGATTCCATAGTTTTCGCCTGCCTGGAACGTATCATAGGTATAGGCAATGGAATAGGCGGTCTGGGTTCCGGAGTTTGGATAGTGAATATCCGTGAGCCGGGAGAGTTCGTCATATTCATATTCAACCGCAATGCCTTTGGCATCGGTTTTCCATCGTAAAGCTCCTGCTTCATCATAGGTATATTTTGTTGTTCCGCTGTCCGGAGAGGTTGTCTGAATCGCACGTCCCATGTCATCAAAGGTATAAACCGTGTCATGGCCTTCAGCGTTCAGAACCGATACCAGGTTGCCGTGAAGGTCATATTCATAACTGGTTGCAAGGGTTCCGGGCTGGACGGTCACGGCCGGCCGGTTGAACACATCGGCGGTGTAGCTGGTGGTGTTGCCTTTGGGGTCAATGATGGTGGTTACATTACCGGCACCATCATAATTATACTGGGTATAGGTGTTGTCCGGTTGAATTTCCCGGTACAGCATTCCAGGATAGGTTGGATGCTGATAGGACCAGTTGGTGACCTTGGTCAGGGAGTTGTCTACGTCATGGTAGGCTTTTTCCGTCTGGTGGCCGTTGGCATCGTAGGTAAACACAATATAGCTTCCGGCACCGTCGATAATCTTTTCCAGCAGGCCGGTATCTGCTTTGTACTCATAGGTATGGGGTACACCGTCCTCACTGGTTTGGGTCTCCATGAGTCCGGCCAGGTTGTAGTCTCTGGTTTCAGTGCTTCCGTCCGGGTGGAGAATTGAAGTTACCCGTCCTCTTCCGTCATACTGCATGTCTGTGTTGAGATTGTTGACATCCGTAACCCTGCCGACAAATCCGGCTGCATCGTAATCTGAAAAAACCGTATTGCCCACAATGGGACGGGTTAAGGTTACAAGATTTTTGGTTGAAGAATCATAAATATAAGAGGTGATATCCTCGTCTCCGGCAAGGGGACCGTTTGCCGTAAGAATCTGTCCGGTTCCGTTATAAGAAATCTCCGTGATATATTCATAGGGAACAACCGCTCCGGTATTGTCTTTGGTGTATCCTTTTTCAATCACCCGGTATGGCAGCAGGGTCGGGTTTTCATTGTATACGGCTGGGTTGTCATTGGCATCGTTGGGGTTATCATAATCCCAGACCGTGACCTTGTCCCCGCTGGTGTTCAGAACGCTGGGCTCTGTCCGGGTCAGTACTGCACTCATGTCCGGATGCCAGGTAAAGGAGATGGCCCTCTCATAGTCTGCGCCAAAACCCAGGATAATTTCCTGCGGGTTGCCGGATGCATTATGATTCTGGAACTGGTCGATCCGGCCGTTGGTGTATTCCACCTGGGTGAATTTCTTCCTTTCATAGCAGGTTGAGTAGAACAGTGCGAAACCCAGCAAATAAATTGCGTCGCATCCGTATCGTATATTCTGTTTTCTGATATTGTTCAGCATGAATGATTCGTTTTTTTCAATTCGTTTTGTCCGGCTCCGGAATGTTGGATTTCATTTCATTCTACCCAACATGGCTTTCCTTTAAAACACTCTTTTTGAGTCAGAAAATATTATTTTAAAGTCGAAAAACCGACCTGTTTTAAACACAAACCCGCATCAATTGGCTATCCGATTTGGTCTGACCTCGCTTCAAAGGTGCACTCGTAGCGCATCCTAACGGGCTTAACGATTATTTTTTTCCGCCTTGAAATAACCAATAAATTTTGTCCCCAAATAAAGATCCAGTTTCATTTTGCCATCTATTTTGTCGTCACTAATTTTTCCATCGTACATAATTAGGTTAAAATCATCACAATCAGGACAAAAATTTAGAAACAAATCTTTCTCATTTGTAACTCTACCAATAAGTTTACTATTTTTATTATCTTTTGAAAATTTCAGGAAGCTCATTAAATGCTTATATTCTTCCAGATTAACTATCACAGGGTCTTGGTTAACTTCAAAATCCCATGTTCCATAAAAATCGCCTGAAAGTAATTTGGTTTTAAAATTTATAGTTCCCTTTCCCAAAACTCTATCAGCGTTACAGATAACCCAAGAATAAGATACTTCAGACGCATAGCAATTCATGCCCATAAAACACATCAATACAGTTATAACGATAATAAATATTTTTTTCATCATACTATCCTTTTTCAATAATTGAGAATCAGCCTATTTGGTTCAAAACAGTTTCAAATCATTGATAATGTTTTCATTTTATTGGCATTTATGCTCTGGAATATCAAGCTCATATTCGGTTATAATATAATTTACCAAGTACTCCGTTTGTAAATTTCCAAGTGTTGTTGAGAAAGAATCAGGATGGCCTAATTCAGAATTGACCATAGTTTGTTTTGTAAACGCTCTCAACTCTCGTTGAAGTCTATCGTTATGCGAAAGTATTGGATGGTTTTCTTCGTCAAGAATATGAGTTCCTTCGTGAGCTAGTGTAACTGCCGCTACTTCATCAGAAAAAGTATCATCGATATATATGTTATTTTTTTCACGTCCGTTTATACCTTTAGGGGCCTTATGGACTTTTGTGCCTTTTGCAATTATACCTTCTGCAATGGGTTTTCCGGTTGGTGTCCGTTTTAGAATATTTATAGCATTGTTAATATCAAATAGTCCAAACGGATCAAAAGCGTTTATTGGATTGTTTGCGACATAAGAATACAAATTAATCCCACCAGCCAACCCAATTGGATCTGGAGTCAAGTATCTACCTATGCCCGGATCATAATACCGATGGTAGTTGTAGTGGAGTCCGGTTTCAGCATCAAAGTATTGGCCCGGGAACCGCATATTGTTCTCGATTGTACTGCCGGCAGATACAGTCGCCGTTCCGAACGGGTCATAATCCGCAGACCAGACGACGATTCCATTTGTATTCGTTAACTTCTGCGGTGTTCCAAGGTGATCGTTGTGATAATAGTATATGTTTTCCGAGGTTGAATTGCCATCGACTTTTGCCAGAAGCATTCCGTTCAGATAGATATAGGCACACTGTGGATTACCGGATTCATCTGTTTCGGCAATGATGTTTCCGGAAAGGTCATAATGGAATATGGTTGTGGTTGTCGAGGTTCCGTTGTTTACAGCCTTTTTAATTCTCTGGCCATTGTGGTTATATGCATAATCAACGGTTAAACCTGTTGTGGTTCCAGCCTGTCCGGTCGTGATGGAGCGCGTATCGCCATCGCTGTCATATGAATAATAAACCGTCTGCGTTGTTGAATCTGTTTGCAGGAGCTTGTTGCTGTCCGACTGGTAAGTGTAGGTTGTATCCAGTTGGCTGTTGATCGTTCTGAACAGACGGTTTCCAGCAGCATCATAACCCACATATCCGTTATCATCATTGACATAATTAATCGTACCAAAGATACCGGTTGCTTCGGTCAACCTGAAAAGTGCATCGTAATCAAACCCCTGGTCTCTGGTGA
>DYJC01000044.1 GCA_020723305.1 Desulfosudis oleivorans
ATCCGACCGGGCAGCGGGATGCCCAATCCTGAAACACGATCAGGATCATACGCACGGGTTTGCCGGTGTCCGGGTGCAGGATCTGGAAGTTAAGGGTTTTGCCGTCCGGAACCAGCACTTGCCCGACCTCAAGGAGCCTATCATCACGGGTCATGAACGGCCCGAACTTGTCGATGTAGGCTTTTTCTCCCTCCTTGGCCAGGCAGGCAATATGCCCGTTTTTCTGCTTCCAGTCCTGGAGCCAGCGCCGGTATGTATTACTTGAACCGTCCTCATTGATCCCCTTTTTGGATAGGATCATACGGGTCGCACGGATACAGGATTCTACCGAGTGGACGCCTGGTTGAAGGTAGCATTGCAAAAATGCGGTCTGGGCATGGCTGCTCAATGTGCGCTCCCGCCATTTGGTGGTACCGTGGAGTTTCCATCCGCCTCGGCCATCGCACAAGCAAATATAGTCGTTGCCGTTATCCCTCAGCTTTTTGTCCATGGCTCTCAACGTCGGCTCTTTGATCTTTCCGACCAGGGAAAACACGTTCGGCAGCAGGCGACCGGCATTGTATCCGATCAGGAAAGCGTCAACGGCCTGTTGCCGACTTCCCCAGGGAGCAGCCAGGATCACTTCCCGGTAGGCCTGCACCAGGTTGAATCTGGCCAGCCCTTTGCGCTTGATCTCTTCCTGGATATTGTGGGAAGCCTCCGGCGTCCGGATCGGAACCAGGCCCTTGTTTTGTGCATCGTTGACGGCTATGGCGTTCCGGACGTCTTCCGGCAGCAGGTCGTGTGCAAACCGTTTCTGCTTGCCGCCCTTTCCATTGGTGGAAATGGCGGTCCAGTTTTCATTCTGGGCGCGCAGCCGCACGGCTCTTTCTGATATACCCAGTATCCGTGAAAGTTCCAAAGGTGTCCGGTCAACTGTCATGATCAGTCATCCTGTTCAATCAGTTTAATGATGGTCGCAATGTGCTTGATGGCCGCTTTTTTAGCAGTTTTTTTCCATCCCTGGTTCCGCTCCTCTGCAACCACGTCCATGAAGGCCTGGAAGCCTTTTTTGAAAGCAGGGCTTACGGTTGATTCTGTCGATACGCGCTGTTTTGTCTCCCGGTACTGTTTTTTTATTTCATCGTTATGATACTGCTTTGCGACGCGTTCAACCGCGTGAGCTGTTGGTTTTCGGCAGGTTTCAATGACTTCTTGCCAGGCTTTGATCTGATCTTCCGGTTCCAGTTTGGTGAGGGGGCGGGCTTGACGTTCGTTCATTGGGAGGATTTCAATTCCATTTTGACCGCCAATGGCGGTCAAATGTTCAATAACGCGCGCGGAGCTGATCAGTTCATTTGCCCGGTTTTTACTTATTTCCATTATTTCCTTACAGTACGCCTCAAACGTCACATGACTTTGCCGGTACAATTTTTTATCCCGGATCTCGGCAAGCGCCAGGCCAGTATCTACGAAGGCTCCGAAATTCGTCCGGATAACACCTTCCAGCTCTTCCAGGCGCTTCTGTTCTTCTTCATTCATCGGGTCAAGGATTTCTGTTTCAACAGCAGCACTTACATCAGTATTCATAGGTCAGCTCCTTCTGTCGGTTTGATTGTCGGTTCGTATGGTTTTACATTCAGTGCGATAACACCAATTTTTTGACATAAACCACAGCACATGGCTTTTCCGTTATCCCTATATGATACTGCTGGTATTTTACCCAGAGTGTGTATGGCGTTGTTAATGGCATTTTGGATGGATTTTGCGTCGTTTTTCATTTTATTTCTCCTTTATCGTTTAACAGTTATATGTTTTTTCAGCTCCTTCATGATCATTCGTCCCTCTTCCAGGTTTGCCTGGAGCTTGCCGATCTGCATCTGCCGTATCTCTACACCCGTTGCAACTTTACCACCCTCGGCCTTTACGAATTCTTCAGCCGGTGCCAGTGACCTGGTGATGTGGTGTATTGCAAACAGATAATATGCCGGTATCGGATAGTCCGACGGTTTGGAAAGATAGTTGTTCAACATGTGGATCTTCATGGGCCTGCGGCATACCGGAGGGATCGGTTCATCATCATCGTTTTCCGGAGGATGTTCTACCGCGCCTTCTTTTGTCAGTCCAAAATAGGCATTGATTTCATCCACAAGCTGCTCACGGCTCAGGCCGGATTCATCAAGCGCCCGTTTGATGGACGCCGCGATGGTTACGGACAGCTCAAACTCACACTCAACCCGTTTCGTAGGTTCCGGGCCTTTGGCGATTTCTTCCGCTTCGATCTGTATTTCTTTGCGGGTCTCTATAAAACTTTCGATCTGTTTTTCCCATGTGAATGGGAATACGAGTTGATTGGGGTCTAATCTTTTATCCAGTCTAGACATTGAATATCCCTCATGCGCGAATGTAGAATCAGGTCAGAAGAAACAACACCTATTATATAAGGAGAAAAACCATGTACCATTTTATCTGTTCGAATCTGGATTGTTCGTTTACCAAAAAAGCACCGGTTGAATCCGGACGTGAAAAGTTCTGCCCGGAGTGCGGCTATGATCTGATATGGAAATGCCAGGCATGTGACAAACCGCTCCGAAATGAAGGTGCAAAGTTTTGCAGCCTGTGTAAGGGTGAAATTAAAAAACAACGGAATAATCATTGATTCCATTACGTTTTTATCCTATAGAGTTGTTCAGATGGCTGATGAATTTCGGGATGACCGGAAAAATATCTTCCCGATCCTGGCCAAGCGCTTTCGCGATCTCGTTTTCGATCCGTGCGGATCGCGTGTATCCACGAATCACACAGGATACAGTTTGCGGCGTAACGCCAAGAGACCTGGCGATATCGGCGCTTATGACATCTTTTTCCGCCATCAAAGCTTTTAATTTCAAGCGTGGGAGACTCATTGCAATTCCCTTTTTTTTTGGTTTTTTTAACTAAATACTAAGGCTTATTAAATCAAATCACATGTAGAATTTTCTACATGTGATGTCAACAAAAAAGTAGAAATTTCTACATGAAATATCCACCGAATATTAACGATAGGCTTAAACATATAAGACAACTATTTGGTATAACACAAAAACAAATGGGTGTTGACCTTGGGCTTAGTCCGTCTAAAATACGAGATCTCGAATCAGGAAAAGTAAAAATTTCTACATTGCACGCCTTGGCATTAAAGGATGTTTACAAAATCAACCCAGATTGGCTGATGTTTGGAAATGGGCCACTGCGTGTAGAATCGGATATCCTTGAAAAGACAATAGGAAAAGGTATCGAATATATAAGATTTTTTTTAAAAATACACAAAGGTACTTTTGCTCAAAAAGCGGGAATAGATTTTTATATTTTAGATTCAATTGAAAAGGGAGAACAGATAAAAGATTACAACGGTCTGTTTGCATTAATAAAGTATTACAATATAAATCTACGTTGGCTTTTTTTTAGAGATGGTGAGCCATTTAATGACGATACAACTATCAATATAGGAAATAATAATCAACTTCTTGACCCCGATCCGGAACTCAACGACCTCCTGAAAAAAACGCGGGACGTGCTGGTGTCAAAAACCAGCTATGCCGAATCTCTCAAGGCCAACGTGAACTCATTTCACGAATCCGTAAAAGCCCGCGAAGAGATAAAGACCATGCGGACGGAAATCAACTACCTGAAAAACCACATCATCAACGACCGGCGCAAAGTGGATCGCCGAACCGATACCACGCCAGAAAGAAGTAATGACCTGGTTGATAAGCTGAAAACCGGCGGGCCTGACCGCCGATCCGGACCCGACAGGAGAAAATCCGGCCTGGGGGAATGACGCTGCCGGTATGGTCGCTTCACCCAGGCCATCCGGTGAACATAATAAAAACCAAAAAAATACATGCGATTTCGTATGTAAAAAACAGTTACAGCTATAAAAACGTACCGGCTAAACATAATATGATTCGATTAAGGTGATAATTGATCTCAATATCAAAAAATAATTTATTTAACGTTGCTGTAAAAGTATTTTTCAAATCAATTCCAATTGTTATTTCCATATTTGCTTTATATTTTTCATGGGATGCGAATCAAAATTCACGTAGTGCAAATGATTTATCAAATCAGTCTAATGAACTTGCTGAAAAAGCGAATACACTGGCAGCCGAAGCGAATGAAAACTCAGAAGCAGCCAATAAACTTGCCAAAAAGTCAAATTTACTTTCAGAAAAATCACTCAGGTTGGCTGCCGACGCAAATATAAATTCAGAACTTGCCAATAAGTTAGGAGAACGGACGAATTTACTCTCAGAAAAAGCAATCATATCAGCCGAAACCTCCAATAAATTGACTAAAGAAGCTAATCAAAAGACGGAAATGAATTCATGGTTCAATTGGAGTAATATTTTTGAAGATTATAATGATATTGAAGATAAAATTATAAATTTCGAAAAAGAAATGACTTTTAATAGAGAAGGCCCGAGTACTACCGATGTTAATATAACGACAGATCATTGTAAAAAATTAGGGTTATCACAAGATAAGGTTCAATTATATAAAAGAAGAGCATTGCTTTATAATAGGTTAGTTCGTATTTCCGATGAATATAAACCATTTAAAAATGAACTTCAGGGAATAGAGTTCAAACTACCCAAGAAACCTTCATTACCAATAGTCGTATCTTTAATGGATAGATATACAGTTCATGATGAAGCAAATGCCATTGTAGTACATCAACAGCCTAAAGAGAAAAAAGACCGCAATAAATAGATTGTTAAGAGATGGTTTATTCTTACTCACATAAAGGAATGATTATATGCCGATTGAAAACGAATTTTTCGAAATTTCAAATATTGAATGGCGGAATCAGAAATCAAAGGAAATTACGCCTGACAGAAATCCCCGAAAACCGATCCGGGTTGGAATTAATTCCATCGCTATCGGATGTAAAAAATGCGGTGTTGAATGGATGGCAAACCGTGGCAGTAATAAAGGTCAATTTAAACAGGCTATAGGTTTTACACATATCACCTGCCCGGATTGTGCCGCTGAAAGTGTTGTACCGAATGCATTGTTGGAAAAGATGTGAATCATTTAATTCTGATTGGAATGATAAGATAATAAAGAAATTGATACATAATACCGATCTGATAAATATGATCAATCTATAAAATTCAAAAAATGGAATAGTTCATGCATCAATCTTTGATGTTGACAGAAAAATATTTATCTGATTACAACCTATCAAAATTAAAGGAGTTCCCATGAGCAAAGAAGAAACAAAAAAACTGTCAGATGATGAAGCAATGCAGATATTGCTTAATGCAAATAAGCAATATAACGCTTATATTACAAACTTCGATACACCCGACATCTTCAACCAATATGCCATCTCCGAATGCTACAGAAATATGAATCATCCGCTTAGCATCGTTATGAATAGGTAATATATGCCTTCATGGAATGAACTGATTAAAGAGATTGATAAGATCAAGAAGGATGAACTACTGACTGCCTGGATCAATAATAAGCGAGCAGACTGTATAAACGCAATAAGTGAATTAAGAGGCGGAAGAAACGTTATTTTCTATGCCTCTGCTTTCTTACAAAAACCAATAATTCCTTCAGTCAACCTTCAAATCACAGCTGAAGAAATAAACGGTTTAATGACCGTTATGCATGGCATGGATTGGAGTAAGCAACTTTGCCTGATTCTTCACACACCTGGTGGTTCAATTAATGCCGCAGAAACAATTGTTTCTTATTTATTCAGCAAGTTCAATGATATTGAAGTTATAGTTCCAACTTATGCTATGTCTGCCGGCACGATGATCAGTCTAGCAGCCAATAAGATTATTATGGGCCGACAAAGCCAACTTGGCCCATTCGACCCTCAACTTCATATTGGTGGAGGACGGATTGTACCCGCCGCTGCAGTAGTAGACCAATTTGAAAGTGCGCGTAGAGACATAGCTCAAAACATTCAATCTGCACATCTTTGGGCGCCTATTCTGCAATCCATTGGGCCGGCTTTGCTTCAGGAAGCGAAAAATTCAATAAAATACAGTCAAAAAATTGTTCAGGAATGGCTTGAAAAAAGAATGTTTAATTCTTTTAGTGATAAAGAAGAACTGGCAAATAAGGTTGCAGATTATTTTAAACAGGCCTCTATCCACTTGAGCCACGGCAAACGGATTGATCGTGATGAAGCAAGGTCGCAAGGGCTGATCGTTGAGGATCTTGAAGATAATCAGGAGCTTCAAGAGCAAGTTCTTACGCTATACCACTTGATGACTATCATTTTTGAGAAGTCTCCTGCCACAAAAACATTATTGGGTAGTAATGATAAGGTATGGGTAAAAAACGCGCCCATGCCACCGCAACAAAATATTCCAAATCCAAATCCAAATTTAAGTTTTAAAAAAAAGAAAAAAAGACGGTAATCTGAATTGCAGATTTGAGGAGATTTCTTTTCAATAGGAATATTTTTCCTATCTATAAAAAATAAAAACACCACATAAATCACTTCCGACTAAATTTTTCGGTCAAAAATTCAAATTTTACCCAATAGTAAATAATCATTACATATTTTTAAAAAATTATATTTTTGTGCACTTCCGGAAGTTACTCCAAATTTATCGATTTAGTCGGAAGCATTTTCGAGCTCCAGCAGCTTCAGCAGCTTTCATCGTGAATCATTGATAGGTAAGCGTTTATGAAATTTTTAATTTCAATTTTTCAAGAAACAAAATTCTGAGATAATATGATAGATTAACTTGATTTCAACCTAATTTTATAAACTTCGTTTCACGCCACAATTTCCCGCGACTTTCCGCACAAACCCACGCCATCCCGGCATTTCCCGCACAATCCCGCCCATTCCCGCAGCGTTTCCAATTTTCTATCATTAAGTGGCAAGTGATAGCCGCATCAAGCTGCCCTGGATCGATACAATGCAGTGGGGTGTCATATTTATCG
>DYJC01000045.1 GCA_020723305.1 Desulfosudis oleivorans
ACCTGCTGATTTGGCTGCGTAATTGTGCAAAAATAATATTTTGACCATACGGGATATTGAACTGGAAATTCTTGCCAGAAATGAATACTTGGCTGCTGAAAATGAAATCCTGAAAACAAAACTGGACAAGCCGGTCTGGTTGACTGATCCGGAACGAATCCGATTAGCCAAAATCGGAAAGCGTATTGGGCTGAAAGCCTTGAAGAGCATTGCCTGCATTGTAAAACCAGAAACCATTCTCCAATGGTTCCGGGAACTGGTGGCCAAAAAATTTGATGGTTCAAAAAATCGCAGATATCCCGGCAGACCCGGAACAAGGGTTAAAATTGAAAAGCTGATTCTGGAACTGGCCCAAAACAATCCGGACTGGGGCTATGACCGCCTTGCCGGTGCATTGTCAAATTTGGGTTTTACTGTCAGCGATCAGACCATCGGCAATATCCTGCGGAAAAACGGGATTCCTCCGGCTCCCAAAAGAGAAACTGCTATCTCCTGGCATGATTTTATCAAATCCCATGAAAATGTTCTGGCTGCCTGTGATTTCTTTACAACCGAAGTGATCACAAAAGCTGGTCTGATCACTTATTATGTTCTTTTCTTTATTCATATCGGCAGCCGAAAAATCCATATTGCCGGGGTTACTTCAAACCCTGATGAAAACTGGATGAAACAGATCGCCCGGAATGTCAGCATGGCTGATCTTGGTTTCCTGTCCGGGTGCCGTTATCTGATTCATGACCGGGACTCCAAGTTCTGTCATTCATTTCAAAAGATTCTTGAATCCGCAGGCATCAAGCCAATCCGGTTACCGCCGAAAAGCCCGAACCTGAACGCCTTTGCCGAACGCTGGGTCCGGTCGGTCAAGGAAGAGTGTTTATCCAAACTGGTTCTGTTCGGACAGCAGGGTCTTGAATATGCCCTTCGGGAATATGTCGCCCATTATCATGAAGAGCGCAATCATCAGGGACTGAAAAACAGGATCCCCTTCCCTGCTGATACCTATCATCCGGATTGGGTTACCGGAAAAATTGTCTGCAAATCACGGATGAATGGACTCCTAAAGTACTATTATCGCAACAAAAATATGGAAACGGATGATAATTTGACCGATTTTTCGATGCAACCTTCTGATTTGGCTGCATAATTGTGCATAAATAATATTTTGACCATACGGGATGGAGTAAAATCAATCCATGAGGTCTGGGCAAAGCCATCCTGGATCAGGGTTGCCTGATCAATGGGGGTGGATTCTGAACCGGCTGCTCTTTTAGCCGTTCTCCGCCTTTTTTTATACACAGGCATGGTCACCATGGTCATAAAAAATAGACCCTTCTCCCAAAAACTACTTTATTGTATTGTCTCCGGTCTGCATTCTTTGCTTAGAATGCTCTTTTTGACGTCAAAAACATCTCTTTAAGACAAAATATCGCCTTCTTTTTAACCCTAAACCCTTGTCGGTTGGGCATTCAGCTTGGTCCGACAAGAAATCGAAATCGAATCGATCTCGATCAGAAATCACAAAACTGTTACTCCTTGACTGGTGTGGATTCTGCTTGACCATCCCTGGAAGTCTCAGATTTTAACATATCATTCGTACTAATTAAATTATGATAAAATTCCTTTTGAAACTTGCTGCCTTTTTCCATTATCCAATCACTCATAAGTTTAATTTGCTGTATATTATAGTCTACCAATGCTTTTTTTGAAATCCTTGGAATAGGCGGATCAATTACCAACCATCTTCCATTTTTATTTTCTAAACTATAAGTTACCACACTTTCTTTTATTGTTTTAATAAGTGGACTTCGACCGTAGCCTTTATTGCCGGTGCAAGCAAACTCTTCAAACTTCACATTGACGGTGGCTTTTGAATTATTAATTTTGATATTTGTTACTTCAAAGCTATCTACGACACTTAATCTCTCGCTATCCCAAAAAAAAATTTCTCCTTTTAATGGGCCATACATCTCCTCAATCAATTTTTTTCTTTCCGGAGAATAAACTGCATTATCAACTCTGTTATCCTGGCCGCCATTAAATTCTGACTTTAAAAAAAAAATTATAAATTCTCTTGCCCCATCAATATTTTCTGCTGCAATACCCCAGGCATGAGAAAAAAGAATTATACAAATTGTACAAGCAGCTATTTTTTTATTAATCAACTTTCCCCCTTAAACAATTATTTCTTTTATTCGCTATCTTTACAAGGATCTTTGCAAAATCGATAGTATTTTGGTGTACCTTTAAAATATTCAAGCGGTGCAACACCATATTCACCTGGATTTTTAGAGGTTCCACGTGTAGTCCATAATACGTTCTTTACTGGTTTATTTTTAATGATGCTATATGATTCTATTGTTGAATCATAAATTGCGAGATGCCCACCAAATTTTGCTATATCACCGATCTGAGGTGTATCAACAGCTTGCATCTTACAATTTGTTGAGTCTTCGCCAAAACTGCTCGAAGTCATTTTTTTATCTGCGTAACTAAAATTCGCATTTTGATATATTTTCCAAGTGGAACCTGAACAATCAGCACCCCCATTATCATTTTTATCAATTTTCTGGTGACCAGGGGACTTATATGGCGTGCCAACCCAAGTTTTTGCTTCATCAGCAATTTTAACTGCCTCTGCTGCTGAGACAAACTCCTTGCATTTGCATAATAACCCGAATGGATCAAATGCAGCTATTGGATTAAGTTCTCCATAAACAAATAAGTTTATCCCGGCATCTAATCCAATAGGATCAACAGTGGTATAACGACCAACGGTTGGATCATAAAATCTATTCCAATTGTAATGCAACCCCGTCTCTTCATCAAAAAATTGGCCCGGCGCTCTTAGATTGCTCGTTACAGTTGACGCAGGATCAACATCTGCTTTCAAGAATGATGAGTACTTCGCACTCCAAACCACCGCCCCATTAACTCCAGTCATCTTTTGAGGTGTGCCGAGGTGATCATTGTGATACCAATAATATTCCGTACCAACTTTCATAAACAGCGGGTTAGTACACCATTCGGCGTTTGGTTTATAGCCATACGTCTTGATCTCGGCCCCTGAGCCATCATACTCGCCGATCAGGCCCTCATCCGCATAATGGAAGTATGTCCTCGATCCAATATCCTTCCACAGCCTGCGGCCGAACGGATCGTAATAGTATGATGCAATCAACGAGCCGGTCCCGGCTTCTCCCTCCCAAACCTGCGTCAAGCGGTCTTCTGTGTTGTAAACGTAACTTGTAACGACCCCGCCCACCGTTTTCTTGACCGTGTTGCCGTTGGCGTCGTATTCGTAGGCTACGTTATCAAAGCTGTCTAGTTCGTTGTTCTGGCTATAGCTCCACGGCCCGGTCGTATTGGCCGAGGTCAGGCGGTTGCCCACCGGATCGTACGTGAACGTCTCGTCGGCCTGATCTTCGGGGTTGTCGCTGCTGATCAGTCTGTAAAGGTCATCATACCCATAATTATAGTTCCCGTGCTCGGTGGACTTGGACTTGATGTTGTCCATCTTGTCGAACTCGTAGTAGTAGTTGAGCAACGGGTTCTGACCCGGATCTTTGGCCACGATAGATTTCACCCTCATCAGCGGATCATATTGGTACTGCCGGGTTGATCCTCCGGGCAGGGTCATGGATGTGGGCCGGTTCCACTGGTAGGCACTGACCGTGATAAATCCCAGGTTCGGGATCTGTACGCCGGTGAGTTGGTTGTTGGCATCGTACAGGTAACCATAGGCCACATTGTCCGGGCCGGTGAATGTTTGTTTCAGCCCGTTTTTCAGATAGGTGTAGTTGTTGGTTTTGGTAAACGGTCCAAAATCAACGGTTTCCGATAGTTTCCGGTAAGCGTTGTCATAGCCGTAGGTGGCGGAGGTGGTTCCGTCATCATACCCGGTCAAGTTACCGGCATTGTCATAGGTAAAGGTTACGGTTTTTACCGGAGTGGCATCCGTTGCAACTGTAAAATAATTGATTTCCGTTAGCCGTCCGCCGTCATCATACGTGTATCCGGTTTTCTGATTTTTAGCATCGACTTTCCGGATCAGGTTACCGGCATTATCGTAGGCATAGGTTGTCTCCTCGCCCAGAGGCCGGATCTCTTTGACCAGTCGGTTGTTCCGGTCATACTCAAACCGGGTTACCTGCCTTTTGGCATCCGTGAGCGCGACCAGGTTGTCCCTTGCATCATAGGAATACTGCGTCTCACCGGCAATAGGATCTGTTACGCTTGAAAGCCGTTTCAGATCGTCATATGCATAGGTTGTTGTTTTGTTCTCCTTATCGGTTTTAGAAAGGAGGTTACCGGCAGGATCATACTCAAACCCGGTTGTATAGGTTTCCGTATCGCTCAGGATATCCCGTTCTGCTGTTTTTCTTCCGCGAATATCATAGGCGTATTCCCGCTCAAAGGTTGGGAAGATCGTTTTCGATACCTGACCGGAGGTTCCGCCGGTACAGGAGGAACAACCGGATGCGCCTTCATTGTATTCCATCCGGATCTCATTGTTGTTGCCGTCAATGGTTTTCAGCAGACGGCCTTCATTGTCATATACGTAGCGGATCTGGTTGCCTTCCGGATCAATCTGTTTTACCAGTTTGTTGTCGCTGTTGTATTCAAACGTGGTGATCAGGTTATGTTCCGGATGGGCCGGGTCCATGACCAGAGTGGTCTTGATCAGGTTGTTGCGGCTGTCATAGGCAAACTGCTTTTCATGACCCTGGGCATCGATCTCTTTTACCTTGTTGCCGGTCTTGTCATAGAACAGCTCGGTCATATGAGTCAAGGGATCGGTGATGGTTTTAAGCCGTCCGGCATCATCATAGGTGTAGGTCCAGGTCTTGTTGCGGGTGTCAATCCGGGTCAGAACATTGCCCATATGATCATGGGCGGTGAACCGGGTTACCTTGCCTTCGGCATCGGTGACCGAGGTCAGGTTGCCCGCTGCATCATAGGTCATGGTGGTTTCTGTCTCCGGTGTTGTGCCGCCGGCCAATTGCCGGGTGGTCAGAACGTGTCCGGCCGTATCATAGGAGTACTCGGTCACCCGTTCCTCGGCTGTATCTTTGGCCTCGGTTTTTTGAACCATATTACCGGCATTGTCGTATGCATAAGCCGTTACCGTGCCGTTTTCATCAGTGGTTTTCACCAGCCGGTTAAACCTGCGCTCATACTCGTTGATAACCACGGACCCGTCCGGGTTGATTATTTTGGTCAGGTTATCCCACTCATCGTATTCGTTCCGGGTGATATGACCGCCCTCGTCCGTGATGATCAGGCTGCGGCCGTCCTTGACGATCTTCCGGATCGTTCTTCCGTTGATGTCAACCTGTTTGGTATCCCCTTCTTCGTCATACCAGACCTCCTTGAACCTGCCTGCGGTGCTTCGAATCCCGGCATAGTATTCCTTGCGGGACTTGTTATAGTCATACTCAAAATAGAAACCGTTCCCGTTTTCATCCAGTACCGAAGAAACTCCATTGTCCTCGTAGTAGGTAACAATCCGCTCATGGTGTTCCGGATCAGTGGTTTTCTTCAATCGGCCTTTCGTGTCGTATTCATAACCGGTTTCATAGCCGGATACATCCCGGACCTTGGTCAGGAGGCCGTCGGTATAGGTGTATTCCACACGATGCTCTGCATCCGTATACGCGGCGGACAGCAGCCCTCCGGTATTATATTCAAACCAGACGGTCTGGAGCATTCCTGCATCGGCGACTCCGATCAACCGGCCGTTTTCGCCCGGCTCGTAGATAAAGCCGGCAATGGTTCCGTTCCGGTTGCCATGAGAGGTCAGCCTTCCCTTCTCATCATAGTTCCGAAAGATGCCGGACTTGGTCTCCCAATGATACGGGCCTATGCCGGTGATCTTGTAGGTTTCATGACGGTAAACCGTTTCTCCGACATACTCATAATGACTATCAATGATGTTGCCGGAAGGGTCATACTCCGTTCTCTGCGCAAAATTTTCTGCCGGAAGCTTGTACACCACCCCGTCCTTGATAATGGCGGTGACAATACCCGTCGATGGGGACTCGTTAAGATAGAACTTGATAAAGGAAGCTCCCAGCGGAGCATCCGGGCCGTCATACAGCGGCCAGGACCAATCACTGTCCGAGAACCCCATATACCATTTGCCGTTCCGGTAAAACCGTTTGACCTCAATGGAACCCAGGGCGGATTTTACAGAAAGATCTGTTTCATCCCGGTTGTACTCCCGCAGCCGGGTGTGTACGGTTGACCCGGTAGGTTCCTCCTGGTCCTGAGCGTTGGCCTTTTTCTTGCATGGTTCGCATTCTTTCCTGCCGGGCTCCGGATAGCACTGGAATCCGCTTCCGCCCAGCGTTGTCGGCGTAGGCGCTGGTTTGGATACGGTTCCACCTCCGGTTCCTCCGCCTCCGATATTTTGCTCACAATTGGTGCACGGGGTAATTATCGGTGGACCGCCGCTCCCACTGGAACAGGTGGGTGTATAGGTGACGCAATAGGTTGTCTGGGATTCTGTCTTTTTACCGTTGGCACAGATAAAATCGTAATCGATTCTTCCGCAGCGTACATAGGGAGAACATCCTCCGCCGGTTCCTTCGGTTTCATTTTCAAGGGAGACCAGGCAGGTGATCTTGTACGGGATGGTAATTCTCTGTTTGGCTGCAATGCTGTCCGGTATGCCGCCCAGGATCTCATATTTGAAATGGCTGTCACTGGTGGGGAACGCCACTGCCAGGTTGTCCGCCCGGATCAATCCATGATTTGTCAGGGTGAACTCGCCGTTGTACACATCCCCGGCTTTCATTTTGGGAAGGGTTA
>DYJC01000029.1 GCA_020723305.1 Desulfosudis oleivorans
GCCGTCATGAACCGTGAGCTGGATATAGTACACGCCGGGAATATCGGTTACAAAAGATGCTTGGGTTGCGGTTGGATCAGACAGGGTGGCCGTACTTCCAGCCGGTTTTTTTACAATTGTCCACTGAAAGGTGATGGCATCGCCTTCCGGATCACTGGACCCGCTTCCGTCCAGATAAACGGTGTCGCCTTCCACAACAATCTGGTCATCGCCTGCATCGGCTATCGGCGTGTAATTGCCAATACTGAAATGGGCGGATGCAATGTTGTTGTCTTCGTCCACCTCATTGACTTTGCCTTTGCCGCTGCCGTTGTCATCCGCCACTACATAGATGGTCTCCAGTCCTTCCGGCGGGTTGTTCCAGGTAATGGTGACATCCTGGTAGGCTCCGGGATAGATCCGGTCTGTAATGGTTTTTTTGGATAAAAGGGTTCCTCCGGCCTGGGGAACGCCCCGGTAAAAAGCGATATCAATCCCGGGCGGCGTATGGATGGCGCCGCCGTTGCCGATGCGGGCAATCAGGTTCACGGAGCCGGGGTATCCTGCATTGTCAATGCGCAGACTGGATGCGGTAAGATCTACACAGCCGAACGGATTCAGCATCTGATTCTGACGGAAGTTGTTGAACACCTCCCAGTTGTTGGCGGCAATTTTGGGAATCGTACCGTCATCATTTACATTGGTAATGGAATAGGCATGCTGGTTCCAGATTTTTCGGGTGTTTACCCAGGTGTCGTTGGCATCGCCGAATACCTGGATTCCGGTTTTGTATCCGCCATGATAAGAATTGCTGGGAACCACGATTTCTGCGTTGTTATCATTATCCACATCTACGATAATGGGGTATTCTGTACGGGTTCGGGAACCAATACGGGTTTTAAATAGCTGGGCACCGGTTGTTCCCCGGAAAATAAAGAGATACATTTCATCCGCATACACCACCTCAGCCGAGCCATCACCTTCAAAATCAAAAACCGATGATCCGGTGACGTTGGAGGAGGTGTCCTGGATAGCGGTAGACCATCGAACCTTTCCGTTCCCTTCCATGACTACATACCGGTAGCCGCCGGCAATGCCGATCTCCGGTTGACCGTCACTGTCAAAATCAGCTATGGTTGGCGGCCCGCCATGGTCCCGGTCTCGGCCGGATGGTGGAAAATCAATTGGCCCCCATATGATTTGTCCGGTATGCTCCAGCAGATAAACATATCCGCTGCTGACAACCACGAGTTCCGGGAAGGGGTCTTCATCAAAATTGGCTACCGCAGTATATCCATTTCCTACAGCCGAATTTTGCCATAGTATTTGGCCGGTGTGACTATAAACTGTGTTACCTGCGATCACTTCGGGAAAACCATCCAGATTGATGTCAGCGGCAATGGAGTTGTATACGCCGGTAGCGCCGGTGCCGGTCCATTTTTTGGACCCATCGTTGTTTAGTACTATCCTGCCGTAGATGATCTCCGGATTTCCATCTGTATCAAGATCGGAAATGGTCACACTGGACCCGCCACTCGTAATATTGAGTGCAGGGCTGGCCCATTTCAGCTTGCCTTTGTTGTCAAAGGCAAGCATCCGCTTGCCGCTTTCCTCCATCACCAGGATATCCATCAATCCGTCGTTGTCGATATCACCAACAGCAGGAGTGCACGTGCCATAGATATCGTATCCGGTGACGGTGAAGATTTCGCCTGAGCCGTCTCCATGAATTGCACGCAATCTGCCATTTGTATCGCAGTTGTCCCCTGTATGGGATACAAAGATAATGGCCGGGATATCCATTTGATTAATGATACCATCGTTATTGTCATCGGTCAGGTTCGCCACGATCGGTGTGACCACAACCTGGTCTGAGCTTGGACTGATGCTGCTTTTTTTCCACTCCCATTCTAAAGCCGGCTTAAAACTGCCGACTGGCGGCACATATTCGCAGGTCGCCATACTGTTGATAATATTATTTTCTTCATTTGTTTCGAGAATCTGTTTACCGCTGTCGACAAAAGCAAACAGCAAGCTTCCTTTAAAGGTCACAGTGGCATCGACATCAATGGAGACGGTTACGGTTTCATCTACACCAGGTCCGGATGAAAGGGTGGTATTTCCGATCACCTGGTCTTCGCCTGGATCATAGGTGTTGTTAAAATTGGTATCCTCAAATAGCGTTACCTCATAGGGTTCCTGCACAGCACTTAAACCGTTGTTGGTGATGTCCACCTTCACGGTGCCGGTGAGATTCAATGTCTGGCCATCCACCGCCGTGCCCGTCATATCGATGTTTATCGGCTGGATATCCACCTCGTGGTTCACATGAACGGTCACGGATGCAGACGCGGAAAGGTCCGGGTTTGATCCGGTAATGGTATAGGTGGTTGTCTCAGAAGGGGATATGGTGGCTGTTCCTGCCGGGGCCACACTGCCGATATCCGGTGTGATCACGCGACTATGGGTATTGGTAGATGCCCAGGTAAGAATCGTCGAATTTCCGGACAGTATGGTTTCCGGATTTGCAGTAATGCTTACGGTGGGTTCGTGGTGTTTTACGATAACCGTTGCGGTTGCGGTTGTAATGCCGCCATTTCCTGTAACAGTAATGGTATATTGCCTGGTTTTGTCAGGAGTTACTTGTACAGTACCATTCACTGGAACCTGTCCGATGCCCTGATTCAGGATCGCCGTGTTTCCATTGACGGATGTCCAGTTGAGGGTTGCGGTTTCTCCTTCAAAGATGGTTGCCGGGGTTGCAGAAAGAGTGACCGTGGGGGGATGAAGTACGGTAATATTCACCGTAGATGTTGCCATACCCCCGGGGCCGGTGGCGGTGATGGTATAGGTGGCCGATTCTGCCGGTGAAATAATGGTTGTGCCGTTCACGTCAACGGCTCCAACCCCGGGCTCGATCACACAGGTATCTGCATGGGCGGATGTCCAGGTTAACAGGGTGGACTCTCCTTTAACAATGGTGTCAAGGGGTGTAGACATGCTGACGGTCGGTGGTAGTATCACCGTTATTGTTGCACTTGCAGTAGCACTGCCGGCTGGTGCGGTGGCGGTAATAGTGTAGGTTGTAGTAACAGTTGGGGAGACTGTTATAGTACCATTCACATCAACCTCGCCGACACCTGGTTCAATCATACAGGTGTCGGTCATGCCGGAGTTCCAGGATAATGTTGTGGACGCTCCCAAAATAATGGTTGACGGATCTGCGGTCAATTGAACCGTAGGCGGCTTCTGGCCAAAACCAATGGTAAGGTATGTACCGGGTTTGCTTCTGAGCTCCACCCGGATGGTATTGATCTTTTTCAGAACAACGGGAAGGTCCAGGATATAAACATCCTGTTTAAAATCTTTGGGCTCGTATATCTGCTCTCCGTTGATAAAAATAAGGGCACTGGTGACGCGATGTTTACTGTCTGCCTCACAGTTGCGGATGATCAGATATCCCGGGCCTGGTGTGGCGGCAAAGGTATCTTCATAAATGTTGGGAGAGCCTGTGGTACGCAGATATTGCTTTGGGCCGAATATACCCTGCTCCCCATTGGGAAATGATGCTTCCGCATAAGCTGAGGTAAAGGTTATTCCCTGAAGTGCGATCAAAAGAAGTAAAGCCTTTGTGATGAAACCGTTGAGGAATTTTTTAATGTTCATGTTTGGCCCTTTATTTTTCAGTTCGAATTGGTCTGCCATAAATTTATATCCGGTTTTTGATGCACTTTAGTATAGCCAAAGGCATGCCAAGCAATTTTATAACCAATAACATTTTGTTTTATTTATTGTTTTTGATCATTGGGTGAGTCTGCATGAGCAGATGAACCCATATGAATTTTTTCATAGCTTTTGTTGAAAAAATATATGCACTGAGCCTTTATTGCATGATATCTGATAGTTATGATTACTATGCCAAATGTCATAGATATGAACTTTGTCATAGGGGTTTCATTTGAAATTTGATGAAAACCGGATATGAAATTGTTATGTGGTTGTTTGCCCTCGGTTCAAACGTTTGCTTAAGGCAGATTGTGTAATCCCAAGCATTGTCGCGGCTATGGATTGATTGTTGTTGGCTCTTTTCATTGCCTCATGGATTAATAAATGGTTTGCAAGCTTAAGCGAGGGAAGGTTTTCATGGAAAGTTAGGAGATCGAATTCGTTTGTTGATATCTCGGAACTGGAGGTATCTTGGCGGGCGCCATACTTTTGCGTTACATGCGATTTAAATACGCTCAGCGATAAAGTTCTACTCTTGTGTTTGCTCAAAGCGTCAACAATCATAGCCTGCAATTCACGAATGTTTCCATGAAAGGGATGGGTTTGTAAAAGCAGGCGTAGCTCATTTGGAACAGCCGGCTTTTTCTTTCCTTGTTCTATCGCAGCTTGATTCAAAAAATGGTCCATTAATAGCGGCAGATCTTCTTTTCGTTCTCGCAACGGGGGAATATGAATATGATGGGTGCGCAGCCGGTAATTTAGATCTTCCCGGAAGTGTCCTGATCTTTGCAGATCCCATAGATTTTTATTGGTCGCGGATACAATCCGAATATCGGCTTTTCGAGGTTGATCACTCCCCAAAGGCAAATATTCGCCCTCTTGAACAAGTCGCAAGAGTTTTGTTTGGGACATGGGGCTTAAATCGCCAATCTCATCCAGAAAAAGAGTACCGGATGCCGCCTGTTCGATTAATCCTTTCTTATTTTTGTCGGCACCTGTGAACGCACCCTTTACATGGCCAAACAAGGTGTCGGAGAATAAGATATCATCCAAACCGGCGACATTCACAGGTATGAAAGGGCCTTGGCGATTGCTGAGAACATGAATGGATTTTGAAACCATTTCTTTTCCCACGCCGGTTTCGCCGGTAACTAATACCGGCCATGATGTAGAGGATACGGTTTCAATAGTACAAAAAATCTCCATCATTTTTTCATTCTGCGTAATGATTTGTTTGAATAGCTCAGGATGTTGGAGCGTATTTGATCGTAATCTGAGTTGTTGATTCTCTCGTTCCGCTTTTCGTATCCTGAGTGCCCGATTTACGGTTGCAAACAAAATATCTTTATCTGCGGGTTTGGTTAAATAGTCGAATGCGCCGTCTTTGGTGCACTGAACGACTGTTGGGACATTCATTGATCCGGTTACGATAATAACCGGAACCTCCGCATAGTATTGTTGTATTTTTTTTAACAGCTCTTGCCCGGAAATGTTTGGCATTTGCAGGTCAATCAAGGCAATCTCGATAGAATTTTGCTCAAACAGCTCCATGACCTTGGTGCTGTCATTACAGGTTATCACATTGTTAATACCCGCTTTATACAACTGTTTTTTTATTAAACCGAGACTGACTGCATCATCGTCAACGACTAAAATGGGGTATTCGGGATTTTGAGAGATAGTCATTACAGGGCAATATATATCTGATTGATGAAGTTGATATCAAAGCAAAAACACACAAATTTTAGAAGTGTCTCTAATTGAGCGGTTAAAATTTGTCAATATGATTGTCGCATAGCGGGTGCGGAAAAAATACCTGAATTCATCTTTACCCTGGTGCGAGGGCATTTTATGACAAATTACATTATTAATGCATTAATGCATATTCAGAAATATATTCTATAAAATTAAACCATTATGATTGATCGTCATAATCAGTTATGCAGCAATGCATGGACAGGGAAAATTGAAAGCATCCGTCCGCTGATGTTTTCATCATAACTCACTGTCAATAATAACATATAGTAAATAACCGGTACTGGCATATTTCTTGATAAAGGCTTGTACGAATAGGCTGGTTTTATTTTTTCAATTGGGAATCAGTTTCGGTATGCGTATTGTTTTAGATGGCAGTTTGATTTTTTTAATTCAGTGAACCTATCGATCGGAATGAATGTGATCAATCGTTTTATGGTTTATAATATGAAAAAAGTAACAACCTTAAAAGATCAATCGTTCGGGGATGAACCGGATGAAACCGAATGCAGCAATATCAAAGCAACTTATCAACCCATTGTGAATCTGAGTTCCGGAGAAACCATTGGTTGGGAAGCGTTTACTCGAATCAATGACGACAATTGTTTTCGATTTCTTTACAATATTCCCTTCCACACGGAAGCAACTCCATTCAGTACAATTATTGATAAAAATTGTTTTGAAAATGCGATTCAAAAATTAGGCAGGATTCACTCAAAGCATAAAGTTTTTTTGAATATTCAGCCTCAGAGTTTTCAAACCAACACTTTTACTCCCCGGAACATTTCAGATTTTATACAGAAATATGGGATTAAACCTTTTCAGGTTGTGTTTGAGATCAGCAGCCGCAATTCTTTTCAGAATGATCTGTCTTTTTGGGATTTACTAGATCAATTAAAACATATTGGAATCCAATTCGCGCTGGATGATGTGGGTTCAGGACAGTCGGACTTTCGATGGATAGCGGATTTAAAACCACAGTATATCAAACTGGATCGCCAATTTTATCAGAATGCGCTATCTGAAACAATCATGAAGGTGTTGCTGGAATCGCTGGTTACATTTTGCAAGAAAATGAATATTTGTATGATTGCAGAACGCCTTGAGAATTTGACGGAGATTGAGCTTCTTGTTGATATGGGGATTCTGTATGGCCAGGGATATTATCTCGCAAGACCATATTTCCCCAAAAAAAACGCAATTCCCGGACACGCTGTCGATATTGAAAAACCATCCAACCGGGTAAAAAAATGTCAACTGATGAAATGCAATCTTCCCATTGAGAAGTATTTGCGTCAGGCCCCGGTTATACAACGTAAAACAACGGTATTGGAATTGAAGGAAATCGTTTCACAGTGCGCCCATGTTACCGCTATCATCATGGATCAAGGCAAGGCTGTCGGCGTTTTGGAAAATCAGCATGTGTATCAGATTCTTTGCCTTCATAAAGAAGGTGCAGGATCCACCATTATCGATCTTGCGAAATATATGGAACGGAATTTTTTTGTGGCTGAGAGTGAGATGTCCGCAGTGGATGTCGTTAAGATGATTGCCAAACAAAATATGGGTTTACTGAATCCACCTATTGTTGTGATGTCAAAAAACTCACCGGTTGGGATTGTTTCGTTTGTTGAACTTCAGGATGTTTTTATCCGGTATCAAATCGATGAGGCCAGGGATGCGAATCCACTAAGCGGGTTACCCGGAAATATGGCTATTCAGCAGGCACTGGATGAATATTATCGAATTGGGCATCCCATCAGTTTGATATATATCGACCTGGATCACTTTAAGGTATTCAATGATCAGTATGGATTTAAAAGAGGGGATCAGATGCTCTTGCAGCTTTCTCAGATTCTTTCCTGGGCAATAAGGAGAAAAGGAGGAGAAGGGGATTTTTTGGGACACATTGGAGGGGATGATTTTGTGATCATCACAACTCCGGATAAAGCTGTTGGTATATGTCAGCTGGTTATCAAATCCTTTTCCCGTTTACGAAACGGTTGCTATGATACAAAGGAAATCAAACAAGGTTATGTGGATAGCCACGACCGAAAAGGTTTGAGAATGCAAGTGCCCCTGGCGGCGGTTTCCCTTGCCATAGTGGATTGTTATGATAGAAAAGAGATTGCGGAATTGCCCGCACGGGCGGCAAGTATGAAACAGTATGCAAAAACAATTTCCGGCAATTCATATGTGCTCGACCGTCGTAAAACAATCGACCGAAGATCGCTGGAGGGAAAGAAAGAACCGGAATAAACCATTCAGCTGTAATAAATAATGAGGTGAAAATGTGATTATTGCCGTTATCAGTGACAGCCATGACAATATATGGAACCTTAGAAAAGCAATTCAAATCATGAAGGGTGAGCACGCAGAAGGAATTATTCATTGAATTACTTATATACAGCTGAAAGCCCGGCAACCCGGTAATGAAACTCAAAGGAAAGGCTTCGGCTCCATGTGCTGTCAAAGATTGTTTTGTACCGGGTTCCATCCTGAGGGCCAATTGGTTTTCCATAGGTATAAAACCAGTTGACTATGGGACTTCCTGTAAAACCAAGGGCAGCCCAGTATCGGCCGGGAGATAACTTTATTTTTTTATCGGCGAAAGAAAAATCAACCCATTGATAGCCTGGCGTATAGCGGATCTGGTCTGAGGAGATAAAGTCGCTTGTTGCAATCAATTTATCCGGCATCCCATTTTTATCTTGATATAGTTCGACCCAGATTTGCCCTTCATCACTGAATTTATGTAACACCAGACCAATTTTTTCAAGCTGGATCGGTTTTTTTAGAATAAAGGTCTGAGCATATTGCTGCCCCTTTGTGGTTACATATTCTGCTGTTTCAGCCAGGAAGTTTTTGCGCACAGTCATGACACCGTCCGGGCTTTCCACAGCCGGTTCTCTCACGTTAAAAAAATCGATATTTTCCGGAAAATCAAGGTTGCCAAATAGAAAAGGTTTTGAATAGCTTAGTGTCTGAAGCTCTTTTTCTTTTATTCTTGGGGGTGGTGTCGGCGGAAGTTTTGTTTCAATACGTGAAAAAGATGTTTCTACTTGTGGGCAGAGAAGTAGTTCTCTTGGGCCATAAGTAGTTTTTACGGCATCCATTTTTACCTGATCTGATTGAAAATCAGATTCAATATGTTCCAATAAGGATGGGTGTCCGGGCGTACCTTGAAGACGGGTCCAGCGCATAAGACCGTCATGTTCGGTTTCCCGGTTATCAATACCGACTTCTACTCGAATAAAACGGTTACTGACAAAAAGTTCTGAACCCTGAGGATCAAATGGAACCCATGAAAGATCAGGGAAATAGACTTCAATCCAGGAATGACGTGACTGGGCCATCTTCATGGTAAGAATACCATCACCGGTTTGAATATCATAAGGTTGTCTTAAGGTTATGCCGTTCACAATTCTAACAGGAATTCCTACTGCCCGCATCAATGCAGCTGACAGGTGTGAGTAATTCTGGCAATTTCCCCGCCCTGTTTCATAGGAGTACACAGCATCATATTGATCCGGATTCACGATAAAGTGCATATGATCCACTACCCAGGTCAAAATTCTTTGGACAGCATCAAATTGTGTTTTTGCAGATGATGTTAATTCACGGGCTTTTCCAAGAATTTGTGGATTATTGAAATCGACCTGTGGAGTGGCTTTCAGATAGTCGTTTAGAGTATCGGGTATCCCTGATGCAGGAAATGGCGCATTGGTTTCGATCGGTTTCAGGATGACACGGTTCAAGGCTGTCAGTTTGATCTTTGTTGAAACAGGGGTTTGAGGAGTCTCCCATATTACCTCAATCACCTCATTTCCTCTGTGATCTACGAACTGTGAACGGTCATCCGGGGGCGGAGAAAAATCAAGATCAAATTGCTCGATTGTCTGTTTATATGTGCAGGAGTCAAACGATTTCGGAACTACATAATTCAGGATCAGTTTTTTTGTATTCGGAGAAGGTTGCACCTCATGGGTCATGGTATAATCGATTTTTGACTCCTGACCGCCGTTGAGTAAATAGTTTTCCGCCTGGCAAGGAAAAGAAATAAAAAGACAAAGGAGAACCAATATGACTATCCTCATATGAAAAAGACTCCTTTACAGAATATGAATGTTTGTGGAAATTATTATAATACGTGATCATTTATCTGCTGACAAAGATTTGATGTTGATTTCAACTTTTTATTATCCAGAGAGATCACCGGAACCGCACCCATAAGTGAATTGGTTATGATTACATGATCTGCTGGGAAAAAATCCTGCTGGTAAATCGGTTTTTTCCGGATGTCAAATCCAAAGTTTTTTAAGTATCTGCAAACCGCGTTTACCATGATTCCAGGAAGGACAGATATGGATTCCGGAACAGCAGCGATATCCCCTTTTACCAGAATGATATTTGCCGTGTTTGTTTCTGAAACCGTTTGATCCGGATTCAGGATCAGGGCTTCATCACCCTTTTTTTCTTTTGCATAGTTGCCAGCCAGATAATAGTATAGATAATTTGTCGTCTTGTAATTTGCAAGAGGAGTCTGCCTTGGCTCAGGATAGGTGATCAGGTGAATGCCCTTCTCATTTTTTCCGAAAAGGCGATGTATATAAGGTTTTGCAGACACAATCAAATTTTGGTTTTTTCTCGGAGTATCAGGGTTACCCCATGTTGCCATGATTTTAACAGCAGCTGTTTGATTCTGGAGTCTGTTCGAGCAGATCACCTGTTGAATAATTTCCTCCCATGTCAAATCCGGGGGATGAGGGTCTATGATAGCCTTCCATGCAGCGTTAAAGCGATCCAGATGCTCTGATAGATATGCAGGATGGGACTTATTCACCCGAATGGTCTCGAAAAGCCCGTATCCGTATTGAACGCCCAGGTCTGCAATGGAGATTTTTGCATCCTTTTTGGGTATGATTTGACCGTTCATCCATACATAATCTGTCTGGGCCGTATATGTACTGCTGGTTTTCAGGACGTTGAGGAGTGTTTTCCCTTTATGCAGGGTTTCCTGGAATTCTTTTTCCGGATCAGAGTCATAAACAATGCCGCCTCCTGCAGAGAAAACCAACCTTCCTTCCTGAATGGTTGCCGTTCGGATTGCGATGGAAAGATCCATGGTTTCGTGAAAACTGATATAACCGATGGATCCTGTATAAATATGACGACGGTATGGTTCCAACTCGTCGATGATCTCCATGGCTCTGATCTTGGGGCATCCGGTGATCGAACCTCCGGGAAAAGTCGCTTTGATTAGATCAACTGAGCCTTTTCCTGGAGCCAGATTCCCTTCAACAATGGAAACCAGGTGAAAAACATTTTCATAGGCTTCCAATCTTTTATGCTGTGAAACCCTCACCGATCCCCCGACACAGACTTTTCCGATATCATTGCGAAGAAGATCCACGATCATGGAAAGCTCTGCATCATCTTTTTTGGATTCAGCCAATTGCTTTTCCATCTGTCTATCTTCTTTATGATTTTTTCCTCTTGGACGGGTTCCCTTGATTGGCCGGGTTTCAATCCTGTCCCCGGTTTGCTGAATAAATCGTTCCGGGGAAGTGGAGACAATCTGATGATCGCCTGCTTCAATAAATGAAAAAAAAGGTGCGGGATTGGATTGAAACAGCGATTTGAAAAGGCTGAACGCACTGCCGGAGAATTCCATTTCAAAGCGTTGGGACATATTCACCTGGTATATGTGTCCGGACGCTATATATTCCTGGATTTTGTGAATGGATTCAATGTAGGTGTCCTGTGTAAAATTGGATGTAAGTCCCTGCCGGTATCCATGAAATCCAGGATCATCAACTGGTTTTTTGTTCATTATTGTCTGAAAAAAAAGCAGGTCTTCAGGCAGTGTTTCCTGATTGTTTACAACTCGTTTTGGAATACACAGGGTTGTTTTTTCTGTTTTCTTTTCCTGTATCAGGATGATAGAAGGCGCAAACATGCATATCCGGGGAAGTTTCAAATCATCCACGGAAGTCCGGGGAAGATGTTCCAGATGGTCTTTCAGGTCATAGGCAAGGTATCCGAAAAGACCCGCTTCAACAGGCAACTGCCTATCTGGTTTTTGTTTATATTTCTCAAGAAAATAGTGAAGTGTAAGAAAAGGGTCGGCTGAGAATTGAATCTCCTGATGATTTGTTTTGAGATACATCTGCTTGTCATAACCGCGGATTGACAACCAGGGCTTTGTAGCCAGGATATGGTAATTGGAACAATCAAGATTTCCGCCACTTAACAACACTACTGTTCCTTCGATATCCGCAAATTTTTCTGCTGTTTCCAGAAAAGAACAAGGAAGAACTACATCCTGTTTGTACACGCCGTTTATTTCAATATTGAATTCCGGGAATTTGCTCATATTTTTTTTTCGGTTTTACGGTTGGGGGTTTTATATATACCGAGCTTCAGGAAGTTTTCAATTAAGGTAAATCCATATTCCGTTAAAAAGCTTTCCGGATGGAATTGAACGCCATGGAGCGGAAATTCCGGATGGGAAAGGCCCATGATGACACCATCCTCGCTTGTCGCTGTGATCTCGAGGATTGAATCATCAAATTGGGTCATCAGGGAGTGATACCTAGCAGCTGAAAAAGGAGAAGGGATCCCCTGAAATATATGACGGGAGTTATGAAGAATTTTACTGGTTTTTCCATGCATTGGAAGATAGGCTCTTACAGTTTTTCCTCCAAAGATTTCACCAATACACTGCATGCCAAGGCAAACACCTAGTATGGGTATTCGTTGAAAAAAGGATCGTATCAGAGGTATGGAAACTCCTGAATATGCCGGATTTTTGGGCCCAGGACTGATCACGATGTAGTCCGGAGATTGAGCTTCGATATCCTCAAGGAGAACCCGGTCACTTCGATAAACCTTTATGTCCATTTGATATTGCATAAACATTTGAACAAGGTTAAAGGTGAATGAGTCGTAGTTATCAATCACCACTATTTTTGGCTGCTGGTTTTCAAGCACAATCCATCTCCATAAAAAGAAAAAGCCACCTGACCGGAGTCTGGGTGGCTTTGCCTGTTGCATAACTCGGTAATGTATCGGGTACTCTTTGCAATGGAATGGGGAAACATCAAGCTTGCCCGATAATGGTTTTCAATTATATGAAATGAACTCGAAGGTCAAGAAAATCTCACAATGCTTGTTGCCAAAAACAGGTCAATTGATGTAGCGTTTATCAAAGTCGCATTTATTCTGATTTGAAGTATTGTGCAGCGAAACATCCAAGGTTTCGAAATCGAACCTTCAAATGGAAAGGAGAAAATATGAGTGAATTTACATTTCGTGCTCCTGATTTTCATCGTCAAAAAGCCTGGGTAAAAAGTCTGGTTGAGTATAAAAAAATGTATCAGAGATCCGTTGATGATCCTGAAAGGTTCTGGGCAGAGATTGCCAGGGAGTTTTATTGGGAAAAGGAGTGGAATACCGTTCGGAAATACAATTATGTACTTTCAAACGGCCCTATTCATATAGAGTGGTTTATTGGAGGAAAAACAAATATTACCTATAATTGTCTTGATCGGCATCTTGCAACCAGAAAGGATCAGGTTGCCATCATATGGGAAGGCAATAAACCTGGGGAGGATTTACAGATAACCTATGGTGAGCTTCATGAAAAAGTATGTAAGTTTGCGAATGTGTTGAAAGATAATGATGTAAAAAAAGGAGACCGGGTGGCGATTTATATGCCAATGATACCGGAGCTCGCGATTGCAATGATGTCCGTAGCCCGTATCGGAGCGATCCACAGTATTGTTTTTGGTGGGTTCTCGTCGGAAGCTCTGGCAGATCGAATTCTGGATAGTGAGTGCAAGGTTCTCATCACTTCAGATGGGGTTATGCGGGGAGCCAAAGCCGTACCGTTAAAGTGCAATGCGGATCAGGCGATGGATATTTGTGCACGAAAAGGGCATCAGGTATCCCGTTGTTTTGTTGTAAACCGCACCGGTTCTGAGATCGAAATGAAAAAACCGCGGGACAGATGGTGGCATGAAGAAATGAGCCAGGCAGATTCAAATTGCCCTGTCATGTGGATGGATGCGGAAGACCCCCTTTTTATTCTCTATACTTCCGGCTCAACCGGAAAACCAAAAGGAGTGCAGCATACGGTTGGCGGTTATATGGTGTATACGGGAACCACCTTTAAATATATTTTTGATTATCATGATGGAGATATTTTCTGGTGTACTGCAGATATCGGATGGGTTACCGGTCACAGTTATATTGTATATGGCCCGCTTTCTCAGGGAGCCACAACCATCATGTTTGAAGGGGTACCCAACTATCCGGACCCGGGGCGATTCTGGGATGTTGTCGATAAGTGGAAGGTTACGCAATTCTATACTGCTCCAACGGCTATTCGGGCTCTGATGGCACAAGGCGAGGAATGGGTGATAAAAAATGATCTTTCAAGCCTGCGGATTCTCGGCAGTGTGGGTGAACCGATTAATCCGGAAGCCTGGCGTTGGTACTTCAAATATGTTGGGAAAGAGCGGTGTCCGGTAGTCGATACCTGGTGGCAGACGGAAACCGGCGGAATTATGATTACCGCCTTGCCGTATGCAATTGATCAGAAACCTGGGTCTGCAACCCTGCCTTTTTTCGGTATAAGACCTGAAATTTTAAACGAAAAAGGAGAAGTAGTAGTTGGTAAAGGGGATGGGATTCTTACAATCAGGGAACCATGGCCTGGACAGATGCGGACTGTTTTCGGTGATCATAAACGGTTTGAAGACACCTATTTTCAGCTTTTCGATGGATATTATTTTACCGGAGACGGTTGTTCCCGTGATCAGGATGGGTATTACTGGATTACCGGACGGGTGGATGATGTTATCAATGTTTCCGGCCATAGAATGGGAACAGCAGAGATCGAAAGCGCAATTGTAAGTCATCCGCTTGCTGCCGAGGCAGCGGTTATCGGGTACCCTCATAAAATAAAAGGACAGGGTATATATGCATATGTTACTTTGAACGTGGGAGTGAAAGAAAGTAAGGATCTGGTTAATGAGCTGATTGCCCATGTCAGAAAGGAAATCGGCCCGATTGCGACACCGGATATCATTCATTTTGCTCCGTCATTACCCAAGACAAGATCCGGGAAAATCATGCGCAGGATTCTGAGAAAAATTGCTAATAATGAATATGACAGTATCGGCGATACATCCACGCTTGCAGATCCAGCCGTAGTTCAAAGTATTATTACCCGGCATGAAACTTTGATCGGATAGATGTTTGTCCATCAGGAAGCAGTGAGATTGTACGGCAGTGGGGTGTTATATGGAAATATACTGAGTCGAGTCATCGTTTGGCGGGAAAAAATTTCTTGATATTTCATTGACTTTTAAAATAGTATTTTTTATAAACGTTGATTTTATATTGATAACGATGTTATTGGGAGCAATCCGTTGTTACTTAAATGAAAATTTTTAATTACATATAGCAGAAGGTTATGGCAAATTGCATGAAGGGCAATTTTTTCAAAAGGGGGAGAATGATATGAAAGAGGAAAGGCCGATCTATTTTACAGATCCAGATGAATTGGCAGATTATGTCATTGATAAGGTAGGGAAAAATATAACCCTGGGGATGTGCCTGGGACTTGGCAAGCCAAACCATTTTGCCAATGCAATCTATAAAAAAGCCAAAGAAGATCCTGACCTTCAATTAAAAATTCTGACAGCGCTTTCTTTAGAACCGCCTACATGGTCCAGCGAATTGGAAAGAAGGTTTTTAGAGCCTTTGGTTAAACGGGTCTGGGCCGGATATGTGAATCTGGATTATATTACTGCTGTCCGGAAAAACGAGTTGCCTCCTAATGTTCAAGTTGCTGAATTTTTTTACAAGGCAGGTGGATTCCTGAATAATGAACACATGCAGCAGAATTATACCAGCACCAATTACACTCATGCAGCTCGGGATGTTCGGGATAATGGCATGAATGTTGGCGGTCAGTTAGTTGCCAAAAAAGAGCTGAATGGCAAAACCATGTTCAGTATGAGCAGTAACTCTGACACGGCTTTGGATGCGTTTCGAACGATTGAAAAGTTGCGAAAGGATGGGAAAAGGGTTGCGGCGATTGCTCAGGTCAATAAAAATCTTCCTTTTATGTATGGGGACGCAGTGGTGAATCCCAATCTTTTTGATGCGGTACTGGAGGCACCGGATCTTCATTTTACCCTCTTCGGAGCGCCGCGTGAATCGGTAAACAGTATTGATTATATTATTGGACTTTATGCCGGCACCCTGATTCAGGATGGTGGAACGCTTCAAATCGGCATCGGTTCTCTCGGCGATGCGATTGCCTATGGGCTTCAAATCCGTCACCAGCAGAATGAGGTTTACAATAAAGTGTTACAGGACTTGAGTGTGAATGAAAAATTCGGAGACATTATTCACAGAGTCGGCGGTACGGGTACCTTTGAAGAAGGGATATACGGATCAACGGAAATGCTCGTAGATGCGTTTTTACATTTATACAAATCCGGTATTATGAAACGAAAGGTGTATGATAATGTTCACCTGCAACGTCTTGTAAACGATAAAAAAATCAAAGTGAGACAGAAGGTCACCCCGGAAGTGGTTGAGCTTTTGGCTGGACAGAATTCGATTCATGCAAGGTTAACCAGAAAAGATTTCGACTTTTTACAGGAATATGGAATCCTGAAATCGGGTTTGACCTATGAAAATGGAAAAATCAATGATGGAAAGGGAGAGTTTGAAGCTGATTTGAACGATCAGAACAGCAAAGACCGGTTGTTTAAATCATGTCTTGGAACAGAATTAAAAGAAGGCCTCTGGATGCATGCGGGATTTTTCCTGGGGCCACCTGATTTCTACGATGTATTGAATAATATGAGTGAAGAAGAGCGCATGCAGATTAACATGACGAGTGTTCTTCACACAAATCAACTGTATGGGAATAATCCTTATTCAAGCGAAGAATTAAAACTGCTCCAGAGAAAGAAAGCGCGTTTTATCAATGCCGGCTTAATGGTGATGCTGTCTGGCGCGGTTGTTTCAGATGGACTGGAAGATCACCGGGTTGTCAGCGGCGTTGGGGGGCAGTATAATTTTGTGGCGCAGGCTCATGCAATAGAGGATGCACGTGGTGCGCTGATGATTCGAAGCACCCGGGCAGTGGGAAAGGATGTCAGTTCTAATGTTGTTTTCAATTACGGGCATACAACGGTTCCCCGTCATTTGCGTGATATTATCGTCACAGAGTATGGAATTGCAGATCTGCGCGGTAAAAGTGATCAACAGGTGATAGCAGCCCTGCTGAACGTGACGGATTCAAGATTTCAAGAAGGGCTTTTGCAGCGGGTTAAACAATCGAAAAAAATTCCGTCCGGGTATCAGATTCCGGATCAATTCCGTAATAATTACCCTGAACGTCTGGAAAGCGTACTGGGAAAATATAAAGAAAAGAATCTGTTCCCGATATTTCCGTTTGGAACGGCCTTTACAGAAGAGGAAATCGTTATCGGAAAATCCTTGCGAGAATTCAAGGAGAAGGCTGCGGACAGTAAAATGGCGATTGTTCCAGGCCTGATCGGTCAGATGGTCGCTTCCGTACCGGCAGCGGCAAAACCCTATCTGGAAAGAATGCAATTGGATAATCCGACAACCCGTCAGGAAAAGATTATGCAAAAGGTTGTTCTGCTGGCTTTGAAAAATGCCGGCCAGATTTAATCTTTTGACAACGCAAAATGTTAAAATACCGCCATCAACCAGCGCATCTCTGGGGATGGCGGTATGATTCAGATCATTCTAAAGAAATTTGTTGGTTGACAGGGCACTGAGATTATAATCCCCGCTCTCAACCACTTTCAGTGCATCTTGAACATCAAGCCATTCCTCAACCTTTGAGCTAAGCCCTTTTACACATGAAAATGCTTTATAGCGAATCTTCAGGTATTCTGCAGCATCATCTACACGGGATTCATCAAAACTGAAAATTGCAAAAGCACGGATGGCTTCACCTTCATGGGTGTATACATAAGTTCCTTTTGTTGTGATAAAGTCGGGAACAGGCGGCAGTGTGGCATAGCACTGGGCAACATCATTGGCAAGGTCTTCAGAAAATGTAATAGTTCCAATAACGATCATTTTACGACTCCTTCCCCAAAATAGGTTTTATGGTAAATGGAAGAATACAGAGACTCAATATATATTTCTTTTACTATTTTAAAAAAAGGCCAGGGATGTCATGATTCTTTTGATTCCCTTTCAACTTTATTGGATACATAAACTATTTTAAATAAAAAAGCCAGAAGCTTGCGCTTCCGGCCTTTTTAATCCATTTTTCGTATGGAAACTGCCAATTATGATTGCATATAGTATATTAGAATATCTTTAAATTATCATTAAAATCAAACGAATTTGCTTTGATTCTGCGGGTATTGATTTTTTTTCCAGTTGAAAAAGCTTCACTTGGGTATCCCCCGAATGGACCGCCAAGCCATGATGCATTTCCGAGATTAAAAACACCACACACACCTACAGATTTTGAAATATGATTGAAAAATGTCATTTTTTACTCCTTTTAGCTGTTGTCAGCTATGTCATTTGCTCATAATGTTAATAAGCAACTACTGGCTGTCTGACCAGTATCATTTGGATGTATAATAATGACACTTTGCGTCAAAGTCAAGAAGATTAATGACGCTTTGCGTCATTTTCGAAAGATTACCTATTTGATTGCGATCAGTTCAACCTCGAAAATCAAGGTGGAATGGGGTTCAATGGTTCCGCCGCTTCCCGCTTGACCATATGCCAGATCAGAAGGTACAAAAAGTTCCCATTTTGAACCTTCGCCCATCAGCTGCAAGGCTTCCTGCCATCCTTGAATAACGCCATTTACCGGAAAACTGGCAGGGGTTCCACGGCGGATTGAACTGTCGAAAATCCTGCCGTCGATTGTTTTCCCTTCATAATGGGTGACAACCGTATCGGATGATTTGGGTTTTTTGCCATTGCCTTCTTTGATGATACGATACTGAAGGCCGGTTTTTGTGACATGGATGCCCGGTTTTTTTGAATTTTTTTCAAGGAATTCTTTTCCTGTTTTCAGGTTGGTTTCAGCAGCTTTATTCTGTTGCATCTGTTTTTTCTCCTGCATGGCATTTTGGAATGCCATCATGATCTGCTGCATTTCAGAAGGGCGCATTTTGGTTTCTTTTCCAGCATATGCATCTGTAAACGAGTCGATAAAAGTTTTGACATTGATCTCAAAACCCTGTCTTCGAAAATCACCGCCAATACTTTGTCCCAGGATATAACTTACTTTTTCCAAATCAATTTTCACAGGTATCTCCGATCTTCTTAATCGTTATTTGAATAAAAACAAACTCTTCTGTTGAGATCTTTGAGAAAAGTAAATTTTTTTAATCAATTCAGGGAACGTAAAAACCAGTATCGTCAAAGTTCTCATAAGCCTGCTTCCATACAATAAAGTGCAAAGAAATACCAACATTTTTCAATTTGACAACAAGTACTGCGTTATTTTATAATGATTTAAATACAGTATATTTTTTGGTTTTCTGGGCTGATCTACCACTAAAAAAAATTCAGACATAGAATTGAATATCCATCCAAAGAGTTGTTTATTCTATCCGGTGTATCTGCTCCGTTGTACCCAACAATGATCATCGGTCTTTTTTTATTCTTAAGAGGCGTAATGAAAAAATATATTTGGTATTTTACACTTACATCTATTTTTTTTATTCTGATTTATCCGGATTCAGGTCAAACAGAAAAGCAAAAAATATTCCGAATGGGGGTCATCGCCGATACATTTTCCGGTGTCAATCAGAATGATGCCAGAATTGCATTAAACCTATTGTTGGAAAAAAAACTAAATACAGATTTTTTACAGTATAAAGCCGAGACCGTTATATATCCGGATATTCAGGCAGCAATTCAGGATATAAAAGCTGGGAAGCTTGACTTGTTGACACTTCCAACCATGGATTATATCCTTGACAGGGATCAAATTAAAATGACACCGGAAATGATATCAGGAGTGGGCCCGGAGAAAGAACAGTCATATATCCTGCTTGTCAATGAAGGCAGTAATATTAAGTCTTTATCTCAGCTAAACAAAAAAAATCTGATTGTTGAAAAAGGAGCAGGTGGAAAGCTTGCATTAAAATGGATCGATACGCTTTTGCTTGAGGAGTCGATGCCGGAAAGCGGAGTATTTTTTCGAGAAATAAAACAGGTGGATAAAAGTTCCCGAGCGCTGTTGCCCGTATTCTTCGGACAGGCAGATGGGTGCATTGTCCGGAATTTTGCTTTTGAAACCATGGTTGAGTTGAATCCCCAGGTTGGCAAAAAATTATCGATTTTAAACAGGTCTCCTGTTCTAGGTTCCACATTATTGTGCTTTAATCCACGGATTGAAAAAAAATTTGCCAATACCATTATCAATTTTATCCAAAAAATGCCGGATCATATAGAGCATCGCCAGGTTCTTCTTTTGTTTCAGGTGAAACAGATATTCAGGTATAAACCTGAATATCTGAAAAATCTGGAAACCCTGTTGGCTCGATATGAGGAACTGAAAAAAAAGGCTGCAAAACACTAATTATTATCATGACAGAATGCATCGTGGAAAAAGAGCTCCGCCGGAAACCGGAAAAAATTCCAAGACGCAGAAGAATTTTTCTTCGTACACTCTTGCTTTCTTGGTTGATTATTGTTTTTACGGTTACCATATTTGTGTTTGCCATCATTCCCTATCAAAAGTCACAACTCCGGAATGAGATGAAAATCCAAGCCAGTGTCGCATTTTCTTCTGTGTCTCAAATTGCTGAGAACTCGATTATTATAGAAGACTACAGCACGGTTGTGGATCACTGTCTAACCTTACTTCAGAAGAACGCCCGGATTTTATATATTGTGATTACTAGACATGACGGATTTTCACTGGTTCATACTTCAACAAACTGGTCTCAGAAAACCCTGGACAGCAAGTGGCTTCCTAGGGATAAACAGAATTCTGAATCAAGTCGGTTTTTGATGAGTGAGATTGTAAACCAGGAAGTATACAATGTGTCTTTTCCATTTCGATATTCCGGGATTGACTGGGGATGGATTCATATCGGGTTGGCACCGGAAAGATTCTATTCTGATTTGAAGTCCCTTTATGTCCGGATTATACTGACATCCATTCTTGCCATTTCTCTGGGCATGGTTGCATCCTATTATTTTGCAAGGCGAATCAGCAAACCAATCATGCTCCTGAATCAGGTTGCAAAGAGCATCCGATCCGGAGATCTGTCAGCCAGAGCTGAGATTAACAGCGGTGATGAAGTGGAAAGCCTGGCCGATTCTTTCAATCGCACAGCAGAACATTTAAAGATCGAAATTACGGAAAAAGAAGCAGAGATTCGGGAACGAAAAATGGTTGAGGCTGCTTTGCGGGAAAGCGAAGAAAGATACAGAACGATTATTGAAAGCATTGAGGATGGATATTATGAGGTTGACACTTATGGGAACATGACTTTTGTGAATGAGGTGATGAGCAAAATTTTAGGATATTCTGCTCAAGAGCTGACCGGGATGAATAGTATAAAACTGATCGGTAAGGATAATAAGAAAACAGTCTACAGGATATTTGCAGGCGTATTTTTCTCGGAGAAACCCATATCTGTTTTTGGGTTGGAAATCATGCGGAAAGATGGAAATAAACGACAAATTGAAACATCCATCGCCCTGGTAAAGAATTTGATGGGAGAAAAAATCGGATTCCGGGGTGTGGCAAGGGATGTGGATGAACGTAAAAAACAGGAAGAGAATCTGATCTATACTGCATATCATGATGTTTTAACGGGATTAAAGAACCGGAAGTGGTTTTATGAAAAATTGAGCGATCTGATCAAGCACGCAAAACGGTATCAGTATGAGATTACTTTGTTGTATATCGATATTGACAACTTCAAGAAAGTGAACGACAGGATCGGTCATGAAGCAGGAGATCTGCTGCTTCAGATTATCGCAGAAAGGCTGCGCAATTGCCTGCGTAAAACAGATGCAATTGCCCGGATTGGAGGGGATGAGTTTACAGTCATTTTAGATAATCCGACAGAGGATTTGTCACCAGAGGTTGTGGCTGGAAAAATTGTGGAATCAATACATAAATCATATCATATTCATGAACAAAGTATCGATTATATTTCTGCCAGTATCGGTATCAGCAGTTTTCCAAAAGATGCGGATGATCTGGAAAGCCTGGTAAAAAAAGCGGATACGGCAATGTATCAAGCCAAAGAAAAGGGAAATTGCTACAGTTCTTGTCATTCAGTTTAGCTTTAACAAGATTTCAATCTCACTGAGCCTGTTGATGTGCATTTCTGCTGAAAGAGCAGGGTTATTATAGGCAACAAACGGAACGCCCGCAGCTTTGGAGGCTTTCTCATCAAGCTCGGAATCTCCGATATATAGGATATTCCCCGGAAAAACAGAAAAGTGATTCATGATTTTAATCAGCGGATCGGGAAATGGTTTTGGCCGCGCAACGTCACGGGCGGAAATGATAAGGTCAAAACATCCATCAAGACCGTGTTCCTGTATCACCTGGTCCATGGTATCGGATCGATTTGTCGCAATCGCTGTTTTGTATCTGGGTCTGAGTTTGTTCAATAAGGTGATTAACCCGGGCTCAATTTTCATAAAAGGGATCAGCGAAGAGTAGTTCAGGGTTTTTCGAATCTCATCTGCTTTTTCCCGTATGACCTTGTCGGTCAGAATGTAGTCCAGGGAAGCGTCAACCGTGTGCATATGCGTATAAGCGAACTGTTCGTCCCTTAGTGGTGGCTGGTTGAAATAATTTAAAATCCGATTGTAATAGGTCCTGTTTGCCTCAGCCGTGTCAAACATGACGCCATCACAGTCAAATGCAACGATTTTAATATTGTCTGGATTCATGATGCTGCCTATCATCTAATTGAAAGGGCAAAAAACAAAATGGATAAACCAGGGGAAATTTTGAAGGGTTATTGATTTTCAGATTATTTTTTCCCGGGCTCTTCGAGATAAATGAATTCAATTCTGCGATTTAAAAATCTTCCGGATTCAGTATCGTTGGTGGCGATCGGGCTTGTTTCTCCTGCGCCATCAAAAGTCAAACGTTTTGCATCCACACCAAATCGGGCCACCAGTAACTCCATGATTTTTTTGGCCCGAAGTTTAGAGAGAGCAAGATTCAGATCTGCAGGTCCCTTATTGTCCGAGTGACCCTTGATGAGAATTCTGGCGGAAGAAAGTTTATCTGAGTTTAATACAGCGGCTATTTTTTGAAGCTGCTCCATATACCGTTCGTCAATGGTCTCCATACCGGGTTGAAAATGAACACCCACAATTCCAAGCTTTCCTGCCTGAACTTGAAATGCTGGTTGAGTCTCCGGAAGTACGGTTTCCTGCTTTTTGATTTCAGACCAACATGGAGCGGAACAGAGGATAATTACTCCGAAAAGGATACAGGTAAAAAATATTGAAATCGATTTCATGGCATTTCCTGGTAAATCGTTATGGGAGGCTATTTTTTTAAATTTTGAAAAATATTTCCATAAACGCTGATGGCAATTTCCGGTCTTATTTTGCTGTCTGTTTTCAGGGTAATGGTATCAAAATATCGTCCGGTCTCTTTTTTCAGATTTTCAACTGTCAACAGGTATCCTTTTTTCCCTTTTGAAATTTCAGTCTCCTGTAAATCCTGACGGATATTCGTACCCGTCTTGGCTGTTACTTCCAAAATTTTAAAAGGAAATTTTTCTTCCGGAATAATACTGACCGAAGTTTTTATCGGTGTTTGAGGTTGGCCAGCAAGTTTTATCCTTTCCGGAAGGATCGTAACAAATTTTTCAACCAGTCCGGTTACCACCAGGTTGAATTTGGGGTAACGGCTGTCATTGGTTTCCACCTGGATTGTTTTCTTAAGCTGGTGACCGCCAAACCCATTGGTATTTACTTTTATCTTGATGTTACCTTCCTCACCCGGAGGAATTTGCCGTGTATAGGAAACGGCTGTGCAGCCTCAGCCCGGTTTGACTTTAAGAACATCCAGTGGAGCGTTTCCGATATTTTTAATGGTAAAATCATGGATGATCTCTTCCCCTTCCGCCACTGTCTTAAATGCATATGTGGATTCGATTATTTTGATTTCAGGTTGAGGAGCTGTTTTTTTTGCATCTTCTGCAAAACCGGTTTGCGTGAAACAAAAAAAGAAAATCAGGATGATGATCGCTTTTATTTTCATGTGAATTCCTTTAGTCGTGAGATTATTATACATGATCTAGTGATGAGTGCATTTTAATGGTAAAATCTGTAATGTCAAGAGTTCAGTTATCAGAATTTACAGCATATATACCGGGTCGACATCAATTGCTACCGTTACTGCCTGGTTATTCATGACTTTTTGATCTTCAAACAGAAGTTTGTGTACCAGGGAATGTAATAAATTGATTTTTGATCCTTTTAAGAGAATTTGCCACCGATAGTATCCGGAAATTTTTGGAAGGGGCGCCTCTACCGGGCCGAGAAGCTCGACACTGTTTTGAAAAGCAGGATCATGTGTAAGAATCTGTTTACAACGTTCTCCGGTAAGGGTTGCATGTGTTTTGGTTGCTTTTTGATCTTTACCGGATATTTTCAATTGGATCAGCCTTGAGAACGGAGGATAGTTCAGGGCGCGTCGAAAAATGATTTCCTGGTTGTAAAATTTTGAATAATCCTGATTCTGTGCTGTGATGATACTGAAATGATCCGGGCTATAGGTTTGCAGGATAACACGTCCTGGAACAGAACCTCTGCCTGCCCTGCCGGAAACCTGGGCCAGAATCTGGAATGTCTGTTCGCAGGATCGAAAATCGGGAAAATTTAAGGAAAGGTCGGCACAAATGATACCGACCAGGGTGATATTGGGGAAATCATGCCCTTTGGCCACCATCTGGGTTCCAACCAGGATATCGATGTTGTTGTTTTTCAAGTCTTTCAGGATTTTTAATAAAGAACCTTTTTTTACGGTTGTGTCCCGGTCCATCCGGCCAATCCTGGCCTTGGGAAACAAGTCTGCCATGGCTTTTGCAATTTTTTCCGTTCCCATTCCAAGAAGCTTGATACTGGCTGAACCGCATTTTTCGCAAGGGGATACGGAAGCCTTGCTGAAGCCGCAAAAATGGCATTTGTAAGCATTGATCCGTTTGTGCAGGGTAAGGGAGATGTCGCAATTTTTGCATACCATCGGTTCTCCGCAGGAGGCACAAATCGGATGATTGGCATAGCCTCTGCGGTTCAGAAATAAAAGAACCTGTTCTCCTCGGGAGAGATTGTGTTTGATTTCCTGAAGGAGTTCCGGTGTGATAAATTTACGGATGCCTCTTTCATCCCGGTGTTGACAAAGGTCTACAATACGCACTTGGGGCAGGGCACGATCCTTTACCCGTTTTGTTAAACGCAAACGGTGGAATTTTTTCAGATCTGCATTGTAATATGATTGGATGGAGGGTGTTGCAGATCCAAGGAGTGCGATGGCATCTTGCTGTTTTGCGCGAACCACAGCCAGATCTCTTGCATTGTACCGGAAGCGGCTTTCCTGTTTATAGGAACTGTCGTGTTCTTCATCCACGATAATAACGCCCAGACGGGAGATGGGGGCAAAAATGGATGAACGTGCACCAATGACGATGTGGACTTTTTCTTCCAGAATTCTTTCCCATTGGTCATATTTTTCGCCTGAAGAGAGCCCGCTATGCAGAACCGCGATACGCTCTCCAAAACGAGCCCGGAACCGTCTTTCGGTTTGGGAAATCAATGCGATTTCCGGAACCAGAATCAGGGTGGAAAACCCTTTTGTTAATGCAAATTCTGCAATCTGCATATAGACCTCTGTTTTTCCGCTTCCGGTAACGCCTGACAGAAGGTATGCGGAGAATCCGTTTCCAATGGCACGGATAACAGCAGAGACGGCATTTTGTTGTTCTTTCGTAAGATCCGGCGGTCTGTCCGGTGGAATCGGGTCTCCGAGTGGATCCCGATAAACCTTTCTCATACTTTCGGACAGAAATCCTTTTCTGACAAGATAAGCAACAGAAGATCGGGCTCCGGATATATTTTTATTCAGCTCTTTTTGTGAAATACCACTTTCATGGGATCGAACAATCTCGAGTATCTTTTTTCTTTTCTCCGCATGTTGATCCAGGGGAATATCGGAGTTGACAAAAGTCAGATAGGTTTCTTTGAGGGAACCGGAGTGATTGCCTTTTAAAATCATTCTTTTCCGGATCACTCCTGAATGGATCATTTTTTGGATCAGACTGGTGCGGATCTCTGTTTTAAGCTTTGTTTTTAAATTTTTCTGGAGCAACGCACCATCATGAAGAAGGGATAAAATTTTTTTTTCAAGCAACGGGATATCATTGGCCTTCAAACGATTCCTTCCCGGCTCTGTGATGGAAAGTTCTGTCCATTCATACAGGTTTAATCCACCGGGAAGAGCAGATTTGATCACCTCACCGATTGGATGCATATAATAGTCTGCAATCCATCTGAAGAAAGAAATCATGGATTCCGGGAAAAGAGGCTTGTCATCCAGGATATCAATGATTTTTTTAATTTCAAACAATTCTGTTTTTTTTGAGGGTCCGATAACATACCCGGTCACTTTGCGTTGCCCAAAGGGTACCAGAACCCGGATACCGATGGCGATGAGGGGTATAAGTGTCTCCGGAACCTGATATGTGTAAGTATGATAGACCGGCAATGCAACCGCAACATCAATATGAGATTCGACTTCTGTCAATCTGATTCCTTCCCGATATACATTAAATTTCATATCCTATAAATCACAAACCATGGGCGATCAAGGTGATTCTTGACCTTTGGAATGATCCGGTTCTAATTAGATACGATTTGTAATTTTTTTGCATACCTGCTATAGTTGTGTACAGTAAAACGTGACCATGACTCTCCATATTAATTACGATTTCCAAATCTTCCATAAATCGGAAAAGAGATGAAACAGTTCTGTGCCCATCACCCGACAAAAGCTGCGCACTTCCAGTGCCCCAAATGCATGATATTATTTTGTAAAGACTGCGTTACCAAAAGAGAAAAAGGTGGTATCTATAAAGGAGAGGTACTTTACCTTTGTCCCAAGTGCATGATCCAATCCCAATGGATCGGGGCTTCCAATCTGATCGAACCATTCTGGACCCGGCTGCCCAAATTTTTTACATACCCCCTGTCTCTCAGACCCCTTTCTTTGATCATCGGAGTGTCTGTGGCGGGAATGATTTTTTCAGCCCCCGGGTTCATTACCATGATCATTCAAATTGCTATCTGGGGGATGTTGTTAAAATACTCATATGCAGCGTTAAAGGCCACGGCAAAAGGAGATCTGGTACCGCCGAAGCTCGACCGTCAAACTCTTTCGGAAGATTTTTTTCTGGTTTTTAAACAGATCTGGATTTTTGCCGCGATTTTTTTTGGATTTATTTTTGTTCAACAATCCGCTGGGTCATTCTTCTCGATCATCTATATGGTTGTTGCGGTTTTATCCATTCCGGCAATGATCATCATATTCGTTACAACGGAAAGCCTGATGAACGCCATTAATCCAATGCTGTTCATCCCCCTTGCACTCCGGATCGGGTGGGGATATCTGCTGATGTACTTTTTTTTAATATTACTTTTATCTGCGCCTGCTGCGCTTGCACAATTTGCGGGCCTTGTTTTTCCTCCGGAACTGACTTCTTTTCTTGTGAATGTGGGGTCCAATTACTATACGGTCATCTCTTATCATTTGATGGGGTATGTAATTCTTCAGTATCATCGGGAGATCGGGTATCAAATCGAGTTTCAGGATTTCCGGGAAAAAGAGGATCAGAAAGAAGAAAAAAGCAAAGGGGAGGATTCCGAGATCGTAAATCAGATAAATTTCATGCTGAAGGAAGGAAAGCATGATGAAGCACTTGCCCTGATTCAGGAAGAGGAAAGACAGCATGGGATAAAAGACCCGATGCTTTCCGAGTATTATTTCAAACTTCTGTTGATGAAAAATCAGGTTGGCAATTTGCTGGCACACGGGAAACGGCACCTCGGAATCCTCGTACAGAATCAGGAGAAAAAAAAGGCCTGTGAGACTTTTCTTCAATGCGTGGAAAAGGATTCCAATTTTCTGCCGGATTCAGCTATTTTGTTCAAGGTCGGCGGATGGTTGAATGAATCCGGAAAGCCCAAAGAAGCAATAGGGGTTTACAACCGGCTGATAAAATCATTCCCGGATGAACCGATAGTGCCGAAAACGCTTTTTCAGGCAGCCAAGATATACAATGATCGGCTGATGAATCCGGAAAAGGCTGAAAAAATACTGACCGCAACCATGAAAAAATATCCGGGCCATGAATTTATTCCCCATATCCGGAATTATTTATCCCAGATGAAGACCTGAACCCAGACCGGGAAGTTGGGATTTCCATTTTCCGGTCACAATATCGTTTGTGTGAACCATACACGAGGAAACGAAAATTGAAAAAAATAAAGACCAAAGTGATTTTAATTCTATTTTGTGTTTTTATCGGATATGCCACAATTGATTACGGTATCCAGAAGATGATACTGCTGCCTAGTTTTTTGGAGCTGGAACAGGATCTCACCATCAAGAACACCAGACGTGTTATCCAGGCAATCGACAGGGAGATATATCACCTGGATGCCTTTTGTCATGACTGGGCAGCCTGGGATGAGTCCTATCGATATGCAGCATCCTGGTCAGAGGATTATATCAAGAATAATCTACCGGAATCCACTTTATACAGCAACAATCTGAACTATATTTGTATTGTAAACAAGGATCGGAAGGTTCTCTGGAGTCGGGCAGTTGACCTTTCAACAAAAAAATGGGTTTCGATCAATGATCTACCGGGAGATCGTTTTCCGGAATCCCACCCTTTGGTCTCTTATGAGCTTGATGGGAAACCGCTTTCTGAAGTATCAGTCAAGGGGATTTTCATGACCCACAGTGGTCCCATGTTGATCTCCTCCCGTCCGATTTTAAACAACGACAATGAAGGGCCTATTCATGGAAGCATAATCATGGGCCGGTTCTTCAATGAAGACGTTATTCAAAAAATCAAAGAACAGACACGCACTGATTTCAGAATTTATTCAACCTCGCCGGGGTTGTTTCCATCTTCGTTACAACATATTCCATTGAAAATAACAGAGACATCCCCCTATTTCATTCAGGAAAGAGGAAGTTCGGTTTTGCAGGCCTATACAACCTTAACAGATATCCAGAGGAGGTTGTCTTTACTGGTAGAGGTAAACAATACAAGGGAAATTTCTGAAAAAGGTATGAGTACAATACGCTATGCTTTTTTGTTAAAAATTGGATTCAGCATAATTCTGGTTGTGATCCTGTTAATTTTACAGCAAACCGTATTCAAACGGGTTGACAATTTTATCAATTATATCCAGACCATTCAACAAACCGGGGATCTTTCAAAAAGAATTGAGGTTACGCACAAGGATGAAATCGGTATCCTTACCAGAGAGTTTAATTCCCTGCTTGAACAATTGTATAAAAAAACGGTTAAAAGTAAAGAATTTGAAGAAGAGCTGCAAAACAGTGAGCAGAAGTTACGAACCATTATCGAAAATGCTCCGGGAATTATTTTCATCGTGGATTTAAAAGGAGAGGTTATTCTTTTTGAAGGAAGGGGGATTACGGTTTTTGGGGTTCAGCCGTCTCAGGTGACCGGGCAATCGATTTTTAAATTGTTTCATGATTATCCGAAAATAATTCATGATATCCGAAAAGCATTGACTGGAGAGACTTTTATCACAGAGAGTCAGATCAGAAATCTTATTTTTGAAACAACATTCATACCGTATAAAAACAGCAATGGTGAATTGATCGGGACCATCGGGATTTCAACCGACAATACTGAGAAAAAACGTTCCTTGGAAGTGCTACGTGAAAATGAAGCGCAGTTTCGGTCGATCGTGGAAAACTCCCATGACGGTATTATTCTGATCGGGGCGGATTATAAATTTTTATATGTAAATGATGAATTCTGCCGAATTACCAGTCGATCTCATGACGAATTGATAGGAGAAGATTTTCGGGTTGTGCTGGATGATGAGAGTGTGGATCTGGTTGCTGATCGATACAGAAGAAGGCAACAGGGAGAATCTGTTCCGGCAAAATATGAGTTTAATATTCTGAGAAAAACCGGGGAAAAAAGACGTGTTGAGTTCAGCGGCAATGTCATCCGGGATTCCCATGGCAAGATCAAAACCATAGGACAATTGTTGGATATTACCAGAAACAGGGAGGTGGAAGAGGAGAAGAGCAGACTGAAGACCAAATTGCAACAGGCCCAAAAAATGGAGGCCATTGGTACATTGGCAGGCGGTATTGCACATGATTTCAATAATATATTGTCTGCAATACTGGGATATTCTCAACTGGCATTACTGAATTCCCAGGGAAATGACAAGGTTCAAAAATATATCCAGCAACTCACGGCATCCAGTGAGCGGGCAAAAAGTCTTGTTCAGCAGATCCTTGCATTCAGCCGTCAGACAAAGGCTGAAAAAATACCCGTTGATATTGGTTCGATTTTTAAGGAAGTGCTGAAATTAATCAGACCCATAATTCCGTCTACGATTGAGATCACCCACAATGTGGTTTCAAACCTTGGTGCTGTCCTGGCGGATCAGACTCAGATTCATCAAGTTCTTATGAATTTATGTGTCAATGCTTCTCAAGCCATGGAAGCAGAGGGAGGGAAGTTGAGTGTTGAGCTTTCGCAAGTGGATCTGACAGCTGATGACGTGATCAATTATAATGACATTGAACCGGGAAAATACCTCGGACTGACAGTACAAGACACAGGAGTCGGAATGGATGAAGAAACAATGTCTCATATTTTTGAGCCGTATTTTACAACAAAGAAGGTGACAGAAGGTACAGGTATGGGGCTTGCTTTAGTTCACGGTATTGTTACTGATTGTGGCGGCGATATTAAGGTATCCAGTAAGCCGGGTGTCGGAACCACCTTTGTTGTTCTGTTCCCTGTTATTGAAAAGGAGATTCCGGAAATGGAAAGCAGTATTTTGGATTTACCAACAGGTAATGAACAGGTGTTGTTTGTAGATGATGAGAAGTTTTTGGTGGATATCGGTATCGAAATGCTGAATGATCTGGGCTATAAAGTTGAGGGCAGGACCAGTTCATATGATGCCCTGGAAGCATTTCGAGCCAATCCGAATAAATATGATATTGTCATTACCGATATGACAATGCCGGAGATGGCAGGGGATAAGCTTGCCATGGAAATCAAAAAAATTCGTTCCGATATTCCCATCATCATATGCAGCGGCTTCAGTAAAGTGATGACACAAGAAAAGGCTCAAAGAATCGGTGTGAAAAGTTTCCTCAATAAACCGATCACCATGGAGGAGATGGCCTATACAATCCGAAAGGAATTGGACGAGAAGAAATAAGCTGATTCCGTCATATCGGAAGTGATCGGAAATGACGACAAATGGGTTTCTGATTTTTACAGGGTTTCAGCGATCGACACGGTCCGGTCACTGAGCATGTTGACATAACTCCCCAGTTCATTGTCATACCATCCATAAATAACAGCCTGTGTAACCGGAATCCTCACAAAGGTATCTTTTAGGGCTGCGGTGATCTCCTTACTGAGATCAGGTACCTGCCCCATATCAATGGACACTTCAGCTGTACGGGTATGGGTTTCATGTCCTTCGATAATGGCGGCAGCTCTTGGTATTCCGATGATATCCACGGAAACATTTTGTTTTTCCGTAAAATGGAGATATTGGTTTGGATCATCTTTTGCTGCCTGACGGTAAATGTTGTTTAAAAACTCCCTTCGAACAGGAACACCATTCAGTTCTTCCTGAATGTTGATGACCAGGATGATCAGAGAACCGGTACTTGTGGGAATCCTGACCGATTCAGCGATAAATCCGATCCCTTCCATTTCCGGGATCACAAGTCTAAGCGCTTTGGCAGCTCCTGTGGTTGTCAGGATAATATTGTTCATGATGCTTCTGCTTTTTCGGAGATCTGTATTTCCGGTTTTGGGGAGTTTGTCGAGAACCGATTGCGATCCGGTTGCTGCATGAATTGTAGCCATAGAGGCGGATAAAATCCGTTTGGAGCCCAGAACATCAATCAGGGGCTTGATCATATGGGCAAGGCAGTTTGTCGTACAGGAAGCATTTGAAATGATAGTGTGACGCCGCGGATCATAGTCGTTTCCATTAATACCCATGACTGTTGTTACGGCATCATCCGGCATGGGAACTCCCTGCCCCTTGATTTTAAAAGGAGCGGAAACAATCACTTTTTTTGCACCTGCTTCCAGGTGCCCCCGGATTGATCCTTTGGGGGCTTTTGTCGGCTGGGACGGGTCCAGAAATTGTCCCGTAGTGTCCACAACAATCTGCACATCATGGTTTTTCCATCCAATGTCAGCAGGATTCCGGTTTTCACGCAAAAACCGGACCCGGGTATGGTTGATCATCATGGTGCTGTTTTTTTCATCCAGATCATGGATTACCGGCTCAGCATTGTAGCCATGAAGGAAACCATGAAGCAGGCCATAGGAAGAGTCTCTTTCTATATAATGGGCGATATCTGCGAGGGATGTTCCGACCCCGCGGCCTACGTTCACAACCAGTTCGTTAAAATATCTTCTTCCAACATGCTGCCATAAACTGAGTTTACCGATTCTTCCCAAACCATTGATACCCAGTTTTTTCAAATTGTTATTGACTGATGAATTTTTCATATCGATCCGCTCCGTCTAAAAAAAAGAGGCAGTCAAATGATCATCCGGGTTATTTCTGTTTTACTCGCAGCAATCCTTTGTAAACAGAGCCTTCCTGGCCATCAATACTGATAAAGTCTCCGGATTGTAAACAAGTGCTGTTAAATAGAGCTGTTTTTCTTTTCTCATCACATATCAGATTTCCGCAACCCACAACACAGGTTTTTTCCAATCGGTGCGCCACTACTGCTGCGTGGGAGGTCAAGCCCCCTCTTGCTGTCAGGAGGCCATCACTTGCATGAATTTCAAGGATATCATCCGGAACTGTATCACCTCTGATAAGGATTAGCAAACATTTGGGTTCGGTTTTTCGCCATTTTTTGATTTCATCCAGTGTAAAGACGATCCTCCCGCTCATGGCTCCACCACTGACCCCGATTCCATGCCCTAGAAAAATTTCTTTCGATTGAATCTCTTCCAGATCGAAAATCATTTTTTTCTTCATTTCCCGCATGGCCATATCCCGGGTTTGAAGTAGGAAAAGATCTTTTCGAGAAGGACCTTCAAAGGTAAATTCCATCTCCTGGGGGCTCCAGCCCTTATCGTAGATAAGCTGAAAAACATATTCTTTCAATGTATTGTAGATTTCAGGGAAATGGGTTTCCAGGGTGATATCGGTTTCCCGCTGTTCAATGGTCTGTTGCACCTTTGAAATCGGCAGGGTTTTGACCAGTCCGGAAACCACATCCTCTCCCTGGTTTTCAACCGTAAAGTCACCCCAAAGCCGAAGGGAGTCGCTAGACATTCTTGGGCTGTGGGTAAACAGTACACCGGTACCTGACATGTCTGAAATATTACCAAAAACCATGGACTGGACAATTGCCGCAGTTCCCCAGTCATCGGATATCCCCATAATTTTTCGATACGCCTTTGCCTTTTCCTTTTCCCAGGATTCAAAAATACTTTGAATGCAGACCAGAAGTTGCTCAAACGGATCTTCAATGATCTCAATTCCGGCATCCTGGATTAGCGCCTTATAAGCCAGTGCGACCTTTTTCATCTGTTTGCCGGTAAGCCCGCTTTTATAGGGAGTATCCATCTTCAGTTTATAATCGCCGATGATCGCGTCAAAATCATCCCGTTTCAATCCAAAGGCCATGCCATAGCATTGCAGAAATCGCCGATAATTATCCCAGGCAAACCATGCGTTTCCCGTTTTTTCTGCAATTCCCTTTGTAATATCTTCATTAATGCTGACATTTAACATGGTGTCCATCATGCCGGGCTGTGAAATGGCTGATCCGCTCCGGACAGACAGGAGCAGGGGATTCTCCGGATTTCCAAATTTCTTGCCTGAGATTATTTCAAGGGCCATTACATGACTCAAAACCTGCTGCCTGAAATTGTCTCCAGCCGGTCGATAGCTCTCAATCACTTTTTGGCAACGGAAAACCTCGGTTGTGATGATAAAGCCCGGAGGAATCGGCCATCCGTAGCTTTTCAGTTTCAGAAGGTTCAGCCCTTTATTTCCCAGGTTGATAATACTGTGCGATCCCTTCGGAGGCACATCAATGGATGTCATGGCCCGGTGGGGATCATAGTTCAGCAGAAGGAGAAGGTTCTCTTTGGGCAGTCGTTCTGACTGCTGGTACAGAATATTTAAAATACGGCTCAACAGAAGATCCAACTGTGTAAGCCCCAATTCAAGGGCTATTTTTTCCCGGAAAAAGATTTCAGAAACCCGATGCATGAAATTTTCATCATCATCCATCTGTTCTTTGGGAAGGTATTTGGGGAGAATTTGATCTTTTGGTAACTGAGAAAGAATCCGGTTCAGATTGCGACTGTGAATATTGTGAAAATGGTCGTTGATAATGTTCCGGACTGCAAGAGCAAATCCCTTGAAAATATCCAGATACTGGGTGTAGGAAAAACCTCTTGTCTGGAGGGCATGAGACAGGAAGTCCATCTGACGTTTGAATTCTCCGGTTGATATTCCATCCAGTTCAAGCGCTTGATCAAAAAGTTTTAACCGGTCGAAAATCTGGAAAAAAGATGCCTTTGTAATCAGCGTAAGGTCAATGTTGTCCACCAGCTCTTCAAACAGAACATTGAGCAGTGATTCAATCCTGAAAGTAAGTCCCAGTGCATCGAATTTCATCTCGTGATAACTACCGTACATGGACGGGATATCCACGGTAATATGTCTTTTTTGATAGATATCCTCACGGATTTCATATTCATGGCTGCTGAGAATCAGGCTCTTTAAAAGTCCGAGATAGTCGAGCAGTTTATTGATTCTCAGTTTCAGATCCGGTTCTAGTAATGCATCTTTCAGTTGATGGAGATTGGGCAGGGCTTCTGTGCTTAACTGACTTATGTAATGATCAATCTCAATAAAATTCAGGTTGTATTTCTGGTTGGTCAGTTTGTAAAAGGAGATGGCCAACTCAACCCGTTCCTGATCAATGGGTGATACTCCGGAAATGGTTTCAATCTGTTTTTTCAATTCCTGTTGATGGATGGCAAGAAAGTCATTTGGTTTTGAGATTCCTTTTTTTTCCAGTTCAGTCATGACCTGGCTGACCCCATCAATATAAGGCCCGCTGTTGGTTATATCTTCATAAATAGATGGAGGGATAAATGGTTCAATGAGATCTTTATTTTTGGTTCGCCAGTATATCAGGGTTGCTTCAATGAACCCGATGATCCGGTTGCTGCTCTCCACATGACCTTGTTTGCGAAGAAAATGAATCAGGATATCCTTTCGATGGCAAATCTCATCCAGGCGTGTGGAAATGTCACGAAGCTCACCTTCTGCTCCGATATCATTAAAGAAGGAAGGGAATAACCGGGCAAGCTGTTTGCTCAGATTATAAACCGGCTCAATATCGGAATTCAAAAATCGAGTGATATCACGGGGAAAAAGGTCCGTATCTTTGATAAAAACACCACTGATGGAAAGATGGATGATCATGGCAGACAGAAGCCTGACCGACCACTGGGGTTTTCGTTCAATCAGTTTCAACCAGGTCCGGATATTCTGAATATGGTCTGAGTTTACTTTTATCTGCCAATCATTTCCTACTCCCTGGATCATGGGTGACTGAAATCCAAGGTCGATGAGAAAATCCGTAAAAAAGTTCACAAAATCATTATCATCTGTTTTGTAGACACCCTCTCCCATGTTCAATACACAGTTGAGGGCAGTTGCCGGAAAATCTTCAGCGCGTTTTTTTAAAATGGAAAAAGTTTTCTGGATCAATGTCTGAATTTTTAAGGGCTCTTCACTGGCGATTAAAAAAGAAAGGGTGCGGTTAATTTCCCGGAGGGCTTCCTCATGAATCATCAACAGACCGGATGTGTTCATGATATGGAACAGAAAGAACAATTTCCAGCGTCTTCCCTGGCTGTCTTCTCCTGCTGACTCAAATAGCTGTTGGGGAACTTTCCGGTATGTTTCTACGAATTGACCATATTCTCTCAAACCCATTAACCGGATCAGCATTTCAATGGAATCCGGGTGTTCGTCCTGGATAATCTTTTTTAACGTATTTACAAGCTCGTGTAAGCATAAACTGGATATATCCTTAAAAATCTCCTGAAGGTTCCGGGGTAATTCCTTTTCTTCAACTTCTTTTCGAAACCAATCCATTGGATCCGCTTCGCTCAGCCAATAGGCATATGTATATTGAAAGTATTTGACCAGCAGATGATTGATGGATTGGTATCTGTTTGATGCTTTCGGAGTAACGGTAATCAGGTCTTCTGCAAGCCGTTTGATCCGGTAATAACTTTTAACAAACAGGAAAAAGGAATCATCTTCCAGGTCGTGTATCTGCAAAAAGGATTCATCCAGTATGGGTTTGAATCGTTGGAATTCAGTGCCGGACTCCTTAATTATTTTCTGGATTAATAGAAGGCAATAGTCCGTAGCATCTATTTTTGTCGCTGGTTTTGATGTAGATTGAATGGCATTTAGAAAAATTTCAATATACAGGCGTGCTGCAGCAGGGCCTTCCGGATGTTTCGTCATCAAATGGAAATAGTTGAGGGAATAATTGCGGGCTTCTTTTACGATGAACTGCCAGTTTCGATAAGGATGTGACAACTCCTCAAGAAAGGTGTTCAACCCTTCCAGCAATCCATAATACTTGGACATGATGTCTTGAATTAAAAAATATTTGGGGTCTATCTGCGCTTTAACATGGTAGTCTGCAATATTTGCTTCAAGGGCTTTGGATGGTTTTTTCAACATATTGGCTTTTTCCATTGATTCGGGCATCCTTTGAAATTGGCGCTATTGTTAAAAAACTTTTTTCCGGACTACAGCAGTTCAAGCTGAATCGGCTTTCGGATGCTGTTTTCCGGTTTCTTTTTTTTGGATGACTTGTCAACGATCATCTTACCTCCCTCCCATGCATGGCAAAATTCATCCTGTGGCTGATCCGAATAGGTTACCTCAAAAGAGCAATCCCCTGTTTGACAAATGGATGACAAGTTGTGAATCATCAGGTTCTGCTCCTGGGCTGTGATCACCGGAAAGCCGTAGTGGGTGTTAGTATGCAAAACCTGTTTTCCGGATTTTACCCTCTGGGAAATAAAGTCGATATGACTTTCCAGACGGCTTGAAATTCTGTCATTGGAGACCTCGATGGCTGTTTTCATTCTGGACAGAATGGGTTCACTAAAGTTTTTTTCAAGCTCAACACCGATGCTGTTTCGCCCGGTGGCCATAGCCGCCAGCATGGTTGTCCCCATTCCCAGAAATGGATCAAACACCATATCTCCATGGGTTGAGTACATACAGATCAGCCGGTACGGAAGTTCAAACGGATACGCAGCGCTTCTTTTCCGGACATCCTTTTCATCCAGTTTTTGAACGGTTCCTTTCAGATCCATCCATACATCTGAAAACCATTGGTTCCTCTCTTCCCAGAAGAATGCACTTTTTTTTCGGTGAAGTTTATCTTCCTCTTTTTCAAAAAGCCGTTTTCCCCCCTTGCGCAGAATAAGAATATATTCATGTTCCAGGGTCACATAGGCACCGGCAGGCATCATCCCGGACCCCATAAATTTATTGGGGGCATTGGTCTGTTTCCTCCAGATAACGGCAGGCAAGGGAGTAAACCCTTTTTTCAGCATATAGTGCAGTATCCTGGAGTGGTTAGTGTAGAGCATGAAATGGTCATTCAACGTCCGGACAGCGTCTCCGATATTGATACAGGCAAACCCGCCGTATTTCAATACCCGGTAAACTTCATCCCAGACACGGTCCAGCAACTGATTCATGAGTTCAAATGCACGCAGGCCATCCTGCTTTTCCATAGCCTGTTGAATTTTAATATCCTGATTGGAAAACACCTCATCCCACATCTGAATCATCGGGTAAGGAGGAGATGTAACCACCAGATCAACACTTTCCGATGGAATCTTATTGTTTTTTCGGGCATCCCCGATAAAAAATTGATGGGTTGTTTTCATCTGATTCACTCTTTCATCATCTATAATTATCATTGTTAAAAAACATAACCACTAAATAATCACTACTTTTTTCAGATAAGCCACAATTTTATCCGGATCATCCATGACCTGAAGAATACCGATATCATCTTTTGAGATCATATGATCTCTCATCAATCGTTCCCGGATCCATTTTATGAGTCCGCCCCAGTATTCAGAACCCATCAGGATGACAGGCAATGGCCGAATACGCTGGGTCTGGATCAGTGTTACAGCCTCAAAAAGCTCATCCAGGGTCCCAAAACCGCCGGGCAGGATAATATATGCCTGAGCATATTTGACAAACATCACTTTTCGGATGAAAAAGTATTTGAATTCAAGTTGAATATTCGCGTAGGGATTGGGTTTCTGTTCAAAGGGAAGGAGGATATTCAAACCGACCGAAACCCCTCCGGCTTCAGCCGCACCTTTGTTGGCCGCTTCCATGATTCCGCCACCGCCACCGGTGATAATGGCAAACTTGTTTTTGGCAAGTTTGGCTGCAAGTGTCTCTGCTTTTTTATAGTTTGGATCATCAGGGGTTGTACGCGCAGATCCAAAAATACTGACAGCCGGTCCGATTTCATGAAGACTCTCAATACCATCAACAAACTCTCCCATGATTTTGAATATTCGCCACGCTTCACCCAGTTTCAGGTCATCAATCAGGTATTGTTTTTCCATTAACAGTCCTCTCAACATTCATAACGATCCGTAAAAAAAATTAATGAACAAAAAACGCTATGCAGGGTTCGCCAAGCGTTTTTCCCATTTGCACCATCCAGATGCAAGAATTCTCATACTCCTCAGGCCCTTCCATTGAATCCGATGATCACTTTTCCCTGCTCAACAATCACCGGAACTTTCCGGAGGCCATCGGAATATTTCAGCATTTCTTCCAGATGGTTTGCATCATCCAGAACGTTGAGATATTCAACATCGTTTCCTTTTTTTACATAGGCTTCACGAGCCGAAGTGGTAAAAGGTCATGTGTTTTTTCCATAAATTATAATTTTTTCAGACATGGCGAATTCCTCAATGAAAATAGATTGGATTGTGGTTTTCAAAAAATGATTTCCTGAAGTAAATCAACAAAAATGTATAATAAATAAAGATGATTGTATGAACGTGTTGCATGATGTCCTCCTATCAGTAGAGGCGTTTATTGTCAATGTTTTCAATTTGACTTATCCGGTCTCCCATGTTAAAAAAATTTTCCAATTGGACATTACTCTTTTATGAATGGATTATGAAATCAAAAAGCTATCGAAATGTGTAAACATTCAAAATGAATTTGGTCTTCATGCAAGACCGGCAGCCCTTATCGCTGCTATTGCCCAGAAGGCAAACAGCAAAGTCTGGATGATCCGAAATGAGGAAAAGGTTGATGCATCAAGCATCATGGATATCCTGACCCTCGCCTGTCAGAAAGGTAAAGAGGTTACAATACGGATTGAAGATTCTTCCGATATGGATGTGTTGGAGAAGATTGCCGATTTGTTTCAAAAAGGATTTGGAGAATAGACGAACATGTCTGCTGCAGCAACGGGAGAAAGGATTTTAACAGGGATCAGCGGCTCACCCGGCATCTGCATTGGCAAAGCCTATATCGTTGACAGGGAAGGTGTCAACGTAATCGAGAAATATTATATCCGTAAGGAAAAATTGCCGGATGAAATACGACGGTTTAAGGCGGCTGTAAAAACCGGCAAGGATGATCTGGCTGCGATTATTAAAAGTACGCCTGCAGAACTTCGACATCACGTCGATATTCTTGAAACCCATATGGCCCTTTATAAAGATAAAATGCTGTATGGCCGAACCATTGAAACCATTGAACGGGAAATGGTCAACGCGGAATGGGCGCTGAAAAAAGTGTCTTCAGAAGTAAAGATGATGTTCCAGAACATATCGGATCCCTACATCAAGGGCAGAGCAACCGATATCGCCCATGTATCGGACAGGATTATGAGAAACCTTGTCGGAGCCGGAGAGTTTGATATCGCAGCAATTGATAAACGGGTTATCCTTGTTGCCCATGATCTTTCGCCGGCAGATACCAGCAAAATAAAGCTCGAACGGGTAAAAGGTTTTGTTACCGACCTTGGGGGGAAGACATCCCATACCGGAATCATTGCAAGAACGTTAGGGATTCCAAGTGTCCTGGGGCTGGATAACGCAACATCCCAAATAAAAAGTGATGATCTTATTATTGTGGATGGGCGGGCAGGGATTGTTGTCGTACATCCAACCGATAAAACCATTGCCCTGTATGAAGATCGTTTGCAGCAATATGAAGAATACAAGGCTGTAATCACCAGGAGCAGTCAGCTTCCAGCGATAACAGCAGATGGTATTCAGCTTCAGGTAATGGGAAATATTGAACTGCCGGAAGAGGTGGTTTCGGTTATGGATCATGGGGGGGATGGAATTGGATTGTTTCGAACCGAATTTCTGTATTTACGGAGGACATCCTTTCCGAGTCAGGAGGAGTTGTACGAGCAATATAAGGAGGTTGTCGAGCTGATGGCGCCGAAACCAGTGGTGATTCGAACCCTGGATATCAATGGAGACAAGGCGCTTTCTTATGCAAACAACTCTGATGATGAAGTCAATCCAGCCCTTGGTCTGCGGGCAATCCGGTTTTGCCTGAAAAAACCGAATGTTTTTAAAGATCAACTGAAAGCGATTTTGCGGGCTGCACTCCATGGCAATGCAAAAATCATGTTTCCCATGATATCCAGCGTTGAAGAAGTGGTGGAGGCAAAAAGACTGCTGGAAATATCCGCCGAGGAATTGGACAAGGAGGGCATCCCCTTCCGGAAAGGCATCAAAATCGGTATCATGATTGAAGTGCCTTCTGCGGTAATCATGGCGGATGTGCTTGCCAAGGAGGTTGACTTTTTCAGTATCGGCACCAATGACCTGGTACAGTATTCTCTTGCAATTGACCGGGGGAACCGAAAAGTGGCCTATCTTTATAATACCCTGCATCCGGCTGTCATCCGTATGGTAAAACATGTGGTGGATGTCGGTACGGAACAGGGTGTGAACGTGCTGATGTGCGGTGAGATGGCAGGAGATCCTTATAATATGCCGGTTTTATTAGGCCTTGGAATGAATGAGTTGAGCATGGTTCCACAATCCATACCTGGGATAAAAGATATTGTAAAAAAGCTTAAGACAGAGGATTCAAAGCTTTTCCTTTTGGAGGTATTGAAGCAGGGCACAACCAGTGATGTTTTAAATCTAATTCAGAATACTTACGGAAATTTGCTTCCGGAAAAAAAATAATCCGGATCATTTTTCCTGCCTTCTGCCTGTAAGCTGGAAATCCTGGAACAGGTATTCAATTTAAAATTACAGTCAGTTAAGATTCCAGCCTGTCCGAAGAGGATCAGAAGCGTTGGAACGGGAGGGATATTTTTTGGATACAAAACATGTAAAAGTCATGGCTGAAAATCGTAAGGCAAGGCACAACTTTTTTATTGATGATGAGTATGAGGCTGGAATGGTTCTGAAAGGAACCGAAGTCAAATCCATCCGCGGAGGCCGTGTCAACATCAAGGACGCATATGCAAAAATAAAAGACGGAGAGATTTTCCTCTATCAGATGCACATCGGCGAATATCCGTTTGCTCATTATGACAACCATGATACATTGAGGGTACGCAAGCTTCTGCTCCACCAGAGAGAAATACGAAAGCTGTATGCCAAGGCCAATGAAAAAGGATATGCCCTGATACCGCTGAGCGTATACTTTAAAAACGGAAAAGCAAAGGTACTGATCGGCCTGGCCAGGGGGAAAAAAGCATTTGATAAACGGGAATCGATCAAGCAAAGAGAAGCCAAGCGGGATCTGGACCGTGTGAAAAAGAAGTATTGATTGCTGCAATCGCTTGACAACCGGCTGTTTTGTGCCTATCATTAGGTATCTGGGTGATGAACCCAGAGTCGGATCAAGATTCTTTTTCCGTTTGTAAAAATCATCATTGTTCTTTGGAAAATCAATATGGGGGCGAAACGGCTTCGACGGGGATAAAGAAGCTGTGGTTGCATGCCGAGTCCCGTCGTCTCGTAAAAAGATGGACTTTTAAACATAATCGCAGACGATTATAATTACGCCTTGGCCGCGTAGTAGGCCAACGCTTATCCAGATCCTGCCTGCAGACCTGGAATGAGCGTCGATTCGCAGGCTGGCTGATCACGGATGCCTGTTTCATGATCAGCAAGACATTCACAGGATAGCCTTTTAAGAATCCTGCCTGAAGGAGATTTGAAAATGCGAACTCTAAAGTTCAGGATAAGCATGTAGACGCCATTGTGGAATATTTTCGGACGCGGGTTCGACTCCCGCCGCCTCCACCATTATTTATCTGTAAATTCAACAAATAGCATTTAATTTTTCATTTGGTATCCCTTGCCATTCGTTCAATCAATAAATTTCTTTTTATGATTTCCAATTTGTTCTAAAATTCAATAATCTTAGAAACTCAAATGTTCCACAACATTTAATATTAAGACTATTGCAGACATCAGGTATATGGCGATTGGCTCTTTGACGTTTAGGCTTTGAAGTTTCAGTTGTGACTATACAACGATCATTGTTATTGGATAAAGCATATGAAATTAAAAAAGGATCTCGACCGATTTTTTCAATTTCATCATCAGTTAAATCGTTTGCATATCCATCATCAGTTACTTGCGAAACAAAATAAACATCGGCATCTTCATTTAAAAGCAATGATGATATAACTTCTGAGTCTTTAGCCCAATCAGCAAGCGTATCTCTTCCTTCTTGTAATTCTTCTAACATTTCTATTGGAATTTTAACAAATCCTCTTGTTCCCATATCAATCAACCATTCCCAGAATTCTGGAACTCTTTCCATTGAATAATAATCACGGTTTGCATCAATTAGAACATTTGAGTCTAAGAGGTATAGCATTAAAATAATCTCAAGCAGAACTATTAAGCTACTGTAAAAATCGTGTCAAAAAGGGATTGAATATTTTTCGGTTTAATACCTAAGACTTTTCCCGCTTTTGATGTAGGTAATGATCCTGTATCCATCATATTTCGAACTAATTTGATAAACGGAGTCCCTAATCTATGTTTTTTTATAACATAATAACTTGGCCCACTATTTTTTGAACGGGCTATTTTTTTGAGCTTTGTTCTTTCATCAAGCCATAATCGACGAAATAAGTTGTGAAGACTAAACCAAACATCAAATTCAATTCTGTTTGTTTGATAAAGTCGGTAAGATACCATTGAACTGCTTATATTTCTATCTTTTGCAAATTGAGAAATTAGTAATATTTTGTCATCGAAGGATGAAGATTTATCAATTGTGAGTTTATTCAATTCTTCTGAAGGTAAAAGGTATTCACCCGCAACGCGATCACAAAAGGCCTCGATTGCTTTTTCAGGTCTTCCTCCACTTATACCAGTTTGGCCTAACAACAAGTGAACAAATTCATGAATTAATGTAAAAGACCAAGCTGAATGTGAATCTTGATCATTAATTATTATAAATGGAGCAAGATTATCAGCTAATGCAAATCCACGAAAAATATCAACATCAATTGATGTATGATGACTGCCAAGGTTGCCAATTAGTAAAACATATATACCTGCTTTTTGTACATGGTTTCTAAGGGCTGCAAATGCCTCAGATACATTCGATTTTTTTCGAAATTCATCAATATTGAATTTTAAAATATCATTAATAACATTTAACACTTTCTGTAAATCATCTTTTATACTTATTGATCCAATATAGTTTAAAGGCTCAACCTCTTCATCATCTTCCATAGCTGATCTGATCAGGCTTTGTCTCGCTTGAACATCTCTAATCAAAGTATCAATTAAAAAATCGTCAAGCTTTGAATAGTCAGAAGGAAGAGTCCTGAAATCCTTTCCACGATCTCCCTTTTTTGGGGGGGCAGACATATAAAACGTTAATAATGGTCTACGATATTGTTTTCCCATCTTAACAAGCATATTCCGCGTTGGTTCTATCTTACCTTTTTCTAAAGCCATGAGCTTTTCTTTTGCAGATAGACCGTGAGAATCATGAATACCGAGCTTCATGACGGCATCGTCAACTGTCATTCCTGCGGATTCACGTGCCCAAATAAGTATTTTTTGATTAACTTTCGGCATATTTATAAAATTAATTTAAAGATCAGCAATTATTCGGTGAAGCTACCGAGGATTCGAACCGCATCTCCCCTCCCCCTCTCTTTTATCTATTATTCTAAATCAATAGAAGGGGAAAGTACGTATTTTCAAATATTGTATACTCTTGGATTATCATGCAATTTTGAACCGGTCAACAGTAATCAATTATTCCTTTTTGCTATTCGTCATTTTTTGTGCATCCTGAAAAATCGGTCCCTGTAAAGACCCCCGGTATCAAATGTTTTACTTTACATAATTCAAATTCGATTCTATCCATTTTAACGATATATACTTTAAACCCTTTTTCAGGGTGCTATTCGTTTTTCTGAAATCAGGCTTGGTTCCCGATATAAAAGCTTGCTTTTCCAGACAGCAAACCTTTATGATCTTATCAGTAAGATCATAAATATACAGAGGAGACAATAATAATGGCAAATGTATCCACAACAAAAATGTCTTCAAAGGGGCAAGTGGTTATTCCGGAAACGATAAGAAAACAATCGAATTTAAAGGCAGGGGCTCAATTCATTGTTGTTGCTGAAAAGGATGTTGTTATCCTGAAAACTATAGTTCCTTCGTCAACTAATGGTTTTGAAACCCTGATTGCCAAAGCAAGGAAAAAAGGAAAAGAAGCCGGAATTCAGAAATCCTTTATCAGCGATGCAATTGCAAAAGCCCGTGAAAAATGAAAATGTCTTGATCCTTGCCGAAAGAGCAACTGCATCCCTTGGGTTACGTTAGGATGGGATCGTGCTTTCGTTAATGACTATATCGGTTTGCGGGCAAACTGCATACAGCAATTCATTTAGTTTCTCAATACTTGGAACAGAATACCCTTGTTCGTATCTGGCGTATGTATTACGAGATTTCATACCCAATCGACGTGCAACCTGAGCAAGTGAAAGACCACTCATTTCCCGTTTTCGTTGCAACAGCAGGCTTACCATGTGCTTTGATTCCGAAGAACCAACTTCAAAACGGTCTTTTTTACCTTTATAAACCTCGATCTTGAATCCATCTTTACCAACCAGCAATTCAAGCATATCGGCAACCATTTCGTATGCTTCTTTCTTTGTTTGTCCTTGAGTCATTAAATCGAGAATTGGAATTTCTGCCAGCCAGAATTTGCCATCTTTATATATTTTTCCTGAAAATCTCATGATTGGTCTCCTCTTTTTGCTTTACGTAGTATTGAACGAGCAAGCTTTTCAATAATTTCATTGTGCCGGGGGATTGGCTCTTGCCTGTTGCCCTCGGTCCAAATATCGTGGTTTCCTCCATGCCGAAGAAACCCCAACCAAGTTTTTTTCTTTTCATATTGGATAGTGTACACCTATTTGTGTGCAAGGAGAAGAGTGTTTTCAAAATCTGGAATTGGATAAATCTATCGTAATGCGTTTTTACCCGGAATTTCAATTATGAATCACATCAGATTACAACAGGCAATAATTTTAGAAAGCATCAATTTTTTGAAATCATTGTCCCTTCCCAATAATTTTTTCCCTATGTTTTTAATGCCGTTTTTAAGTGAACCGCAGCTTAAAGAGCTGGAAAGGGAAGGGATTGGTGGCATCGATCTGTGTGGAAACTGTGTGGTGGTTTATTCGGGTACATTCAGTGTATTTCCGTGCAACAATTCACCAGCGAAATTTCCTGGTGAACCCTTGGAATAAAAAAACGATGAGCATTTTAATAGCCATAGGATTATTTTTCTTGGGCTAAAATGAAATTGTGTGGCAAAATGATTTGCGATGGAATTATCCCAGTTCCATAGATTCAGCGGGTTAGGAGCGTGTTTGAAAAAAGTTAGCGAATGATTTAAATCTCCTTGACAAAGCAAAATCGTAGGTGTAGGTAAGTGACTCTTTTGTTGATGAAGAAGTCACAGCAAAAGAAAATTAAAAAAGAAATAATCCTTGACATAAAAAATTAAGATGGTATTATTCGCGGGTTTTGTTTTAAAAATTTTTTTGATCTTTGAAAACTAGGTAGTGACAGCTTGTCGAGTAAGGGTCTCATGTCGA
>DYJC01000046.1 GCA_020723305.1 Desulfosudis oleivorans
TTCAATTGTGGCCGAAAATGATTAAGCTTATGATTTAGAACAAATTTGCCGTGAGGTTTCGAGTTCCAGCTCTTGACAAAATACAACCATTCTAATACTAAGGCCGATGTGCGAATAGACACTCTGATTTTGATATCGCTCATTTTATCAGTTTTATTTCCATTAATTCTAAACAGTTGTATGAATTATATATACATTGAACAAAAGGAGATTTTATGAACATTCTATTTTTTGGGCCAAACGGCAGCGGCAAGGGTACACAAGGAGCAATTCTAAAGGAAAAATATAGTCTTCCCCATATCGAGTCCGGTGCGATATTCCGTGAGAACATAAAAGGTGGAACCAAATTGGGTGCAGAAGCAAAAGCCTATATTGACAAGGGTGACCTGGTACCGGATGAAATCACCATTCCGATGATTTTAGATCGTCTGCAGCAAAGTGACTGTAAAAAAGGTTGGTTGCTCGATGGTTTTCCCCGGAATAAGGTTCAGGCGGAAAAATTGGATGAATCCCTGAAAAAGGCAGGGATGGGTCTGGATATTGTTGTAGAAATTATTTTGGACAGAGAGATTGCCAAAAACAGAATCATGGGCCGGAGGCTCTGTGCAAATGACAACAATCACCCGAACAATATATTTATTGATGCGATCAAGCCGAATGGCGATAAATGCCGTGTGTGTGGTGGAGCGTTGACCACAAGAGCCGATGACCAGGATGAAGATGCCATTAACAAACGCCATTCCATTTATTATGATAAGAAAACCGGAACCTTGGCTTCTGCCTATTATTTTAAAGACGTTGCAAAGAAAGAAGGAAAAATAAAATATATCGAACTGGATGGGAAACCAGGTGTAAAAGAAGTTACTGCAGAACTGGTTTCAAAGCTGTAATCTGCATTCAGGAACCCTGTCAGGCCGGAATGCTTTTGAATAGTGGATGGAGTGACAGGGAAAAAATTCTATTGCAAAGGTTTTATATTTGGAGTAATAAACAAAACTCTATTTGATTCAAATAACCATCAAAAAAAATCTGATGGAAGAAAGGGGCGAGGAATTTGAAGGAGATTGAAGTCAAGGTTCTTGATAACGACTTGGAAAAAGCAATGCGGATTTTAAAAAAGAAGATTCAGAACGATGGTCTTTTTAAAAGATTGAAGCTCAAAAAAAGTTTTGAAAAACCGAGCGAATATCGGCGGCGCAAGGAAAGAGAAGCTGTGAGAAGGCAGCGCATCGCTGCTTCCAGAAACCGATTTCGAAAATCTAGGTAACCGCCCGTTTTTTAATGTCTAACAAACCCGGCATGGACCTTTTTACCTGCCGGGTTTTTCTATTTCTTTATGATTCAATTTTTGCAATCAAGAGGGTATGACTCGTAGGGGCAGGCCCCTGTGCCTGCCTTTTGTGTGATAATATATCGTGTCAACATGAAAGATAATCCGGATGAGTATCAGCACTGAATTTGATCAATGTATCTCTGAGATGTATGGATTGCGCCGCTTCGGCATTATTCTGGGCCTTGAGACCACGAAAATTATTCTTGAGGGATTGGGTAATCCCCAGGATCAATTTGCCTCCGTGCATATTGCCGGAACAAACGGGAAAGGCTCGATTGCATCTTATATCTGCTCCATTCTCAGGGAATCGGGTTTCAAGGTTGGTTTGTACACCTCCCCGCATCTGGTCCGGTTCAATGAGCGGATAAAAGTCAACCACCAGGAAATTTCAGACCAGGAGGTTCTGGATGCCTACAAGGCGGTAAAGCGTTCCGGATATGGGGATCGGGAGCCGACCTTTTTTGAATATACCACGGCAATGGCTTTTTACCACTTTGGTCAACAGAAAGTTGACTGGGCTATTATCGAGACCGGAATGGGCGGGAGAATGGATTCGACCAATGTCATCCATCCGGCGGTTTCCGTAATTTCCAATATTTCACTGGAACATCAGAATTATCTAGGCGATACGCTGGAACAGATCGCTGGTGAAAAAGGCGGCATTATCAAAAAGGATACTCCTGTGGTTACCGGCGCCACACAAGAAAATGTTCTCTCTGTTTTTCAGCGTCTGGCAGATGAAAGATCTGCAAAGCTTTACCGTTTGGGAAAGGATTTCAGGGCGGAGCCAATCGGGAAAAACAGCTTTACATATTACGGACTTCATGAAACATGGCACAACCTTCAGACCGGCCTGCAAGGCAGACATCAGATTGATAATGCGGCGATTGCATTATCCGCCTGTGAAATTTTACAGATGGGAGGCAGCAAACAACCTCCCATCGCCATTTCAGCCAATGCTGTAAAGGATGGCCTCCGGAAAACCAAATGGCCGGGCCGGCTGGAAAAAATAATGGATTCCCCGCTGGTGATTCTGGATGGGGCTCATAATCTGGACGCGGTCCGGATTTTGTCGGACTATCTCAAGGAAGAACTCTCCGGCCGAAAAATCACACTGGTTGCCGGAATTCTGGATGACAAATCCTACGAAACAATGCTTCAGAATCTGCTTCCCCATTGTGCCCGGGTGATCCTTACCCGTTCCAAGATTGATCGCGCTATCGATCCGTTAATCCTGAAGCCGGTTGCGGAACAATATATATCGGATGTAAAAATTGTGGACGATGTGGGAGCGGCTGTCCAGTATGCGCTGGAAACCGTCTCACAGGATGAGGCAGTCTGTATTTCCGGCTCCCTCTATGTTGTCGGAGAAGCAAGGGGCTATTTCGAATCCAGGGGGATCGTTTAAAAAAGGCTTTCATGCTTGACTTCTGTGAAACGGTATTCTATTGAAGTGTTCAATTAATAATATGCGCCCGTGGCCCAGGGGATAGGGCGTCGGCCTCCGGAGCCGGACATCGTAGGTTCGAATCCTACCGGGCGTACCAATGTGAGAGCAAAGGCTTAGACAAAAAAATCTAAGCCTTTTTTATTGGATAAAAAATCGTTTCCGATCTTCAAATAAGAAAAACACAGGTTATCGACCGGTTAAATAGTCGGACCTGTTTGGAAACGTTATTTTCTGTCTTTAATCTGGATGAAACAGGATTGGCAGCTTTGGGCATGAAAAAATTTACAGTGGATTTTTTGCTGACGGTACTTGATGAAAGGGATCAGATAGGGCTCAAAGGGCTCATAAAAATTTTTGAAGGTTCAGAAGATTTTGGCTCAAACTCAATTTGTTGAATGGTTTTCATAAAGGTGTTATAGCCGTTGGCACGATTGATTAAAATTCTTTTAATTGATGCAATTCGAGTTTCAGGAATTCAATGCTAACTCTCTCACCTAAAAATAAAAACGGTTCATTAAGTATGATAGTCAATAAGACATCTTATCCGGAATGACACCTCGAACCCCACCTCGCGGATTTTTTATATCACCATCCCTCCTTGGTATTAGATGAAGGTGAGCATGCATAATCGTTTGCCCTGCAGAAACACCATTGTTTATGCCGACATTAAAGCCTGTCACAGATGTATCCTCTTTTTCAATCTGTTTTTTTAATACTCTGGACAATTCAAAAATATGTTGTCTTTCAAGTTCTGTCATACTGAAGAAATCAGGTGTGTGCCGGATGGGAATGATTAATAAATGCCTCTTTGTAACAGGAAAATCATCCTCAATAACAAAGACACTTTTATATTTTTGAATAATTCGTTTTTTATTTAGCTTTCCGCAAAAGACACATTCGGGATCGTTTTCAGAAACATCTGTCCTGAAATCGGTATCATCTTGATTTCCCTTGGAACGATTACATTTTGAGCAAAGGACTTGAAGATTTTCCTCTACGTTTTTTCCTCCATGCGATCTTGGAATTATATGGTCCACATCCAATACACTGTCCTTGGTTGTGGCTCCACATAAAGCACACCTTTTGCCACCTTTTGATAAAACCAAATATCTCAGACTGTCAGGCACCGGGTTATCCAGCAATCTATGGTCCCAATTTGATAAACCACGCTTTTCGAGATATTTCTGGATTCTTGCTTCACATAGCCCTCTAATTGTAGCCTTTTCTTTATAGTTCAGTTTCCCGGTCCTTAATGAAATAATATCACCATCTTTATCAATGACCCCATGTGATTTTAATACCTTTGCGGGCATTTCTTTTATGCGTTTCTCATAATACTGAAGCTGACTTTCATCCAGAGAACTGAATATCGTTGCAAGTTGCCTGATTGTTGCCTTACCGTCACTATCAACCAGCGACCGAATAAGCAGCGGTTGATATATCTGACTCATGCGCATTTCGTTTTCTATAAAATCGCAAAGATCATTAAAGTTCATTTTAATTTTTCCCTTTGAGTTGCCATTCTGTTTCGGACTTAATTCAATATCGATAATATATTGAATAGAGATATCGTGTCAGTAGTGTCCGGTTAAATTGATTTTTATACAATTTGAACTGGTAACTATCTGAATTTACATTTATGAAAAATTTTTTCCATTTCAAATCGATCCCGATACAAATTCTTGTAACTCCTTTAACAGAAAGGGTTTACAGAGATTAATTGAATTTTAACCGGACACTACTGATATCGTGTAACACTTAATATACAATGATTCAATATGGTTCCTGAATTTACATTTGTATTTCGTCTGAATAATTTCTTGTCGGACCAAGCTGAATACCTAACTGACAAGGGTTTATGGATAAAAAAGAGACGATATTTGGTCTTAAATCGATGTTTTTGGTGTCAAAAAGAGCATTCTAAGCATAGAATGCCAGGATCATAAAATCTTTCCGATCCTGAAAAAAATCAGCTCAGGAGTGCTAGATTTCAGCGATTGGAACAAGGTATCTAAAATTTCCTGAAGTATAATTCCTGAGATCGGCAAATCGAATATCCCTAAAAATCGATATTCCGAAAAGTTCATCTTTCGAGGAAAGGATGAATGCAAAAGAAATTACAATCATCGATCCATTTGATTTCATAAAAGAGGTTTACCTATGATAACCGATACCGAAGTTAAAATAAAAGGAGTTCAAGCACTGACAAAATCGCTGGGGAACGTGGGGGCTGAGAGGTTTATCGCCCTTATACAGAGGGAGCCATTCGACTATACAAAATGGCAAAGAATACTGTGGGAAGATCAAAGTATTGAAGAAATCAGCAGTAAGGCAATGAAAATTTATGAAGAATCTGCCGGACAACCAGCTCAACCTGACCGCAGGAAGCGCGACGGAGCAGCACGGTAAACACCTTGGCTCGGCAGTTTAGCCGGAGCGTGTGTTGCCTGGCATGACATGCTAATTTCCAATTTCTTGTCGGACCAAGCTGAATGCCTAACTGACAAGGGTTTAGATGACCTTCCGTCATTTTATCGATATGCTTTAAAGCCTCTCCAATGGCGATAAACAGCATACAGATACCATCCAGTTTTTCCATGCCGGCCGGTGAATCGGTGAAATTGTTTGCGCTGTCAATATGGAGGATTCTTCTTTTGTTTTTTCCAAAGGCGTCATCAATTTGTTTGAGTAGGGGACAGCACAAGGGACTTATCAAACATAGACGCCCTCTTTCTCTATGCGGGTTTTCAAAAATGGATTCATTTTTTCCCGGACCCGGACAATATCTACATGTTTCTGTACTCGCTGTTCGATATCTTCTTTGATATGCACCAAAATAATCGGATTGGGGGTTTTAGTTTTAATACAGATATCCAGGTCTGCTTTTCCCTGCCTTAAAAGGACAAAAGTCTCACCATGGCCATGCGACTTTTGATTATTCTAAACTTTCTGCATCCGCCAGATCTTGCGGACGTCCAGTGGCCCGCTTATTCTGCTTTAAATTTTCAAGATCAATAAAATTGATTTTCACGCCTTGGATCTCAACTTCAACTCTTGCTGTATAGCAGTCCTGAAAATTTATTTTTTTTAATGTTGTCAAGATATCAATTCTATTAGGCGGATAGCCAAGTTGAACAATCTGGTTGCTTTCAAGGAAATCCCCAGGTTTGAGTCCCAATGACCCGAAGCCGAATTTTTCTAGCGCCTTTATGATGTTATCAGCGTTTTCAGGTGAGAGATCAATCCATACATCAAGATCCTTGGTATAGCGCGGGTGCCCGTGGAATGCTACGGCGTATCCGCCAACCACCAAATATCTGACTTTATGTTCGTTTAATAATTCGATAAATTCTTTGAAATCCTTGCTCAGCATTATATCTCCATGAATTATATTCTTTTCGAATTTGCTCTAATGCATCCAACCGCTCTTCATATGATTTTGATTGCCAAAATAGAAAATCATTCGGTTGTTCATTGAATTTATATTTTTTAATGACCTTGCTTATGTCCATGAAACCCTCTTACATTTTTCCTCTTGGTAAAGTGCTGCATTATTTTATGGGGCTGGTCAACATTTATTATTCATTAGATTTTGTCTTTTTTGGCCCATAAATTTATTTTCACTTATACATTGAAAATACAGGTTTTTTCAACAAATTTAACTGAAATATAAAATAATTGTCATGGCCGTCCTAAAAATGCAGTAACCCTTCCGGAATGAACATGTCAAT
>DYJC01000047.1 GCA_020723305.1 Desulfosudis oleivorans
TGGGTGTAAACCTGGGTGGATTCCAGGGATTCATGACCGAGCATTTCCTGCAGATGCCGGACAGGGGCTCCGTTTTTGAGCATATGCGTCACACAGGTGTGCCGGAACGTATGGGGTGATACGGTTTTACGGATTCCGGCAAGATGCGTGCAGCGTTTGACCACCGCCCAAACACTGTTGGGATCCATTTTCCGGCCCCAGCGGTTCAGAACCAGATAGCCGGGATCAGAGCCTTGTAAAAATGCAGGCCGCACCATCATGATATAGTTTTCAACCAACGTGCAAACCCGCTTGCTCAACGGTACCACACGATCCTTATCACCTTTGCCGTGTACATGGATATAACCGGCATTCAGATCCAGATTGCTGATCTTGATGCAGCTCACCTCAGAGCGTCTGATGGCGGTGTCATACAGGATCTCCAAAATGATTCTGTTTCGGTATCCCTTGTTGGTACGGGTGTTCGGGGCGTCCATGAGCTTTTGGATTTCATTGGTGTTTAAAATCACTTTGGGCAGCCGTTTGGGCTTTTTCGGCAATTGGATTGCTTCTCCGGGATCACGGACAAGATAATCCTGCTCTTTTAAAAACCGGGTAAAGGATTTCACCACACCAAGACTTTGGGCCTGGGTTCTCAGGGAGAGCAGCTTGCCCTTGGCGGTCAGCCGGAACGCCAGGTCCTGCTGATATTCATACAGGATATCGCTTGTGAGGTCTTCAAGGCCGATAGCTTTTTCCTGTTCCAGAAAATCCGCCAGGTCTTTGAGTCCGTATTTGGCTCCCCGGATCGTATAATACGACCGGCCAAGGGTTTGCAAATGTTTCAAATAGATGGGTATCAATTCTCTACTCTTCATGGTTTCTGACGGCCTCCTTATCTTTTTTCGTTTCTTGAACTCCGGGGTGTGTCTTCTCGTGGGTCTTTTTCACTTCCTTCGGTATCACTTTGGTGTAAGCCTGCGTTGTCCGCAGGTTCCGGTGCCCCAGCAGTTTCTGGATATACCGGATGTCGGCCCCGTTCTGCATCAGATGGGTGGCACAGCTTCTTCTCAGGGTATGCGGAGATGCGCTTTTCCTGATATTAGCCTGCCTGCGGTATTTTAACAGAACGCCCCTTACGCTTCCCGGAGTCATAACAAGGCCGCTATTAAGAAGAAACATCCGTCTTTCCTTGGGGTTCTTTCCGGCATAAAAAGGCCTTACTTTTTCCAGGTATTCACGCAGGTATTGAATGGCATGCTTTCCCAGGGGAACCACCCGCTGCTTATTACCTTTGCCTTTGCGGATATAGAGCACCTTGTCTTTCAGGTCGGCATGATAAATCTCAAGGTATAACAGTTCATCAAGGCGGATGGCTGTTGAATACAACACTTCCATCATGGCCCGGTCACGGATATGGGTTTTAAAAGACAGGTTGGGTTGTGACAGCAGTCTTTTTACCTCGTCCATGGTCAAAACCTGCCCGATTTTGCGGTTCTTCCGGCAGGTCTCCACAATTCCTTCGGTTGGATTGACAAGCAATTGGTGGGTTTGTTCCAGGTATTCGAACAGCCGCTTGACGGCCCGGATTTTCAGGGCCTTGGTTTCCATAGCGTTGGATTCAACCATGACGTGTTCCTGATAATCGGCAATGATTTGCCGGGTTATTTTTTTAAAATCTCCGATATTCAGGCTGGCCAGGTAGGCTGTAAATTGATCCAGATTCTTGCTGTATCCCTCGATGGTGGACTTTGCATAGTTTCTTGTTTTCAATTGGTGTTTATATTCCGTGATGATTGTCAGGATGTCCAATACTTAGATACCCCCTCTCTCCCTGGCTTGTTCTTGGGCCGCCGACTCCTACTTGTTGCCTTTTTCTTTTAATTGCAAAAAGATAAGCCGGATTTGGCAACCCAACTTGTACCCTACTAGTTGTCTTTTTTACCCTACTCGTTGGCCAAAACACCCTACTTGTCTTGCTTCATGAGCTTTTTAATTTCTGCAACCGGTGTGAGGTTTAGAAAGAACCGGCTGTTGTCTTCCCCCTGGCCTTTATAGTTCAGGGCATAGGCATACTCTTTGCCCCGTGAACCAAGGCGGATATGAAGATATTCCAGCTCTTCCAGTTGTTTGATATGGGCTTTTATCTGCCAGTCGCTCCAGTCCATCTGTTCCCGGATCATGCGGCGGGTAAAAAATACCTCGTCAATGGAGATGCTGTTTTTTTCTGCTATCTCCTTGACCATTTTAAAAATACCGTCCAGAAGGGTTCTGGAAGGCCTTGCCAGCTCGTCCAGGCTTTGGCCCAGAACTTCATTGGCAAGCTTGTTTGCCTTTTCAATATCAGCAAGGGTGACTTCAATGTATTCCACCCCGCCATCGGCGGGGTCAATATCCATTTTTTTCACCTCGCGTTGATACTGGTGCAAAAACGTGATGACGTCGATCAGGCCAAGGTATTTTTCATGATCCCTTCGGGTCACCAGGGATTTATGAGGATAAGACAGATATCTGGTGAAGTTGTTGACCACGGCAATGGGTTTTAAAAGACGCTGGGCCGTCTGGTGTTTTTGGATGATCTTTTCTGTTTTTTTCTTCTGGGCCAGTCCCGCAAGGGTTCTGGACTCCCGCTGTCTTTCATGGATTCTGGCGGTCATTTCCGGAGATTCATCGATGGTCAGGAAGATGAACCGGGAGGCGGTCTCCTGGTCGATCTCGGCCGCTGTGGTGGTGAGCATCACGGCCACCGGACCTTTGACCGTATAATTTTCGGTTTTCATCTTGCCGGTGGAAGGATCCTTGCCTGTGGTGGCAACGGTGATCTCTCCGGACGACTGGATGTTCCGGATGGAATACGCCGCACCGCCCATGCCCACGTCCTCCTCGATGGCAAGGATTTTATGCACCAGGGAGTCTTCCTCTTTGTAAAAAAGGGATTGATCGGTCACGCGGGTGTATTTTTCATACTCCTCGGAAGGCATCAGGGATAATATCGCGTTTTGCAGGGTGGATTTGCTGCGGAACTTCGGGATTGGATGAGAACCGATACGGGTTTTAAAAGTTTCCTGGAGGTTGCGGCGAGATAGCAGACAACCTTGTTGATCAGTTCGCCGATCACGCCCATGGTGATCAGGTCTGACAACAGCTCCTCGATCATGTCCGGATTTTTTAAAAACTTCATGGCAAGGTTGATTTCTTCCTGGGTTGCCTTGGGAGTGTCGGTTTTTTTCTCCTTGGGATTGTAATTTTCCACATGGGTCAGGAGTTTTCCTATATCCTCCCGGATCAATTCTTCAGATGCCTTGAACAAGTCCGCGCAAAGTTTTGCAAACCAGATTCTTGAACGGGATGAGTAAAGGTCTATAGTGGTGAGTTCAAAGGGGAGGTTTCCTTGAACATCGGCCGAAGCCTTGATGGTGGTTTTCAACTGGGTGTCTCCCCGCTGGATACCCTTGATCTGATACTGGCGGTCTCCGTAGCCCACGATAAAGCCTTGATCCGTTTCCTGGTAAAGACTCTGTTTTCTATTATTGATTTTATCCGATTGTTCCAGGGCTTTGGGGTTTACCTGTTTGAGAAGGGTTTCAAATTCCTCGGGGGTATGGCGGTTAAAATAAATGTTCACGTCTTTTACCGGCAGTTCCACAATATAGGGGAGGATCTCTTTTTCTTTTAACTGCAAACTGACGGATGCTGCGGCCCTGCGTCCGGCGTCGTCCGCGTCGAACACCAGATAGGCTTCCTTGATTTTGCGGTTAAAGAAAAAAAGATGATCATCGATCAGACCATTGACTCCGTAAATCGGCATCACGTTTTTAAACCCCTGGTCATACAGGGTCAGAGCATCGATGATGGATTCTGTTAAAATGAGGGTTTGGGATCGCCTGGCGGCCTGGCGGTTCACTAGGCCGGTCCGTTTGCCCGGCAGATACAGATGTTTGATGTTGCAGTTGTCGTCTATGTTCCGGCCATACAGGTTCACAATCGAGCCGTTGATGTCGTACAGCGGGAACACCACGCAGTTGTAGAATATTTCTTTGCCTTTGTTGTTCAGAATACCGATGGTTTTTAGAGACTTGATAATCTCATCATCTTCGGGCAAAATATTCAAAAGAGTGCCGTTGGCATAGCCGGCAGAAAAATCCGTTACTGACTGATTGTCGTGTATGCCCCGCTGGTTCTTCAGGTAATCCATGCCGGCCGGATCTTCCGTCAGGGTGTGCTGATAATAGGCATGCACACGGGCCAGTAGTTTACGCTCTTTTACGGTTAATGCAGTGGTTTTTTGTAGATCGGATGGTTTTTTCTTTACCGGCAACGGGGAACGGTTGTCCGCCTGTCCTGTTGCGGAGCCTGACGGGGATAACCGGCCAACCGCTTCTTTAAAATCCAGATTAAAATACATCCGGTCAAACTGGATGATATCGCCGCCCCGGTTGCAGCCAAAGCAATGAAAAAGGTTTTCTTGCGGCGTCACGATAAAGGATGGGGTTTTGTCTTCATGGTCCGGGAACGGACACCGGCACACATACCCTTTGCCGTTCTTTTTAAATGAAGCTCCTGTGGTTTGTTCAATATAGGTTTTTAAATCAATACCGGCTTTGATATGCTCGATTCTCTCCTGTTCTATCATTCTCGTATCTCCCTTTTCTCAATCTCTCAAATAGAATGTCTCTCAGGTGGTTCAACGCTTCCCGGAACTGCACGGGGTTGACCAGGGCATGACCGTCAATATAGGCTTTGTCGTGCTTGTAAAGATCCGGGCCGATGAACAGAAAGGATGCGATCTGTCTGCCGTTCATTTTAAACTGGATGTCGGCAAGATCACCGCCCATGCATAAATAAAATGCACCTTTAAAAATATCCGTGGTCTCAAGGCTGGTTTTAAACAATACAATCACCTCCTTTTTAAAAAAAAATCTTCACCCAATCTGCTCAATTTTATTGCGCTATATGAGTTAATTTTATTTAAGCTAATAAGCCTATCATGTCAAGCCAAATTATCACACAAAGACTAAAAAGTTGTTAAATTCACCCAATTGTGTTATTTTTTAAAAAAAATACAAATCGGGGAGATATAAGATGAGCCTTTCAAATAACTTAAAATTATTAAGAAAAAAGAAGGGATGGTCGCAAACTCAGCTCGCGGAGCAAATCGGTTCCCATCTGTCGCACATCAACCGGATAGAGACCGGCAAATATAACCCGTCGCTGGACGTCATACAGAAACTTGCAAACGTATTTGACGTGTCCATTGATTATCTTGTCAGTGACACGGATGAAGATTTCAAGGAAGTAAGGATCGAGGACAAAGAACTGATGGAAAGGGTCAAGCTGATCGATTCTCTTGATGCCGAAGACCGGACAGCATTAATCCGGGTGATTGACTCCATGCTGACCAAGAAAAAAATAATGAACCTTGTTACAAAAGAAAATACTGCCGGGCATGCAGCATAAAAAGAGGTAAACTGATGAGAGCAATAACATACGGCAATGCAAAAAAAAATCTGCGTGCGCTGATTCAGCATGTCTGCAAAAACGCGGAGCCGACGATTATTGTCGGCAGTGAGAATGAAGAACAGGCGGTTCTTGTCTCTCTGGATGATTTTCAGGCAATGGAAGAGACAGCCTATCTCTTAGGTTCACCGGCCAACCGCGCACATCTTGAAAAATCTTTACAGGAAGTAAAAGACGGTAAATTGGTCGAGTTTTCCACAGAGGATTTATGAAAATTCTTTTTACCAAGGAAGCCTGGAAGGATTTTGAATGGTTCCAGAATAAAGACAAGCGCCTGGCCAAACGGATCAAACTGCTTTTAAAAGACATCCTGCGCAGCCCTGAAGATGGAATCGGTAAGCCTGAACGGCTGAGATTTCAATTGTCCGGCTACTGGTCAAGACGCATCAGCAAAGAACACCGGCTGGTGTATAGAGTTGAAAAAAAAACCATTACCGTCATCAGCTGCCGGTATCATTATGAATAAAAAAGCGGTAGCGTCTGCCTCCTCAGGCTTCAGCCTGCCAAAAAGCACGGCAGCCGGTCTGATTTTGATACAAACACTTGAGGTAGCCGCCGCTTGTCTATCAGAACCGTTCCCGCCTGTCATGATCCATGCATTCATACATAAGGAATTTTATCCGACAGAATTTTTATCAGTTAGAGAGCCTCCGGCAGGGCGGATAAAAATGCCGTCCGATAAAATGGGCTTATGTACACCGCATGGATCA
>DYJC01000007.1 GCA_020723305.1 Desulfosudis oleivorans
AATGCCGCATCAAGCTGCCCTGGATCGATACAATGCAGTGGGGTGTCATATTTATCGAACAGATGAAAATGGTTGTGTGTCCATGACCACGGATGGGTTCTCATTGCAATTTATTACTCAATAACAATATATTGTGTATCTTTTTTCTTGACACACAATATCTTTCATTTTATAGCACAAAATAAACGAAGAGGACATCATGGAACAAATCAATACATCCGGGGCAAATCTTGACGGCCTGAAAAGTGTTGAAATCTATGTAGGCCGTCTGGACCGAATCTATCAATTCAAGGTCTGGGGAAATACACGAACCTCAATGTTTGTTCTGATAAAAGAAGATTCCGAACTGGTTCAACAGTTCGATGTGGGGGATGTGTATGAGATGACATTTCGCAGTTCAGATGCATCCAGGCCAATAAAAAGCTGTAACACAAAAATCAAATATTTTAACAAAATCGACCAGGGACGATTCAAGGGCCATTATCTGACCGGCCTGTCTATTGTATGAACAAAAAGGCTTTTTTTCGGAAACAGATTTTCTTTTGAATCCGAAAAATGGAAATATGCATTTCCATTTGAAAAAACGCCTCCTGTCTGTTATTGATTTGGCCAATATCCTATTTCACATTGATCCATAAATAATTCCTGAAATGGATTTGTAGTCCTTTATGAAAGTGACCATTTCCGAATGATTTGCCGAATCTGAAAACTCAATATTTTTTTATATCTCTTTTAAAAAAACCGCCATGTACTTACGGATGATAAACAAGATTCAGGAGAAATTCTAAATGCTGTTATTTCCCCTTCAACTGTCCTGTTCACTCCGCTTTGCGTTGTGTATACTGCTAGTATTGTCATATACTGCCACTTGCGCAGCCGGACAAAAAGGAGCTACCTATTTTGATTTTGGCATTTTCGCCTTCGAAGATGGGGATTATGAAGGTGCACAAAAAAATTTCCTGAAGGCCATAACAGAAAATCCTGAAAACGCGGATTATCATCATTATCTGGGGAAGACCTATATAAAAACAGAATTGTTTCAGGAAGCGGAAAAAGCCCTGAATCAAGCATGGGCACTTCATTCCAGTATTGAAGGATTGAAATATGATATGGCCATTGTACAATATCGACTGGGTATTTACCCGGCAGCAACCTTCCTGTTTGCCGAAGAACTGTCTGAGAATCCATCCAATGTTCTGGCACAATATTATATGGGTATCTGCATGTACAAGCGCAAACAGTTTAAAAATGCCCTGGAACACTTTGAAACAGCCTCGAATAAAAACCCCAGTATCAAGCCAAACGGATATTTTTATTCGGGGATCTGTCACATGCAGCTAAAAAATACGGAAATGGCGATTGAAAAATTCTCATGGGTGGCGGATCATGCGCAGGATGATCTGAAAATAAATGCAGAAAAATGGTTACAATCTGCACAGGCAATTGAAAAATCAGCCAATCCTCTTCGCCTGAATCTGAAAATCGGCCTCCAATACGATGACAATGTTGCCCTGGAACCTCTGGATCAAGATCTATATGCGGATGAGGGTGACTTTGGTTTCACAACCTATTTTTCCGGTAAATACCGGCTGATCCGGTATGGCGATCTCTCATCCGGTATTGGTTATAACCACTACCAGTCTACCCAAATTGATCTGAAAGAATATAATCTCATGGGCAGCATCCCCAATCTCTACCTCAAGTATAACTATAATCCATATATACTTGGCCTTACCCTGCAACCCATCTACTACTGGCTGGACAATGAAAAATACATGTTTCGAAAACAGATGAACATGGATCTGGTCTGGAACATGACCGATACCTTTTCAAACCGTTATTCATTGGTATTTTATGATGAAACCAATTATATCACCAGCGGGAGAAACGGGCAGAACATTCAATTTCTGGTTGATGCCTTCTACCGGATTCCGGATAACAATCTTTCATTGCTGGGAGGAATCGGATTGGATCAGAACACTACCGATCATTCCGACTATAAATACTTCGGGATTCAAGCCAAAATCGGTGCTGCCTGGAATCTGCCCTGGGAAACACTTTTTTCTCCAACCGCAAAGGTTTACAGCAAACAATATTCCAATACCGACTCCAACTACGATATAAAACGGGATGATTTCAAATATGAGCTGATGACATCCATATCTCATAGAATTATATACAAATGGTTAACGGGAAGCATCGAGTACAAATATACCAAAAATGATTCCAATATTTCTGTTTATAGCTATCAAGGCAATAAGATCTCTTTTTCTATTTCCGCAAGCTATTGACCGGATTCATTTTTACCATATCCAACTTAGAGATGGATGGATATGTACTGTCATATTCAGGAGTATTTTATGAGGCGTTTTCTAAAAATTGTGATATCCCTTGCATCTATATTCCTTGTTTGGGATGCTGTTTTTCACTTTTCCACTCCCTGTCTATCTGCATCCGAATCCATTCTGCCTAAGGGCCTGACCATTTCTGAACAATTCAAACATGGATATGGGGCTCCTGTGGGAACAATGATTTTGACACAAGGAAAGGTTGTTGTTGTTCATCAGGGAATCCCATCCGGTTTTATCGCCAATAGCAAAATCCCTTTGTTCAAAGGCGATACCCTGTATACAGACGAGAAAGCACGCGCGCGCTTTAAGCTGAATGACGGAAGTATAATGACAATCTCTTCTCTTACAAAATTAACCATCAACAAAAGCATCTATGATCCTCAAAAAAAACAGCGAACCTCTTTTTTAAGCCTGGCCCTTGGAAAAGCCCGATTCCTGGTCACCAAACTGGTGAAGTTTCAGAAGTCCACATTTTCCGTAAAGTCCGGAACCTTTGTCGCCGGGGTGAGAGGTTCTGATTTTATTATTGCTCAGACCGATGAAAAAACAGAAATTACCACTCTGGAAAAAACCAGCCTGGAAGTAGTACCCATGAATGACCCGGAACTGAAACCTGTTCTCCTTTCTTCATTTCAGCATACCAGCGCAACTCAGGAAGGTGAACTGCAGCAACCTCGGGACATTTCGTCTTATGAGGCTGAGCTTCTGAAACAGGAATTCCAACTGCCTGGAGATCCGGAAATCAGTTCATCAGATTCCAATGAAGGTAAGGCTGATAAACCAGGCAGCAAAGATGGAGATAAAGACAAAACAGATTCAACAACAGGTAGCCCCATGCCCTCCCGCGAATTGCAGGGACTTCTTCCCCTGGATGGTCTGACCACTGAAGGCTTCCTCATCCCCATGGAAGAACTGGAAAAGCCAGACTTTATGTCACCGGAATTCGAGCCGCCGCTTGAACCACCGGAACTGCCGCCGGAATGGGACCCAGAAAAGCCTGTGGAAGATCCGCCTGAGAAGCCGGAACTGGAAGAAGAGCTGCCTGGATTACCCGGACTGCCGAAATAACTCAGAGCGGGTGTTTTCACAAACGATAGGGAATGAATTGAATGCATTCATAAAAAATTTTAAAGGGCATGTATGATGAACCTGATTAACCGGAGAAAAGACACAATGCCAGATCGCCCAAGAATCAAAAATTCCATTGTATTCATCCTCATCCATTTCTGCATCCTATTGGCTGTCCGCTATCCGGCAATTGCAGCGGATTATTTTGTGGATATTGTCAATGGCTGCGATGTGGCCGGGGGCCCTTGCGCGGCCGCAGGAGACGGTTCCGCGGCCTCTCCCTGGAAGACCCTTCATTTTGCGGTAAACAACTACACCCCCTCAGCCGCCGACACCCTTTATGTATTACCCGGTACTTACAGCGTGGCCAATGGTGAATCCAATACTCAACTTGTCGTTCCTGCCAACCTGACGATTATAGGGCAACCCATGGGTGTACCCATAATTGATGGTACAGGTTCAACCGCAACCTTTTGGCTGGACAATGGAGTTCGGTTTAACAGCACATCAACCGGAACCAGTATCCAAGGGGTGACCATTAAAAAATTTTCCCGGGGAATCGGAGTCTATAACTCCTCAGCCGAAATCAAAAACAACATCCTGACAGACAACATCACCGGGGTTTTTATAGAGGCTAACGGCACCAGTGCATCCCCAATGATTATAAACAATTTGATCTATGACGATAAATCTACTACCTTGGCTCCCATGGACTATGGAATAACCATCCGGGGCATTGGGACCGGAGGCACGAACAATTCAGGCATCTATCACAACACTATAGATGGCGGGACAACTGACGGCATTTATCTTGATCGGGATGTAGACTCTATTGTTGCAGACATTAAATACAACAACATAACGAATTTCGGAGGATATGGAATCAACTACGTGGATTCCGTTAGCGCCGGTTCTGCTGTTGCTTACAATAATATCTATGGTAATGGCACGGCTTATACCATAAACTTGGATGGTGGATTTGCCTCAAACAACATCTTCCTTGACCCGGGGTATTTGGATCCGGGCAATCATGACTATCACCTTCCACCCACTTCAAATTCAGCTTATCAAATTCCTTCAGGAGCCGGTGATCCGGTCACCCATGATCTGGACGGAGAATTACGTATTTTGCCCTACGATATCGGATGTTATGAGTTTGAAGACCTGTTTACCCTGACGGTTACAGTGGTTGGCGACGGTCTGGTGACCTCGGAGATTGAAGATATCAAATGCCCGGGAGATTGTACGGAAACCGCCATGTACGGAACCCTCTTCACACTGACACCGACTCCTGGTATTGGATACCGGTTTGACCACTGGGTTATGGATGGGGTTGAAACAACAGACAATCCTGTCCAGATATTGATGGATAAAAATATTCAGGTTAATGCTATCTTTGAAAATCTCAACGCTCCGGAGCATACTTTCAATGAACAGATTTTTCCGTCTGGAACCAAAAACATTATCATCCGGGCCGACAATTTTTTCACCTCAAACGTTATGGATCATATACGCTCACACTGGACTGTGCGGCGTGAAGATCGAAAAGCCTATTACTGCGATGATTATGATCCCAGCTTCACCGCTGAAACAGAGACCACTTCAGATCTGACTTCACATGGCGTTTATGGGCTGACAACCGGCATGGTCTATATCTGGAAGGTAGGATATGAAGATACCAACGGTAACATTACCTGGTCTGATGAATATGGTTTTGCTGTTGGAGATATTGCCTCCATGCCGGTGATGAGGATTCCAGGCGGGATATCTCTAAAGGACTATCAAATGGTTTCTTTCCCGCTCTGGTCACGGCAGCCCCTGTCGGATCTGCTGGAAGTTGACTGCGACCCCAAAACCATTCGGCTTGGAGCTTGGGATCCCACCACAAATCAATATATCGAATGCGGTCCGAATCTAACCATTCAACCTGGGCAGGCATACTGGCTTTTATCCAGAAATAATTTTGAAAAAACGCCACAGGGTATTGCAGTAACATCGGAACTGGAGGTTGAGCTTAAGTTGCACAAGGGATGGAACATGATTGCCTGCCCTAATGCAAGAGCCTATATATGGGACGATGTTCAGATTCTAGAATCTGACTTGCAAGGTGGCACCACATTTGGTCCGGTTCGGATTGGAAGCCTTACAAACAGCGCATATATTGATCCAGTGCTTTGGCGGTGGGAAAACGGGGTATATGCCGGTGACACGGTCAGGATGGAGACTTATAAAGGATACTGGGTCAAGGCAAACCGGGACAATCTGTTTTTAAAATTTCCGGAAAATGCCGTCTATTCAGCATCACTTCCTTCAGATCGATCAACCCGAACCTCTGCTGAAAATGATTATCGAAAACAATTCAATACAAACACAATGGAAACACCGCCCCTTCCCATGGGGGATGACATATCGTCAGACAATACAGGGGGTTGTTTTATCAATAACTTATATCCGTCTTCGTCAGGCTTTTAAAAACCGCCCCACATTTTGTAATGTTGATTTGGCCTCTTCCAGGGAGGAAACTTCAAAAGCTTGAAATCCTTCTGCTTTTGCACCGGATTGAAAAATATCGGTTATTGGTTTGATATCTGTTGTTTTAATGCAGACAAGATTTGCAATACCCGTTTGAGAAAAATTATACACAAGTTTTCTCAGATGAAAAATCACCCTCTTTTTGAAAGGGCCCTGCAATTCTGTAAAATCATTAATAACATCATATCCCTCCCTCAAATTGGAAAGAACCGTGATAATACCGTTAGAAGCTAGCTTGACAGCGTTGTAGTCCAATTCACCGGCAAGATGAAAATACAAGCGATTCTCATCTTCATCGATTCGCACTTCCCACCTGGTATTATTCTTTTGTCCCGTTTTTTCAAGGGGAGGACGTTTTCTTTTCAGCAAACCGGATAAATGATCGAGTCGTTTTTCATAGTCCGCTATTTTATCTTCCATTTTTTCAATCTCACGAACCAGAAACGGAACCGCTTTCATCGCAATCTCAACATCTTTTATATCCACACTGGACCGGTGGCGGAATTTATTTTTAAGCTCATTCAGTTCCATTATCACTAATCTCCTATAAAATTAAATTCCAAATGATTGCATTTTTTTCTGGTCAGTATCATTTCATAAAACGCAACACCGGAAGTAATAAGATATCACCCAACCCTTCCATACAACAAGCTATCTGATTTGAAAAAGTGAGTAATCCATTTATTAATTATGATTTTTGAAGGTATGAAGATCTGTTGACTACTGTTCAGAATACTTCTTATTTAATCATTTTTCAACCATAAAATATTCATGTATTCTTTATTACCAAATAAAACCTTTTACGTTTTATAAACATTTACCTTTAGCCTTGACACCTTCCAACATTTTGGGAATAATTCAGCGCCCACTAAAATTAGGGGGTTCTTCGAAAAAAAATCTCATTTCCGGGATTTTCAGTAGAAGTCAATGCCAACAAGGTTTCTATGCTACATTAACAGGTAAGTTCAATAAGCAGGCTATACTAAAATGAATGAAATCGATGCGATAATCCACAGACTTCAAGAAAATGAAAAAGTTTCCAAAAAATTTCAAATCGTGGAAACCAAGATATTAACCATATTAAACTTCAAGGACCTTTTTGAAGTTTTACTTACAGAAATCAGAAATGAATTCCAGATCCCCTATGTCTGGATAACTATGATCCGGAACAGTGAGGTTTCAAGTCTGATCGAATCGATTGGGAAATCGGATATCTTAAAAGAAAATATCAATATTATTGGTAAAACTTCTTTTATGGAACTAGTGGGAGAACAAAAAAGTCCGACATTGATTAACACCAATTTAAAGCCCTATTTTAAACTTTTACCTAGAAATAAAAAATTCTTTTTTAAATCCATCGCCGTTGCTCCGATTACAATTGACGGCCAGGTCATCGGCAGTTTGAATCAGGCAGATTCATCCGTTTCCCGGTTTCAGCCAGGAATCGATACATCTCTGTTGGAGCAACTGGCAATAAAAGTATCTTTGTGTCTTTCCAATGTAACCGCTCATGAAAAACTCAGACTGTTAACCTGCAATGACCCTCTTACCGGTCTTTTAGATTACAGCGTAACGGAAAAGATTTTAAAAAGAGAATTTTTTCGCTCCAAGCGATATTCCACGCCTTTGTCCTTTGTATATATTGATATCGATTATTTAAAAAAAATCAATGAGACATACGGGCGGGATTGTGGGGATGACCTTTTAATCCATTTTTCTGATGTTATGCGAAAAATATGCCGCCAGTCAGATATTATCAGCAGATTCGGCGATGATGAATTTACTATTATCATGCCTCAAACCGATCTGAAAAATGCTTATATACTGATTGATCGAATTGTGGCACAATTAAAAACAAACCCTTGCTCATCAAGGGAATTTGATATTCCAGTTACCTTCAGCTACGGAATCATATCATCTGAAGATGAAGCCATAGACAGGTGGTCCTTACTTGTGTCTAAAGCAAAAGATCTGCTTTCTATCAATAGATCGGACCGGAAAGATCCTCCAAAAGAAATGGGAAAAAGCAGGAATCCAAAAATCATCAAATTACCGGCAAGTGCCAACCCGTCCCGGGATAATTAATAGATAAAAAAAGCCCTGCTTTGTTGCAGGGCTTTTTACATTATTAACATAAGGTAAGGATTATATTTTATTTGGTCTGTGAAGGTAATTCCGTATCTGTTTCTGGTTCTTTTGCAGTAACAGACTCTTTTGATTCTGATTTCTTTGTTATCTTTTCTTCTGTTTTGTTTTTTAGTTTTTTATCTTTTTTCTTTTTTATGGGTTCCGGTGTAATCAATTCGATTATTGAAACTGGTGCGGCATCTCCAGGACGTGTTCCGATTTTTGTTATCCTGGTATATCCGCCTGAGGAGGCGCTGAACTTTTCGGATACCTCTTCAAACAGCTTATGAACAACTGCTTCCTCTCTCATTATAGCGAGTGCCTGACGACGAGCATGCAGGTCTCCTCTTTTTGCAAGCGTGATCAATCGATCGGCCCATCTTCTCAACTCTTTTGCCTTCACATCTGTCGTCTTGATGCGTTCATATTTGAAAAGAGAAGTTACCATGTTGCGAAACATGGCTCCTCTATGGCTTGAAGTTCTATTTAACTTTACTCCACTTTTACAATGTCGCATAGGATTGATTATTCTCCTTCTTCCGTCTTCACATCAGGTGCCACAAATCCCTCAAGTTTCATTCCGAGAGATAAACCCATCTCGCTTAACACATCCCGAATCTCGTTTAAAGACTTTCTTCCGAAATTTTTTGTTTTAAGCATTTCCTGTTCTGTTTTTTGAACAAGTTGATAAATTTTTAGAATCTCGGCATTTTTAAGGCAGTTCGCACTCCTGACCGAAAGCTCCAGTTCATCCACGTTACGGTATAGATTATCATTGAATTGTTTCATCTGGACATCTTCTTCATCACCCGAGGCTTCTGGTTCCTGTGCCTCATCGAAATTTATAAAGATCGACATTTGCTCTTTTAAGATCTTAGCAGCAAAAGATACTGAATCTTCCGGAAGAATACTGCCATCCGTCCATACCTCAAAAGTTAATTTATCATAATCGGTTCTTTGACCGACTCGTGCATTACCAACAACGTAATTTACTCGTTTGATAGGTGTAAAAACGGAGTCGATGGGAATTGTCCCTACAGGATCATTTTCATCCTTGTTAGAATCTGCAAGAACATAACCCTTCCCGGTTTTCACAATCATGGTCATTTTCAGTTCAGCCGAACCGGAAAGAGTTGCGATATGCTGTTCCGGATTCAATATTTCTACATGCCCGTCAGGACTGATAATATCTGCAGCTGTGACAATACGTTCGCCCTTTGCATTGAGTTTGAGTACTTTGGGTTCGGAGGTCGACACCCGCAAACGAACTTCTTTTAGGTTAAGAATAATTTCGGAAACATCTTCCAGGACACCTTCAATCACTGAAAATTCATGCATCACAGTGTCAAATTTAACAGAGGCAATTGCGGCTCCATGTAACGAGGAAAGTATAATGCGTCGTAATGCATTACCAATCGTAATACCGAATCCTCTTTCAAGAGGTTCGCAAACGAATTTTCCATATGAAGGACTGCTGGTAACCTGAACCTTTTCCGGCGAGATCATTTCTCGCCAATTCATGTACATGAGCTCATTAGACGACATATTCAAATCTCCAGATAGTTAGCAGAGGCGATTCGCCAGGAATTTAAGATTAATAATTTGTTGTATTGAATCCATAAAATTCTGAAAACCATTTTTACTTGGAGTAAAGTTCAACAATGAGCTGCTCCTGAATCGGCATGGTAATATCTTCTCTTGCAGGGCAGCTTTTGATCGCACCCTTAAAGTTTTCTTTTTCCAGTTCCAACCATTGCGGAATGCCGCGTCGGACAACAGCGCCCAGTGCATCTACAACACATTGTATATTTCGACTTTTTTGTCGAAGTTCAATGATGTCTCCAGTATTAATGAGATACGAAGGAATATCTACCTTTTTCCCATTGACCAGGAAATGACTATGCCGAACAAAGTGGCGTCCCTGTGTTCTCGAATTAACAAAGCCCAATCTATATACAACATTATCCAAGCGACGTTCAAGCAGTGTTAAAAGATTTGTACCGGTAATACCTTTTTGACGGTCCGCCTTTTGGAAAACAAGACGGAATTGTTTCTCAGAAAGGCCATACAGTCTTTTCACTTTCTGTTTCTCACGGAGCTGAACACCATAACCAGAGAATTTACCTCTTTTCTGTCCATGTTGCCCGGGACCATAACTTCTTCTGTCAAAGGCGCATTTGTCTGAATAACAGCGATCACCTTTCAGAAATAATTTTATATTCTCACGCCTGCATAAACGACAGACTGAACCTCTATATCTTGCCAAGTCTTCCTCCTTTTGATCAAAATAGGATCAAAAAAAAATTAATGAAGTTACACCCTACGCCGTTTTGGTGGCCTGCAGCCATTATGTGGAACTGGAGTTACATCCCGGATTCTTAACACATTAAAGCCAACGGCCTGTAAGGCCCTGAGTGCTGATTCTCGACCTGCTCCCGGCCCTTTGATATATACTTCCACTGTTTTCATTCCATGTTCCATTGCCTTCCTTGCAGCGTCTTCGGCGGCAAGCTGTGAAGCAAACGGCGTACTTTTTCTGGATCCCTTGAAGCCCTGAACTCCGGAGCTTGACCAGGCAACTACATTGCCGGCGGTGTCCGTTATACTGACGATCGTATTATTGAACGTCGATTGAATATGAACCACCCCATTAGATAGATTTTTCTTTACCTTTTTAATTACACGGGATTTTTTCGGCATTTTACATTTTCCTTGCAATGAGTATTTTTACTACTTTGTAGCGATAGCCTTCTTCTTTACAGCTGTCCGTCTCGGCCCTTTTCGTGTTCTGGCGTTCGTTTTAGTCCTTTGTCCCCGCGCAGGAAGTGACTTTCGATGCCGAAGCCCTCTATATGACCCCAGATCCATAAGCCTTTTGATATTCATTGAGACATATGTTCGAAGCTCACCTTCAACCTTGTATTCATTGGTGATAAGATTACGAATCTCATTGACCTCTGATTCAGATAAATCATCTGTACTGGTATTTGGGTCAATATTCAGCTTCTCAAGTATCCGTTTGGATGTGCTGGGTCCAATACCATAAATGTAAGTTAACCCGATCTCTACCCGTTTACGTCTAGGTAAATCAACGCCTGCAATTCTTGCCAAAGCTCTTCCTCCTTCTATCCCTGCCTCTGTTTATGGCGCTTATTTTCGCAGATAACCCTCACAACGCCTTTTCGTTTTACAATCTTGCATTTGCTGCAGATCTTTTTAACTGATGCACGAACTTTCATTCTATTTTCTCCTTAAAAACTCCGGTAACCTGTTTTCATTGCAAACCACTTAAATAATAATCTGCTTATTTAGAACGATATGTAATCCTTCCGCGTGAAAGATCATATGGCGAGAGTTCAACAGTCACCGTATCCCCCGGCAGGATTTTAATAAAATGCATACGCATTTTACCGGAAATATGTGCAAGAACCTGATGTTTGTTTTCAAGTTCTACCTTAAACATGGCATTGGGCAGTGTTTCTAAAACCTTGCCCTCTACTTTAATTGCTTCCTCCTTAGCCATTACCTACTCCCCGTCCCCTTCTTTCGTGTTATCAGTGCTCTCAGATACTATCTGCCGGATCTTGAGCGGATAGCTCCTTTTTTCAAGAAACCTTCATAATTCCTCGAAAGCATGTGGGATTCTATCTGTGCGATGGTATCAATGGATACGCCCACAACAATCAAAAGAGCTGTACCGCCGAAATAAAATGGAACGTTGAATTTCGTGACCAGAACAGATGGCAGAACACATATGACTGAAATATACACTGCTCCGCCCAAGGTGATTCGAGTCAAGACCTTATCAATATATTCTGAAGTACGTTTACCAGGTCGAATACCGGGTATATAACCACCATACTTTTTCATATTTTCTGCAACATCATCCGGCTTAAAAGTAACAGCCGTATAAAAAAAACAGAAAAAGAAAATGAAAGCAACATAGCAGATCTCATAAACCAAATTTCCAGGCGTTATCGAGGCTGCAAATTCTTTTATAAATGGAATGGAAATAAATGTGGCCATAGTCGCAGGAAACATCATGATCGAAGATGCAAAGATCGGTGGAATTACACCGGCTGTATTGATCTTTAAAGGCAGGTGAGTACTTTGTCCTCCGTACATCTTTCGACCGACGACCCTCTTTGCATATTGCACTGGTATACGTCTCTGCCCCTGTTCTACAAAAATGATAATTCCAACAACCAGAACCATGAGTATAACCAGAATGACAATTCCAAATATCCCCATTTCACCCGTAGAGAGCAGCCGGAAAGTGTTTACAATTGCATTGGGAAGCCGGGCGACAATACCTGCAAAAATAATAAGAGAAATACCGTTTCCGATTCCCCTCTCCGTTATCTGTTCACCGAGCCACATAATGAATGCGGTTCCGGCTGTAAGGGTAAGAACCGTCATGATCCGGAATCCCCATCCAGGGTGAAGAACAGCCCCCATTTGTTCCAGCCCCACACTGATACCAAAGCCCTGAATTATACTCAGTACTACTGTACCATAACGGGTATACTGTGTAATTTTTTTCCGCCCCTGTTCACCTTCTTTTGACAATCTTTCCAGATGAGGGATGACAACTGTCATCAGTTGCAGGATGATCGATGCACTGATATAGGGCATAATACCCAATGCAAAAACAGACAATCTTTCAAGGGCACCTCCTGAAAACATATTAAACATTCCCAGGATCCCACCCTTGTAAGCTTCAAAAATCTTTCCCAAGGCGATGCTGTCGATGCCTGGAGTCGGTACATGCACACCAATCCGATAAACGGCAAGAAGCGCAAGTGAATACAGTATTTTATTTTTTAACTCCGGAATTTTAAAAATATTTTGAAAGCCACCGCCTACCATGATTAAAGCACCTCAACTTTACCGCCCGCTGCTTCAACTTTCTGTATCGCTGAATTGCTGGCCTTATGGATTTTAATTGTGAGTGGTTGTTTGATTTCCCCCGAGGCCAAAAGCTTTATCCCAAAATATTTTCCTTTGACAATACCTGCTTCAACAAGTGATGATTCGTCAACAACGCTCCCGTTTGCGAACTTGGATAGATCGCGAAGATTCACAATAGCATATTCTTTTCGAAACACATTTGTAAATCCTCTTTTCGGCAGTCGTCTATGAATAGGCATTTGACCACCTTCAAATCCAGGGCTTACCCCTCCACCCGAGCGTGCTTTATGTCCTTTGCTTCCACGGCCGGCGGTTTTGCCGGTACCAGAAGCGACACCCCTTCCAAGACGTTTTCGGGGTTTTGTTGATCCTTTTGATGGTGATAATTCATTAAGTCTCATCGGTACTCTCCTCTAACTTTACAAGGTGTGATACCTTGAAAACCATCCCCCGGTTTGTTGGCGTATCCTCAAGTTCTATACATCGATTGATTTTTCGTAAACCCAATCCACGTAAAACTTTACGGTGTTTTTCAGGCCTACCATTCATACTTTTTATAAGTGTCACTTTTAACGTAGCCGACATTGTTATTTCCTTCTTTTATAATTCCTGTACACTTATTCCACGTCTTGCGGCAATTTGCTCACGACTTTGAAGTTTTTTCAGGCCGCTTATAGTTGCCTTTACAACGTTGTGAGGATTATTTGATCCCATGCATTTGGTAAGTATATTCTGAACCCCTGCGGCCTCGAGCACAGCTCTTACTGCACCACCAGCAATTAAGCCAGTACCTTCTGAAGCCGGCTTTAGCAATACACGACCTGCACCAAATTTTCCAACTGTCTCGTAAGGAATGGTCCCATTAACAATCGCAACCTGGATCATATCCTTTTTTGCACTTTCGACGCCTTTACGGATCGCCTCCGGAACTTCGCCGGCTTTACCAAGGCCGCAACCGACGCCTCCTTCTCCATCGCCAACAACAACTATAGCGCTGAAACTGAATCTTCGGCCGCCTTTTACGACTTTGGCCACTCGATTGATATGTACTACTCTGTCGATAAACTGATTTTCGTCTTTTTCTGGGTTATACAAAGGATCTTCCTCCATTCCTTTTGAAATTTAATCAAAATTCGAGTCCAGCTTTTCGTGCGCCTTCAGATACAGCCTTCACTCTACCATGATAAAGAAAACCGTTGCGATCAAAAACAATTTTCTTTATGCCTTTTCCCAATGCACGCTCAGCCACAAGCTTGCCAACAAATTCAGCAGCAGCAACCTTGTTTTCAAATTTGGGCTGTCCCTTAACCTCTTTTTCATATGTTGAGGCTGCGACAATGGTTTGCCCCTTTGAATCATCAATTACCTGCGCATAAATGTGCATCGAACTCCTGAAAACACAGAGTCGAGGTCTTTTATCAGTCCCAATAACATGGTTTCGAATCCGTTTTTGCTTTTTTAACCGTAAATGATTACGTGAATTTGCTGAAGTCATCAGTCTATGTCCTTATTAAACAGAGTGTTTCCTGTTCCCGTTAAAATACCATCTCAGCCGGAAAGACAATATTATTTTGTCCCTGTCTTACCGGCCTTTCTCTGAAGATGCTCTCCTGCGTATTTGATTCCCTTGCCCTTATAGGGTTCCGGTGGTCTCAGCTTACGAATAATTGCCGCAGTCTGACCTACCAATTGTTTATCAATTCCTGATAATTTAATCGTCGCCTTTTCAATAATAGCTGCAACACCTTCAGGTAATGTAAAATTGATCGGGTGTGAATAGCCAAGATTAAAAATGATTGAATTGCCTTTCATTTCTGCTCTATATCCAAGTCCATTAATTTCAAGGCTCTTTTCAAATCCCTTGCTAACACCGGTTACCATGTTTTCAACAATAGATCGTACCATTCCCTGTAGAGCCATATTATTTCTGGTCTCTTTCTCCATGGTAACCTTAATGGCCTTATCATCAATTGCAAGATCAATTACCGGGTGAACTGTACTGGTGAGAGAACCTTTTTCACCTGTAACAGTTATAATCCTGTCCTTATATTTAATTTTGACCTTTTCAGGTATGTTAACCGGCTTTTTTCCGACTCGAGACATATTTTACTCCTGTTATGCGCCGCTACCAAACGTTACAAAGGACTTCACCGCCGACATTTTCTTTTTTGGCCTGTTTGTCGGTCATGATTCCTTTTGAGGTGGATAAAATCGAAATGCCTATTCCATTCAATACCGGCCTGATATCCTTGCTGCCTATATAATTGCGCAAGCTCGGCTTGCTGATCCGATCAATTCCATAGATTGCATGTACATTTTTTTCATTAAACTTTAGGTATATGCGTAAGATGCCCTGCTTTTCATCTTTCGTGAACTTGTAGTTCTTTATATACCCTTGTTCTTTCAAAACTTTTGCAATCGAAGTTTTGATTCTGGATCCTGGTATATCCACACTTTTCAGTTTTGCCATTCCGGCATTACGAATTCTGGTTAACATATCCGCAATGGGATCACTCATCGACATGATTTTCTCCGTCTAAGTACTAACTATTAGTTATATTTTTGCCTAATTACCGGACAACTCCCGTATCCCACCAAGTTACCAGCTTGATTTTATAACCCCTGGAAGTTTGCCATGGGACGCCATTTTTCTAAAGCAGATACGGCATATGCCGAACTTTCTCATATACCCTCTGGGTCTGCCGCATATCGGGCAGCGATTGTAAGTTCTCACCTTAAACTTTGGCGTTCGCGTTGCTTTGGCTCTAAGTGATTTCTTTGCCAACTGTTCTTCCTCCTGATCATCCTATCAAAATTATTGGGTTTCCATCCGGGTAGATTAGTTTTTAAACGGCATACCCAGTAGCTTTAATAGTTCTTTGCCTTCTTTATCTGTTTTGGCTGATGTTACAATCGATACATTCAACCCTTTAATCTTATCAATTTTATCATAATCAATTTCCGGGAAGATAATCTGCTCGACTATGCCCAGGGTGTAATTTCCATTTCCGTCCATTGCTTTACCGGATATCCCTCTAAAATCTCGAACACGCGGCAATGTAATGTTTATAAGCTTATCCAAAAAATCATACATTCTCTTACCGCGCAGGGTGACCATGCAGCCTACCGGCATGCCTTCACGCAATTTAAAGGCGGCTATTGATTTTTTCGCTCGTTTGACGACCGGCTTCTGTCCGGATATTGCAGCCAGTTCTTCACTCGCGGAATCAAGAATTTTAATGTTATGAATCGCCTCACCCAATCCCATATTGAGAACGATTTTCTTTACCTTCGGGACCTGCATTATGTTTTTATATTGAAAGGTCTCCATCAAACTGGGTACCACACCATTTAGGTATTGTTCTTTCAAACTAGGCATCTTACGCCCTCCGACTCATGTTTCTAGGCATCTATTAACTCGTTACATTTTCTGCATGACCGTACTTTTTTCCCGTCTTCGAGAACTTGAAGTTTGACCCTCACAGGAGTGATACACTTATTGCACATGATCATTACATTGGTCCAATCTATCGGACCTTCCGCTTCCATGATTCCACCCTGCCGGTTCTGCGCATTTGGTTTTACATGTTTTTTCATCATGTTGGCGTTTTCAACTACCAAACGCTCTTTTTTGTAATCAATTTTTAGAACCTTACCAATTTTGCCCTTGTCTTTCCCGGCAACTATCTTAACCTTATCGTCTTTTTTGATATGACATTTCTTTTTCATGCGCCTTTTCTCCAAACTGGCCGGCGGCCTTACAATACCTCGGGTGCCAAAGATATAATTTTCATGTAATTTTTAGCTCGAAGCTCTCTGGCAACAGGTCCGAATATTCGAGTGCCTATAGGTTCCATACTGCCGGTAAGCAATACAGCAGAGTTATCATCAAACCGAATATACGAACCATCGGGCCTTCTGATTTCCTTCTTTGTCCGAACAACCACGGCTTTCATCACATCGCCCTTTTTAACCTTGGCATTCGGAATCGCTTCCTTAATAGATACGACTATTATATCGCCGATACTTGCATATCTTCTTTTGGAGCCACCAAGCACTTTAATGCAATATACTTCTTTCGCCCCAGAATTGTCTGCAACCGTCAACCTAGTTTCTGCCTGTATCATTGCTTAAATTTCCCCTATTACTGAAATAGCTTTTTCAACTATTCCGCTGACACGCCAACGTTTCATCCTGCTTAGCGGCCTCGATTCTGTTATCACGACTTTATCGCCAATTCGACATTCATTGTTTTCATCATGGGCGGTAAACTTGTTCTGTCTTTTAATATACTTTTTATACAGACTGTGCTTAACAAGCTTTTCAACCTGTATGACAACGGTTTTGTCCATTTTATCGCTGATAACCTTCCCAACAACCTTGCGTTTATTCACTCGTTTTTTCATGGCAACTATTCTATTTTAAAGTTTATTTTGTTTGCATCTGCCGAATAACGGTTTTTATCCTTGCTATATCTTTTCTGGTCTGTCTCAGTCTGCTTGAATTCTCAAGTTGACCGGTTTCATTCTGAAAACGAAGGTTGAAATGGGTTTCTTTCAATATATTTGCCTTTTTCACCATTTCATCCAGGCTTAGTTCTTTTATCTCACTTATTTTCATTACCAGTTACCCCCTTTCTACAAATTTGGTTTTAATAGGAAGCTTGTGAGAAGCGAGTCTGAAAGCTTCCTTTGCCAATTCTTTGGGGACACCTTGCATTTCATATAGAATTCTTCCAGGACGAATAACAGCTGCCCAGCCTTCTGTGGGTCCCTTACCTTTTCCCATCCTGACTTCAGCTGGTTTTTTAGTAAAAGGTTTGTCCGGAAAGATCTTAATCCACATTTTCCCGCCCCTTTTGACATGTCTTGTCATAGCGATACGTGCTGCTTCAATCTGTTTAGATGTGATTAACCCGCACTCAGTCGCCTGCAATCCAAATTCACCGAATGATAATGTTGCACCTCGGCGGGCGGATCCAGTCATGCGCCCTCTCTGACTTTTTCTGTATTTAACTTTTTTTGGACTCAGCATGTCCTTTCATCTCCTGTCCGGTCAATCTCTGGCTATTCAGTCTTTTTCAAGACCTCACCTTTGAATATAAAAACCTTTATGCCGATGAGACCAAAGGTTGTTTTTGCTTCCGTAAAACCATAATCAATATCAGCACGTAGAGTGTGCAGGGGTACCCTTCCTTCACGATACCATTCTGTTCTGGCCATTTCTGCCCCTCCCAGCCTTCCGGAGCAAATGATTTTAATACCCTTTGCACCAAACCGCATGGCTGAAGATACTCCTCTTTTCATTGCTCGACGAAAAGCAATTCTGCGAATAAGCTGATTGGCAACATTTTCTGCAACAAGTTGAGCATCAATCTCTGGCTTCCTGATTTCCTGAATATCAATAGAAACTTCCTGTGAAATCACTGTTTGTAATTCCTGCTTGAGAAGTTCGATTTCAGAACCTTTTTTTCCGATAACAATCCCGGGCCTTGCCGTAAAAATGCGAAGTCTGACATGCTTGGAAGACCTTTCAATCTCTACCCTAGAAATACCGGCATGATTAAGCTTTTTTTTGATGAACTTCCGAATCTTGTCATCCTCTAAAATAAAAGCTGCATAGTTCTTATCTGCGTACCAGCGTGATTCCCATGTTTTAACAATACCGATTCGCATACCAACGGGATTTACTTTTTGACCCAAGACGTTTCCTCCTTTTTACACAGCATCTTCCGCTACAATAACGGTTATATGACTCGTTCTTTTCAAAATTCTGGAGCCTCGTCCACGCGCTCGCGCTCTAAATCGCTTTAAGGTAGGCCCCTGATCCACCAATATGTTTCTGATAATTAAAGTATCTACATCCATATTCTGGTTCTGGTCCGCATTCGAAATTGCAGATTTTAAAACTTTTTCAACAAGCCCTGCTGATTTCTGCGGCATAAACTTCAGGATATTGAGTCCGATTTCCGCTGGTTTCCCTTTGACAGCACCAACAATCTTCCGAACTTTCTGCGGAGATATTCGTACATATTTTGCGACAGCTTTCGCCTCCATCTCATCATTCCTTATATTCGATGTTCTTTTAACCTATGGATTTATTTTTTAAGTCTAGTCTTTTTATCACCAGCATGACCATAGAATGTTCGAGTAGGTGAAAATTCGCCTAATTTATGACCAACCATGTTTTCAGAAACAAAAACAGGAACGAATTTTTTTCCATTATGCACTGCCAGGGTAAGACCGACCATTTCAGGAACAATCGTTGATCTTCGAGACCATGTTTTGATTACATGGGCGCTCCTTGTATCTTGAGCATGCATAACTTTTTTAATTAAATGGTCATCTATGTAAGGACCTTTTTTTAGCGATCTTGGCATATCTTCTCCTGAAACCAGAACCAGGTTCATGTTATTCTGAAACCTAAACTATCTTTTTTTCCTTCTTTTCACGATGAATTTATTGGTAGTCTTATTTGTTCGGGTACGATATCCTTTTGACGGAGTACCCCACGGCGAACAAGGGTGACGTCCGCCCGAAGATCGTCCCTCACCACCACCCATGGGGTGATCAACCGGGTTCATTGCAACGCCTCTAACCGATGGACGCTTGCCCAGCCATCTTGTTCTTCCGGCTTTGCCAATCGACAGGTTCTCGTGGATAACATTCCCGACCTGACCAATTGTGGCCATACATTTCAACAATACCTTACGAACCTCACCGGATGGAAGTTTGACTAATGCATAAGGGGTCTCTTTGGCCATTAATTGGGCGAATGCTCCTGCGCTTCGGACAATCTGTCCACCCTTTCCCAATCGCAACTCGATATTGTGTATCTGTGTTCCCAAAGGGATATTTCCAAGAGGAAGAGCATTCCCTGGTTTTATATCCGCATCAGGGCCAGACATGATTGCATCACCAACCTTTAAATTCACAGGTGCCAGTATATACCGTTTTTCACCATCTGCATAGAACAACAGAGCTATTCTTGAACTTCGATTAGGATCATACTCTATTGTTGCAACCTTTGCCGGAATACCCTGCTTATTTCTTTTAAAGTCGATCACTCGATAGTGTCTGCGATGCCCGCCTCCACGATGGCGACATGTAATCCGTCCATAAGAATTTCTGCCGCTTTTCTTGTTTATCGTCCTGAGTAAACTCTCCTCCGGAGATGTAGTTGTGATCTCTTCAAAAGTTGAGTACTCTTGAAACCTTCGACCCGGCGATGTTGGTTTTACTTTCTTAACTGCCATTATCTGCTCCTAGATCTATACGCCATCAAAAAATTCAATTCGTTCCCCAGGCATCAGGGTTACGATGGCTTTTTTCCAGTCTTTTCGCTTTCCCAGAGTTCTGCCTCTTCGTTTAATTTTTCCCTTGACGTGCAATGTATTAACATTGGCGACTTTCACTTTGAATACTTCTTCTACAGAACGCCTGATCTCAATACGGTTAGCTCTCTGATCAACCTCGAATGTAACCTGATTAACAGTCTCCTTTTGGAGTGTCGTCTTCTCAGTATTCAAAGGTCTTTTTATTGTATCATACCGATTCATATCAAAAGTCTCCCCTCAATGGCTTTAATAGAATCCTCAAGCAAAACCAAATTCCGATACTTAAGGATATCATAAACATTCAGGCCTGCACTTCTTATCACCTTGACTCCCGGTATGTTGCGTGCTGCTAACTCTAAATTTGTATTTTCACAATCCGTAAGGATAAGTGCGTTATTAACTTTTAAGGCATTTGTAATTTCGACTACTTTTTTGGTCCTTGGTTCCGATAGTTCAATCTTGTCAACAACCAACAAAGTATTATTGATGCGCTTGCTGCTTAGCGCCATTTTGAGAGCCAGTCTTTTTTTCTTCTTGGGCATTGAATAGGCATAACTCTTAGGATGAGGGCCAAAAATAACGCCCCCGCTTCTTAAAAGCGGCGACTTAATATCTCCTCGCCTTGCCCTTCCTGTACCTTTTTGCCTAAAAAGTTTTCTCGTGCTACCAGCGACATCGGATCTATTTTTAACACATGCCGTACCTGAACGTTTACGGGCAAGCTGCATTTTTACAACTTCATGAAGAAGATCGGATTTGATAGACACATTAAAAATGCTATCGGGTAGATCCACTTCTGAAACTTTTTCTCCATTTATATTTTGAACATCGATGACAGCCATAATATTCCTCGTAATAATTCAGTGAAGGCTTTAAAATTTTTTCTTGTTGATTTTTAGCAGTCCTGTTTTTGCACCTGGAATCGTACCCTTTAAAAGCAATAGGTTTTCTTCAGGTCGCAAATCAACTACTTCAATATTTCGAACAGTCATTGTTTCATGGCCGTATCTTCCGGGCATTTTTTTTCCTTTGATGACTCTGGATGGCCATGCACTGGAACCAATTGATCCAGGAACACGATGACTATGACTGCCGTGAGTCTTTTTTCCACCGTGGAAGCCATGACGCTTTACAACGCCTGTAAAACCCCGACCTTTGGTTTTACCTGTAACATTGACACGTTCTCCGACCTTGAACATGTCAACTTTTATCTCCTGGCCGACCTTATATTCTTCCGGGCTGTCTACTGCGACCTCTCGTAAATATTCGAACATTTGGCTACCCGCCTTGCGGTAATGCCCGGCAAGAGGCTTGGTAACCCTTTTCTCTTTTTTATTGCCGAACCCTATCTGCAATGCATTATAACCATCGTTTGCCTCGGTTTTAATCTGCGTGACCACACATGGCCCCACCAATACTACCGTGACGGGCACATATTCACCAGCAGGACCAAATAGTCCGGTCATTCCAACTTTTTTACCTATCATCCCTTTACACATGGCGAATCCCAATCCCCCTGGCTACAGTTTAATCTCAACATCAACACCTGGTGAGAGATCCAACTTCATTAAAGCATCAACTGTTTGTTGAGTTGGCTCAAGAATATCCAACAACCGCTTATGAGTCCTAATCTCAAACTGTTCCCGAGATTTTTTATCCACATGAGGCGATCGCAAAACACAGTATTTGTTTTTCCTCGTAGGGAGTGGAATCGGTCCAAGTACTTTTGCACCGGTCTTCTTGGCAGTATCCACAATATCAATTGCTGATTGATCAAGAAGTTTATAATCGTAGGCCTTCAACCTAATTCTGATTTTTGTATTCATCATCATAATACCAATCTTCCACTCTATTCGATTATTTCACTGACAACGCCGGCACCAACTGTCCTACCACCTTCGCGAATCGCAAACCTGAGTTCCTTCTCCATCGCTATCGGACTGATAAGCTCACCGACTATCGTTACATTGTCGCCCGGCATGATCATCTCTATACCTTCTGGAAGGGTCAATATCCCTGTTACATCCGTGGTCCGGAAAAAAAACTGCGGACGGTAGCCATTAAAAAACGGTGTGTGTCGACCCCCCTCTTCCTTACTCAGTACATATACTTCTGCATTGAACTTCGTATGCGGCTTGATCGTACCAGGCTTGGATACAACCTGGCCTCGTTCCACCTCATCACGCTTGGTACCTCGAAGCAATAACCCAACATTATCTCCCGCCCTTCCTTCGTCCAAAAGCTTACGGAACATCTCAACTCCCGTACATACCGTCTTGGTCGTCTCTCGAATACCAACTATCTCTACCTCATCTCCTACTCTCACAATCCCACGCTCAACTCGACCCGTTACAACTGTCCCTCGACCAGATATGCTGAACACATCCTCAATCGGCATCAAAAATGACTTGTCTATGTCTCGCTTCGGCTCCGGAATAAAACTGTCCACTGCTGCCAAAAGATCAAATATCGGCTTGGCCTCTGCACTGTCCGGATCATCACTCTCAAGAGCCTTCAATGCACTCCCTCGTATGATCGGCGTATCATCCCCTGGAAATTCATACTTGTCAAGAAGCTCGCGAAGCTCAAGATCCACAAGCTCAATCAACTCTTCATCATCCACCATGTCACACTTGTTCAAAAAAACAACCATCCGGGGTACTCCTACCTGACGGGCAAGAAGAATGTGTTCCCGTGTCTGCGGCATAGGACCATCATCCGCTCCCACTACCAGGATCGCTCCATCCATCTGCGCCGCACCCGTAATCATGTTCTTAATATAATCCGCATGACCAGGACAATCCACATGGGCATAGTGACGATTCGCTGACTCATATTCCACATGTGCGGTCGCAATGGTAATCCCGCGCTCTCTTTCCTCAGGCGCCTTGTCTATCTGATCAAACGGTACATATGTCGCATTCCCTTTTAATGATGCATGCTTGGTGATCGCTGCCGTCAATGTCGTCTTCCCGTGATCTATATGACCAATCGTACCTACATTTACATGTGGCTTCGTTCGTTGAAATTTTTCTTTCGCCATCTTCCCGTCCTCCTTTGGAACCGGATTGGTATAAATGATTTAAAAATATTTTACAACACGTTTAATTTAAATATACAGAAGTTTTCCATAATTTGTAATTAACAACATCCCTGCTGCTACCATCGATAATGAGCGAAAGCCTTATTCGCATCGGCCATTTTGTGAGTATCTTCTTTTTTCTTTACTGCACTCCCCCGGTCCTGGGCCGCCTCCATAAGTTCTGCTGCCAGCTTGCTGGCCATACTTTTCTCCGATCTTTTTCTAGAGAAAGTAAGGAGCCATCTAATTGCAAGAGCAGTTCGTCTAGAGGGTCTGATCTCTGTAGGAATCTGATAGGTAGATCCACCAACCCTTCTGGATTTTACCTCGATTTGGGGACGCACATTTCCAACTGCTTTTTCAAATACATCAAGAGGGGATTCCTTAATTTTTTCCTCAATTATATCAAAAGCCTTATAAAGTATCGCTTCTGCTGTACTTTTTTTACCATCACGCATAATACAACTCACAAAACGTGAAACGAGCTTATTGTTATATTTGGAATCAGGAATAATTAATCGATTTGGAACTTCTCTTCTTCTTGGCATTCTTGCACCTGCGTTAAATAGTAATATTAAATGTTAAGGATATGAATCCAATTATTATTTCGGTTTTTTAGCTCCATATTTTGATCGTCCCTGTCTGCGATCTGTAACACCAAGTGTATCCAAAGTGCCTCTTACGATGTGATACCTCACACCCGGCAAATCTTTTACGCGGCCGCCTCGAACCAACACAACAGAATGCTCCTGAAGGTTATGCCCGACACCTGGAATATATGCCGTAACCTCGATGCCGGTAGTCAAACGCACCCTTGCCACCTTACGCAAAGCAGAGTTTGGTTTTTTTGGAGTCGATGTATATACCCTTGTACAAACTCCTCTTTTTTGCGGAGCCCCCTTTAGAGCCGGTGTGTTAGTTTTATTTTGCACCCGCTCTCTACCTTTTCTGACCAATTGGTTTATTGTAGGCATATCCTGATTCTACACTCCTTTATAATTTTCAAACGCAGAAGACCTGTTGAACAAAATTAGAAAATTTATACTTTTTTTTTTTTATTGTCAAGTTTTTTTAATTATTATCTCCTAAGGATAATTCTCTCTACAACCAACATGATTCTCAGATGCCCGTTCCAGAGGCCTTTCCTTGGTTATCTTCTTGTTCTATTTCAAGATTCTGATATCCACGTAATCCAGTCCCGGCCGGGATCAACCTGCCCATTATCACATTTTCTTTAAGACCGCGGAGATGGTCGTATTTCCCACCCATAGCTGCATCTGTCAGGACTTTTGTTGTTTCCTGAAATGAAGCAGCTGATATAAAGCTGTCTGTGGCTAGAGACGCTTTGGTAATACCCAAAATAAGAGGTTCACCGATTGCAGGTTTCCCCCCCCTTTCCGTAACCTCCCGATTCACATCTTCGAAGCGCTGACGATCCACTTGTTCTTCTGAAATTAACTCAGTATCACCAATATCTTTAATTTTTACCATACGCATCATCTGACGAACAATTACTTCAATATGCTTGTCATTTATCCTTACACCCTGGAGCCTATAGACCTCCTGGACTTCGTCAACAAGATATCTTGCCAAAGAAACCTCTCCTTTAATATTCATGATATCTTGAGGATTTGCTGATCCACCGACAATCTGTTCGCCGGCCCGAAGATAATCCCCCTCATAAACATTAATATGTTTCCCGCGTGGAATCAGATACTCTTTTTTTTCACCAACATCAACGGGTGTTATCGTAACTTTTTGCTTTCCTTTTTTCGTTGTTGCCTTGGCAATAGACACATACCCGTTTATTTCACTGAGTACGGCTGTTTCTTTTGGTTTTCTTACCTCAAAAAGCTCTGCAACACGTGGCAAACCACCGGTAATATCCTTGGTCTTTGTTGTTGCTCTCGGAAGCTTTGCAATCACATCTCCGGCTCGAACCTCATCCCCTTCTTCTACAAGTAAGATCGCACCTACAGGCAACATATATCTAGCCATTCCACTTGAAGAGAGTATAGCGGTCTTTCCCTTTTCATCCTTAATTGAAATTCTAGGCCGCACATCCGTAGCCTTGCCTTCGATAATGGTCTGACTGGACTTACCTGTAACCGGATCAACCTTTTCCTGCATTGTTTTTCCGAGTTCGATATCACCAAATTTAACAATACCTTGAACTTCTGTGATAATGGGAGTCGTAAAAGGATCCCAGGTCGCCAGCAAATCGCCTGATTCCACTTTCTGGCCATCTTTTACCGTTACATGAGCACCATATATGACATGACAGCGTTCTCTCTCTCGTCCCGTCTCACTGACAATAATGAATTCACCACCCCTTCTATTCATTACGACATTCTGCCCTTCCGCATTTGTGATGACTTTCATCTCTTCAAATCTTATGGTTCCTTCGGACCGAGCCCGGATATCTGCCTGTTCAACACGCCGGCTTGCTGTACCACCGATATGAAAGGTACGCATGGTAAGCTGGGTTCCGGGTTCACCTATGGATTGAGCAGCCAGAATGCCAATGGCCTGTCCGATTTCAACTGTTTTCCCATGAGATAAATCACGTCCATAGCACTTGGCACAAACACCGAATCGAGTCCTGCATGTAAGGACAGACCGAATTTTTACCATGGTCAAGGCAGCATCTTCAACGATCTCAAGAGCATCCTCATCAATCTCTTGACCGCCTTTGATCAGAACCTCATCTGTAAATGGATCAATGATATCCTCCAATGCAACCCTTCCCAGAATTCGATCTCCAAGTCGCTGTATAACCTCACCGCCCTCCAACAGGGCTTCAACCTCTATACCCATCATTGAACCGCAATCATCTTCAAGCACCATGCAATCTTGAGCGACATCCGCCAGGCGACGAGTTAAGTATCCGGAATTGGCTGTTTTAAGAGCGGTATCTGCCAGACCCTTTCGAGCACCATGAGTTGAAATAAAATATTGTAAAACAGTGAGACCTTCTCTAAAATTAGCCGTAATCGGTGTTTCAATAATCTCTCCAGAGGGTTTTGCCATCAACCCACGCATACCGGCAAGCTGACGCATCTGATCTTTACTCCCCCTGGCCCCGGAATCAGCCATCATAAAAATGGAATTCACTTTTTCTTTTATTTGTCCATCGCTATCGATAACTTCATCAGCTGGTTTTGTTGTCTTCATGGAGCTCATCATGGCGTTGGCGATATCATCAGTGGCCTTAGCCCATATATCAACGACCTTATTGTACTTTTCACCCTGTGTAATCAACCCCTCTGTATACTGTTTACCGATCTCCTGAACCTTCTTTTCCGCACTCTTGATAAGATCCCATTTGGCATCCGGGATAATCATGTCATCAATCGAGATGGAAAGTCCGCCTTGTGTGGAGTATCGATATCCAATATCCTTAAGGCGATCTGAAAGTATAACCGTTGTTTTCGGTCCAGTATTTCGATAAGTGTAATCAACAAGGTCGCGTAACGCCTTTTTATCCATTCCCTTGTTTATCATGTTAAAAGGAATTTCAGTTCGCTTCTCCTCCACCTTAAAAATGTGATAGCCATCCTCCGATTCCAGAATTGGGCCGATATCTCCTACATTCAGAGAATATAGCGTGTCCACATCCTCGACAGAAATTTTAAAGACATTTTGAAACTCAATTTTTTTCAATAATCCGGTCTGCCCCTTTCTGCCCGTAATATTGCATTTTGAGTGTTCATTCACCATATCGGTGAAAAGGGCACCGTTGCTAATTTCCGAGACTACTGCCTTTGCAGTTTTTTTAGAGTTCACTCGGATATGACGAAACGCAACCACTTCATCATTTGGAATGATCTCCCACAACAGAATTCGGCCAACGGTAGTATCCACTCGTTTATCGTTCATCCGTACAACAATTTTCGCATGCAGATCCACAGCGTCAAAATCATACGCGGAACGGACTTCATCGGGATTGGAAAAAATTCTACCTTCTCCTTTTGACCCGGCTGCTTCTGTGGTTAAATAATAGATACCCAGAACAATATCCTGGGTTGGTACAATAATCGGACTGCCGTTTGCCGGTGAAAGGATATTATTGCTGGACAGCATAAGCACACGTGCCTCAATCTGAGATTCAACAGATAAAGGAATATGGACCGCCATCTGATCCCCATCAAAATCCGCATTAAATGCTGTACATACAAGTGGATGAAGCTGTATTGCCTTTCCTTCGATAAGAACCGGCTCAAATGCTTGAATTCCCAGCCGATGAAGGGTTGGAGCACGGTTCAACATGACAGGGTACTCTTTTACCACCTCATCAAGTGTATCCCAAACCTCTGGTGTTAAGCGCTCAACCATTTTTTTCGCACTTTTGACTGTAGAAACAGCGCCTTTATGCTCAAGCCGGTGATAAACAAAGGGCTTAAACAATTCGAGCGCCATCTTTTTAGGGAGACCGCACTGATGCAAACGTAAATTTGGACCAATCGTGATAACTGTCCTGCCGGAGTAATCAACACGTTTTCCTAAAAGGTTTTGTCGGAAACGGCCTTGTTTTCCTTTGAGCGTATCGGAAAGAGACTTTAATGGGCGTTTGTTTGTTCCGGTTACGACTCGGCCATGCCTTCCGTTATCGAACAGGACATCAACAGATTCCTGTAACATCCTTTTTTCATTACGAACAATAATATCCGGTGCTTTCAGTTCAACAAGACGATTCAACCGATTGTTTCGATTAATCACCCGTCGGTATAGGTCATTCAAGTCTGAAGTTGCAAAACGGCCGCCCTCGAGTGGAACCAATGGTCTTAAATCCGGGGGCAGAACCGGAATTACATCCATAATCATCCACAATGGATTAACGCCTGAATTTCGAAAGGCATCAATAATTTTTAGGCGTTTTGCTAATTTCTTTCTTTTCGCTTCTGAAGAAGTCGTAACAATATCTTCTCTAAGAGATTTATATATTTCATTTAAATCAAGCTTTTCCAGCAGCGATTTAACTGCTTCAGCACCGATCCCCGCCTCAAATTTTGTGGAACCATACAGGTCTATCGCTTCATGGTATTTTTCATCTGATAATAATTGACCTCTCATAAGACCGGTTTCTTTTGGATCGATCACCACATAGCTGTCAAAATATAGCACCTTTTCCATATTTTTAAGTGTAAGATCCAGAAGATTACCGATTTTGCTCGGTAGGCTTTTTAAAAACCAGATATGTGCTACAGGTGTAGCCAAATCAATATGTGCCATCCGGTCCCGCCTAACTTTGGACTGAATTACTTCAACACCGCACTTCTCACAGATAACACCTCTGTGTTTCATCCGTTTATATTTACCACAATTACATTCATAATCCTTTGTAGGACCGAAAATTTTTGCACAAAATAAACCGTCTCTTTCCGGCTTAAAAGTACGATAGTTAATGGTCTCCGGCTTTTTAATCTCCCCATGTGACCATTCCCGTATCTTTTCTGGGGATGCCAAGGTAATTTTTACACCGGAATAGCATCTCGGATCTTTTGGTTTTGCAAAGAAATCGTATATAGTTTCCAATATTTTCTCCCTACTGTTATTATTCAATAAGGTTTATATCGAGTCCAAGGCTCATAAGCTCTTTGGTTAATACCCTAAATGACTCAGGCAATCCAGGTTCGAGAACATTTTGCCCTTTTACGATCTTTTCATACATCCGGGTTCTGCCTGCCATATCATCAGACTTAACTGTTAAAAATTCCTGTAGTGTATGTGCAGCCCCATAAGCCTCCATAGCCCAAACTTCCATCTCTCCAAGCCGTTGACCACCGAATTGAGCTTTACCACCTAAGGGCTGCTGGGTAACCAGAGAATATGGCCCAATGGACCGGGCATGAATCTTGTCATCAACAAGATGATGTAACTTAAGCATATACATTGTACCAACAGTGACTTTCCCATCAAAAGGCTCTCCGGTTCTACCGTCAAACAAAGTTGCCTGACCGGATATCTGCACATTGGCCTCTTTCAGAAGTGCCTTGATTTCATCTTCTTTGGCTCCATCAAAAACCGGCGTTGCCATGTGTACACCATCATTATAGTGTTTGGCAAAATCACAAAGAGCATTATCATCCATGCTATCGATGTATCCTTGTTCAGATTCTCTGGTAAAAATCCGTTTGCACTTTTCTCTCAAATCTTGATATTTTTTCTCCAAAATCAACTCAGAGATCTGAGTTCCAAGAACACGAGCTGCCCGACCAAGGTGAATCTCCAAGATCTGTCCAACATTCATACGGGAAGGAACGCCCAAGGGGTTTAAAACCATATCAACCGTTGTACCATCCTTGAAATAGGGCAAATCCTCCTGTGGAAGAATACGGGAAACAACACCCTTGTTGCCATGACGTCCTGCCATTTTATCGCCAACGGACAGCACCCTTTTCATGGCGATATAGACTTTTATCAGCTTGATAACACCGGGTGGAAGATCATCGCCGACTTCAAAACGACTTGCCTCTTCTTCAAATCTGGATCGGCTGGCGTTTTTCTGATTCCTGCAGATATCTAATATGTCATGGATCTTTTCTGTTAATTCAGCATTGTTTAGAACGATCCCCTCAAGATCAGCGATCTTTACTTCTTCCAGCATAAAAGCTTCAATAGTTTTACCTTTAGGAATTAGAATATTTTTACCTTTTTTCAGAGGAGTTTCACACTGCTGCCCGACCAGTTCCCGTTTCAATTCATCCAAAGCAATTTCATCAATGATCCGGATTTCATCCTCCATATCCTTTTCCAGAGCTGCAATCTCTGCGTCCTCAATCTGTCGGGTCCGATCATCCTTATCCACACCTCTTCGTGAAAAAACCTTGGCGTCAATTACAATACCTTCCACTCCAGGAGGTACCCGTAGAGAAGTGTCTTTAACATCACCCGCTTTTTCACCAAAAATTGCCCGAAGCAACTTCTCTTCGGGCGATAGTTGAGTTTCTCCTTTTGGTGTGATTTTTCCAACCAGAATGTCTCCGGGTTTTACTTCCGCTCCAAGTCTGATAATCCCACAATCATCCAGATCCTTCAACGTTTCTTCGCCGACATTCGGGATATCCCGGGTAATCTCTTCTTTACCAAGTTTCGTATCCCTGGAAACAACCTCAAACTCTTCAATATGAATTGAAGTAAATATACCATCCCTTACGAGGCGTTCACTCACGAGGATGGAATCTTCAAAGTTGTAACCACCCCATGGCATAAAAGCCACAGTAACATTTTTGCCTAGTGCAAGCTCTCCCATTTCAGTAGCTGGCCCATCCGCAATTATCTCACCAGCTTTTACATGCTGCCCTTTTTTAACAATAGGCCTATGGTTAAAACATGTATTTTGATTGGAACGAATAAATTTTGACAAGTTATGGATCGTAACCGGGCGCTCATTCTTTAAATCCGAAGAATCATGCTTTAAAACAATTCGTCCGGCATTAACATCAGCAACAACACAATCCTGTTTTGCAACAACAGTCACACCGGAATCCTTTGCCACAACTCCTTCAATACCGGTTCCAACCAATGGCGCTCTAGTCTGAGTCAGAGGAACCGCCTGACGCTGCATGTTAGAACCCATCAATGCCCGATTTGCATCATCATTTTCCAAAAACGGGATTAAGGACGCCGATACGCTTACAAGCTGATTCGGAGAAACATCCATCAACTCAATATCTTCAGCCCGAACCATCATGAATTCTCCTTGAACACGAGAAGTTACTAACGGGTTCACATAACGATTCGACTTATCAACAGGTGCATTTGCCTGTGCAATCGGATGCTCCTTTTCTTCAAACGCACTAAGCAGCTTGACTTCATCTGATACCGTTGAATTCCTCACAACGCGATAAGGCGTCTCGATAAAGCCGAAATCGTTTACTCTCGCATACGTGGACAAGGATACAATCAATCCAATATTAGGTCCTTCAGGGGTTTCAATAGGACAAATTCTTCCATAATGTGACGGATGAACATCCCGTACCTCAAATCCGGCACGTTCACGGGTCAATCCGCCGGGGCCGAGAGCACTTAGTCTTCTCTTATGTGTTGTCTCAGACAGTGGATTGGTTTGATCCATGAATTGGGATAGCTGACTCGTTCCGAAAAACTCCTTAACAACTGCAGAAACGGGTTTAGGATTAACCAGATCATGGGGCATCAGAGCATCAACCTCCTGCATGCTCATGCGTTCCTTAATCGCCCTTTCCATGCGGACCAAACCGATTCGGTATTGATTTTCCAATAGCTCCCCAACAGCCCTAACACGCCGGTTACCAAGATGATCAATATCATCCACAAGACCCTGCGTATCTCTCAATTCAACAAGTATTTTTGCCGTTAAAAGAATATCCTCTTTTCTCAGGGTTCTCAAACTTATGGGGGCGTTGATATTTAAACGATGATTCAATTTTAAACGACCTACACCCGATAAGTCGTAATAAGCCGTTTTGAAAAATAGATGATCAATAAAATCAAGCGCAACTTCTGGTGTTGCTGGATTTCCAGGTCGTAAGCGTCGGTAAATCTCTATCAAGGCTTCTGCCTTACTCTCCACTTTATCCAATAGAAGTGTTTTTCGGATAGAATCACTGTTGTAAGCTGGATCGACTAATAAAAGATTTACTTCTTCAATGCCGATATCCATCAGTTTCTTTAGAAGCGCCTCATCAACGATTTCCGCCGGTCTCCCGATCAGATCACCACTTTTTTCATCAACAACTGGAGATGCAAGATATTTCTTGAGAACGTCTTCTCTCGTGATGGGAATCATATCTAGGCCGGCACTCATAATCTGTTTTACAGCTCTTTTTGTGAAAACCCTTCCTTGTTTAACAATCACTTCATTGGTCTTCGGATCGATGACATCGCAACTGGACCTCTGTCCCTTTAATGTATTCTCATTAAACAAAAGAAAAAATTCATTGTTCTTAATAAAAACGGTTTCTTTTTCATAAAAATAATCTAGAATATCTTCTGTAGTAAATCCAAAAGCTTTAAATAGAAGCGTAACAGGAAATTTTCGACGTCGATCAATCCGGATGTAGACTACATCTTTTGGATCAACTTCCAAATCAATCCATGAACCTCGTACGGGAATGATTCTGGCAGTGTAGATAATTTTTCCACTTGAGTGAGTTTTGCCTTTATCGTGATCAAAAAAGACACCGGAAGAACGGTGCAACTGGCTAACAACAACGCGTTCCGTTCCATTGATGATAAACGTACCTTTCTCCGTCATCAAAGGAATAGTACCAAAATAGATTTCCTGCTCTTTTATGTCACGTATGCTTGAGATACCGGTTTCCTTATCCAGATCATATACCACCAGCCGAATACGGATTCGGATCGGTATTTCATATGTCATTCCTCTATGAATACACTCTTTCACAGAATGTTTGACTTCACCAAAGCTATACGACACAAACTCCAGAGAAGCAGTTCCTGTAAAATCATTTATTGGATAAACTGACTTGAAGACTGCTTGAAGACCTGTCTTTTGGCGCTTCTCCGGGGGAACATCCATTTGTAGCAAACGATCATAAGAGCTTCTCTGCATACCGATAAGATCTGGTATTTCAACGATTGTCTTAATTTTTCCGAAGTTTTTCCTCAGACGCTTGTACATAAAAGGCTTTCCAGACATGCCATCTCCATTTGGTTTTTTAGTCGCTTAATAAAGGCCAATCGGGGGGCATTTGCCCCCCTCATGGTATTTAATCTTACAACCCTTCTGTTATTAAGGATATTATATTAACAGATTGTTTGCTCGCTACTTAATTTCTACTTGTGCACCCGCTTCTTCCAGCTGGGCTTTTATTTTTTCAGCGGATTCTTTATCGATGCCCTCTTTAACTGGTTTTGGTGCTTCATCAACAAGTGCCTTTGCTTCTTTGAGACCAAGACTTGTGATGGCACGAACTTCCTTGATTACCTGAATTTTCTTATCACCAGCAGTGACAAGAATGACATCAAATTCAGTTTTTTCTTCTGCAGCTCCTGCACCTGCATCTCCTACTGGACCTGCAGCCATCATTGCGACAGGAGCAGAAGCAGAAACACCAAATTTTTCTTCCAATTCTTTGACCATCTCAGATAATTCAAGTACAGACATATTTGCGATAAATTCAATTACTTTTTCTTTTGTTATATCAGACATGTTTTCCTCCAAAGTTTTATACAAATTTTACTATAATCATTAACCGTTAGGCGGATGCTTTTTGATCTCTGACAGCTTGCAAAACATTCAGCATTCTCACAGGAACATCATTCAATGCACGAACCAACGCCGTCGGTACACCATTCATTGCAGATAGCAATTGCCCCAGCAATACTTCACGAGACGGTAGATCTGAAAGAGATTTGATTGCATTCAGATCAATAACCTTACCCTCCATTACTCCGATCTTGATTTCGAGCTTCTGATTATCCTTTAAAAAGTTAATCAACACTTTTGCAGGTGCTACCGGATCATCATAACTCAAAGCAAGAGCGCTAGGGCCCTTGAAATAATCTTGAATCAACCCGACACTTGTATCGTTTGAGGCTCTTCGTATGAGGGTGTTCTTCACAACCTTATATTCAACACCCACAGCCCTCAGTTTTCTTCGCAGACTACTGATCGTCGTAACATCTAATCCTTTATAGTTTGTAAGGATGACGACCTTAGATTTTTTAAAATTTTCATGTAGTTCTGCTACGATTTTTTCTTTGTCATTCCGTATCAATTTTTTCCACCCCCTTCATCAATCTGTAAAAAACCGGAGGTACCCATTTATCAGCTAAGGCTGTCTCTGTAGGCCGGCATCAGCCGATTAAACACAATATGCGAACCTACGGTCTTTGACAGTATTAAAACACATTACATCGGCAACCAAATAACCGATATTTATATAAAAACAGTTTTTCCCGGAACGGATTTTTTAGACGCCTATTTAATTATATCCTTGGCGAGAACTGTATCAACTTTTATGCCTGGTCCCATAGTTGTTGAAATTGCAATACTTTTCAAATAAACCCCTTTGCTCGATGCTGGTTTAAGACGAATCAGTTTTTCAAGAAAAGAGGTAAAATTTTCTACCAGCTTATCAACCCCAAACGAAACCTTTCCTAAAGGAGCATGAACGATTCCTGCCTTTTCAACTCGGAAATCGATTTTACCTGCTTTGAGTTCATTTACAGCCTTTGCAATATCAAATGTAACGGTTCCGGTTTTTGCATTTGGCATTAGGCCTCTAGGGCCAAGAAGCTTACCAATTTTCCCGACCGTACCCATCACATCCGGTGTCGCAACCACTCTATCAAAATCAAACCAGCCACCCTTGATCTTTTCAACGATATCTTCATTCCCGGCAAAATCAGCACCAGCGTCTAAGGCCTCTTTCTCCTTTTCGCCCTTAGCGAAAACAAGAACTTTTACTTCCTTTCCAAGGCCGTTCGGCAGTATCACAGTACCCCGAACCATCTGATCGGAATGTCGCGGATCGACACCAAGTTTTACCGCAACATCTATCGTTTCATCAAATTTGGCATATGATGAATTTAACGCAAGTTGAATTGCCTCGGTAACATCGTACCGTTTCAGGGAATCCACTTTTCCTCTAGATTCAACGTATTTCTTACCGCGCTTCGGCATTTTTTCCTACCTGTTCCTTAATTTTTATTTGGAAACTTCTATTCCCATACTTCTAGCCGTACCTGAAATAATCTTACAGGCTGCATCCAAATCATTGGCATTCAGATCCGCCATTTTTAAGTTTGCTATTTCTTCAACCTGCGCCCTCGAAACAGTACCGACCTTGATTCGCTTTGGATCTGAAGCACCCTTGGCTATCTTGGCAGCCTTCTTGAGCAATACGGACGCAGGAGGCGTTTTGGTAATAAAAGTGAAAGACCGATCCTGGTAGATCGTTAATACGACCGGGATAATCATTCCTTCATCTTTTGCGGTTCTTGCATTAAATGCTTTGCAAAAATCCATTATATTTACCCCATGTTGCCCGAGTGCAGGTCCAATGGGCGGGGATGGATTTGCCTTCCCGGCCACTACCTGTAATTTAACCATGGCAAGAACTTTTTTAGCCATTTTCCTTACTCCTGATATTATAATTTTGTAACTTGAACAAAATCCAGTTCAACCGGTGTTGATCTCCCAAAAATACTAACAAAAACTCTGATTTTCCCTTTTTCCGGGTTTACATCTTCTACCGTACCATTAAAATTTGTGAACGGTCCGTCTATCACCCTGATCTCATCTCCCTGCTCAAAATAGAACTTAGGTTGTGGTTGTGTCTGTCCTGCTTCCATCCGATTCAAAATTTGAGCTGCTTCTTCATCCGATATCGGGGCGGGCTTATTTTTACCACCCAGAAAACCAGTAACCTTTGCAGTATTGTTTACTATATGCCACGTCTCATCATTCAATTCCATTCGGACAAGAATATAACCAGGGTAAAATTTTCTAGATGATTCTTTTTTCTTACCTTTTACCAGTTCGACAACCTGTTCTGTTGGCACAAGCACTTTATCGAATTTTTCAGGATGACCGGAAGTCGCAATTCGTTCCTCCAAAGCTGTTTTAACTTTGTTTTCAAAACCCGAATATACATGTACAACGTACCATCTAAACGCCACGCGTTAATCTCCTTGGTATTAATGAAGGATTAATTGAACCAATCCGGAAAGTCCCATGTCAACAAGTCCCAGAAAAAATGATATGATCATAACCAATATGATCACAACCGCGGTAGAACCAATCGTCTGAGATCTTGACGGCCAAGCCACTTTTTTCAACTCAATTCTGACTTCTCTGAAAAACTGCATGCTATTCACCCAAAACTCAGGTGTGGGAATTACTGCACCTAATGGTTTTTTAGGCGACGGAGCCTGCTTTTGTTTATTCTTGGAAAAATCAGTAAGTGAAACAATTTTGCTCTCAGCTTCATTGACCGTACCTTCCGGTTCGCCACTTCCCTGCTTTTGTTTCTTTTTCTTGCTTACTGTTTTTTTCCTTAGTAACCGTCCCATTGCTCTCCTAAATTATATGGCAGCCTGAAAAAATATGGCTTCTCCAAAATGGTTTGGCAGGCCAGGCAGGAATCGAACCCGCAATCTTCGGATTTGGAGTCCGCTGCATTGCCAATTATGCTACTGGCCTAATCAAACACAGTCATTGATCAAATCCAGACTATTTTGTCTCTTTATGAATAATATGCTTCCTGCAAAATCTGCAGTATTTCTTAAACTCAAGTTTGTCTGGAGTTGTTCGTTTATTTTTTGTTGTTGTATAATTTCTTCTTTTGCATTCCGTGCATGCAAGGGTAACTATTATTCTCACCAGCTTACTCCCTATGCGATTACTCGATTATTTCACTGACAACGCCGGCACCAACTGTCCTACCACCTTCGCGAATCGCAAACCTGAGTTCCTTCTCCATCGCTATCGGACTGATAAGCTCACCGACTATCGTTACATTGTCGCCCGGCATGATCATCTCTATACCTTCTGGAAGGGTCAATATCCCTGTTACATCCGTGGTCCGGAAAAAAAACTGCGGACGGTAGCCATTAAAAAACGGTGTGTGTCGACCCCCCTCTTCCTTACTCAGTACATATACTTCTGCATTGAACTTCGTATGCGGCTTGATCGTACCAGGCTTGGATACAACCTGGCCTCGTTCCACCTCATCACGCTTGGTACCTCGAAGCAATAACCCAACATTATCTCCCGCCCTTCCTTCGTCCAAAAGCTTACGGAACATCTCAACTCCCGTACATACCGTCTTGGTCGTCTCTCGAATACCAACTATCTCTACCTCATCTCCTACTCTCACAATCCCACGCTCAACTCGACCCGTTACAACTGTCCCTCGACCAGATATGCTGAACACATCCTCAATCGGCATCAAAAATGACTTGTCTATGTCTCGCTTCGGCTCCGGAATAAAACTGTCCACTGCTGCCAAAAGATCAAATATCGGCTTGGCCTCTGCACTGTCCGGATCATCACTCTCAAGAGCCTTCAATGCACTCCCTCGTATGATCGGCGTATCATCCCCTGGAAATTCATACTTGTCAAGAAGCTCGCGAAGCTCAAGATCCACAAGCTCAATCAACTCTTCATCATCCACCATGTCACACTTGTTCAAAAAAACAACCATCCGGGGTACTCCTACCTGACGGGCAAGAAGAATGTGTTCCCGTGTCTGCGGCATAGGACCATCATCCGCTCCCACTACCAGGATCGCTCCATCCATCTGCGCCGCACCCGTAATCATGTTCTTAATATAATCCGCATGACCAGGACAATCCACATGGGCATAGTGACGATTCGCTGACTCATATTCCACATGTGCGGTCGCAATGGTAATCCCGCGCTCTCTTTCCTCAGGCGCCTTGTCTATCTGATCAAACGGTACATATGTCGCATTCCCTTTTAATGATGCATGCTTGGTGATCGCTGCCGTCAATGTCGTCTTCCCGTGATCTATATGACCAATCGTACCTACATTTACATGTGGCTTCGTTCGCTGAAATTTTTCTTTCGCCATCTTCCCGTCCTCCCCTATAGATTATCTTGTTCTTTTCTTCCCAATTTTACAAATCATATAAAACTGTATCCTAACTAACTGTCTGATTCTGCATGGTAGTATGGAGCCCACGACCGGAATCGAACCGGTGAACCTCTTCCTTACCAAGGAAGCGCTCTACCTGCTGAGCTACGTGGGCACTAACCTGTCAACAGCAATTTCACAAGAGCAAAACCAAGCAAATAAAAATGAACTGGAGCGGGAGACGAGGCTCGAACTCGCGACAATCAGCTTGGAAGGCTGAGGCTCTACCAACTGAGCTACTCCCGCTCTTGAACTATCCACCAATACTAACCCATACAACTCAACACAGCGGATGCTTATATCAAAACACAGAAATCTCATGCAGGCAATCATGCAGTTAATACGGTTCAGCTATGCCAAACCTCCTACATTCAACTTGCGATGAGGCTGGTGGTGGGGGGAGGATTCGAACCTCCGAAGGCTTCGCCGACAGATTTACAGTCTGTTCCCTTTGGCCGCTCGGGAACCCCACCAAATATATGGAGCCAACGAAGGGAATCGAACCCCCGACCTATTGATTACAAATCAATTGCTCTGCCTAGCTGAGCTACGTTGGCTCACAATACGATTAAAACCATTATCCTTACTCAAAAAGATAGTTAGTTGTCAAGAGCTTTTTCATATACCAGCCTAAAATTTAATTTTCAATCCTTCTTTCCAATAACATCCAACTTTTTAAACTTCAGTTTTTATTCTTTTGCATCTTTATCGTTATCCATATCCTAAATTTATTGTACAATAAATTGAAACATTTTCTCCAACATTTGGATATCTCCTTGACAGCTTACTCAATTTTTTTATACTCAAAAGCAGATAATACAATAAGGACATGATTGAACAGAAAACAGCAAATTTCATCTATCGCTTTCAGTCCGTTACCTTATTACGACTTCAAAACCGAATGAACCCTTCTCGATTCATTTCTCTCATCATCACAATTTCCATCCTTTTTTCCGGGTGCAATATCATCTATAATAAACCTGTAGCCCCAGGTCATTTCGAACAAAAAAGTAAATCGTCTGTACCCATTTCCAACATGGATTCTCAAGAATTGAGAACTACCCCCGAAAGCGTTGCTCTGAATCCATCCAAAAAAAAAGAAATTAAACTTGATGCGCCTAAAAAACCGGACTCTGATGACGCTGTATTAAACCTTGTACAACCCATTAATCAAAAAGAAAATTTTCATATTTCAATTTCAAAACGCAACTTTGAAAAGAATGAATCCCGAAATGTTGTTGTGACCGAAAATTATAAAACCATTCCGATGACGCTGAACAAATATGTGCAATCTGAAATCGATCGTTTAACCAAAGGGCCGGATCGAGACTTTTTTATTGAATCTTACCGCCGGTCTGGCCGGTTTCGTCCATATATCCTTGAAAAAATGAAAAAAGCAGGTTTACCTGAGAACCTTTCGTGGCTTCCCCTAATTGAAAGCGGTTATAAAACCCACGTATTTTCAAAGGCCCATGCACTCGGACTTTGGCAGTTTGTTCCCTCCACTGGTTCAAAATTCGGCCTGAAAATGAATACATTCATTGATGAAAGACTGGATCCGGATAAATCCACAATGGCCGCCATTGAATACCTCAAAGAACTACACCGGATATTCGGAGACTGGACAACTGTGCTTGCAGCCTACAATTGTGGCCAAGGAAAGGTTCTTCGCATAATCCATAGTCAAAACATTAATTATTTACAAAACTTCTGGGACTTATACGAACGAATGCCATCTGAAACATCCAAGTTTGTTCCAAAATTTCTTGCAACAATACAAATTGTTAACAATATGAAAAAATATGGTTTTCAAAATATCAAACCATATCATCCCTATAAGCATGAAAGTGTTAAAATCACAAAGCAGGTTCATTTGGAAGGCATTGCCAAATGCATCGACAAACCACTCATCGAGCTGATCATGCTTAATCCTGAACTGAAAAACAAAATACTCCCACCCGGAACTTACTTGTTGAAAATACCCATAGGTACCAAAAATATTTTGCTCACTTCAATCGATAACATTCCAGTGGCTTCTCCACATCAACATTCATTTGCTTACCATAGGGTTCAAAAAGGCCAAACTCTTTCCACCATTGCCAAACACTATGGAACGACAATAAAAAAAATTCAGCTATATAACAGATTAAAAGGAACCGGCCTAAAGGTGGGACAGGTTTTAAAACTGCCTGGAAAATCAACGACTCCAACCTTGATCCATTGAAAACCAGCAACCATCGAACCCAAAATGTATTTGATGTTATGGAAATTTTCTTGAAATTTTACCAGCATTAATATGATTAAACACCAACTCATCCGGTTGGGAAGCCGTATAGAAATATAAGAATCCCCCGGTTTCTTGCCCAGGTTGAAGGTTTACGATCAATTCCCGACTACAGTTATTATAACTGTATTGTTTTTTATCTTTCCCTATTAGTGTAAAATAATCCACATTAATGAAATACGGAGTATCCCCAACATTTTTCAACCAAACATATATTTTACGCTGGCCTCCGGTAGCTCCCTTTGTAAGACCATCGTTCCGGACAGCCATCTGCATATTATTGTTGCCCTCAAAAAATAGTAATTCTGCGCTTTTCAGTTCAAACCTCACCTTGTCAAAATTTTTCTTTGTTCCATCGAGTTGAATTGCTCTGTCAATTGCGGCAATGGCATCATTGAGTTCTGAACGAACTTTCTTTTTTTTCGTTAAGTACTCTTCTGCTCTTTCACAATTTTGTTGAGCAAGCTTAATACGATAATAGTCTAACCTTTCAGCGTACTCTTTATTAATAGGGTTTAGTTGAACCAACTTGTAAAATGCTTCATAATTTTTTTCAAATTCCGATGCCGGAATCAACTTGGTGCTGTCAAATAGTTGAATCTCTCCAAAATAATTTTTTACGCCTTCCAGTTCTGCTTTCAATTGAGGTGAATCATATTTTTTCATCTCATGGGTATACTGATCAAATTTTCTTTCTGTAATCAATGACATAAGATATTGAATGCGCTCTTCCTTCTTTGAATAAAACTCTTGAATGAATAATTGTTGTTCCTCCAGCATTCTATTATGCTCTGCTTTTTGTTCAGCCAGCAGTCTCTCGTTTTGATTCTTTTCTTTCCAATCTGAAATGAAATGATAACTTCCCCACCCTGTAGCAATGACTGCAAGAAAAATAATGAGTGCTATGGAGATTTTTCTGATATTGCTTTTAATCAACCCCATAATTGAATCAATGTGGTTTAACAAAAAGAATTTTTCTTTGGATTCTAAATTTGCCCCCTCTTTTAAATTTTGCTTTTCCTCAACTTTCATATCTGCCAAAATCTGTTTTTTGGCAGCAGCCTCCCGTTTCTCTCTTTCTTTCCGGATGCCCTCTTCCGCCTCTCTTTGAATTCGAGCCTTTTCTTCTAAAAATCTCTGTTTTTCCGCACGTTTTTGAGCTTCTTCCTCTGCTTTTTTCTGAGCCAGCATCTGTTCATGTTTCTCGTAAATCACACCGCATTGATGACATTCAAAATCTCCGGCATGACGTAATGCTCCACATTTCGGACAATCCATAGAAACGATAACAGTATCATCAATTTTTCCTGGTTTTATAACCTCCATCTCCAGCCTTGACCCCGTGCCCTTTCTGCCGGGCTGCGTACTTTTCATTGCCTTCAACTGTTTCTTTTCAGCAGCTTGTCTCTCTAATAACCCAAAATCTACACCGCATAGAGCACAGTGTGTATCTTCCGGCTGTCGATCATATCCACATTTCGGGCACTCCATAAGCTTCTCCGGATCTTAACTCAAACATCAAGGATTTAAAAAATTTGATGGCAACAGAAAATCATCATTCCAAAATATGACGGTAAATTATTTTAAATCAACATCTTATTTATTTATTGCAAACCTTTAGCATAAAATAAGTAACAGGAAAAGGAAGATCTTGAATCCATATTGAATATTCTTCATTTTGTTTGACTTTTTATTGGAATCCAACTATCTCTTCGAATAAGCGGCATTCATATTAATTTACTTAATATTTTGAATCTATTGTATTATATTTATTAACAATAGGGGTACTCAATGAAACATAAATGTATTCTTCACGTTACTTTTCTTTTCTTCTTCTGGATATCCAACACCTATGGAGCAGTGGAAATGAAGTTTGAAAACCGATGGCCTTTTACCCCTGCCAAAACCATTGCAACCAGCGATGATTATATTTTTCAAGCATTTGGAAATGTCATTCTGGTGATTGATAAATCGGACCTTTCCAATTCCGAGCCTGTGAAAAGAATTTTTCTAGATGTTTCAGAAGGCATCACCAGTATCGAGTATTATGATCCATTTCTGTTTGTTACAACAGGGCACCATGGCATAAGTAAAATCGATGTTTCGCCGGAGACAATATCAGATCCTTCTGTTGTCACTCGGGAGCCTATTCCGGCATGGACACAATCTGAAATTGATGCCGGTGTGACAGAAAGCGGGACAACAAGGGATGTCGCCATTAAAGGAGATAATGCATTTGTCGCATTTTCAAAACTGAATGGAAATGGAATTTATGAAACCGGAATACAGGTTGTCGATATAACATCCAGTGCGTCATCTCTGTTATTGAAAAATGTTGGCTTTGTTTCCAACGATGCTATTGGAAATGGGCTGGCAAGCGGCTTGACGGAATCCAGAAGTATTAAAATTTCAGGTAACTATGCATATATTGCGGACACGGCTCAGGGAATACATCTATTCAATATTTCAACCGACACACCGGATTTTCTGAATATTGCCGGATTTCTTCCAACATTTGACCTCAGTGTCCCCGGAGATGGGTATGTATATGCTGCCTGCACAGCAGGTGGAATTCAGATACTTGATGTTGCATCTAATCCAGATGTTCCAGTTATAACGACTGTTTATCCAAACCCAACTGACGAAGATCCAAATGATGAGCTTACCTATTTTCAATACAATGATGCAACAACCTTTGCCAAAAGCCTCCAGACGTTAGGTAATGTCACTTATGTCGCAGATGGAAACAGCGGCCTTGAAGTTCTGAATGTATCCAACCGATCCAACCCGCAAAAACTGGCCACCTATAGTGCAAATTTAAACAACGCATACAGCGTACATTTAGATACGGACAATTCACTATATCTTGCTGATTTTCAATCCGGATTGACCAAAATCAATGTCACTTCCCCGGCTTCCCCATCCTTGGTCAGCTCTATTCAGCACCACGTGGCTGGTGCCAACCGATTTTTTGCCAATATTGAAGGGGATTTTTTTTACAGCTACACGCTGGATTCCGGTGCATCCGGAGAAGGATTGCGAATCCTGAAATTTGAAAAAGTGTCAGACATTTATGGAGTCTTGGCTCCAAATTCACAATTCCAGAATGTCCGCTTCCAGAGCTTCCTGGAAACCCCAGGCCAGGCTCAAGATATCAAAGTGATTCATTATGAGATCTCCAGATCGAGTACTTACTCCTTTGCATTTATTGCAGACGGATCCGAAGGGCTGCAAATTATCAATGTCACCAATAAAACAACCCCGACAAATACCGGTTACACCACCAGCGCAGAACTGAACGACAGCCGAGGAGTCGAATTGGATTCTTCCGGATCCTTTGCGTTTGTTGCAGACGGAGACAATGGAACCAGAATCATACAGATTCTTGAGTCTTCCGATACCTATCCATCACACGCACCAACACTCCTTGACACAATTGCGCCTCCTTCGGGCGGAACCGCAAAGGATGTCCTGTTCACCAGCAAGGGGTCAGACCCGAGCATTACCTATTATTTGTATATTGCGGCCGGCAGTGCAGGCCTTCAAATTATCCAGCTTGATTTGCCGGATAAGAATAAGCCAAATGAAACCATTACCGGAACACTCATCAGTACACTGGATACGGATGGAGATACAAAATCAGTAACTGTTTATAACAACTATGTGTTTCTGGCTGATGGGGACAAAGGTTTAAAAATCGTTAATGTCAGTGATCCTGCCTCACCCAGGCTTGTAGGATCATACGACACCCCTGGGGATGCTACCAAGGTATGGATCCGGGGGGTTTCTGCCAATACCACTTATGCGTATATTGCAGATGGCGGCAAGGGTATCCGGGCAATTGACGCGTCAGACCCGGCCAGTCCAGTTGATTTTGATCCTGTTCTTACCTATGATACAGCGGGATTTGCCAGTGATATCGCTGTGAATCAAACCGGAGATATGGTCATTGTGGGCGATGGCTCTGCCGGCCTGACCATGATCAGTATTTCAGATCCGGAAGCTGGCGAGGTTCCTCGAGATTATCCCGAGACGGAATCACCGGATATCGTCGATAGTGGATGTTTTATTCAATCAAGCGGTTTTTAGTTTTTTGTGTTTTCAAGTAGCCAGCTATATGCAGTCGACCGTTGTTGGCACACGTCCCAAAGCGATGACAAGATTTACCCCGCCATGAGAAAACGGGTAGGTTTTCAGGGGAAAAGGCCGACTTTTCCCCATTATATCCTGGGGTACGATCAAAGCAAATTTCCATCCTGCAAAATCAAAGAATAACTTTTTCAGGATATTGTTGAAAATATTTTTACTGTTGCCTGGAGTCCCGATCCGAATTCCATATGGTGGGTTGATCACTATCAAGCCTGCTTCCTCATGACCTGCCTGAGAGGGAAAATCAGCAGCAGAGATATCAAAAAAATTCCGATTTGAAACAGAAATTGTATTTTGAAATCCATTTTCCGATATTGCATCTGCCAGTCTCCTGCATGCTATTTCATCTGTATCTGATGAAAAAACCGAAATCCGATCCAGACATATTATTTTTTCCTCTGCCTCTCGCCGGATATGATTCCACATTTCCGGCCGGAAACAGGGCCATTCCTCAAAGCCGAATTTCCTGAACCAGCCTGCTGGTATTTTATTGATGATCATCGCGGCTTCAAGAGCGAATGTACCAGAACCGCACATGGGATCAACCAGAATCGTCGAAACCCCGGAATATCCTGCCAGCATAAAAATTGCGGCTGCAATTGTTTCCCGAACAGGAGCCAGCGCAGCGTGGGTTTTCAAGCCGCGCTTATAAAGAAGCTCTCCACTGCTGTCAATGGAAACCGTAAAAACATCATCGGCTATTCTTACATATAAAGCATGCTGAAAATTTTTCGTGATCGGCATCTGTTTATCCTGGCTCAGGGTTCCAAACCGAAGCTGGATTGCTTCCTGAAAGCAGGCTTCAATTGCATCTGAATGAAAAAGCCGGGAATGCCTGGCTGAAACATTAACCGATGGAATCATATCGGGTTGTAGGTACAATTCCCATTCGATTCCAGATAACTTTTTCTTTAACTGTCGAAAATTCGTGGCCTTGAACTCAACAATCCGCATGAGTATCCTGCTTGCCGTTCTTACATGCAAATTCGCTTTATAACCGTCATGAACCTTCCCTTGGAATAAAACTCCGCCCTGTACTTTGGTGGTATTTTCAGGTGCAATCGGGAGGGAAAGGATCTCCTGATGCAACAGATCTTCAAGTCCTGGTGTTACGACCGCAAAAAAAAGTTGGGTACGTCCTGTAATTCTTCTCCGGACTCTTTTCTCATATGCTGTATGGGGCATAAACCGATTCTCCTAATAAAAACCCTGAATAACAGCCCCATTATCATGTAAAACATGGAATCAAACAAGCATAAATAAAATCATGGATTGTACTCATTGACACAAGGATTGGTTTTATGTATCTAATCCAGTAATTCATTTCCATCCACACCATTTTTCAAATTTACAAATGAATTTACGCTTTTTACCAATACCGGGGAAAGATCAATCATAGGAGGTTGGATATGGCAGGAATTAACAAGGCGATAATCGTAGGTAGAGTCGGTAAAGATCCGGAAATAAGATACTTTCAAGATGGGAAAGCGGTTGCAAACTTTACCATCGCAACATCTGAAGAGTGGAAGGATAAAACAACCGGAGAAAAAAAAGAAAAAACCGAATGGCATAAAATTGTTGCATTCGGGAAGTTGGGAGAAATATGTGGTGAATACCTTTCCAAAGGGAAACAGGTTTATATTGAAGGCCAGATCAAAACCCGAACCTGGGAAAAAGATGGAACCACAAGATATACAACTGAGATTATAGCCGATAAAATGCAAATGCTGGGTAACAAGGGAGATAGTCCTTATCAGGGAAGCAGCGCAGCCGGTGGTGCTTCACAAGTCAAACAAAATCAAACCGGTTATCAGGACAGCTATGACCAGAGTGGCTTTCATGGAGGTCCTCCCCCAATCGAACCACCGGAAGATGATATTCCTTTTTAATCATGGTATGTTCCGGTTGCAGCTTATATCCAGTATTAAAATAATAAATCCAATTCCTCCTGACCTTTCTATTTGTCAGGAGGACTGTTTTTCTTTACAGACAAACAGTCCTCAACGAATATAAAAATCTTACCCCCTGAAAACAAACAAAGGAGTTTCCATGAGCCTTCCACCCAAAACCATCCGACTCAAAGACTATCGGCCTTCTGATTATTTAATTGATACAACTGAAATCCGTTTTAAGCTGGAACCACAGAAAACAACCGTAACGACCCGATTGGTAATGCGTCCGAACATGGAATGCAATCCCAAGGCCCTCAAACCTTTGATATTTCATGGCAAGGCTCTTTTACTCATTTCCATTGCCCTGAACAATCAGCTTCTAAACAAGTCGGAATACACAATTGATGAAAACAATTTATTCATCCCTCATATATCTCTTATGAAAAATAATCTGTTTGTCATAAATATGGATGTTGAAATCCAACCGGAATCCAATACATCCCTTGAGGGCCTATATATGTCCAATGGTATGTTCTGCACTCAATGTGAGGCAGAAGGCTTCCGCAGAATCACTTACTATCTGGACCGGCCGGACATCATGAGCAAATTTTCCGTATATCTGGAAGCAGATCAACAAACCTGCCCAATCCTCCTGTCCAATGGAAATAACACTGAAAATGGAAAATTGCCAAACAACCGGCACTTTGCCCGTTGGGAAGACCCATATCCCAAACCCTGTTATCTGTTTGCGCTGGTGGCAGGAGATTTACAATGCATGGAAGATGTATTTGTTACCAAAAATGGAAACAGGGTAACGCTTCGAATATTTGTTGAAAAAAAGGATCTGGATAAAATTGATCATGCCATGCAGTCCCTCAAACAGGCGTTTGCCTGGGATGAAAAAACATACAACCGTATATATGACCTTGATATTTTCAATATTGTTGCGGTCAGCCATTTCAACATGGGCGCAATGGAAAATAAAAGCCTGAATATCTTCAACACATCCTGTGTATTGGCCAGCCCTGGAACGGCAACCGATGCAGCTCATGACCGCGTTCGGGATGTGATCGCTCATGAATACTTTCACAACTGGTCCGGGAATCGGGTTACTTGTCGGGACTGGCATCAATTGAGCCTGAAAGAAGGTTTTACGGTCTTTCGGGATGCTTCATTCAGTGCAGATCATGGCAGTCCGGTCGTAAAACGGATTGAGGATGCAACCCAGCTTCGCACCTTTCAGTTTAAAGAAGACAGCGGGCCAACCGCCCATGCGGTGCTGCCTCAGGAGGTTCAATCATTTGACAATTTCTATACGTTGACTATTTATGAAAAAGGAGCTGAAATCATCGGGATGTACCAGACCCTTCTGGGAAACAATCTTTTTTTCAAGGGAGTGGAGTTATATTTCAACCGGCATGATGGTCAGGCCGTAACCATTGAAGATTTTTCAAAAGCAATGGAAGATGCAAGTGGAAAAGACCTTTCCCAGTTCAGACTTTGGTATCACCAGGCAGGAACTCCCCTTGTAGATATGACAGGTGAATATGATGAAAAAAACAAAAAATTTTCACTCCATGTCCGTCAGACCTGTCGCTCCACACCAGAGACACACGAGAAAAAACCGTTTGTCATTCCGCTTCGCTTAGGATTGCTCGACCCAAACGGGTCTGATATTCCGCTTCCGATAACCCAAGACGGTGTTGTGAACATTACAGAAGCTGAACAAACTTTTACATTTGATCATGTACAACAGAAACCTATACCATCCCTGTTTCGCCATTTCAGTGCTCCGGTGACCTATTCCTATCCATATACCCAGGAAGAACTTCTTTTCTTAATGAAAAATGATCATGATGGATTTAACCGTTGGGATGCCTGCCAAAAACTCGCAGAAACCCTGTTGCTGGATATGATTTCAGATATCCGGAAAGAAGTGGATGAATCCTTTATCGAAGCCTGTCGAACACTTTTAACCGACAAAACCCTGGATCAGGCCATGGTCGCAGAAATGCTCAGGCTGCCGGGTGAGACCTATCTTTCCCAGAAAGTGGATGTGATTGATCCGGATATCATTCATGAATGCCGGGAAAAAGCCCGAAGGAGTATTGCAGCGCATCTGGAAAAAGAGCTTCTTGCTGCCTACGGCTCCTATGCAATCAACAAACCATATGACCTGACCATTTCAAGCAAAGCAGAGCGTGCATTACGGAACATATGCCTTTCCTACCTATGTGCGCTGGAAAGGCCGGATTTTATCGAACTGGCAAAATCACAATATTATTCAGCCAATAACATGACGGATAAACAGGCAGCCTTTATCAATCTGGCGCATTGTAAAACAGCTGCCATCAGAGAAGAAATCATCGCTGATTTTTATGAAGCCTATAAAAACGACAAGCTGATCATCAACACATGGTTCCAGGTGCAGGCAATTTCCCCATTGAACAAAACCCTGGATACTGTCCAGAACCTTCTGCTTCATCCGGCATTTGATCCAAAAAGCCCGAATGATATCCGGTCACTCATTGGCGCGTTTGCATCCAATTCCAAACATTTTCACAACCCCAACGGGCTTGGCTACTGTTTTCTTAGCGATCATATTATCCAGTTAAACAAAACAAACCCGCAAATTGCCGCCCGGCTCGTGGCTCCTTTTTCCCAATGGAAAAAATATACCACCAACCGGCAGCAATTAATGAAAAAAGAGCTGGAACGTATTCAAAACCAGGAAGGTCTTTCAACAAATGTTTTTGAGCAGATATTCAAATGTTTGCAAAACTAAAAACAGATGATTGAAAATAATACAAGAATGTCTATGGCAGGGATATCATATTCATAAAAAATTGAATGTATTGAGATTCTGTAGACCTCATACCACGGACAGCCGGTGCTTTGTAGGAAATGGTGCCATTTAGAAGTTTTCCTCCGGCAATTTCCCATTTCCCGGCATAAATGATGATATCTGCATGGTTCATTGTGATATTCTGTATTTTCCCTGAGCTGATTGTTTTGGTTGCACTACCCAGAAGAAGATGAATGGAATCAAAAAAGCAGTTCGAGATATCATTCTTTTCGCCATAGGCCAATACAACATTACCCTTACCGAAAAACCGGACATGATCTGCAATGATCCTTCCTGGATAATACGAGTGGCCTTTTATCGGCTGTTCACTACCAGCAATAATTCTAAACCCCTTCAGGTTCACCACAACACCAGGTACAATTTTCAATTCAACAATTTCTGCTGATTCAGATCTCTTCCAGATCTGGACATCCCCTATTAATTCAAAGGGAGAATGCTTCAGATCCCACGTTGTATTTTCCGTAATCTGAGCACTGACCTCTTTACACTCTGCTCTTGTAATCATAACGGCCAAAACAAGACCCAGGATAAAAATCATTCCCTTGCTTACACTTTTATAATTTATATTTCTTGAGGAGTGCATCGGAATCACCTCCTGGAAAGCGATGAAGAACAACAGAAAAGCCAACCATTGTTTCCACACTTCTATTGCATTCTTTTCAATTTTAACAAATTACAGGGAATTTTCAAAACAAATCACACCTGCACGGGAAAAATAGCTTGACAGGAATTCAGTATAGTGTCCCTCCAATTTATCCCATCCGTCATTCTGTGGTTTTCAAATAATGAAAAAAGATTATTGGCAGGGGATTACTTTCCGGAAGGTATCCTTAGACCAGATGATCTGGTTATCCGGTGTCTTGCCGGCCTCTTTCCATTGTTCGACAACCTGCAAGCAGTAAGATCCCATATTAATGGTTTCCGGACTTTTATCCTCTGGTTTTTCGCCTCCAATACGGAGCAGTTCGGTGTTGGTGGAGGTGTAGTTGGGCTTGATGGTGGCTGCACCACATCCAACCAGGATCACAATAACGAAGCAGGCCAATAACAGACGAATTATGTTTTTCATCGGTTTCATTCTCCTTAATATTTTCGGGATATCGGATAAAAAAACTGTTTTCAACCCGTTTTTCGGTTAAAAGCTCCGGGCAGACACTGGGTTTAAATTCATAACATGATTTGAACTTACTGGAAGAATAGAGTTCCAATACAAAAAATTTCGAACCATTACCTACATAACTGAAAAAACAAAGTCAATAGTAAATCCAAGATTGTAATTCAGAGGACACTACATTACATTCACTGAACTGAATGAAAAATATGGTTCGTTACAAAAGATCTGCCCCTGTGTGTTTTTATTTGTCACACTTACCAATATATTTTCCATTCATCTTTGTGGTCATTTCCATTCCACCCTGGTTGACTTTCATGTTGCCGGTAAAACTGTCTCCCGAATAGGTGATGGTGCCTGTTCCCGTGGTATCGCCATTGTCTCCTTTGCATTTTGTAGACCATGTTACGGTGTTTCCGCTGGTTTTGACGTCAACGGCATCACAGTTATCGTTTTGCTGTTGCGGCTGTTTATTTTCCGGAACCAGATCGGTCTTGGTTATGCACTGGGTATATGTGAATGCGGGCAACTGCATCGGCATGCCCGGCATCTCCATTTTAGTGGTGACTTCCCATTTTCCTTCTTTGAGATTGGGCTCTGCAAAAGATGTAGAAACCATTGCAAATACAATAAATATCAGGATTGCTGCTTTCTGAATCATGTTTTTTCCTCCTGTATGTCAGTATTAGGTTATTTTCCAAAGGGGATTGTTATGCCTGATTGATTCGGAGTTGTCAATATTCCGTTTTTACCCCAACATCCGCGATTGATTATCGTTGATTGATACAAGGCACTATCCGCTCGGAAAGCCTTGATATATCTGATTCGCACAATACTTCATAAATTCAAGATTCCGAGTCGATTGCGATATATTACCTTCTCGAAAATCATCACCGATGATCAGACCGTTTTCCGCCAAATGGCCCACGATGGGCATGTAACCGGTATATCCTTTTTTATGTCATCCGGGTTAACTCTTTTTCAGACCAAATCCCTGTCACATCAACATCCAGCGTGTAACCCCTGATGCCGTCATACTTAAGACCACGTTTGACTATCCTGCTGGTTACCGTTTCAAGACCATCCAAACCTTTGTTGACAACAGTTCTGCGCAGCCAGTCGCCAACAGCATCCGATAAAGGCATTTGCTGGAGCGGTAATAACTCACGTAGACCATTATCTTCCCTGATCTGACGTAAATCTTCCAAACTCCTTCCTCCACCATTGAGCATCAAAGTGATGATTCTCATCGAATCTGAATCATCGATACTGTTTTTTTTCAATTGCCGGATTCTAGAGTAAATATGGCAAACGCCGATAAAGGAAAATACTTGACTTGATGTTTAAAAATATATAATTAGTCATACGGTTTTTAGTTCAAAGACCGGGATAATAAAATTACAGGCGCGTAGCTCAGTGGGTAGAGCGCTACCTCGACACGGTAGAAGTCGTTGGTTCAAACCCAATCGCGCCTACCAAAAATATCAAAGGGTTACAAGATCAAATCTTGTAGCCCTTTCTTAATTGCGACCAAATTGTGACCATTTTTTTAAAAAGCGTTTTTTATCCGGTTAAACGACTTCTTCATTGTGGGCTGCCAATAAAAATTCTAATTTCTTGACTAATTTCTTGTCGGACCAAGCTAAATGCCCAACTGACAAAGGTTTAGGGTTAAAAAGGAGGCAGTATTTGGTCTTAAACTTACATTTCGCATCACCAGAAAATATTTTTTGAATATTTATCCAGATTTTCATAAAAATCTATTATGTCTCCTTAAACCGCCACCAGTTATCCGGAAGTTGTGAGTAAACCGAATCAGGGATTTCCAGTAATCTGATGACTTGTTCATGCAAAGCACTAATCCCTTTCACCAATGATTGTACGATCAGCCTATCGTGGATTATTTCAGAGTAGTGCACGTTTCGGTAAAAGTATCGGATGTTGTTCCAGGTCGGCTTTCTTGAATTCATCCCCTGCGGCAAGATAGCCAACTTTTCTATATTTTCCCTTGCCATATTCATGCGTATTTTCCGTTCGATAAGCGACACGATCATTAATGCTACAAAATACAGGAAAAGCATGGCTTCAATGCGCTTCTCCTTTTTTAGAAAAACAGGGGTGACTTCAAGAACTGTCTTTTTAGTGTACATTCGCTTCTCAAGGAATGGTTGGCTTTTATATTTTCTCAAAATCTCACTGGCGGGAAGTCCTGTATTCGTAATCAACGGGAAGATTCCATCTGTTTTTGACGCCTCAGCAAGGGCTTCTTCATTTAATTCCCACTGAAGACTGTGGGTAAATTCCCATTTGTTCTTGTAGACACTCTTTGATAGTGAAGGCCTGCCGGGCGATATCTTCACCTTAACCTGCTTGCGTTCGGTTACGATCTTAACGCGGACGAAATCTTTAACCTCCTTGCAAATGCCGGTTACAGACTTCTTGATCTCTTTCCTGGTTTTTAGATGATAGGCATTCAGTTTCGGTGATAGCTCTTCTAATTTTGCAATCGCTTTCTCTATTTTCCCCCGTCTTCTGCCTTCATCGTCTTCCTGTTTTGCGCTGCTGTGAACAAAAATGATTCGGAAGCCATCTTTCGTACGCTCGGATTCATATGTTCTGTAGATGTTCATCTCGCCTTTTCTACGTGAGCTTTCAATTTTAAATGCCTCTTTCCATGTTACATCGTTTCCTTTCAGATGGTTTAAAAAGCGTTTGACCTCCTTTCGGTCCTTGGGGACGATTGTAATAAAAAAGCCGCCATTGCCTGAAATATGGATTAAATTCTCATGGCTGCATAACTTGCAATCAGCCACGTAAATAAAAACTTCTTTTTCCAATAAAGTCCGCAGGACGTTCCAGTTCGGTATATGCGTGACGTCATCGCAGGTATTGCCGTCAAAGAGTTGGTAGCTCAGCGGCACATGACCATCGGCTGTGATATTCAAACCAAACACAATCTGCTTGCAGTCAGGCCGGAAATCCTTATTGTGGCCGTGTTTGAGCTTGACCGCTTCCGAATCGGGAGTATCGTACTTGCCAATGAACGTCACCGTTGTGCTGTCATTATGGATTTCATCAGTAAGCAGTTTATGGACAGCAATAGCGTTACCGGATACCTCGGTCAGTAACGAATGGCGGTCTGACCGGAAAAGGGCCGAAAGGGCTTTTGCAAGCCGATCATCATTAAAAAGATTCGTCGCTACCGGATCTGTAACCATCCCATCGGAATATCTGGACAACCACTCTTGAACCTTGTACAGCGGCTTGTTATCGCATATAATATTCGCTATTATTATGCATAGACTTTCGGCATGGTCCGCAAGACTTCTGGCATTTGCCGGAACATATTTCGTAAAAAGATTGAACAGATCAAGTTCATTCATGAAATGTTTGACCATCGGCAACACATCGACTTGTCTGAACCGTGCTTCAAATTGCTCCATAGAACCCTCCTGTTTCGTTTTTAAGGAGGGTTATAAAACTTTTTAATGTAAAAGTCTAGATTTTTTATTGCGTTGTTATATCAGCATCTTATCGGCAATCCCGGGACTCTGTTCCAAAATTGTTGAAATCTTTTTTTGAGGTGCGAAATGTAAGCTTAAAGCGATGTTTTTGGCGTCAAAAAGAGTATTCTAAGCAAAGAATGCCAAGATCATAAAGAAAAATGGGGACAGGCTCTTTATACTTTATACCGCACGCGCTATTTTACGGATTCAGGAATCATTGGCTCCAAAGAGTTTGTCCGGCAGAACTATAAGCGGTTTCAACACCTGTTTAAATCCAAGAATGAAAAAGTTCCAAAATCCGTTAGCGGTCTTGATGGTGTGTATTCTTTAAAACGACTGGCGAGCTGATGCCTTGATTACTTTAATCTCTTTTGTAGATATAAAAAAATAGAGAGCAGACCCCTTTTATAAACCCCTTGACGAGTACGCCAAATCGACGTAAAATAAATTATGAATCAGATAATAATAAATCAAAAAGCTTGGAAACAACTAAAGAAGCTTCCGATTCATATTGTAAGAAAATTTCAGATATAGGTTGAGCAAGTTGAAATGCTTGGAATTGAAGAGATTAGAAAAATATCAGGCTATCATGACGAGCCATTACAAGCGGATAGGAAAGGCCTGAGATCAATCAGACTGTCAAAATCATATAGAGCATTTTATATTGAATATCAAAACGATATCATCATTGAAGTTATAGAGGTGAACAAACATGAATATTAAAAATAAATATGGCTCAAAAGAACTAAAAAGCGATTATGGGCCGCTTACGTTTGGCAATGCTCTTGAATCTCACAGAAAATGCAAAGAAATGAATCAAAAAGAGTTTGCCTTAAAGCTAGGAATATCCGCACAGAGCCTTTGCGATATTGAAAAGAGCCGAAGGATTCCTTCGCCGAGCCGGGCAGCAAAGATTGCCAAGCAGATCGGAGAGCCTGAGATATTCTGGATTCAACTTGCATTTCAAGACATGTTGCGGAAAGAACATCTTAGCTTTACGGTTTCAGTTGCATAGCTTATCTGAAAAAAAATTTATACCGCACGCGCCATTATACGGATTCAATACCCAAACCTGGACGACCGGGGCAGATGAACCGAGCCGGAAGAATCCTGATTCGAGTTCCGCTTTTTTCTTGACTTCCATTCTATTGCCTACTAAATGTTACCTTTCTTCCGATGCTCAGATAGATGATGTCGAGAATCCGGTTGAAAGACATATTTGATGAATAAACATTTGGAGAAAATTGGATTATGATCTAACTGTTTGATGTTCAATACATAATTTTTCAGATGCTCATTTGAGCGTAAAAGGGAATCCGGTTAAAGTCCGGAACGGGCCCGCCGCTGTAATCGGGGACCAACGCCGCAATCAAGTCACTGTTTTCTGTTTCATCGAATGGGAAGGCGCGGTTAGTAGAAAGATCCGAGAGTCAGAAGACCTGTCTGAACAAAAATTGCATTCTCCGTGGACAAGAGGGTGCGCATACAGATTCACTGGAAAAAAAAGGGATACCCTGGATCGTTTTATTATCGATCCGGGGTTTTTTATTTGGCAGGACATATAATATGCAACCAAAAATTCAATTCAACTTGGCCGCGGCATTTTTCGCCATCATTCTGATTCTTTGTTTTGCCGGAACCGCTTTGTCAAAAGAACAGAAAAAGGCAGTACAGCTGGATACGGTTGTTGTAACCGCTGACAAAATCAATGAAGATTATCAGACCGGGGATGTTGATACGGAACAGGCAACTGCTCACCATACCATTATCCAACGTGACCATTTTGAAGGAAAGATGGAAACCCTGGCCGAGGTGATTGAAAAAGAAGCGGGTGTCCAGATCCGTCAGACCGGCGGGCTCGGAAGCTTCTCCACGGTTTCACTTAGGGGGTCCAACAGCAATCAGGTCATGATCTATCTGGATGGAATCCTTTTGAACGACGCTGCCGGAGGCGGCGTGGACCTGAGCAATATCTCCCTGTCTGATGTCGAATCCATTGAAATCTACCGGGGAACAACCCCGATCAACTTCAACAACGCTTCCATCGGCGGGGTGATCAACATCAAAACCCTGAAATCCAATGACGGTCTTCACGGACATCTGAAAGCCGGTTATGGGTCATTTGATTCCAGAGAGATTTCCGGCCTTGCCACCTATAAACCCGGGGAGTGGGATACCCTGTTGCTGACCAATCACCTGGCCAGTAAAAATGATTATGATATCAATAACGACAATGGAACTCCGATGAATCCGGATGATGATCGAACGGAAAAAAGAAATAACGCAGATTTCAGCCAGTACAATATCCTGGCTAAGTTCGGTTATGATTTTACCGGAAGCAACCGGATCGATATTGTCAACCAGGGTTTTCTAAAAGATCAAAATCTGCCGGTATGGAACAACAGCAGTACAGCCAATGCCACACTTGACACAAAACGGAATATCTCTTCGGTCAAATTCACAGCCGATGACATCGGGGCCCTCCATCTCAACACATCCACCAAGTTCTCCTATCTATACAAAAATGAAATCTATGAGGATCAACACAGTACAATCGGACTTGGCAATCAGCATCTGAAATATATCACGAAGCGTTACGGCGGTGAGTCCTATATCGAATGGTTGACCGATATCAACACCGCTATTCTTACAATCGACCTGTACCAGGAAGTATACGAACCCGAAGACCTTCTCTCGGGAATCGATCAGAACAGCAGTTCCAGAAATATGTATGGAATGGGGCTTCAGGACACCCTGGTTCTGTTCAAGGACACCCTGATTGTCACACCGGCCATCCGGTACGCCTTTTTTGATGATGAATTAAAAAGCGGAACCGACCTTTATGGCAAACCTCAGGAAGGAGTCACCCAGCAGGAAGATTACTGGAGTCCGCAGATTGGAGTCAAAATCCAGCCTTTGAACGGGTTGTCCGTAAAAAGCAATCTCAACAAATATTTTCGGACACCTTCCTTCTTTGAGCTGTTCGGGGATCGGGGATTCTTTCTGGGAAATTCCGAGTTGAAGCCGGAAACCGGTATCAACTTTGATGCCGGCATGGAAGTGAATCAAACCTTCCATCATTTTCTGTTCAACGGGTTTTCAACGGAAATCGTTTATTTTCAAAACAATATCGATGATCTGATCACAAGGGTTTATGATGCAAGAGGCATCGGCAAATCCGTGAACATCTCCAGCGCCGTTATCCAGGGGGTTGAGGTCAAGGGCAACGTCAAGCTGTATGAGCATTTCCAGTTGATTGGAAATGCTGTCATGCAGGATGCGGAAAATCAAAGCCGGATTGAAGGATTTGACGGGAAGAAACTTCCAGGACTGTTCCGGAACCAATACACAGGAAGAGTTGAAACCAGCTTGCGGAACTGGAAACTGTTTGTTGAATATGTTGTCAACAAACAGATGTATTATGACACAGCCAATCTGCTCAAGGCCAAAGACCAGAAATATCTGAATACCGGTGTCTCCTGGCTGGTTCAATCTTTTCTATTCAGTGTTGAAGCGAAAAATATCACGGACGAACAGTATGAAGATTTCAATGGGTACCCCATGCCCGGAGTATCCTGTTTTGGAAGTGTAAAATATACATTTTGAGCAAGTTAAAAATGACAACTATATAATCCATTTAAAAAGGGAGAAAAATGATGAAAACCAATTGGAAGGCTATGTCCGAAACGATGGCAGCAACTCTTTTATTTTTATCGATCTCAGTGCTGTTACTGATCGCTTCCTCTTTACCTGCTCAAGCAGATACCAGTCAAACCGCAGTGGTTGTATCCGCAGCAGGCGATTATTCAAGTGGTGCTCATTCCGTGGTTTCTGTTGAACCGGTCGGAGGGCCGAGAGCGATCACACAGGATCTGGTTCCATCCGGCTCCGACATGACGGTTGCAGCCTATGGGGAATACTTTTACCGGATGGAAAGAAGCGGCGCAAACAACATCACCAAATTTCATGTGGATCAGCCGACTGCTGCGGTCTGGCAATACTCGACGGAAGAAGATGAAACCGGAAGCAATCCGCATGATCTTATCTTTGTAAATGAATCAAAAGCCTATCTGCTCCGGTTTGGATCATCAACCTTGTGGATTGTCAATCCGAGCGCGACCAGCGAGGCGGACTTCAAAACCGGTGAAATTGATCTGAGCGCATATGCAGACGAAGATGGAAACCCGGAGATGCACAGCGGTGTGATCGTTGGGGACTTTCTGTATGTTACACTGCAACGGATCGATTTTTCCGGCGGCTGGGGGAATTATGTCTACCATACACCCTGGGTGGCTGTATTCAAGACCTCCGATGATACAGAGGTGAACACCGGAAAAGGAGATGGAACCCGAAAAGGTATCCCGCTTCCCATGGAAAATCCGGGAGCCATTCAGTATCTGGCATCCAACCATACTGTTTATGTTCAGGGTGTCGGACAATACACAAACCAATACACCGGTGGAATTGCAACCATCAGCCCTACCTCTTACGAATCAACCCTGATTCTGGATGACGGGGATGCAACAGATCATCCGTATGGCGCAATCTCCGGAATGGCCATTGTTTCTCCAACCAAGGGCTACTTTATCGGCTATGCAGCCTGGGGAGACAATACCCTGTACACCTTTAATCCTTCTGATCCGGATCCGGCTGGAACGGTTGTATCCGGCCTTGAGAACCTGAGCATCGGCGGCATGGAAACCGGAGTTTATACGGACCAGAACAGCATGTTGTGGATTTGTGCATCTGCATATGATGCAGAAACATGGTCGCTGACCGATCCCAAAATTATCATTTTAAACACATCGACAGATGAAATTGATGAAACCATCAACACCAACCTGACGCCATTGCGGGTTGTGTTTGCCGGAGAAACAGAATTAACCCCTGCGGAGTCCGGATCCGGCGATGATGACAGCACCTGTTTTATCCAGACTGCCTCAAAAGGGAAATACGCAAACAGCCTTTGGACCCTGTTCTCTTTATCGGCGGTCTTTGCTTTTGTTGGGGTGTTTCATTTAAAAAAGTAAAAAAGAATCATCTGGTGATTTCTCTTTGGAGCTAATTTCAAAACAATGAAAAACCGTCACACCGGCGAAGGCCGGTGTCCAGAAAAGAATTGAAAATACTGGATTCCGGCTTTCGCCGGAATGACAACAAGAGACTTTTGAAACTGGCTCTTTATTATAGGGGAAAATGATGAAATCCAAGCCTGGCCGGTAATGGTCAGGCTTGGCTGATTTGCAGGGATTTTATTTATGAAAAAAAATATAGTAAACATCCTCTCATGCATCCTGATCTGCTGGATCTGTTTTTCAACTTCTGCTTTCTCTCTTCCGTTGACAATCACGGATGCAAACGGAAAACCAATAATCATTCAAAAGGTGCCTGTCCGGGTCGTCTGTCTGGTTCCATCAGCTACTGAAACGCTTTTCAGAATCGGTGCTGAAAAGGCCATTGCCGGCTTAACTTACCATGACACCTATCCTCCAGGGGCTTCCTTGAAACCAATTGTAGGCGGTTTTTTTGAGCCTTCGATCAGTGCGATTGAAATGATCAAACCGGACATGATCATTCTTTCCGATATACACTCAGAAATTAAAAAACGATTCTCTGGTTCAGACTGCCTGCTGGTTGAAATGAAAACAACTTCCCTGTCCGACAGCTTTTCCGATATCCTGCTGCTCGGAAAGATCTTTCAGCGGGAAACCCAGGCAAAGGAGATTATAACGCAGATTCAGCAGGAGCTTGAACTGATCAAAAGAAAGATCGCAACCATTCCAGAAGAGAAAAGAAAACGGGTGATCCGTCTCATGGGACGCGACAAGGTGATGACCCCTGGAACCGATTCCTTTCAGAATGAAATGATCCGGGCAGCCGGAGGAATTACTCATCCCTTCAATAAAAAAGGGGATATCATTGAAGTCACCAAAGAGGAGTGGCTCCGGTTCAATCCCCAGGTGATCTATGGATGCGGCGGAGATGAAAAAACAGCCGAATCTTTTTTCAGCAAGCCCGGCTGGAAAGCGGTGGAGGCTGTAAAAAACCGGAATATTTTTTACTTTCCATGCGACCTTACATGCCGGGCAGCGACCCATACGGGTTATTTTGTCTCCTGGCTTGCTGCAGATATTTACGGGAAAGAATTTTCAAATAAAAGTCCCCTTGTTGAAAAAGATAAAATCATAACTTCAAGAGCCATTCAGATTGACCTGGATTACCTCAAAGACATCCGGATTCTCTACAGCCGGATTTATGATTTTACCCATAAAACTTTGGTCATCGATTTTACGAAACCTCTTTCCGTTGTATCCACGCTGGAAGGAGAGCGATCCCATATACAAACCGTGGGGAACCATTTCTCCCCTCCCCAGTATTGGGCCATGGGCCATGGCAACACACTTGATGGTCTCCGGAATCAGATATATGCCGTCATTGGCCAGGATGAAAAAATATCAAGCTTTCTCTTCACCGGGGCGGACATGGACAATCTTTCCATACAACAGGAAACATTCAGGGAGATGCGGGTGCATACGCTGATTACCGCCGGCGTGGAAAGCAATGCCATGCGCATGTCCAAAGATGAGGGCCTCTATTATGAACCCGGTACCATCAACATTATCATCCTGACCAATATGAAACTGACTTCCAGTGCCATGACCCGTGCCATCATTACGGCAACCGAAGCCAAAACCGCAGCTTTGTCCGATATGGACATCCGGAGCAGTTACGGTTCAGGGGCTTATCAGGCAACCGGTACCGGAACAGACAATATCCTGGTTGTTGAGGGTTCCGGAGTGCGATTGGACAATAGCGGCGGCCATACCAAACTGGGTGAACTGATTGCCCGTGCCGTATACAAAGGCGTTCAGGAAGCGGTCGGCAAGCAGAACCGGATGACCACATCACGGAATATCTTTCAGCGGCTCGAAGAACGTGATATAACCGTTGCCGGTCTGATTGGAACAAAAAAGTGCGACTGCGGTCGTGACCCAAACGTTCTTTCCGGTGCGATTGAATCCCTGCTTCTTGATCCGCAATATGCAGGATTTATTGAATCCGCACTGGCGATAAATGATGAATACAACAAAGGACTGGTAAAGGATCTGACATCCTTCAGTCTGTGGGGTAAAAACATTGCGGAACAGATTGCAGGCCGGGAGATTCCTAAAATGAAAGATATCGTGGTGACAGATACCCTGCCACCGGTATTGAAAATTGCATTCAATTCGCTGCTGAATGGAGTTTATTACCAGGAAAAAACAGAATAAATGAAACCGATCCTTCAATCTATCGTTGCTTTTGCTTTTCTATTGCCCGTCCTTGCCTGGGGAGAATCCCTTTCCTATCCACAAAGGGTTGTCTCTCTGGGGCCTATCATTACAGAGATGATCTATCTGCTCAAGGCAGATAAACAGCTTATTGCCGATACAAGCTATTGTATTGTGCCGGAGGATGCCAAAAACAAGGAAAAAATCGGTTCGATGATTGAGATGAATGTTGAAAAAATTGTCGGCATGCGACCTGATCTGGTGCTGGCCAGTCCGCTTTCCAAAAAAAAGCAGCTTTCCATGCTGGAAAATTTAGGTGTGCGTGTAAAGCGCATGGAAAATCCAAAAACCTTTTCAGAAATGTGTCAACTGACCATGACCATGGGTGAAATTCTGGGAAAGGTGGAAAACGCCCGGCTTGTGATCGATGATGCAAAAAAAAATGTGGATGCAATCCTGTCTGTTACACGGAACCTACCCAAAAAAAGGGTGTTTATGCAGATCGGAGTCAAACCCCTTCACACCGCAAGCCGGGACACATTTCTCAATGAATATATTGAATATGCCGGAGGGATAAATATTGCCTCCCTGGAAAAAACCGGTGTATACAGCCGGGAAAAGGTATTAAAGGACAATCCGGATGTGATTTTCATTACAACCATGGGATCTGCTGAAACCCTCGGAGAACAGGAAAAGGAAACATGGATGCGGTATCCATCCCTGAAAGCCGCAAGAGATAAAGAGATCCATATCCTGGATTCCTATCTGGTATGCAGCCCTACTGTTGATAAATTTGCGACGACCGTGAAGAAAATCGCACAAATACTGCATCCTGAAATCGACGAACTGAAATGAAAAACAGAAAAGCAAAAAACTGGTTTCTGATGCTGCTGATCCTGAGCCTCTTTCTGCTCATGGCCTGCATCCTTGCTGTCTGTACCGGCAGTGCCGGAATTCCTGTTCAGAAGATACCGGATATCCTGATCAACGGGGAAGGCACCGTGGAACACAGCATTCTTTTCAGTATCCGGCTGCCGAGGCTCTTGCTGGCCCTGTCCATCGGAGGGGCATTGAGCCTGGCCGGCGTTCTCCTCCAGGGAATGTTCCGGAATCCTCTGGTTGAACCCTATACACTCGGTATCTCCGGCGGAGCCAGCCTGGGAGTATGCCTGAATATCATATTCAAATGGTATATAACACTGGGTGTTATTGCATACCCGCTTTCCGGATTTCTGGGAGCACTGCTGGTGATCGCAATTGTTTACAGCATCAGCATCAAAAAAGGAGATCTCAAAACCAACAACATGCTGCTCATCGGTGTGATGATCAGTTTTGTTTCATCATCGGTAGTCATGCTTCTCATGGCCGTCTCCCACAGCGAAGACCTTCACAGTATCATTTTCTGGATCATGGGGTCTCTGGATGAACCCAACATGATTCTGGTCAGAATATCCATTATCGTGTCCATTGCAGGACTGATCCTCTCCTACTTTTTCTGTCTGGATCTGAATGCGCTTGCCCTGGGAGAGGAGGAGGCGATTCACCTTGGAATTCAAACAGAACGCACCAAACGCTTTCTGTTTATCATCGCCTCAATCCTGACCGGAATGAGCGTGTCCGTAGCCGGTATTATTATGTTTGTTGGATTGATTGTCCCCCACTTCATGCGGATGACCGCGGGCCCGGATCATCGGATTCTCCTGATCAGTTCATTCATATCCGGGGCAGCATTCCTGACGGTTTGCGATGTGATTTCCCGTACCATTGTTGCCCCCCTTGAACTTCCCGTGGGCGTCATTACCGGTATTATCGGCGGAGTCATCTTCATCTATGTTCTCAGCCGGAAGCAGGTCTCACTATGACGGAAGCAATCCTTGAAATAGACCACCTTTCCTGCGGGTATGGCACCAAAACAATTATTCATGATGTCAGTCTGAAAGTGGTTGCCGGTGAGATCATCGGCATTATCGGTTCCAATGGTTCCGGTAAAACCACGCTGCTCAAATCCATTACCAATATTGTCAGGCCTGAAAAAGGGAAAATCCTGTTTCAGGGACGGACGATTCCATCGATTCCCCGGAATGAGCTTGCCAGAAAAATGGCGGTTGTCGGTCAGACTGTCGAACCGGCCATGATGACCGTTCAGGAGTATATCCTACTCGGCAGGCTGCCCTATTTTAAAAGATATCAGTTTATGGAAACCAAAAAAGATATACTCCTGGCGGAACGATACATGGCTCTGACCGATACCGATAAAGTAAAAGATCAATTGATGAGTCAAATCAGCGGCGGCGAGAGACAACTGGCTTCCATTGCCCGTGCCCTTGTCCAGGAGCCGACACTTCTTCTCCTGGATGAGCCGACTTCCCATCTGGATATCACCCATCAGGCTCAGATCCTGGGTCTGATTCAACGGTTGAATCAGGAGCTTGGGCTTACGGTATTGATGGTGGTTCATGATCTCAATCTTGCCGGCGAGTATTCCAACCGGCTGGTTCTTCTGAACAAAAAAAATGGCCATATTTACCAGATAGGAACACCGGAAGAGGTGTTGACGGAAAAATCAATTCAGGATGTCTATGGTACTCCGGTTGTCATTGAAAAAAATCCCCGTTCGGGAAAGCCATGTATCTTTCTTGCAACCCAAAACACAATATGAGGCGTTACAATGATTGAAATATTTAACGATGGCGGACCTGTGATGTATCCGCTCCTTGCCTGTTCCATCATCACCCTGACGGTGATTATCGAACGAACTTTTTTCTGGATCAAGGTCAGCATGAATTATCATCAGGATACAATCGATCAAATCCTTGAGTTAAGTCAAACCGGGGACTGGGAGGGAATTCGAAAAGCAGCCACTGGTTCCAAAAACTATATTGTCCGGACACTCGTAAGCGGTATACTTCACCGGGATTACTCTATGGTCAAAGCCATGGAATCCGCAGCTTCGGATGAAATCCGGAAAATGCGGAAATACATGGGTGTGCTGGATACCATGATCACAGTGGCACCGCTGCTGGGAATTTTAGGGACCGTGACAGGCATTATCGCTTCTTTTAATGTGCTTGGGGAGGGTATTGAAAACCCACAGGCTGTAACAGGAGGAATTGCAGAGGCTCTGATCACCACGGCTGCCGGCCTTATGATTGCGATCCCTACCGTATTCCCATATAATTATTTTACCCTCAAGATTGAACAGGCCGCTTTGTCAATCGAAAAATATGCAACCAGTCTTGAAATCATGTATGAAAAACTGGAAAGCCATTCTAAAAAGGAAAGAGAGGCTAAGGGATGAAACTCACCGTTCAGACAGGGAAAAAAATCAGAATCGAGATGATTCCCATGATCGATGTTATCTTTCTGCTGCTGGCGTTTTTCATCTACTCCATGCTCTCCATGGCGATACATCGGGGAATGTTTATCAACCTTCCATCCTCCTCTGTTGCAGAAATTGAAAAAAAACTTGTACTGTCCGTAACGGTAATGGCAGATGGTTCCGTATGGATTGACAAAACCCAGGTGCCCCTTGCAGACCTGACAAACATTTTAGGCAAACAGGCAAAGGGGCATCGTGATCCCGGTATCCTTCTTTTTGCAGATCGGTCCCTTCCTTACCAGAAGCTGTTTCTGGTGCTGGATAAAATCAAGCAGGCCGGCTTTGAGAAAATCTCTCTCCAGGCTGAGGCAGAAAGCAAATGAGGTGGCTTGTCCCGGCAACCATGTTGTCATTTTTATTTCATGGCCTTTTTTTTACACTTCAATTTGACTGGGTTAAAGAAAGCCGGATGACAAGTCCCAAGAACAAAACCATTGCTGTCGGGCTTTCCTATAAGAAGCCGGATCGACCTTCTTTTGTTCAGAAAACGCTTCCGGCTCAAGAACCAATTGAAAAGAAAAAAAAACCTCCTCAAAAAATCGAAAAAATCATATCCAGACCCATTCCGCTGGAGACAAAGCCGGTTCACGCTGAAACACCAACCCAGACTGAGACTCAATCCATCCGGAATGATTTGACCGGACAGGATATATCGTCCGGACAAGGCGATGATAACCCCGAACGATTACCAGGCACATCCCTCCAGGATACGGGGAAAAACATCTCCGCTGGTTATGGGCTGCATGAAGCAACTCCGGAATACCAAAAAAATCCTCCTCCGGAATACCCCAAAATGGCACGTCGAAAGGGGTATCAGGGTACGGTCATCCTGGAGGTTCTGGTGGATCAAAACGGCAGGGTTGAAGATCTCAGGATCTTTCAATCCAGCGGTTATCCTTCCCTTGATGATGCGGCATCCGCTTCGGTGTTCAAATGGGCTTTTCTGCCGGGAATGAAAGAAAACAAACCGGTTGGAATGTGGGTGAAAATACCCGTACGCTTTCAATTGCAATAATCTCTCATCTTACCCAAAAATTAGTTGTTTTTTTATACAATATATAGCATAATAGGCAACCAATAAACACTATATATGCAACTATGATATAATCAAAATATAAACTTTTTACATAATCAAAAGGGTTTCAAATGTCTGAAGAGCAAATCGTAAAAGATATCGAAGAAATGATGCAGGTTGTTCAAAAAGAAAAGGAAGAGATGATCAAGATGCTGGCCATGCTGGAAGCGGAAAATCAGGAAAATCCTTTTCCGGATCAAATATCCATCTCGATCAACAGATAGAATTCCGGATGATTCGCCCCAGTGTTGCGATCCCCTCTTCCATCCGTTCCAGAAAAGGATATCCGCAATTGATCCTGAGATAGCTTTTATAATGCTCGGATGCGGAACAGGCAACTCCCGGAAGAACCGCGATATTGTTTTCCATTGCTTTCTCAAACACGGTTAAGCCATCAATACCACCGGGAAGGCCTACCCATAAAAAGGTTCCGCCTTCCGGAATTGCCAGTCTGGTGTTGTAAGGAAAATGTTTCTGGATCGAACACGCCATGCTGATCACTTGATGGTGTAATGCTTTTCGAAGCGTTCGCAAATGACGGTCATACCCGCCGCTTTCCAGAAACCTTGCAAGGACAAACTGATCCAGGTTGGATGTGGATATGGAAACAACCGATTTCAATTTTTGTATTCGCTGACGAAATCTTTCATCTGCCAGAATCCAACCGATTCGCAATCCAGGAGCCAGTGTTTTTGAAAATGAGGAGCAGCTCAATACCAACCCTTTGGCATCATATTTTTTTAAAGTGCTTGGCCGTTTTTTTCCAAAATAGAGTTCTGCGTAAATATCATCTTCGATAATCGGAATCTCCTTCTGATTCAGCATTTCGACAATCCTTTTTTTGGAGGAATCCGGCATCAATGCTCCCAATGGATTCTGAAAATTGGGCATAAAAACACATGCTTTAATCTCATTTTTGGCAATCACTTTTTCCAACTCTTCCGGGTCAACTCCATATCGCGGATCTGTCGGGACTTCCACAACATAGACCCCGAGCTCCTCAAGCAGACGCAGTATGGTAAAAAAAGTGGGTGATTCAATGGCAATTGTATCTCCGGACTTGACAACCGCCTGTAAAGACAAAGTCAGGGCCTCCATGCATCCATTGGTGATAACGACATCATCTGCATCGATTTCCCCGAAAATTCCAACTGTCCGAATGGCGATTTGACGTCTGAGCTGATATGTGCCTCCGGTGGGAGCATATCCCATAAGTGTTTTCATCTCATTGGCGGTTATTCCTTTTATGATTCTTGAGAAATGCTTGTGGGGAAAAAGCTCAGGGGATATGACCGATCCTCCCAGCGGTAAGATGTCAGGATTGCTGATCGCATTGTGGATCGATTGCGCGACAGAGGACAGATCAACCTTTTTGGGCATGGAGCTCCTCTTGATAAATGCTGGCTTTCTCATTATGGTTTGAGGAGGACTCACATAATATCCTGACTTTGGCCTGGCTTCAATCAGTCCCATGGCTTCCAGTTCAATATACGCCTTATATATCGTACTGATACTCAAACTCAGATGATGATGAAATTCCCTTATGGAAGGAAGCTTTTCCCCTGCCCGATATGTTCCGTTTTTGATCTTTGTTTCCAACTCACTTGCGAGTGATTCATACCGGAATAGTTGTTTTTGATTTTCCATTTACCCCCTTTGAGGATCAGAAATGAGAGTCTCGTTTTTTTTTGTCATTGATCCATCATATAATTGATTCCCACCTGTATCTATTCCATATCAGAAAACGCTTTTTCATTGCATAAAATTCTCCGGTCATTTTTTAAAACCACATTCTATCCACCTGACTATTTCCCTTTGCATTAACGCCGATTCGTGATAAATTACAGATGTTTTTTGGATTTAACACAAAAACCTTACTTTCTGAACAGCAATTCCCTTATATAGCGAGGCTTCTCAAATATGGATATCATACCAAAAAATGATCGGGAACAAGCGATTCGGGTAAAACGGCAGTTGATGGCAGACCTTTTTTTTGGGATCTGTCTGATTGTTGTCTGGGTTTCGATGAACGCCAATTTGGTCTTCATGACCCGGATGCAGTTTGCGTTTTGGGTTATCATGCTTGGAGGGGGACAAGTTCTTTTTTATCTCGTGATTCGACTTGGCTGGAATAAAGGATTCAAAGACCCTAGTCTGACCATGGCCCAGATCTCAATTGCCCTGATCTGGGTGACCTATTTTATCTATTTTGTTTATGAAATTCGGGGCGCCAGCCTTATTTTTTATCTGCTTGTGATTCTTTTTGGAGCTTTCCAATTCAATCGCATGGAATTTATCATTGTATCCCTGATCGCGGGAGCTGGATATGGATTTGTGATTTTCCTGGATTCGATGTATCCTCCGCCGAATTTTAATTTTCATCTGAATCTTGTTCAGCTTTTTATTCTTATCGCCGCACTATTCTGGCTTTCATTCATTGGAAGCTATCTCAACAATATGCGGGAAAAAATCAAAACCCGTGGAGCTGAAATAAAAAAGAATAAATCCCGGTTGGAAGATGCGATTCTGGAGATCCGTTATAATGCTGAAATCCTGAACAACTCTTCTATCAGTCTTTCGAATATTTCAAACTTGATGTCAGCAGGAGCTCAGGATATGTCATCCAAGTCCAGGAGTGTCCTTACGGCCTTTGAATCCTTCAATGAAAACACGACAGCCGTAGCATCATCCATGGAGCAGTTGACAACGAATGCAAACACGGTAGCGGCATCGGTTGAAGAAATGACAGGCACCATAAATGAGATAGCAGAAAATACCAATGAAACACACAAGATTGCGCTGCAAGCCGTATCCTATTCAAACAGCACATTAAAAAAAGTTGATAAACTCGGACAGGATGCAAAGAAAATTGGAAAAGTCACAGAAGCGATAAAGGATATCTCGGAGCAAACCAATTTACTTGCTTTAAATGCCACAATTGAAGCTGCCCGGGCAGGAGAAGCAGGAAAGGGTTTTTCTGTTGTAGCAAATGAGATCAAAGAACTGGCAAAGCAGACGGCAGCAGCAACTCATGAGATTAAAAAACAGATTGAAGATATTCAATCCGCTACCGTAGATACGGTGACGGATATTCGACAAATTTCAAGTATTGTGAATGAAATAAATGAATTTGTTTCAACCATAGCTGCAGCTATAGAAGAGCAGTCAGCCACAACCAAAGAGATCGCCGGCAATATCGCTCAATCATCGTTTGGAATTTCTGAAATCAATCAAACCATTGCACAAAGTTCGCAAACCGCAGAGGAGATATCAAAAGCACTTTCCGAAGTAAACCAGGCTGCAGGCGAAATTGCAAACAGCAGTTCTCAAACCAACAATAACGCGGATGAACTGATGAAGCTTTCAAACCAGTTGAATGATCTTGTTATAAAATTTACGTCTCAATCCTAGCTACGGATAGTCAAAGCCGGATAACCATATAGAATGATAATAAAAAAACAGCAGTTTTGTAACACTCCCCTAACAATCAACAACTGATTTGTTTTTCGGTTTTATGATATCCGGATATTCCCTGCTGATTTGTTGAAATATCCTTTTTTGCAGGGCAAGTTTTTTCATGAGTTCTTCTTTTTCCATAATCAGATACTGTAATTCCAAAGCTCTCTCCACTGTATTTCGAAAATCCAACATATTCCATGGTTTCACGATAAATTTGTATATCCCGGCTTCATTAACCGCTTTCATTGCCGTCTCGGTTTCCGCAAAACCGGTTAGCATTATCGTTATGATGTTCGGGTATTTTTTCTTTACAATTTTTAAGAATTCAACCCCGGAAATACCATCCATACGCTGGTCGCTGACGATCAGATTCACTGGATGCTGAATAAGCATATCCAGGCCCTCTTCTCCGCTTTTTGCGGTAATCACGTTATAATCATATTTTTTAAGTGTATCCACTGCAAGGTCAAGAATGGCCTGTTCATCATCAACAATCAGAATGCAGTGTTTACCCATATAATGCCTCCATAACAAGCCACAAGCTGCTCATTTTGAAAATTCAATCAATTGTTATCAATCTGACCCAACCTCTTGATGGATAATCCTGTTGATATACGGAAATTTTTTTTCCAATTTTTGAAGTATGAGATCATTTTTTTTGATCTCTTCCAGTAACCGTCTTTTTTCCATAATCATCTTTTTAAACTCAAGCCCGCGTGAAATATTGATTCTTAACTCAAAAGAATTCCATGGCTTATGAATAAACCGATATACGCCGGCTTCATTTATCGCCCGTAAGGTTGTGTCAAGATCCATCTGATCCGCCAACATAATCGTTACAACATCCGGATACTCTTTTTTTACAATCTTTAAAAAGTCCAGACACGCCATATCTGATATGGACTGATCCGCCAATACAATATCGATAGGAGTGTTCCGTAATCTGACAAGCCCCTCATCACCATTTTTTGAAAAGATTATATCATAACTGATTGTTCCCAGTGCGTTTTCAATGATCCTGAGCACATCATCTTCATTGTCAACAACCAGAACAGTTGCTTTTTCCATTTTGAATATCCTTGCCAAAGTATCGTATATGCCCGCAATCCATGCTTGAAGCAGTTGTAAAGGTCGAGTATCGAATCACTTATGGCTTCTTTAGATTGCCTGAAAGTCAGATAGATTCTTGCAGGTTGTAAGTTGAAAAATTGTCATTTTTTTTGAATGGTATCCAATTATAAATAATCTATTTCCGAAACTCAAGCGAAGATTTTTATTGCAAAAATATTATCAATATTCATACCAGGGATTGACATAAACTTTATGATCCATTAAAAAAAGGTGTAACTTTAATGATCAAGATAACTCATTTTTCATGAAAAATCGTTTAATCTCAATCTCCTTTCTTGTCTTTATCGCACTTTCCTCTGTCTTTTTTTTTCTGATTGCTTTTATCATATGGGCTTTCACAGTTACATTTGACCCCCGCCTCAGACTGCTTCACCAGCTCACCTGTTTTTGGGGATCCATGTACCTCTGGATAATGCCGGCCTGGTCTGTCTCGGTTTCCGGACGGGAAAATTACAGAAAAGATACGAAGTACATGATCGTCTCCAATCACCAATCCCAGCTGGATATTCTGGTTGCCTTCAGTCTGTTTTTCCATTTTAAATGGGTTTCCAAAGCAGAAGTATTTAAGCTCCCCCTGATTGGATGGAACATGTATCTCAACAACTATATCAAGCTGAAACGAGGTGACAAGGAAAGCACAAACAGAATGATGGAAGAGTGTGAAAAAATGATCGATCAGGGCAACTCGATCTATTTCTTCCCAGAAGGAACGAGATCCAAGGATGGAACTGTCAAGCCGTTTAAAAAGGGTGCATTTGTACTGGCCAAAAAAAAGAACCTGCCGATTTTACCTATAGCGATTATCGGCACAACCCATGCGCTGCCAAAACACAGTCTGAACTTTCATGGTTATCATAGGATTCAAATTCATGTACTTGAAGCAATACCGTATGAAAGCTTTTCGAAACTGCCGGAAGATGAAATTGCTCAAATGGTCAGAGATAAAATCGCCCGATACGTTATGGACCACCCATCGGTTTAGCACATCTATGGATCTCAATTTTTTGTAAAGGTCCGGTGGGCAGCGTCATCTTATCTTACCCACCGAACCTGTTTTGTAGCAATTCATCAAGCTTTTACATAAATCCCTTTACTGATGCTCCGGATCAAATTTCGATTCTTTGCCTTATAAATAATGTTTGCGATTTTTTTATCATCAAATCCCGTTTTTTCTTTAATTTTTGATGTGTCTATGCCCTGTTTGCTTCTGGATATGATTTGTATTACCGTATCAAAAGCCGTTGCCGAATCTGCTGTTTTTTTCCCGGCAGTGCTTCCTTTCTTGGCACTTTTCCCTGACACCTTTTTTTTCTTCGAAAACCCCTGAGCTGCTGAACCTTCCACTGCCTTAATCGCTTTGTCAAGTTGGTTGTTGATTGCCCGAATACCCTTTACTACCAGCTGTAAATCAATTTTTAATTTTTTCATAACCTCAATTCCCTCCTTTTTTCAATTGTCTACCATGATCAGGAATTCTCACATTCACTTCATATATATAAAGCTGCCTCAGCAACACGCATGCGCTGACAACATGGAAACGAAAAACATCTTATACTGACAGGGATTCCATTTGGCTTTGAGATTATTTCAGATTCACCATACATCATTTATGAAAAATAAGAAAGTGTTAATAAAACGAAAATTCAATATAGTGAGCCGGTTAAAAAAATCAGCCCGCCATTCTGTTCATAAATCAAGAAATATCGCGAGATCGTATCAGGAGCAATGGCCTGTCAACCGCTTGAAGTATCCCGGCTGCTACGCTCCCGTAAAAAACACGGGAAAGCCCACTTCTGCCATGACTTGCCATTGCGATCAGGTCAACATTTTCGCTTTGAGAAACTTCGATAATGGTATTTACTACAGAACCGATCAACGATCGCTTGTGGGTTATTATTCCAGCCTCTCTGAATTCACCTTCAATACCGGAAAGGTACTCCAATGCCTCTTCCAACTTCCGATTACTCTCCCCTTGACTTTCCTCAACAAGAATTCCCTTATAGCCATCACTAACAATAACCGGTCGTATGACCTGAAGAAATACAACTTCCGAACTGTTCATCTTGGCCAAATTCTTCACATGGGGAAGGATCTTTTCTGCACGGCTCGATCCATCCAACGGCACAAGTATTTTTTTATACATCCGTCACCTCCTTCTCAAATTTCTGGAGTTCTTCAAAAAACCAGGTTATCATTATCTATCCACCTTGAAGATTAACATCCTGTTATATTAAAAGAAAAAAAATTCACCGGCCGTTCATCAATTTTTTACAGTTTATCGGCAACTCATCATTGTGTCAAGAATTTAAAGATGTTATAAGAAAACAAATAACTGTTCTTCTTTCATATTTAATTCATTGCTTCTACCGGATTTTTACCATTTGTAACGTAAAAATTTTCAACGGAAAGTGAAAGGAGGTGAGAGTTTGAAGTAAAAAAGATTCTTTAATTACGGAACGTCGATAAAACTTTTACTGTTCATCAACAATTTACTCTGGCATTATAAGGATAGGAGAGAAAAATGAAAAAAGCGCTGATTCTACTTTGTTGTATAGGCCTTCTAACTGTTTGCGGTTGCAGTAGTGATAGTGCCACACCTGAAGATTTTGGCAAAAATTATATTCAGAAACAATTTAACGGTATTCCATGTAACTTGGAGGATCTGGATTTCACAGTTACGGAAGAGGAGGATAACAAAGCCACCGTTACGATCGAAGGGGACATTAAATACAAAGAAACCCTGTGTCTAGAAAAAAAGGACAATCAATGGATATTGGCCTCAGGCACTGCCAAAAAATCTCCAGCAGAAGCTCCTAAAAAAGATATGGCTGAAAAAAAACTTCCTGCCAGTCATTAAAAAAAAGTAAAATTATACTCCAGGAAAAACTCTGGTTACCGAGTACCGGGTTGCTATTTCAGAATGGCAACCCGGAATACCCGGCAATTCTTTTTGTTATCATTGATCTCTGCCGATGACCGCATTGTATCTTTTTTTCAGCATACGATATTTTTCATTAAGGCTTCCGTATTTAAGCACTAATCTATCATTTTGCTTTCGCTCCGCAAGGAGCAGACGCATTATTTTACCCAATATTTTTTTTTGAATCCGATCAATCTTTTTCTCCATTACGGTCTTATTTTCCCCTGCGGATATTTCAAGTTCCCGAACCTTACCTTCAATGCGTTGAATTTCTTTTATCAAATTTTCGCGGCATTCATCCTGAAGGGAAATCTGTTTTCTCTTTTCGTCAGATTCATTTAAAGAAACAAACTTCACAGGTGGTGGGTCTGCCGGTACAGAATATTCGAATGTACCTCCTCCGAAACTATCCGTAAAAATACCCATTCCCTCTTTATCATCAATCACCTGCTGAACAATATATACCCCTATTTGTTCGATTTCATCCGCAAAACCGTAAACAAGGCAGGCATCGCACAGCAGATTAATGGTTCTGGGAATTCCACCGGAGCTGTCATATATCATATCCATCGCATTTGTTAAAAAAATATCCGGATTTCCACCTGCAGCCTTCAATCGATGAGCTATATAGTCATGACATTCCTTTCTTGTTAAGGGAGACAGATGGTAACTCACTGCGATTCTTTGAGAAAATTGAGCAAGACCTGGTTTTTTCAATTTCTTTTTCAGCTCAGGCTGGCCAACGACAATGATTTGTAACAGGATCTCCTCATCGCTTTGGAGGTTTGAAAGCATTCTGACTTCCTCAAGCGCTTCGTCCGTAAGATTCTGTGCCTCGTCAATGATGAGGATAACCTGTTTTCCTATCTTATATTGTTCAATTAAAAACCGATAAAGGGTTTCCAGTTCTTTTGATTTATCGCCCTCTGATGTTGGGAGTTCAAATTCAAGAAGGATCAGCTTGAGAATCTGATCGGCGGTGACATTGGTATTTAAAATAACCCCCACTTCCATCTTGGATTCAAGCTTATTTAAAAGGTAGCGAATCAATGTCGTTTTACCCATACCGATTTCACCTGTCAGCATGATAAAACCGCTTTTTTCCGCAAGACCATATTCCAGATAGGTTAATGCATTTTCATACCTCGGGCTTAAAAAAAAGAAATTTGGATTGGGCACGATTTTGAAAGGTTTTTCATTCAGATTATAGAATTTTTTGTACATGTCATCCGATTCCCATCAAGACCGGTTATGGATATTTTATATTATGGACCCAAAAACAATTCAAACTCTTTATTGATCGAACGGTGAAAAATGATATATGTAACAATTTTTATCGCTGTCCATATGGACATATTTAACTGGACGGTAGCGTTCCATATTGTTTGAAACGAATCCAATATTGAGAATGAATTGAAACAAAAAATGAACTTTCAGCTCCGGCCCATCGAATTGTTGGCACCTGCCGGCAATTTTGAAAAACTCGAAATTGCAGTTCACTACGGTGCGGATGCCGTGTATCTTGCGAACAAAGAGTTTTCATTGCGCAATTTTTCAGGGAATTTTACCCTGGAAGAAATGGAAAAGGCAATCGTATATTCCCATAAGGCCAATATCAAGGTTTATGTGGCTTGTAATATCTATGCAAGAAACCAGGATCAGGCGGGAATTGATAACTATCTAAAAAATTTAGGACGGATTAGGCCGGATGCCCTGATTTTTTCTGATCCGGGTGTTTTCTTGTCTGCCCGTAATCTGATTCCGGATATCCCGCTTCACTTAAGCACCCAGGCAAATACGACCAACTACAAAACCGTTCGGTTCTGGGAAGGCCTTGGTGTAAAACGCGTCAATGTGGCAAGGGAGCTGTCTCTTGAAGAAATCAAAGAGATCAGCCGGCAAACCACAGCTGAAATTGAAGCCTTTATTCATGGAGCCATGTGCATCTCCTATTCCGGCAGATGCCTGCTCAGTTCTTTCCTGACCAAAAGGGACAGTAATCAGGGAACGTGCAGTCATCCCTGTCGCTGGAACTATGCAGTTGTTGAAGAATTGCGGCCCGGAAAATTTATGCCCATTGAGGAAGATTCGCGGGGGTCTTATATTTTTAACTCAAAAGATCTTTGCATGATCGAACATATCCCGGAAATGATACAGGCTGGAATCACATCGTTTAAAATTGAAGGCCGTATGAAAACGATCAACTACCTTGCCTCTACTGTCAAAGTGTATCGAGAGGCGATTGACAACTATTGCTCTTCTCCGGAAACCTATCATACAAAGAAAGAATGGCTCGAACAGCTTTGCAGCATCACTCACCGCGATTATTGTACGGGTTTTTATTTTAATGATCCAGACCAGGTTACACCCAACTATCGGAATGCAAATCCACTCAAGGGCCATGCTTTTATCGGAAAAATTCTTGAAAATACGGTACAAGGACTGACCCTGACAGAGGTTAAAAATAAAATCTTTGTCCATGATCCTGTCGAGATCATTACGACAAAAGGCCCTCTTCATCTTGACAAGATACATGAAATCATCGATTCATCCGGAAGAAACATTGAATTTTCACAACCAGGCTCCATCGTGAACATCCGGTTTGAAACAGATTACCATAAAAATGACCTGATCCGGATGACAGGAGAGAGGAATTGAAAGGTTTCAGCCGGGAGATGGACTTAACAAAAAAAATGGGTAAATCGATTGCCGTATTCGGAACCGGGTCGGATGTGGGTAAAAGCATTGTCACAACCGCTCTCTGCCGATTCCTTTTTGAAAAGAAAATGGATGTCGTCCCGTTTAAGGCCCAGAACATGTCCAATAATTCCGGTGTGACTCCCGAAGGATTGGAGATCGGCCGTGCCCAGATTGTCCAGGCAGAGGCATCCGGAATCCCTCCCCATGTGGATATGAATCCGATCCTTTTAAAACCAACAGGCGAAATCGGCGCACAGGTTGTTCTCCTTGGAAAACCCATTGAAAATAATACTGCGGTTGAATATCATGAAAAAAAGAAAGATTATTTTTCCTATGCGGCCGCTGCCCTTGACCGATTGCGATCCTCCCATGAAGTTGTTGTGATGGAAGGTGCCGGTTCCTGCGCTGAGGTCAATCTCATGCAGCATGATATCGTGAACTTCCGGATGGCGGAATATGCGGATGCACCGGTTATACTGGTTGCGGATATACATCGAGGCGGCGTCTTTGCCCAGATTGTAGGAACCCTTGCGTGTATTTCCGACCGGGAAAAAGACCGGATCGCTGGGGTGATCATCAACCGGTTTCGAGGAGATATATCCCTTTTTGATGAGGGGATCCGATGGCTTGAAAAAAAAACCGAAAAAACCATTTTCGGGGTTCTCCCATGGTTTCATCATATCCGGATTGAAGAGGAAGATTCTGTCGTGATTGAGAAGACAGATACTCCTACTGCCGTATCCGGAGACACCCTGATGATCGCGGTAATCCGGCTTCCGCATATTTCCAATTTTACAGACTTTCATCCCCTTTCCGACATAGATGGTATTTCACTCCATTTTATCGATAAACCCATGGATCTATCTGTTTTTGGGGCAGTGATCCTCCCCGGCTCCAAAAATACAAGATCTGATTTGCACTGGCTTCAAAAAACAGGATGGGCAGAGAAAGTAATTGAACATGCTTCTAAAGGCGGATATATACTTGGAATTTGTGGAGGGTATCAGATACTGGGTCTGATGATTCATGACCCGGAAGGTCTTGAAGGTTCTTCCGGTTCAAGCCATGGATTAGGCTTGCTCCCGGTTGAAACAACATTGTCTGCACCCAAAACCACTACCCTGACATCCTTTTCATGGGACGATCAAGCCGGGACCGGTTATGAAATTCACATGGGACAAACCATCAGAGGTGATGCCAAACCCCTGTTTCAGGTTCATTCTCAAAATCAAATCCTTTACAACCATGATGAAGGATGCATAAACAAGGATTCACGGATTATGGGCACCTACATCCACGGACTTTTTGATATGCCCGGAATCACCCGGAAATGGCTGGAAACGATCGGGCATGGCCATATCCATGTTGACGGAATTGGAGGTCTTGCAGCAAGAGAGAAGGAATATGAACAGTTATCCGGACATTTTCAAAAATATATAAACACAAAATTGATTTTGGATCTGCTTTAAAGAAAAAACAATAGAGAAAGGTTCCATCCGTATGCCGGACAAAATATTGGTCATTGGGGGATGTCGCAGTGGAAAAAGCAGCCATGCGCTTGAGCTGGCGGAAAAGATTTCAGGGAAACGGATCTTTCTGGCCACCTGTGTTCCCTATGATGATGAAATGAAAGAAAGGGTCTCCCATCATCAACAGGGAAGGAGCCGTGACTGGATAACGATTGAGGCCCCAGTAGAGTTGTCAAAGGCGATTATGGAACATGCTGCGACATCGAGTGTTGTACTGGTGGATTGCCTGACGCTCTGGATCAACAATCTCATGATGAAAAACATCAGCCGGGAGGAAATGGTTCAGGAAGTCTGTCAGCTCACCCGTTCGATTCAGGATGCTCCCTGTTCAGTCATCCTTGTTTCCAATGAAGTAGGATCCGGAATTGTGCCGGAAAACCTTCTTGCCCGCATATTCAGAGATGCAGCAGGTCTGGTGAATCAAAAAGTAGCTGCTGCTGCAAACAAGGTAATCTGGATGGTTGCCGGCATCCCGGTTGTGATCAAAGGTTGACCGAACATGATAAAACCGTTCATATCCGCCATACAGTTTTTAACCATACTTCCCATTGGGAAAAAAGGCACTTTTGTCCCGGATAAAATGCTTCCCTATTTTCCGCTGACCGGTCTTCTGATCGGTTTGTTCCTTTGTTTGTTTGACCTGATTGCCGGCCGGTTCTGGCCCATGCCGGTTGTCGCAGTACTGGATACGATTTTCCTGGTTATGGTAACCGGCGCACTTCATCTTGATGGTGTTTGCGATACCACAGATGGTTTATACGGGGGAGCGGGTGATCCGAAAAAAGCCCTGTCGATCATGAAGGACAGTCATGCAGGTGCAATCGGAGTCGTTGCCGTAATTTGTGTGTTTGCCGGGAAATCCGCAGGTATTTTCGGCCTGGATGCCCATCGCATGCTTCTCCTGATGATCGTTCCAGCCTATGCACGGGGAGCCACTCTTTTTGGATTTAGATTTTTACAGTACGGCAGGCCTGAAGGTGGAACCGGTCATATTTTTTTTCATAATAAAATGGCGGCCTCCTCATTCCAGGGGCTCCTGATTCCTCTTTTCCTTTCTTTTTTTCTCGGATGGGGATGGATCATGTTCAATATCTGTTTTCTTGCGGCTGTCATTGTCATCCTGAAGTTTTACCAAAAAAGGATGGGATGCATAACAGGAGACATGCTGGGCGCGATGACGGAAACAATCGAAGTATTTCTATTTTTAATCGGTGCGATGCGGCTATAATCCGAGGAGAATTATCATGATAACCGGTCACGGTGGAAACATATATGAACTGGCAAAGAAAAATGGCTGTCAGCCGGATGAGATCATAGACATGAGCAGCAACCTCAACCCTATGGGGCCGCCTCCGGGGTTGCTTACATTTCTCCAAAAGAATATCTCCGTAATCAAGGCATTGCCTGACGCCGGGGCAACATTCATTATCGAAAAATTCGAAACCACCCATAACCTTGAAAAAGGTCATATCCTAGCCGGACACGGAACAACTGAATTTATCTATTCCATCACAAAAGCATTGCGGATTAAAAATGCGTTAATTCTTGGGCCAACCTATTCAGACTATAAAGATTCCTGCCTGCAGAATGAAAACCACTTTGACTATCTGATGGCAGAGGAATCAAACGGTTTTTCTCATCATCCGGACCGGATATCCGACAATCTGAAAAACAGAGATATGGTGTTTATCTGTAACCCGAACAACCCTACCGGAACATTGATTCCTGCCCAGTCTCTCCACCGGATCTGTGAAGCCCATCCGGATACGATTTTCGTTATTGACGAATCCTATCTCCCTTTTATTCCAGAGGACAGGGATTTCAGTATGATTCAGACCCGGTTGAAAAATGTGATTGTGCTGACCTCTATGTCTAAAATCTTCAGCATTCCTGGATTACGAACCGGTTTTTTAAAAGCATCCCCTGAGGTTATAAACAGAATCCGGAAATTACAGGTTCCCTGGAACGTAAACAGCCTGGCGCAGGTCGCTGTTGATTACATCCTTTCCCACAAACAGGAGCTGGAGGTTTTTCTCCGGAAGACAAGGCAATTGATCCGAATCGAACAGGACCACTTTATAAATCAACTCCAAGGTATTTCAGCCCTCTCCTGTATGCCCGGCAAGGTCCCGTATATCCTTATCCGGTTCAACAATGAGTTGACAGCCCCGATGGTTTGCAGCACCTTGGCCAGAGATAATATTCTCATCCGGGATTGCTCAAATTTTGACGGGCTCACGGATAAATACATCCGTGTAGCACTGAAAAAAAGACCTGTTAACCAGCTCCTTGCAGACAAATTGATACAACTGGTAAACAAAGCATGAATGATTCAATTTTCCTATTCGTTCTTCCAGCCGCATTTGTCCTGGATCTGATTCTGGGGGATCCAAGCTTTCTTCCCCATCCGATCCGATGGATGGGGAATTCGATTGTCTATCTGGGGCCCCGGTTTCGAAAGCTTCCGATCCATGCCATAGTATCCGGCTGCCTTTTTTCTTTTTTTCTGATTCTATCTGTTTTTTGCATCTGTTCATCACTTGTTGCTTTTTCCCGCTGGATTCATCCGATTCTTGGATTTCTGATGGAAACGATTCTGGTTTTTTATTGTATCTCAGCAAGATCCCTCAGGGACGCGGCCATGGATGTTTTGAAAGCGCTCCAAAAACCGGATCTGGAAAAAGCAAAATACAAAACATCCATGATTGTGGGAAGGGATGTGACCAATCTTGGCCAGCCGGGCATCACGCGAGCAGCAATTGAAACCGTAGCTGAAAATCTGGTGGATGGTGTACTTTCCCCTATTTTTTTTGCAGCACTTGGAGGCGCTCCCCTTGCAATGGCATATAAAATGGTCAATACCCTGGACTCCATGATCGGGTATAAAAATGAAACCTACATCCATTTTGGAAAAACTTCTGCCCGGATCGATGATCTTTGCAACTTCATTCCTGCCCGCATATCCATTCCCATTATCGCATTATCTGCACAGATTTTATGGAAAAACGGAGCATCCGCTTTCCGGACGGCTGTGCTGGAAGGGAGGAACCACGCAAGCCCGAATTCAGGATACCCTGAAGCAGCCTTTGCAGGAGTCTTTAAGATTAAACTGGGCGGGCCCAACATTTACCATGGAAAACTGGTTTCAAAACCCTATATTGGAATAAATTTTGGCGAAGCCGCCCCTGAACACATCCAAAAAGCATGCAGGCTTATGATGTTTTCATCCTGTATCTGCCTCCTGATTTTCTGGCTGATAACTGTCTTGAACCATTACTGCTGATATGTACTCATCTTTCCCCAAATCCTATAAAAACCGGTTTCCCTTTCGATTGGGTACCACCTCCTTTATCTATCCGGATCATTATGCGAAGAATGTGGAAATGCTCGGCCCCTTTTTTGATGAAATCGAACTGCTTTTTTTTGAAAGCCGCTTTGAAAACAGCCTTCCATCCAAAACCGAAATCCAGAAGCTGAAAAATCTGGCGGAAAAATACTGTATCTCTTACAATATTCATCTCCCGGTGGATATTTCTCTGGGGGATACCGGTATCGCACACCGAACGCATGCGGTTGATACCATAAACCGGTTTATTGAACGAACACGATTGCTTTCTCCGACGACCAGCACGCTTCATCTGGTTCAACCCTGTCCAATGGAAAAAAAAACAGATATAAAACTCTGGCTGGATTCTTTATATTGGAGCATGGAGAGAGTGATCGGCAAAGAAATCAATGGAGAGGATCTCTCCATTGAGAATCTCTTTTACCCCATGAAACAGATTCAAAATCTGATCAATGACTTTCAGTTGTCTGTATGTCTGGATATTGGACATCTTGTTCTTTCAAAACAAGACATTGAAAAAAACTTTGATGTGTGGAAGAATAAAATAACCATTGTTCACCTCCATGGTGTTGACGGTGGAAAAGATCACTTGGGTCTTGATCAGATGCCGCTTGCACAGATGGAAAAAATCATGACAAAACTCCATGGATATACCGGTATTGTATCACTTGAAGTTTTTTCTTTTTCAAAGCTTTACAATTCAATGAAAATTTTAGAGCCTTTTTCGAGAAAAAATGTTCCCTGATGAGCTGTATGAATATTATTATCACATGAACTTTACTATAATGAAAAACAAATAATACCCGACCCTTCGAGTTTAATAAAAAGGGACTGACTATGCAGCTTGTTGCAGACAATCTACACATCATCAATCCTGTAATCCAAAAAGCATTGGAAACACTGGATCCCAAACCCATTCGAGAGATTGCAGCAAGGTGCGTAACTGCCGGGGCTGATGCCATTGATATCAATACCGGACCTCTTTCCCGCAATCCTGAGAGAAATATGACTTTTATGGTAGAAACCGTCCAATCGGTTACAAACCTCCCGATTTTGATCGATACCGCCAATCCAAAAGCAATGGAAGCAGGGTTACAGGCAAGCAAAAACACTTCCATTATCAACGGTTTTTCCTTGGAGCCACAAAAACTTGAAAATATTCTCCCTCTTGCAAAAAAATATAAGAGCGATATAATAGGATATCTTCTGTATCCAGACAGTCAGGTTCCCAGTAATGCTTCGGAACGTTGTAACCTTGCAATTCAAATTCTGCAGGCTATACAAAATATTGGTATTGATGAAAATCACCTGATCATCGATCCAATAATCGTTCCCTTGTCCTGGCAAAATGGAAACCAACAGGCGAAGGAGATCCTTACTTTTATTCATACCCTTCCGGATCTTTTCGGGTTTCAAGTAAAAACCATAGCCGGCTTGTCTAATCTGACTTCCGGTCTGACTTCAGGACATAGAAACATGGAAAAAAAACTGCTGATCGAAAGAACCTATCTCCCGATGCTCGCTTCAGCCGGACTCGATATGGCGCTTTTCAATATTTTTCATAACCAAACCGTTGAAGTGGCAAGAGCCTGTGTACCACTGATCAGCCCCAGAATTTTTTCCTGGGCTGAATTGTAATCAACCCATATCAAAAAGACTTTTTTTTGAGAACAAAGAAATTCTATTATTATATAATCCAAGAAGGTTTGACTTGCATAAAATTATTCGATATGTTTTTACCAAATAGTAACTGCATATTCTTAATGTAATCAATTGCTTCAATTTTCAGATGGCCACGCCTGATCAAGCGGGAGGATAGACATGATTTTCGAAGATGATGAAACCCTGCAGATGTATATTGAAGAATCGCTGGATCATCTTTCCAACATTGAAAACGATCTTCTATTAATAGAAGAAGCAGGCGCTGATATTAATGAAGAGCTTGTGAATAATGTTTTCCGTGCCGCCCACTCCATCAAGGGCGGGGCAGGTTTCATGGGACTATCCAATATCAAGGAACTGTCTCATAAAATTGAAAATGTACTTGGCCTGGTTCGCAGCCGTGAAATTGTCCCCACACCCGAAACGATCAACACACTCCTGAGAGCTTTTGATACCCTGAAAGATATGATCCAAGATATTGAACATAGCAACGAAATGGATACTTCCGAACATATCGTGGCCCTGATCGGCCTTACGGCAGCGTCCTTGCCGGACGATGAAAAAGAAAGCCTGTCCGGAACGCTGAACATTTCGATTAAAGGAAAAAAGAATTTATTAAAGGCGCCCCAATTTGATATTGATCATGCCAAAAAAGAAGGGATGACCATCTATCTTGTGGAATATGACCTGATCCATGATATCCACAGAAAAAAGAAAACTCCTCTGGATGTGATCTCATCGTTGATCAACAGCGGGAAAATGATTCAATCAAAAATCGATATCGAAGCAGTTGGAACGCTCAATCAGGATATCCCGTCACGGATTCCCTTTTATATTCTATTTGCTTCCGTCATTGAGCGTGAAATTGTCATTGCACTCTTTGATGTAGAAGAAAAATATGTCCATATTGTAACACCGGAAATGTGTTCCCCGGAAGGTGAAGAAGCGTTTCAGGAAAACACCTTTATTGAAAAACCGTTGGAAATGCCGGATATCTCTGAACCGGCATTTGCTGAACTTCCACCTGTATCATTGAATGATTCCAATGGATATCTTCCAAAAACAGCCCCGATATCCATACCCGATATCATCAAAGAGGATTCAAAGGAAGCCTTAACCGCTATATCGAAACAGACAGCAACACAAACTTCATTGCGGGTGAGTGTTGATCTACTTGACGACCTGATGACACTGGCAGGTGAATTGGTATTAAGCCGGAATCAACTGCTACAGGGAATTACCTTGAGAGACAAGCGAACACTGGAAATCGCCGGTCAGCGAATCGACATGGTGACATCCGAGCTTCAGGAAGCGATCATGAAGACCCGGATGCAGTCGATTTCCAATGTCTTTAATAAATTTCCGCGTGTGGTAAGGGATTTGGCTCGAGACCTCGGAAAAGAGATATCCCTTTTCATTGAAGGCAAAGATGTTGAATTGGATAAGACCATTATTGAAGCGATCAATGACCCCTTGACACACCTTATCCGGAATGCGGTTGATCATGGAATTGAATCACCATCCGTACGTCACAATCTGGGAAAAGATCCCACTGGAATAATCAAACTGAAGGCTTTCCATGAAGCAGGACAGGTCAACATCGAAATCACGGATGACGGCAAAGGCATTGATGGAAACCAACTAGTAACATCCGCCCTGAAAAAAAACCTCATCACCGATCAGGAGGCCAACCTGCTGTCTGAAAAAGAAAAAATCGCCTTGATTTTTCTGCCCGGTTTTTCAACTGCCAACCAGGTTACCGATATCTCCGGCAGAGGTGTTGGAATGGATGTGGTGAAAACAAATCTCGACAAACTAGGAGGCATTGTTGATATTGAGTCCGCTGTGAACAAGGGAACGGTTATCCGGATTAAGCTTCCGCTGACCCTGGCGATTATTCCAAGCCAGATCATATCGGTAGGAAATGAGCGGTATGCAATTCCCCAGGTCAATCTGAATGAGCTTCTAAGGATTCCAGCCATACAGGTTAAAAAACGGATTGAAAAAGTCGGTAATGCAGAAGTGGTTCGGCTGAGGGGCAATCTGCTTCCCCTTCTGAATCTTTCAAAGGTTCTGGAGATTGAGAAAATCTATATTGACCCTTCTAACAAAGAAGAAGCTCCTGATCGGCGTGAGAACATCGCGGATCGCCGATCGCAATACAGTCCTTCAACAGATGAGCATGAATCCGATACATTGAATGAAAAAGAATTCATTCAAAGAAAAACTGCGGAAAGAAGAAAAAATATCAATAGTGCAATCAATATCGCTGTTGTTTCAGCCGGTCCCTTTAAATATGGACTGATCGTCAATCATCTTCGCGATTCTGAAGAGATTGTGGTTAAACCATTGGGGCGTCACTTGAAAGGATGCCAGGGATATGCGGGTGCAACCATTATGGGTGATGGTAAGGTTGCCCTGATCCTTGATGTTGCGGGACTTGCGCAGATGGCGAAACTGGCTTCCAGTGAAAAATTAGATAGTGTCAACAAGGCCCAGGAAGATTCGGATCAGGCAAAACAAGACAAAGGGGATAAAACCGCTCTCCTTATTTTCAGAAATGGGGAGGATGAACAATGTGCCGTTCCCTTGGCTATGGTTGAACGGATTGAAAGAATAAAAGTCGCAAATATTGAAAACTTAGGCGGTAAAAAGGTAATTCAATATCGAGGCGGCAGTTTACCGCTCTTTTCCCTGGATCAGGTGGCGGATGTAAAACCACTTCCTGAATCCAGCCAGCTGGAAGTTATTGTATTTACACTCGCAGGAAGGGAGGTTGGACTCATGGTTACTCCACCTGTCGATGCAATGGATGTTGCTGTAAATTTAGATAAATCAACCCTGAAACAAACCGGCATTATGGGCTCCACAATCATCGGAAATCACACAACCCTTATGATCGATATGTATGAGCTGGTTCGCTCCATCAATCCTGAATGGTTTGAAGGAAAACCAAATATTTTAAAACCGTCAGCCGGCAAGCCTATGGTTCTCTTCGCAGAAGACTCTGATTTTTTCCGTAATCAGGTAAAAGGATTCCTTGAAGATGACGGATATGGAGTTATAGAAGCAGAAGATGGACAGGTTGCATGGAATCTTCTGGAACAAAATGCGGATTCGGTCGATATTATTGTAACGGATCTGGAAATGCCGAATATGGATGGATTTGAACTTGCCGCCAAGGTTAAAGCCGATCATCGTTTTGCCCACTTGAAGATTATTGCACTGACATCTCTTGCAGATGATGATGACATTAACAAGGGGGCCCGAGTTGGAATTGTTGACTATCAAATTAAACTGGATCGTGAAAAATTGATTGAAGCCGTAAAAATACATCTGGGAAAATGAACAAACCGATTTTCCCATTGAGCCAATTTCAAAACGATTATAAAGCGTCACACCGGCGAAAGCCAGTGCTCAGAAAAGAGCCGAAAATACTGGATTTTAGTTTTCGCCGGAACTACAACAAGAGACTTTTGAAATTGGCTCCATTGACTTACATACGTTTGTCTTTCCTTTTTTGCATACAAGGAGCCGATCATGCAGGGGAACATTGTTGAAGGGGAAAAAAAGAAGGTTTTGGAGCTCGCGACCTTTTTCATTGGTGATGCTCTTTGTGGGATTGATATATTGAACATACAGGAAATCAATCGAAATATGGAATCCACCTGGGTCCCGCAGGCACCGGATTATGTGATCGGAGTGCTGAATCTGAGAGGAAGAATCGTCACAGTGGTCGATCTGGGGAAAAAACTGGGCCTTTCACCCATTCAGAAAAATAAAGACTGCCGAAATATCATAATTGACTCTAAAGATGAACACATCGGCTTTATGGTGGATCGAATCAGCGATGTAATGTTGGCGGAATCCGATAAAATTGAACCCGCGCCTGCAAACATCGGCGGCCTTCAGGGCAGTTTTTTCAAAGGTGTTTTCAAAACAGAAACAAGTCTGATTGGAGTACTTGATATCGAAGAAGTACTGAAAGACAAGTAAATATGCTACATGACCTTATTGAATAAAGATAAAAAGTCCTGCTCAATCCCATTTATATATCTTTATTTTTTTGCCCCGAATTAATTATTATAACAGGATCTGAAATAAAATGAACAAAATGAATCCATTAAAGGTTATGGTGGTTGATGATACCATTGTATATCGAAAAATTGTTACAGATATCCTGTCCGAACTTTCTGATGTTGAGGTTGTTGGCACAGCGAGCAATGGAAAACTCGCACTCCATAAAATACCGATGCTGAAACCAGACCTGATCACGCTGGATATTGAAATGCCTGAAATGAATGGTCTTGATTTTCTGGCTCATGTTCAAGAAGAGTGGCCTGAAATCGGTGTCGTGATGTTGAGTACATCAACCCAGGAAGGTGGAGAAATGACAATCCGGGCTTTGGAGCTTGGCGCCTTTGATTTTATTCCAAAACCACTTTCCGGAACAATGGCGGATAACAAGGAAGAAATAAAAACACTTCTTGCACCTATTTTAAAAGCTTTCAAAAGACGCAGAGAAATTAAAAACATTCTCAGTGGAAAACCCGATCCTTCAGTATCAACAATAAAAAGCACTCTTCCCCCCCGGAAAAAAGTCGTTTCCGAAGATACCATTGCCCAGCGGATGAAAAAAATTGCGCGACAAAACAGTGCAAAATCCGAAATTATTGCGATTGGCATTTCCACCGGTGGTCCCAATGCCTTGGCAAAAATGATGCCGATGATACCCCCGGATATCGGCGTACCCATTCTCATTGTTCAACATATGCCTCCGATCTTCACCGAATCCCTTGCCAAGAGTCTGGATGCAAAATCCGCATTACCTGTTCGGGAAGCTCGTGATGGGCAAATCCTGACAAAAAATACTGCATTGATCGCTCCCGGCGGCAAGCACATGAAGATCGTTGCCAGCGCGGATGGCATGAATCGAATTATCCGAATAACAGATGATCCCCCGGAAAACAGTTGCAGACCATCGGTTGATTATCTTTTTCGGTCTATTGCAGAACATTATGTCGGCAGAGCCACGGGTGTCATTATGACCGGGATGGGAGCAGATGGGTGTAAAGGAGCAAAACTCCTGAAAAAAAACGGCGCCTTTATCATTGCACAGGATGAAGATTCCTGTACTGTTTTTGGAATGCCGAAAGAAATTGTTGAAGCTGACCTTGCAGATGCAGTTGTATCACTCGACATTATGGCACAGGAAATCGTGAATTCTGTTGCCAAAAAGGCCCGCTAGGCAACCAACAGATGTATAAAATCACACCTGAAGAATATAAAGTATTTACGAAATATATCCTTGATATATCCGGTATCACGCTCGGAATCGGGAAAGAGTATCTGATTGAAACCCGGCTGAACCCGATTCTCACGGAATTGGGCTGCAAATCCTTTGCAGAACTCTATCATAAAGTACGGATGGATCAAACCAAAACTATCGAAAAAAAAATCATTGATGCGATCTCTACCAATGAGACCTATTTTTTCCGGGACAAGGCACCATTTGAACTGATTCAGCATAAAATCATTCCAGACCTTATCGATACCCGGAGCAAGATAGTCAAGCCGGGAACACCCATTAAAATCAGGATCTGGAGCGCTGCAAGCTCAACAGGCCAGGAGATTTACAGTATTGCGATCGTTTTGAAAGAACTCTACCTCAATCCTGCTAAGTATGAAATCAAACTTCTCGGAACCGATATTTCTAATGCTGCTATCACGCAAGCCAGTTATGGGAAATATAATAAATTTGAAATAGCAAGGGGATTGCCTCCGGAAAAGGCCCGTAAATATTTTAATCCGGATGGAGACCACTGGCGAATCCACGATGAGATACGCTCCATGGCTGTTTTTAAAAAAATCAACCTCATGCAGCCATTTATGGGATTGGGCAAATTTGATATTATTTTCTGCCGAAATGTGGCAATATACTTCAACCCTCAGGAACGTTCCAGACTGTATGAAAAAATAGCCGGCGTTCTGGAACCGGACGGATATCTGTTAATCGGAGCAACTGAATCGCTCACGAATGACACCAAGCTGTTTGAACCCAAAAAATATTTGCGCACGGTTTTTTATCAACTGAAGAAATTGTGACACAATATCTTTATAACCTATCCCTGTGATCGTAAACGGATTGAAAAATTCAAATTCAGGATAGAACCTTGTCTAAGGCCCTTTTTGTCAATAAGAGGTTATTATGCCCATAATCAATGAGAAAGATTTTATACAGGAAATCATTTTTTGTATCCACCAGGCCGATATCATCAAAGCAAAAGCACTCGTACAATATTTTGCTGAGGTAAATCCGAAAACACAAAATCGGGTGCTTTACGAACTCAGCAAATCCCATGACGACATTGCTTTTCCTGTATTGGATTACCTATGTCAAATAAAAAGTAATCAAAACCAGATCAATCAAAAAATATATGATCTTCTTCTGGAAATTTCATATGGAAATCCGGAAATGATAACCCGATACATCAAACGTAAACACCCGAATCAGTCAACCTATATTAAAATTGCAGGCGACCTCAAAATGAGAGAAGCCATACCTGCCTTATCTGAAATATCAAAAATAAGCCAACCCCCAAAAATCCTTGAAGAAGCGATAAAAACCCTTGGAGCGATCGGAGCTGAAGAATGCATATCCATATTGATCCCTTATCTTTATTCTGATGATCCGGTTCTTAAGGTGGCGGCGATATCCGCCATGTCTGAAATCGGAACCCCTCCTGCAGTCGAACAATTATCAAAAGCAATTACCGGAGACAACCGGACAGATCTGTCGATTATCAATGGTCTTGCCGATATCCAGAGCAAGCTTTCCATTGAAAAACTCTGTGAAATGCTTACCTCGCAATTCCCAAACATCAGAAGCCTTGCCATCGAAAGACTCATAAAGATAGGCCCGAAAGCTGTACCCGTCCTTGTGGAGAATCTTGAATCCAGTAATGAAGACACCAAGATACATGTGTTGACTGTTCTCGGAAAAATCGGTGACAAAACATCTGCATCCTCCATACAGAAACTTTTGTTTCAAAACCCGGCCAACTCTAATGTCAGGTTCGGCGCCTATGAAGCTCTTGGACAGATTAAATCCGCAAAAACTGCCATCAGTCTTGCAAATGGTCTGAATGATCCGGATGAACAGGTACGTCTGGCGGCTGCAAAAGCAATTGACACCAATTTAACCCATGTACTTACCGCAGGGCTCAAAAATTTAATAAAAACTGGAGATCCGGATTCGAAAAAGATTGTTGCCGCGTTTATCGACTCAGAAGCAGATTGTGTATTTGAAGAACTTTTTGACTGGGATATTTTCCCTGAGCTGGCTTCTGACTACATTGCTAAAAAGGCGAATCCCGCTATCCGGGATCATTACTTGGAACTATTAACAACCAAAGGCCGAAACGAAATTGTTCAAAAAATCAAAACCACTACCTCCTCGGATAATGAAAAAAAACGCAAACAAATCGTTGCCATTGATGACTCTGTCATGATGCTGAAATTGTATACGAAGCAACTCTACGAAATGGGATACAATCCATTGGTTTTTCAATTTCCGGCAAAAGCCCTCAAGGAGATTAATAAGCAGAAACCGGATCTTGTCCTGACGGACCTGAATATGCCTGAAATAGATGGCCTGCAACTGACAAGGGAGCTTCGAAAAAAATACAATCAGCGGGAATTGCCGATTATTATGATCACGACCCAGAGCGACTTTGTGGGGGGAACAGAAAAAACCACCGGCAAACCGATCAATGATGAAATGATCAAAAAACTGGGTGTTAACCGGATTTTACATAAACCGTTCACAGAAACTGACTTATCTTCCGCCATTTCAAACACACTTGCCCCTAAGCCGGGTAAAATAAAAAAGGAGTAAATCAAGCTGATTAATTATGATATTTCACGGATAGCCTGCCTCAATTTTTCATTAAGTTGGGTGGTTACAACAGCAGCTTCCTCCATTATTTCCGCCACCTTGATCAGGTCTTCCTTTTCAGCCCTTTCTTTCCATTCCCGGTATGTTTTTGCATGATCGATATTGTGTTTGATCCAGTGTTGCAGCAATTTTCCCAGTTTTTCTATAAAAGGCATCTCTTCTTCAGTATGATGATGGTGATGATGGTTCATTTTGTCCTCCGGATGATTCAGATAACAGCGGTATACACATTTGTCCGAACCGTTAAAATATATATTATTTATTTGAAGAGAAAATATCTCCCCATTGTCATGTAAGCCCGCAAAATATAGCGCTGTGAAAACCATTCGTCAAGAAACGAAACGCCGATCCATACAACCGTCCTTAATTCAAGGAAAAACTGTCTTAGAAAATAGGACTTGAATGCACTGTACCTGTTGAATCCATAATCCGGAATCGCAAACCCATGAGATAACAATTTGTATTCACTTTTGTAAATCGATACCACACCCTTTATCGATAATTGGCGCATAAATTGCTAATTATATAAATCTGAAGCATCTGTAATTGTATAATAACATTTTTCTTCGCTGGATCTTCCCTGTTCTCATGCTGCATCGGTATTGAATTTCTTGATTTGTTGTTCCGATATCAAGAATATTAACTTATTGTAAGATAGGCAAAAAACATGGAAACTCGGTCTCTCATCACGATCTTTTCAATTACCCTCAGTCTTTTGATGGTAGTAAACCCTGCTGTTGCAGTATCCCAAGAACCTCCCAATGACAGCCTTTTTTCTCAGCAGTGGGGTCTGAACAATCTCAATTCAAGTGAAGCAGATATTAACATGCTTGAGGCCTGGGATATTGAACCCGGAGATCCGAATGTCGTTGTGGCTGTCATTGATATGGGATTTGATGTCACTCATTCTGATTTACAAAACAATATCTGGAAAAACCCCGGAGAAATCCCGGAGAACGGCATTGATGATGATCAAAACGGATATATCGACGATATCATTGGATGGGATTTTGTGAACCAGTCAGAAGGCTATGATGATGGGAACAGCGATTTCCAGGGTGAGGATAATGATCCGACAATGGCTCAATCATCCCATGGGAATGAAGTTTTTGGTGTACTCGGGGCAACCACAAACAATTCTATCGGTATCGCAGGTGTGACCGGAAGATGCAAGATGATGCTGATCCGGGCGGGTTATCTCAATAAAGAAGGCAAAGCGGTTCTCAGCGGAGCCTCCATTTCAAAAGGAATTATCTACGCCACCGATAATGGAGCTAGTGTTATCAATATAAGCTCCGGAAGCAACAAATTCAGCAATAGTTACCATGATGTGCTTAAATATGCCATTGATCGTGGCGTTGTCATCGTCTGCAGCGCCGGCAATGATGGGTCAAGCAGCCCTGTATATCCAGCCGCTTATGACCTGGATGGCTTGATTTCCGTTGGTGCCACCACAGATGAAGACCAGCCCGCAAAGTTTTCAAACTGGGGAGATTGGGTGGATGTATCCGCGCCTGGCCAGCATATTGTTTCAACGATGAACAACGATCGATACGGCCAAATCCATGGAACCTCATTTGCCGCACCAATCGTATCCGGTATTGCGGCCCTTCTGGTTTCCCACTACCCGGATTGGACTCCTGCACAGATTCAAGATCGAATTATGGAAACAGTCGATGTCCGTGAAGCCTTGAAAAATGCGAACACAACCTCCGGCCGAGTCAATGCATATCGTGCACTGCTCGATTCTGAAATGGATGGTGTCACAGATACCGGAGGCAACAATAATACAACGGGTAACACAGCACAGCCACCCGACCCTGCCGTATCCTCAGATGATGGCGGCGGCGGTGGCGGATGTTTTCTGTCTGTAACCCAGGAATCATTATCTGATTGTATTCATGAAAAAGGAGTTCGAAAATGAAGAAAAAAATCTTTATTAAAATGTTACTGTTTATCGGCATACTTCATTCCGTACTCATTCTTCAGACCTCGCATGGCAATGTAATTACAGGTGATCTAAAGCATTGGGCGAAAAATGCTTCAGAAAAAAATGATGATCTTAAAAAACAGATTTCATTGAATCATGTCGGTGTCCTGTATTTTGAAAACCAGACAGAACTGCACAATATGAATATCCTCCAAAAAGGAGTCCCGATTCTACTGACATATGATTTGAAAAAAATACAATCCATAAAAGTTGTGCCCAGGGAAAAAGTAGAAGCCCTCCTGAAAGAAAAAGGAATCAAAATTACAGATCTCAACAAAACAGATACAGCCATTCAAATCGGGAGTCTGCTGCAAGTTGAGTATTTGATCACCGGACAGATTCAGAAACAGACTGCGGAAATCTATATATTTGCAGCCAATATTTATCATGTTCCTTCAAAAACAATCCTGGACAAGGTCACTTCCCAAGGGGATCTGTTTTCAGAACTTCGTCTCATGGAAAAAGAGCTTTTGTTCAAAATTGCCGACGCGCTCAAAATATCCATAACTCAACAGGAAAAAATGCAAATCGACCAGTCCATAACCCAAAACATCAAATCATTAGGCTACTATCTTGAAGGGGTTGAAAAAAGTGACCAGGGACAATATGCTGCAGCGAACGCATTATATTTGAAAGCCTTACAGGAAGACTCGAACTGTATGCTCGCTCTTGCAGCAGTTCAGGAGTTGACAGACCTCGGGCTGATCCAGGCAAAAGCTGAACAGCTAACCGGAGCAGCAGAAGCATATTCTGAAAAAGAGACCGTGATCCAAAAACCAGACGTTGAAAAAGGAGGAGCCCGGCATGATATTCGAAACCCCGATGAGAGGGAACCGGATACAGATCTTTTTTTCAGTCCAGTCGTGGATGAACCTGATGTCGAAATCAATGATGATGCGGATATCCCCCTGTCCATCCTTCACATTCGAACCGATGCCACATGGGATATGGCTGTTGATTCCGCCAGTCTTCAAACTGCCCTGGATGATACTGCACACGATCCTGATCTACGGACAACGGTTGACCTGAAGAATACCATTCCCGGACGGTTCAGTCTGGAAGGGACAACATATGGTTTTCCAGGAACCTGGAGTGGTGCTGATTATGGTATTGAAGATATTTATGGAGATGAAAGTAAAAATCTGGGTCTTCAAACCATGGGACAGGATGGATATGACGCAGCCCCAAGGCTCGTATTGAACCCAACGACTCTGGAAAAAATCAACAAAGATGGTTTTCTTGCCTATGCATTCCAGGTTGAAGAAGATCGATTAAATAAAAAAATAATTGAAATGCATGATAACCAGATGATCCAGAGTTCATTATACTCCGCAGAAAAATACAAGGGAATCCGGGAACGGGATGCCTGGCTTACTCAAAAAGCCGATGCACAGGCAGGAAGGGTTCTCAAAGATATCCACGGTAACTGGGTCAGAGTCCAGCAATATATTTTGAGGCCGGATGCGGAAACAGTTCAATTGCTGAGTGTGTCATTGAGAAATGGAGATAGTAATCTGTCCGGGCTATCCACTGTCAACTGGGCAACGACCTTTTCAGAAGCTTATAATGGAGATTTGAGAAATCTCCCCTGGAGCAACTGGCTGAATACACAAGAGACGGTTGCAGATGGGCAAACCGTGCGATACGTTACCGGGACTTCGGAAAACCGTCCGCCTCTTCTCGAAAGTATGAACATTACATTCACCAATACCGGCAGCGAATCAATGAAAAACCTTAGAACATTTGTCGGCAGCTACATGGATAATACTCCTGACTATAAACAGCAAATCACAGGAGAATCATTACAGATCAAAACCATTTATACAAACAATACTTATCAAATGACCATGAACGGTTCTCCTGGTGCCGGCGAATTCGGTATCGATAACGGATCTTCTTCTACAAACGGATTCAGTTATATGCTGGAGAGCTCGCTCAACAGAATGGATCTCAACTTCTATGTCCTTGGAGACGGGGATACCGTCGATAAAAGAGGCGAGATCCCAGGATACAGAACCGAACTTGCATTCAGCGATATCTGGGATTCCTTACGGATCAATGAACCGGGTGCTGCCAATATCGGAAACAATAACCTTGAGATCCAGATCGACCCTCAGATGCGATTTTATGAGAGCCCGATCGATACCATCTATATCCCCATGTCCAGAATGGTATGGAAATCTGATCCATCTCTTGGTAGTTCCCCATAAAAGGATCAGAAAAAATATCTGAAAATTGTAATGAAGGACTGAGTTATGATCAGATTCAATTATTGGAAAAATGTACAGATGATCGTAATGGTTATCATACTCCTTATTTTTCAGTCAGGAACCGCCTGGACAGAAGCTGCTTCCGCATCTGACGATAGTGTATATACCAGTGACCGCCTGAAATTGATTACCGATATTGAGTCTTCCTATACCTACTCCGATCTGAAACATTCAGACTCGTTATCCGGAGGAGTCCTGGACTGCCTGCTTGCAGCAAGCTGGAAAATGAAAGAAAATCAATTTATTATCCTCAAGTACGATGGCGGCTATGAAAAAAAACTGGATTTCTATTCAGATGGCAATGTGCCACGGCAACGAACCGAATACCAGGAACACACACTGACCCCCATGTTACGGATGGGAATCGGGCATGATCGCAATTTATCCGTGATCCCATCCCTTTTCTATACAGCGACACTCAACAAAGATACCCAGTCAACCGGATGGAACGATGGCCTTTACAACTACTACGATGCAGGCGCTGGAGTGGATTTTGAATTTGGAAAAGCCGGATTTGGCGGAGGGAATGGGCTTCTGAACTTTGGATTGCAATACTATAAACGACATTATCCGAATTTCATATCCCTTCTGGACCTGGCGGCGGAAAACGAGGATCTGGGTTTAATTTCAGCACTTGACACAGAAAAAGACGAAAAAGATTATAAAGGGATACTGGCTAAGATTGAGTATCTCTGGGCATCCGAAACCCGTTTTTCATGGAGCACGGAATACTCCATTCTTTATAAAAAACTGGACGATAAAAAAGTGGTTGATGTAAACGGCCATCTGACCGGTAATGGACAGGTCGACCATCTTCACACTCTTTTATTCCAGTTCACATACAATCTGACCCGCAAACTGAAAACCGGATTGAAACTCGGAACGGACATCAACAAAAGCAATCAGAATTACTGGGACGGCATGGAAAGTTACAGTTACTCGGATGATGTGGCAACAGAAAATTACTATGATTATTTTTCCTATGGGGTACAGCCGGAAATCTCTTATCAATTTCAGCCTTTCCCGTTATCTGTTCGCATTTTCTACTCCTTTCATAAAACAAAATATGACCATCGGAAAGCGAACTTCTATGGCGGAGCCTATAAGAATGAGAAACAGTGGGAAGTCAAGAAAACGATTTTTTCAGAAATCTCATACAGGATCTCCGAAAAATGGAGTATTCATGCCAATTGGGAAAATACAAGAAGTGAATCCAATAACGATGATGAACGTTTCTATTTATATGACTATACCTTGAATATTTATTCAACTGGACTGTCATTCAAATACTGAGGATGCGTTTAATATGAAAATAAAAATTTTACTCCTCCTGTTTTCCTTTTTTTTCCTGATGATCTCCTGTTGTTCAGATAGTACTCCGGATAAGAAGATTGTATCCAGAATCAATGATTATGAATTAACCCTGGACGAATTTCAGACCCAGCTCGCACTTGAGTTGGAACTGGATGAAGCGTTCAAGTTAACCAACGAAACCAGAAAGCAGTTTCTCGAAGAAATAATCCAAAAGGAACTCCTGATCCAGGAAGCGAAAAAGAAAAAACTGGACCAACAAAAAGAATTCATGCAGACCATTGAACGATATTGGGAATCAACCTTGATACGGAATCTGATTGATCTGAAAAGCGAAGAGATCAATAAAAAAGTAGTGGTTTCGCAGGAAGAGATCAAACTCTATTATGATCACATGAAAAATCAAAGCCCGGCACTTCCGGATTTTCAAGAGCTCCGCAATCAGATTGAAAAAAAAATAAAAGAAGAAAAAAGAACCCGTCTTCTCAAAGAATGGATGGACAATCTGCGGAAAAATTCCAGTATCGAGATTTTCCCTTCCTCGCTCGAATAAAATCAATTCTGATTTACAAAAGGAGAAAAACCAAATCATGGAACATCCTTCCTATCAAAGAAAAACGCATCTGATTAAAAAAGAATTTCAGATAAAATTTATTGTTAAATTCTGCATGATTGTTCTTTCAGGTGTTATCTTATCAACCGCCTTGCTTTTTTTCTTCTCTCAGGACACACTCACTTCTTCTTTCGATCACTCAAAACTGGTTATCCGGAAAACCGGCTCTGCAATACTTCCGGCGGTTATATACACAAATCTGATTACCCTGGGTGTGGTTAGCATCATCACCATTTTTGTCACCCTCTATATCTCACATAAAATTGCAGGGCCGATGTTTCGTTTTGAAAAAGAGATTAAAACCATTGCACAAGGCGATCTATGTAAAAAAATTGTTTTGCGGAAACAGGATCAGGTAAAAGAAATGGCGGACAGTTTAAATCAGATGGTCAACAGTCTCCATGATAAAGTATTTGAAATTTATCTTGAAATCGAAATTCTGCAACAGTCGGCAAAAGAACAGCCGGTTCCGGATCAGATAGCTGACGGAATAAAAACACTGAAACAAAAGATTGAAAAAAATTTTATTCTATAGCCTGGATACCCCTTCCTTATGCCGGAGAGGATGAAAAACAAATCTATATCCGTTTATCTCCTTGCATTGGTTCTTTGCTTTTCTATCATCAGGACAGGATACGCGGAAAGCACTCAAACGACTACTTGGATTACACTGGAAACAAAATATACCATCATCCGCTTCTTAAAAGCAGAGGATCTTGAAACATTCAGCAGTAGCATGGCTTTTGATCAGAAATTCTGGGGATTGAAACAGCTTTTCTCCGATAAAAGTCCGGATACGCTTTATGAAGAGGTTTCAGCAAAGGTGGACAACCTGTATAAAAGGGTTCAGGAAATCCTGGATATGAGAAAAAAATCCCCCAAGGTTTTTATTAACCTCTATCCGGACCGGAACTTGCTGGACCAAGCCTATTTTCAAATTTATCAATCCCGAAACAACATCCGTGCCTGGTATATATTTGACAGCAACACCATTTACGTTAACATCAATGATGTTCATGAAGGGATGCTTGCTCATGAAATGGCTCACTCCATCCTTGACCACTTCCTTCTGGTTCGCCCGCCTGCTGCCAGCGCTGAAATCCTCGCAAGATATGTGGATACGCATATCAGCCGATAAGCCATTTATGGTTTTGTTATTCGCCTATGATTTCAACGATGGAAGAGGCTTTCACAAGTTGGACTTCTGCTTTGATTTCCGGAAGCTTTTCTTGTAGTACCAGGTAGGTTGTTTTATGAGGATGCCCGATTCCAATGGCTTCTCCTTGTCTTTGAGATAGACGGAGCAGCAATCGAATCTGCTTTCGGATTGAATCGGGATCAGCAGCATGATCCAGAAACACATCCCGTTCCCCAAATGGAATTTTTAGCAAACGAGCTGAGGGTTTGCATAATGAATCACTGCTGGTTTTACTGTCCACAAAGAACAGTTCCCGTTTTTTTAATATTGAAAATATTTGATACATCTTTGTCGAAATGGTCGTGATTTCTGAACCCATATGGTTGTTGACCCCTCGGATGTATGGAATGGAATCAAGGTCTTTTGTCAGTTGTTCGATGAAAACATCCGGAGACATGGAGGCAAGCAGAACACCAGGGCCTGGATTCACTCTAGGATACTCGGACGGCTCCAGCGGTAGATGAAGCATGATTTCAAGATCTTTTCCTTTGGCAATCCCTGCGATTTTCTCTCCTTGAGGGCTGAATGGCAGGATTGCGAATGTAATCTCCGCATTCAGTTCACTGAACTTTCTTGCGATATCAATATCATAACCAAAATCATCAATAATAATTGCTATTTTTGGAAGACCACCAGAAGGGCTCTTTTTGATGATCCGATCCGCAGGAGGTATTCTGTCATGTTTTGGAAAAACCTCATATGTCGGCGGCGAAACTTTTTGTAGCAGGTTTTTTGATTCTGTCGATTCCGAAGGTTCAGTTTTCCGGAGCCTGGACATGGGATAATACTTTTGAAAAAAAAAACCAGCTGCCACAACCAAAAAGAGCAGTAAAAAAATCCCCGCAAAAGCTTTTAAAAGATTAACGACTATATTTGCTTCTGCTTTTGAAGGTTTTTTGCCGGCTCTTTTTTTCCCGGCTGCTTTTTTTTTGGTCATGTAATCGTAACGTGCTTTTTATAAGTTCTAAATTTCTCTTCGGATCTGTTTTACCGTTTCACTTATTTTTTCATTTCGCTGAAAATATGATAGCTGGTCAATACATCAAGCGCACGGACCACTTGATTATCAGACATCAATCTTTTCAAATTCAAGGTGGCATATTCCGTATCTTCAAGCTTGGAATCCGTTTCGGATTCCTCCTCGGTTTTTGACTCATCCGGTTCCGCCACTTTTCCATCAGACTCTGCTTCCAGATGGTTTTTTAAATCTTTTTCCTTTAAATAAGGTACTTGATTCTCATCTTCTGCTTTCAGGGTCTGATATTTTAAAACTATATCCGGCTCTATTCCCTTGGCCTGAATCGACCTGCCGGATGGCGTATAGTATCTTGCGATGGTAAATTTCAAACCCGAACCATCGCGGAGAGATCGGACTGTTTGAACAGACCCTTTACCAAATGAAGTCGTCCCGATCACGAGTGCTCGCTTATGATCCTGAAGCGCACCTGCAACAATCTCGGCAGCACTGGCACTCCCCCCATTTATTAACACAATGATCGGATATTTCCGTTCGATTTCATTTTTTTGGGCTTTATAGACCTGATTATGTTGTTCAAGTCTTCCTTTGATGGATAAAATAATCCCTTCTTCAAGGAAAAGATCCGTCATGCCGATCGCTTCAGGTAGAAGACCACCCGGATTATCACGAAGATCAATCACAAGTCCCTTTAATTTCGGATCCTCGGTTTCTATACGTTTCAATGTATCCTGTAAATCAACCGTTGTTTTTTCGGTAAAATTATAGATACGGACATATCCGTAGCCTGGTTTCAGCATAATAGAGCGTACGCTTTCAACGGGAATAACATTTCGGGTTACCGTAAAATCGATTGGCTTTGGCGTATCTTTCCTGACAATCGTCAGCTTGACACTGGTACCGATTGGCCCTTTGATTGCCTTAACAGCCTCGCTGACGGTCATTTCGTTTGTCGGCTTCCCATCGACCTTGAAAATAATATCTCCGGCTTTAATCCCTGCCTGATATGCCGGCGTTCCTTCAATAGGCGATACGACTGTTAAAAGTCCTTTATCCATATTGATTACAATGCCGATTCCGCTGAATTCTCCTTTGGTATCATCCTGCAGAAGTTCATAATCTTCCGGAAGCAGATATGTGGAATGAGGATCCAGACCATGAACCATTCCCTGGATGGCTTTTTGCACCAGCTCTTTTGTATCCACTGGTTCAACATAATCATTTTCGAGTATCTCAATCACGTCGGAAAAAATTTTGAGACTCTTGTATGTCTCCTCTGTGTCTGCAGATATCTCCCGAAAAAAACCGCTCCCTGAAATGAATAAAATAGCGATGAAAACAACCAGCAGGAAAGGGTTACGATACTGCTTTATTCTGAATACCATTAAAAGACTCCTTCAACTGTCGCCTAACCAATTAAGAGGGTTCATCGGTTCGCCACGATGGCGTACCTCAAAGTAAAGGTTTGATCCTGTCATGGATGCGGTATCACCGACAGTTGCGATCACCTCTTCTGTTTCTACATAATCACCTTTTGACTTAAAAAGCTCCTCTGCGTGGGCATATAATGTATAATAATGTTCTCCGTGATCAATGATCATCATATTCCCATAGCTTTTAAACCACCCGGAATAAAGTACGATTCCGCCATGAACAGCCTGGACCGGCTCACCTCGTTCCGCCTTTATCTCGATTCCGCTCCGATAATTTAATACTTTATATTTCCCGTCCTGATACGGCCCGAAAAAGGATATGATCTTACCTTTGACCGGCCTTTTGAGCAAACCTTTAAATTCATTAAAGGGACTCGTCGGTTTACGGGATATTTTTTTCTTTGGCTCAACATGGAGCGATAAAATTGTCTGGTCAAGCGCTTGTGCTGCCTGCTTTAAAGAGTCAATGGCTGCCAACTCTAATGTCTTTTTGTCTTGTATATCTTTCAGGAGATCCTTTTTTCTGCTCCTTTTTTGGGTCATGATCTGAATTTGCTTACTGAGATCAGACTCCAGTGTAACTTTTTCCTTTTTTTGATTATCCAGATCACCCAATATCATTGCCAGCTTCTTCTTATTTTCCTTGTGATAGGCAAGAACCTCATCATCATATTCGAGAATACGTTCCATGGCGAATTTCCTGTAAATAAAATCGTATACAGAATCAGCAGATGCAAGGATATGCATAGGGCCAATGAGATTCAGCTTATATAGCGCTGAGATTCGTTTTGCAATATATTCTTCCGTTATATGAATCTGTTGTTGCAATTTTATGGAGTCTGAGGAGATTTTGCGGATTTTCTCATCCAGACCGGAAAGATCGGTACGTATTTTTCGTACCTGAACATTTACCCGGTTCAATGCCAATTCCATGTCATCCAACCCGCTGATAATCGATGTCTCTTCGTTACTAAAATTTTTTACCTGGTCTTGATGTTTCTGTATCTCTAATTTGATGTCTTTTGATTTTCCCTTTGCCGCATTAACTTTTCTTTCAGCTTCAATTTCTTTTTTTTTGACTTCAATTTCTTTCTTTACTTCAATTTCTTTCTTTTTAACATGGATATCTTTTTTAGCTTCCCGTGACAATTCAGGAGCCTGAACAATATGGACATATCTTTCTCGATTTCGAATATACCCTGCTTTTTCCTGATAAGATATTTTTATCCATTCACCATGATAAGACAGAATCTGTACCTCATCTCCCTTGTTTAAAACTTGAACTACACTTTGGTTGCGATCCGGGCCAACCCGGACATTCAAACTAGGGGATGTGATCACACCCTTTCCCGGTGTAAGTGTGTCTTCAAGTCCTGAAGATGTCTCAGACCATAATAAAAGACAGGATATGGATATTAATATTTTAAAAATTGTTTTAGTGAAAGATAACATCCCAGCCATCCGGCAAACATGCTGCTAAAAACGATTCCCATGGAGATGGATATTGGAAGAAATCTCATCACAAAAAAACCGGATGAAATCCCTGGATCAACATTGGAAGTGATGATCACATAGATAACAAAAAGGATCAATATCCCGATCACACCGCCCAGAATACCCTGAAAAATACCTTCTATATAAAAAGGTGCTTTGATAAATCCATCAGTTGCACCTACAAGGCGCATAATTTCAAACTCCTCTCGCCTTGAAAAAAACAATAGGCGGATGGTATTGGCCACAATAAAAACAGATGCCATGAAAAAAACAAGACACATGGCCGTACCTGCGAATTTAAACAGGTTAAAAATACCGGTCACACGGCCAAGCCATCGTTGGCCATACTCAACCCCTGCAACCTGAGGAAACATTTCAACCTGGGCCGCCAAAATTTCAACCTTACCCCAATTTTGTGTGGATGGAATCATCTGGATCTCGAACACATCCGGAAGTGGATTTTCTTTTAAATTCTCAAAGAGTGCCATCTGCCGTTTCATTTGCCGTTTTAATTCTTCCAGGGCATCCTCTTTGGGTATAAATCGAACCGCTGAAACTCCATACAGGGATAAAATTTTTTGTTTTAATTCCGGAAGCTGAATTTTTTCAACGTCCTTATTTAAATAAGCCATTATTTTGACGCCCTTTTTCCAGGACACCATAATATCGTTAATATTCGTAAAAAAAAGGCCGAATGCACTGACAATCAGGATGGACAGGGAAATGGTAATGATTGTAACAATATGAAGGAACCGATTGCTGTTCATGTCCTGAAAAGCGCGTTTAATAAAAAAAATGAGCAACTCTGTTTTCATAATGTAATCGTCTTTTTCTTTTCAATCAAAGGTTCGATCATCGGCGGTTCCATCATGAGTCCATCTTTCAGATAAATCACTTTGCCTTTTGTATCCCGGATAATTTCTTTATCATGTGTCGCAATTATGACGGTGGCACCACGAGCATGAACACCTAAAAGAAGATCCATGATAATCTTGGCGGATTCAGAATCAAGGCTTCCCGTAGGTTCATCTGCCAAAATAATCTTTGGATCACCGACAACCGCTCTGGCTACTGCGATTCTCTGTTGCTCACCTCCGGAAAGACTGGGTGGAAAAGAGTTGATCCTTTCCTCCATTCCAACGGTTCGCAACACACTGGTGACCTTTTTCTGAATGAAACGGGTTTTCTCTCCTTTCACCTCCAGTACCAGCGCGATATTTTCATAAACGGTTTTTGTCTGAATAAGTTTGTAATCCTGAAATATGATACCAAATTGTCTTCGGACCAGTGGAATACGACTATCTGCGATTCTCGACAGATTCATTCCATCGATTAGAATCTGGCCCTCGGATAAGGCTTCCCCAAGATACAGTAGTCTCAGAAGGGTCGATTTTCCAGCACCACTGGGACCACTCACCAGAAGCAGATCGTTCCGTTCAACATCCAGGGTGATATCCGTCAATGCATTTTTTTTTCCAAAACGCTTATGAACATGGAACATCCGAATAATGGCACTTCCTTCTGTATTCTGCATCATCAAGTCATTACCTGTCTCATTGCTATATTAAGATATAGATGGGTTGACATAATAGAAGAGTGTAATCATATCAACGATTGCAATTTTCAGGCCGAAAACTACCTGCGTCTTGTTGTTCCGTAACCGACCACTTGAACATTCATTATGGATATTACAGATCTTAAAAAACAATAGCGTCATAGGCCTTTGTAAACAGTGGAGCATATTGCATATTAAATTGCCTATAATTCTATATTGTTGTAAGAAAAAACTCAACGGTTTTTCTTACCTCTGAAGATTTTAAATTGACCTGACCACAATTAACTGGTACTTCACGCTTGAGCATAAGGAGTGCTGCCAACGGTTTTCCTTACTCAAGGCCTCCACTGGGTCCCTAATAAAGGCTTCTTCCAATTCAGTGGGGGCTTTTTATCGGATCATCACGGGAATTGCAATATTTTCTTTCATTAAAATAAGGTATTACGAAAGAATATACTAGGTCAAGCGTTTCAGCAGATTTCAGGAGATATTTGCAAATGAAAAATGAATTGATTGAGATGTTATGCAGGAAATCATTTAAATACAGCCGGACCCCGATTTTCAAACTGGTTTCCGGTGAAATGAGCTGTTTTTATGTGAATTGCAAGCCAACTATTTTACATCCAAGAGGCATGTTTCTGGTAGGGCATCTGGTTTTTGAAGAGATTAAAACCTTAGGAATAGCCGGTGTCGGTGGCCTTACATTCGGTGCAGATCCCATCGCAATTGCCACAGCCTTTGTATCGGAAATCAAAAACAATCCGGTCAATGCTTTCTCCATTCGAAAGGAGCAGAAGGATCACGGCATTATCAAATGGGTTGAGGGTGATTTGCAGCCGGGAGCCAAAGTTGCAATCCTGGAAGATGTCGTAACCACGGGAGGATCCACAATCAAAGCAATTGAACGAGCCAGATCAGAAGGACTGGATGTTGTCAAGGTTGTCACACTTATCGATCGACAAGAAAATGATGGCGTTGAAAAAATAAAACACCATGTCAAGGATGTATCTTCCATCATAACAAGGGATGAGCTGATAGCCGCATATGGAAATTATTCCACTATGTAAGTTGCACACGCATTCTCAGATTCCCAGACCGCTACTCGAGAAACATGGATTTCATCCCCCTTAAAACGTTTCTGGAGTTCGGTTGCGATATATCTGGCAAGATTTTCCGATGATGGATTTCCATCGCCTAAAAACGTGAGCTCATTTAAAAATTTGTGGTCAAGGGTATTCATGATTTGAGACAGATGCTCTTTAAATTCGCCAAAATCAAGCAGAACACCTGCATTATTTAACTGTTTCCCCGCAATATAGGCCTCAACTTTCCAGTTATGGCCATGAAGATTCTCACATTTTTCAGCCACCATCCGCAACTGGTGAGCTGCTGCAAAATGATCTGTTATTTTTAACTCAAACATTGACTATCTCTCCTGATTGTCATGGGCTGGATAATATGTATCCTTTCCAATCCATCCCCCTATATGATTCATAAAAAAGAGTAAAACCACTCCCTGGAAAAAAATACCAACCGTATTATTTTGCAACATGTCCTTTCAGAATGTTCTTGAGTTTATTTTTTAACTTATCAGATTCCAGTTTTGAAAAATCGTTTAGCAGTGCCACCTGTTTCTTGTTCAGATTAGTTGGTGTAAGAATCTGCACTTGAATGATCTGATCCCCTCTTCCATATCCGCGCAAAGAAGGAATGCCTTTTCCTTCTAGTCGAAAGGTCTCACCATATTGAGTCCCACTCGGTATGCTGAGCGTCTCTTCGCCTTCAAGCGTCTGAACCTGTATTTTATCACCAATGGCCGCCTGGATAAAAGAGATCTGTACCGTGCTGATGACATCGGTGTTATTTCGTGAAAAATATTTATGGGGTTTCACATCAATAAATACATAGAGATCACCGGGTGGCCCCCCAACACCAGCTTCCCCTTCACCGGATAACCGTAACCTGGAACCGGAATCAACACCTGCCGGTATTTTAACGGAAACGGTTTTACTCACAAGAACCTGCCCGGCCCCTTTACACTCCGAGCATGGGTGATTTATTTTTTTCCCCCTGCCATTACAGGAAGGGCAGGTTGTGCTTACTGTAAAAAAACCCTGGCTCCTGGTTGCCTGCCCGGATCCCCCGCAGTACTGACAAGCTTCTGGATGTGTTCCAGGTTCACAGCCATTCCCTCCGCAGGTCGGACAGGTTTCCGCTTTTTCAATATCGATTTTCTTTTCTGTTCCAAAAGCCGCTTCCATAAAATCAAGACCCAGGTCATACCGGAGATCTGATCCTCTTCTTGCCCGACTTCCAGAGCGCCTCCTTCCTGAGCTGAAGCCAAAAAAATCTTCAAAAATATCTCCAAAACTTGAAAAAATATCATCAAATCCTCGTACCCCAGAAAAACCCGCACCCTCAAGCCCTTGATGACCGTACTGATCATAGATCTGACGTTTCTTACTGTCACTCAGAACTTCATAAGCCTCTGCAGCTTCTTTGAATTTTTCCTCTGCTTCTTTATCCCCTGGATTTTTATCTGGGTGATATTGTATGGCAAGTTTTCGATAGTTTTTTTTCAGTTCACTTGACGATGCATCCCGGCGAACGCCAAGCACCTCATAATAATCACGTTTCGTACCCATAGAAAAATCCGATTCTTTATCTTTTGTTTATTTTTGTCTTTTATAGCCTATGTCCAATCAGAAAGAACACAATCCCCATGATATCTTTTTTTCAACCGCTGATCCTACCCCTGTCTGCTATTGCAGGAGGACGCCAGTTATGGTACTGACCAAACTAACTCATAAAACTAATACAGAAGTTTGGCTTGTCAATGAAGAATATAGAACTCCCATTCATTAAAGAGATGTTTAATTCAATAGCACCGAGGTATGACCTGCTCAACCGTCTATTGAGCTTACGCCAGGATGTATATTGGAGGCGGAAAATGGTTTCCGAAATTACAGCCCCAACCAGAGGCTGCGTGCTGGATATGGCCTGCGGAACTGGGGATGTGATCCTTGAAATTCACAAACAAAAAGGGAAGGACGTAACCGTAATCGGATCTGATTTTTCACCCAACATGCTTCAGATCGCCAATCAGAAAATAGGTAAAAAATCATCCGGGTCCAACATTTCCCTGATCGCCGGAAATGCGTTAGAAATGCCTTTTAAACCCGGCAGTTTTGATGCAATCACGATTGCATTTGGAATTCGAAATATTGCTGATAAAGTAACCGCTCTCAAAGCATTTCATGATAGCCTGAAAAAAGGCGGCATACTTGCCGTATTGGAGCTTACAACACCTCCAAAAGGGTTATTTCATTCTCTTTATCTTTTTTATTTTAAAAGAATACTGCCTTTAATCGGATGGTTGATCTCAGGGGACACAATGGCCTATCGATATCTCCCGGATTCTGTATTACATTTTCCGGAATCAAAAATTTTTGTGGCCATTATGCGGTCTGCAGGTTTTACCGATATCCGGTGGCGCAGGTTGACCTTAGGTATTGTGACACTGTATCTTGGAAAAAAAGCATAACCATCATCCCAGGAATGGCCGTCTGAGGATCGTATCTTTTTGCCAGAGATTGTCGTTTCTCTCCGGGTATTCAATATTATAATGAAGGCCCCGGCTTTCCTTGCGATGCGTTGCACATGTGATAATCAAATCAGCAACCGTTGCAAGGTTCCGCAGCTCAATTAAATCCGATGTGATCTTAAAATCCCAATAATAATCATGTATTTCTTTTAAAATAATTTCAATGCGACGTTTTGCCCTCTCCAGCCGTTTATCCGAACGGACAATTCCCACATAGTTCCACATCAGACGCCTGATCTCATCCCAATTATGACTGACCATAATCTGCTCATCGCTGTCTGTTGTGCTCATTTCATCCCAGGGAGAGATAACCGGAAAGTTGAACTGAAATTTTTTCAGGTCTTCCATGGCAGCCGCCGCAGCTCTATGGGAATAAACCAGTGCTTCCAGCAAAGAATTGCTGGCAAGCCTGTTTGCACCATGCAACCCTGTGCAGGCAGCCTCCCCGACAGCATAAAGATGCCTGATATCCGTACGTCCTTCCATATCCGTTGTAACACCTCCACAAATATAGTGAGCAGCCGGCACAACCGGAAGGGGTTCTTGGGTCATATCAAAACCAAACTGTAATGCCTTCTGGTACAAATTCGGAAATCTGTTTTTAATAAATGCCTCCCCTTTATGGGAAATATCCAGGAATACAGACTCATCTCCGCTTTTCTTCAACTCCGTATCAATCGCCCTTGCAACAACATCCCGGCAGGCAAGATCCTTGAGCGGATCATATTTTTCCATAAACGGCTTGCCTTGTGAGTCAATCAATCTGCCCCCTTCACCACGAACTGCTTCCGATATTAAAAAATTTTTGGCATCCGGATGATACAGACAGGTTGGATGGAATTGTACAAACTCAAGGTTAGCAACTGTAGTGCCGGCCCGATATCCCATTGCGATCCCGTCACCGGTTGCGATATCGGGGTTGCTTGTATACAGGTAAACCTTTCCTGCGCCTCCTGTTGCAAGCAGGGTAATTTTTGAACAGAATGTTTTTACCCGACTTTGAGAACGATCAAATACATATGCCCCGCAACAATAATCCTCATGGGTTGTGGTCACAAACCCTCGTTTGACCCGGGTTGAACAGGTTATCAAATCAATGGCAATATGATTTTCATATACAGTGATCCGATTATTTTTCTTGATTTGAGAAATCAGGGCCCGCTCCACTGCCTCTCCTGTCATATCCTGAGCATGCACAATCCGATTCTGGGAATGTCCGCCTTCACGCCCGAGATCGAGATTTTCCAAATTTGGAATGCTGCTATCCTGTGCTGATTTTGTATTGAATTGTACTCCAAACTCAATCAGCTCTCGAATCCTTGCGGGTCCGTCTTTCACAACCATGGCAACCACATCCGGATCGCATAGCCCGTCTCCGGATTTTAAGGTGTCATCGATATGAGCATCGTATGAATCCGGTTTATCAAATACAGAAGCAATGCCGCCTTGCGCATAATTTGTATTGCTCTCGGTAGCACTTTTTTTTGTAACCAGGGCAACTGTTCCAACTTTTGCAACCTTGAGCGCGAACATCAGGCCCGCAACTCCGCTTCCAATAATTAAAAAATCAGATTCTATCTTCATATTTTTCCCTGACATTTCAGTTTATGGGTAACTGCAATCCGGCCTTTTACACTTAAATCAAAGATGACTGTCTTCGCTTTCTTTTTGTACGATATCCAATCAGAAACCCGAAACAAAGGACCCCGGCGCCCAATAATCCGATTTGAATATTTCTTTGCAGCAACAACCTGTTTAATTCCGTTACTCTCCTGGTTTGTTTTTCCAGTTTCTGAGTCACCTCCTTGTATCTGGATTGTAATTCCAAAAAATCAGCTGACTCTTTTTTCAAAATTTCATAACGATTCGAAATTTCATTCAAAGATTCCGAGACTCGGTTGAGCTCCTCAATCTGTTTTTTCTTCTCTTCGTCATTCATTATATCTGCTTCTTCCATAGCAGATGCACGTATGAGAAGTTTATCATATTTTTCCTGCAACTCTCCCAATATCAGATCACTTGGAATATCCGGAGATATATAGCGACTTAAGAGCCATCCTTCTTTCCCGCTGGTCGAACGGACACGGCTCCAATCTTTACCAGGTTCCAAAACCTCAACCTCGTTTCCAGACTCAATCATCTGTATCACCCTGTGTTCCAGAGAGGGCCCGGTTCTGAGCGTTACCTTCACAACATCACCCACATACATCTTTTCCGCATATACATCACAGGTTAAAGCGATCATAAGCAACCCGGCAATAGCAAAATATCTCATTGAATCATCTCCATTATAATAGCATTTAACGATCATATTTTTAATATATGATGCGGAAGAACCATTTCTGTCAATAATTTCTTTTAAATTTTCAACCGTTATGTTATTTATTCTCTCAATGGAAACGATTATTCAAAATATTAAATAACATGGAAACCTTTTCCATCTAAAGGATTCAGCGCAGGAACAGATACATGATTGCATTTGATTTACAATGTGAAAGCGGGCATTCATTTGAAGGCTGGTTTGAAAACAGCGACACGTTTGATGAGCAAAAAGAAAAAGGACTGGTCACATGCCCTGTTTGCAACAGTGCCTCAGTTACCAAAGCACTGAGTCGCTTTGGCATTGTAAAATCAAACAACACCTCAAAAGGGGTAGAGATCAATCCACAAACCGTATTGGATAACATCAGTAAAAAAATTTATGACTTTGTTGAAAAAAACTTTGATGATGTGGGGGCTGATTTTACCAAAGAGGCATTAAAAATTCATTATGGTGTATCTGAGCCCAGAAATATAAAAGGAGTGTCCAGCAAAGAAGAAGAAAAACTGTTACGAGAAGAAGGAGTTGACTTTATTAAAGTACCAATCCCTGCTGAAAAAAATAATACTGACGTTTAAATTTTGCTCACACAATTTCACCCAAAAACAGTCATATTGAGAATCCGTGTTGCTCATCATAGGATCAAACACGGATTTTTTTAAGATTGAATAAGGAGCAAAGAATGAATCTGCTTGAGAAAAAAATTGCAGCTATCCGAGAACCGGATAAAACAGTATATGAACAGGCAAAGGAAAGACTGAGACAACAAGCCCGACCTGCTGGAAGCCTGGGAATTCTGGAAGATGTCGGAGCCAGACTTGCCGGAATATTCGGTACCCTGGATGTCCGGCTGAAACATAAAATTATTGTTACCTGTGCCGGTGATCATGGGATCTGTGAAGAAGGAGTCAGTCTTTTCCCGTCTGAAGTGACAAGCCAGATGGTGTATAATTTTGTAAATTCCGGTGCATCGATCAATGTTCTTGCTCAACATGCCAATGCACGGGTGAAGGTTGCGGATCTGGGTGTCAATCATGACTTCCCGTCAGATCTGCCGATTTTTCACAAAAAAATAGGCAAAGGTACGCGAAACTTTTCAAAAGGCCCTGCCATGACCCGGAAAGAAGCCATACAGAGCGTTGAATCCGGGATTGAAATCATTGATGAACTGGTAAAAAAAGAAACAGTTGATCTGCTTGGAACAGGGGATATGGGGATCGGCAACACAACGCCGTCAACAGCCATCATTGCCTGTTTCTCCAATCAGCCGGTTTCACAATTATGCGGACGCGGGACCGGTATTGATGACAAAGGCCTTGCCCAAAAAATCGTAGCGATTGAAAAAGGACTTGTCTGCAATTCCCCCAATCCGGATGATCCTATCGATGTTCTTTCCAAAGTCGGCGGATTTGAAATCGGCGGACTTGCCGGTCTGGTGATCGGCGCTGCGGCAAATAACATTCCGGTACTATGCGATGGACTCATTTCCACAGCAGGAGCGCTAATCGCTTGCAGGCTGGCACCCATAGCCCGCCACTATCTCTTTGCCAGCCATAAATCCGTTGAGGTAGGCCATAAATTTATGCTTAAAGAGCTGAATCTTGAACCTCTTTTAGATTTACAATTCAGATTGGGTGAAGGTACCGGCGCCGCCCTTGCCATGGAATTGCTGGATGCCGCCACCAGAATCCTGATTGACATTAAAACATTTGAAGAAGTGGCTATCGCAGACGCACAGGAATAGAATACATCTGAGCCAATTTCAAAACGATTAAAAAGCGTCACACCGGCGAAGGTCAGTGCCCAAAAAAGAGCCGTAAATACTGGATTCTATTTTTCGCCGGAACTACAAAAATAGACTTTTGAAATTGGCTCATCTGGAAAACCGTCAACTCCGGGCTCGGAAAATGAATTCAACTTTTCAACATATTGGAGTCATTCATTCATGTTTTACAGAGAAATTCGGTATTCCACGGCAGTCCGGACTGGTTACCGAAGCACCTGCGAAAATTGAAATTTTCCCTCCCTATAATCGAGAGGAGGCATTCCGAAAACTGGAAACATTTTCCCATATCTGGATTCTGTTTGTGTTTCATGACATAAAAACAAAAAATTGGAAATCGTGCGTTCGTCCGCCAAGACTGGGCGGGAATAAAAGAATCGGAGTTTTTGCAACCCGTTCCGGGTTTCGGCCGAACCAAATCGGATTGTCTGCGGTAAGGCTGCTGAATATCACCAAAGAGGATTCCTGTATAAGACTGATGATACAAGGAGGAGATTTTCTGGATCAAACCCCGGTTCTGGATATCAAACCCTATCTTCCCTATGCAGATGTAATACCTTCTGCTACTGGTGGGTTTGCCACCGAAAGGCCAAAATCAAAAATGAGGATTGAATTTACTCCAAAAGCCCTCTCCACCTGTATTGAAAAAGAAAAACAAGGCTACCCCGGCTTTTGTGAACTGATCGTCCAAACTCTGTCAAGTGATCCACGGCCTGCCTATTATTCTCAAAGACCCATTCGAAAAAAATTTGGAGTAAAACTCTATCAATTTGATATCCGGTGGGAGATCATGGATGATCATATCCTTGTCAATGAAATTGACAATTGCTGACCTGCCATGATCTCTTCTTCAGCGCCAGCGGAAACTGCTGATGAGCAGCAATATTACACCGACAACAATAAATATCAGATAGAGCGGTGAGGTAATGATATAATCCGCAATTTTAAATATGAACTCGGATGATATCCCATCGATCCAGGAAACAATATTCTTATCCAGGACATCCATAAGCAAAATCGTTTTATAGGTTGCTTTTGGCCCCATAACCGAAGAGATAGCCTGGTACCCGAAAACGAGTCCAGCGGCAATTAAAGATAAAACACCGGCAATCGCAAACTTTGACATAGATGGCACCTTTTCAATTTGAAAAAATTTTTCCCCCGGCTTTGTTATCAATAAAATCAGCGCACAGGATTGACTCCCTGCTTTTTTCCATATCATCACCTAAAAGCCAAAGCAAATCAATCTGAATTTATGACAATGAAAAGATATCATCGATACCGATAGTTGTGACGATTTGATTTTTTTTTAAATCTTTTTTTATCCGTGATTTGCTTGACACACATTTCCTGTTGATGCATAGTCCAAATCGAAACCCCCGACAAAAGATAAATAAAGGGCATCTGCATGAATAATTCTAATATAGTCGCTGATGCAATTGGCGCCATCGTTGTAATGAACACTGCTATTACGAATATGCGATTATACCCCGCAACCAGTGAAATCATCAAAAAAACCTTGGATCGTGTCAATCAATCTTTTGTAAAGCTGTTCGATCTCTGTGATACTGTTCCGTTTGCGGAATCGGAAAAGCAACTCCTTGTCTGTGGTCAGCCCCTTGCGGAAGCTGAAATGAAAAAGCCTCAGGTTGTGTCATTTCTAGAAATGCTGTTGAATTTCGGACTCAAAAGCGTGGAATTTCAAAAAGGATTGGAAACAAATGAATTACTATCATTTCTAGAAATTATGGGTCAAAAACCAAAAGAGATTGAAACCAGGGGAGGACTAAAACAGATTTTTCAACAGCGCCATATCCAGCATATCCTTCTGGATCAAAAAGTATATGTTGCACTGGATAAGGATAAACAACTCCTCTCCGGCGTAAAAATCAAAGATCAGGACATTGTTCGCTACCTCACAGGCCAGTCTGATTCAGATGCCATTGACCTGAATGAGCTCCATAAGCTGACCCGGAACCCGGACTGGGTCACACAAATTTTCAAATTGGGGATTCAGCATCACAAAGAGGAGAAAGGGGGAGGAATCGCGGGAAATGTTTCTGAAACCGCCCTGAAACTGATTGACTCACTGGATGCCATCACCGATAGGACAGACAGGAAAAAAATGTCGGAAACCATTTCCAGCACAATCGCAGATATGGATGAGAATATCATTGGCAAGCTTTTGCTGCAAAAACTGGATCGGGTTCTGGATGGAGAACTTATCAGTCATGTGATTGCAAAACTGGACGATGAAAAATTTAAAACGCTTGCATTGAGAATGAAGCAGCTTTCCGAACCGTCTGAGCTTGAAAAAGGGGATGCTAAAAATCAGAAAAGTGATCTGATTTCCCAAACCTACAACATGATGATGGCATCGGAAACCGGGAAACGGCTGAAACAAGGCATTCAGGAAAAACTGGAGCAGGAAAAAAATCAATCAAAGGAGTGGTTCAGCCATCTCAAATCCGGTTTAAGCTCAATTTTAAAAGGCGAAAAAGAGCCGTTTCTGGACGACGAGTTGATGAAAAAACTCCCAACCGCTGTTGACCAGCTGTATGCCAATAAAAAAATAAATACAGCCGAGGGCATCATTGATAATGCTTTTATTGCACTGAGTGATAAAAATGCTGATGTCTGCCACGCTGCTTTAAAATCCATTGCTGAAACCATGGGGAAAATGTATGAAAAAAACAGGCTCGACGATCTATTGAGGATTTCCAATAAACTGGTCCCATGGATCAAATCCACTTCACAGCTTTCGCCTCATGATGAACTGCTTTACACCCAACTCAAAAACCTCACGAAAAAGCTGATCCATGAAACGCGATTTTCAGACTGCAATCACATCCTTGAAACCCTCAACCTCATTGCCAGCGGAAGACTCCAAAAAAGCACCTCAACATTGACACTGTCCGGAAAAATATTGGAAGAAATTTCCGCTCAACCGGTCATTAAAAAATTTTTGGCTGACCTGAAAACAGATGATAAAAAAAGAAAAAAACAGATCACCTTCAGCCTTGCAACCCTTGGCTCTCCAGCGGTTGAAACGCTTCTGGATATCCTGAGGGAAAGTGCAGACGCCTATGAAAGAGGGGATGTCATCTATGTTCTCTCAAAAATCGGACATCTGGAAATCTCAGCCATTACCGATCGCCTGAACATTGATCAACCCTGGTACTATATCCGGAACCTGATTCTGATTATCGGAAGAGTGGGCACAAGAGAGCATTTACCTGTTTTAAAACGATATCTGGAGCATACGGATTACCGTGTAAAAGAGGAGGTACTTACCGGGATAATGACGATCGGAGGTGTGGAGGGCCGGCAGTATCTTTTTTCCATTCTGCCATCCATTGAAGACCCGCTGAAGATAAAAATCATTTCCAAAATCGGTGAATTGAAAATTACCGAAGCCATACCTGTTCTTTTAAAAATGATTCAATCAAAGTCTTTTGCCGGTTCTGTCTTGAAAGATGAAATTGAAATCAAAATATGTCAGGCTTTAGGAAGAATCGGTTCCTTGGAAGCAGTTCCGGCGCTCAGAGAGATTGTCGAGCAAAAGGGGTTGTTACAAAGAAAAGCACACAATGAACCCGTAAAAGCTGCTGCAAAAAAAGCGATTGAGGCCATTATAAATGAAGCTTCTGAAAAAAAGAGCGCATAAGCCAATTTCAAAAGTCTGTTGTGATGCTTTTCAACCGTTTTGAAATCGGCTCAATAAGATTGAAAGCCGTTATTTTTTGAGTTTCACTTCAACCCTTCGGTTCTTCTGTTTATTTGCCTTTCCCTTGTTGGGGGCAATCGGACTGCTTTCACCATATCCTTTTGTCTGAATCTGAAGTCCTTGAAGTTGATAACGCTTCACAAGATACTCTTTGACAGATGCTGCCCGCCTCTTGCTGAGCTTCATATTATATTTCGTGGGTCCATCTGAATCCGTGTGACCGTTTATCAGCAGTGTTTTCCCATCCAGGTTCATACTGACCAGTGCTTTCCCAAGCTCCAGAACCAGGGGAATCGAGCCTTTACGGATTTTGGATGAATCAAAATCAAACTCTATGTTCAGATATACACTATGACCCCCGCCATCCTTGCCCAGCCTTCTGGATATTCCTTCTGCGGTTGTTTCAAATCCATACCGGTTGTTGTTCTTCTCCTCTTTCGGCTTAAGAGATGCCGGCTGTAAAAGCTCATCTGAACCAAACACGATCATTTTTACCTTTTGTATATCCAGGTAGGCTTCTCGCCACCACTTGTTGTAACTGTCAAATTCCAGCACGGTCAGTTGGCTGGTTGGCTGGTCATGCCCGATATATTGGAGAAGGGTTGCGTCTGATGTCTTGATTTTTTCCCCATTCTTCATAGTAATCACCATGGCACCTTGATCATATGCAGCCAGCTCCGGATTCATCAATTCGATGGAATGGATTTTTTGGACAATCTGATCCCAGTCAAAAACATACTTGTTTTTATTCTGATGAAAAACAAGTGCGTCAATGGACAGGGATTTAACCTGAACATACCGGTTTATCTTGGTGAACATTCCATCCGGCTCTGCGATTGCGCCATGAAGATCAGGAGTTATGATAACCGACCCGTCTCTCAGCAGTACGGAAATGCGATTGTGTTTCTTTTTCTCGGCAGCTTCCGCACAAACCAGTTGAATGATCCCCATGAATACCAATACCAGAAAGAAACCGCTTTTTTTTATGATTTTCATTCTCACCCTTTTCATAGATGCCACCCAATACCATTCATGAGAGCCAATTTCAAAAGTCTGTTGTTGTAGTTCCGGCGAAAACTTGACACGCAGTGAAGCGTAGCGCTATCCAGTATTTTCGGCTCTTTTCTGGGCACTGACTTTCGCCGGTGTGACGCTTTTTAATAGTTTTGAAATTGGCTCATGAATTCATCAGATCTTCAATTTCCGCCGGATCGGACGGTATTTTCCGGGTCAGGTCAATTGGCCCTTGCCCTGTTATCAGGATATCATTCTCAATACGAACACCTGTTTTTTCTTCCCGGACATATATTCCCGGCTCACATGTGAGTACCATTCCCTCTTCAAACACACGGTGCTTATCTCCAAGATCATGTACATCCAGACCCAGATGATGGGATATCCCATGCATGAAATACTTTTTGTATGGCGGATTTTCATCGTCCTCCTTGCTTTTATCATGAGAGGTCAGCAATCCAAGTTGGATCAGCTCACTTTCCACTACCTTTCCCACTTCTTTGTAATAGGCACGGAATGTGTTTCCCGGAATCAACATCTGGATGGCCTGTTTCTGAATCCGATGAACAGCCTCATAGATCTGACGTTGCCTTTCTGAAAATTTGCCGCTGACCGGGATGGTTCTTGTAACATCAGAAGCATAATTTGAATATTCCGCTCCAAAATCGATCAGCAGAAGATCTCCTTTCCTGCACTGCTGATTGTTTTCTGTATAATGGAGAACACAGGAATTACATCCTGAAGCAACTATCGGATCAAAGGCAGGCCTTCTTGAACGGTTTTTCAAAAATTCATGAAGGATTTCAGCCTCGACCTCAAACTCCCAGATCCCCGGCTTCACGACCTGTAACAACCTGCGAAAAGCCCTTTCCGCAATTCCGCAGGCCTCCTTGATCAAGTTGATTTCCATCTTGGATTTGATGGATCGAAGATCCTGCATGATCGGCGCCAATCGCTCATATTGATGCAACGGATATGCTTCCCGGCACCATTTCAGAAAACGGATATCCCTGGTTTCAACCGTCACGTCCGCCCTTGCATGTTCGTTGGTGTTCAGGTAAATCCGTTCTGCATCAAACACCAGGGATCGAAATATCTTTTGAAAATCTTCTGTCCAGAATACTGTCTGAATACCGGAGATTTTCCTTGCTTCATCCCGGGAAAATTTATTTCCTTCCCAGATTGCAATCTCATCACTTGTTTTTCGGATAAACAAAACTTCCTTGTGTTTTGTTTCTTTTGCATCCGGGTAAATTATTAAAACAGTGTCTTCCTGATCCATTCCGGACAGGTAAAAAAGATCCGGATGCTGAACAAAAGGGTGCGTGCCATCTGCGCTTTTGGGCATAATGTCGTTGGAATGAAAAACAGCAATGGCATTATGTTTCAATTGCCTTGCAAAACGCTCTCTGTTTGTAACAAACAAGGATGAGTCAATTGGCAGGTATCTCATAAGATAATAGAATCCTTTATACAGGCAAAGCCAGAGTCAGAAATTCGTATGGTTTCCAGGTTCCGATTTCAAGCGGAATGGATAACCGGTTGGCTTCCAGAAACAGGATTAATTTATAACAAAAATATATTGATATCAATGCCTGATTGCACTATCTTATTATTCACACGAATTATCAATAACAGGAGACATCATTGGATATCATCGGTACCAGGGCAGAAATTAATCTTGCTGCAGCAGCACATAATATCCGTGAGCTGCGCAGAATCACAAATCCAAAAGCAAATCTGATGGCCGTTGTCAAGGCTAATGGATACGGACATGGTGCGGTGGAAATCGCAGATACAGCCTTACACAACGGGGCCACAGCACTCGGCGTGGCAAGGCTCCAAGAAGGAATCCAACTCAGGGAATCCGGAATTGATAAACCGATCCTGGTTTTCGGTTATACGCCGCCGGAAGACACGGATAAGCTGCTCAGTTTTGACCTAACCCAAACCGTCGGATATCCGGAGCTTGCAGAATCCTATTCCAATTGTGCCGGAAAACTGGGAGCGACATTAAAAATTCATCTCAAAATTGACTCCGGCATGGGAAGGCTTGGTTTTCTACCAGACCCCTTATTTGCAGCAAACCCAAAAAACGGATTATCACAAATTATCCAAAAAATATCCTCCATCATCCGCCTTCCGAATCTATTTATCGAGGGAATCTATACGCATTTTGCCTGCGCAGATCACAAAGATAAAACAGATGCGATCAGGCAATTTGAATTGTTCAACAGCCTGCTCGAGCAGCTCTCTCAGACTACCGGTTTTCAAGCTCCCTTTCGACATGCTGCCAACAGTGCGGCAATCATCGATATGCCGGAAACCCACATGGATATGGTGCGGGCAGGGATTTCATTATACGGGTTATACCCATCGGATGAAGTAGATAAAAATAAAATTATGCTGAAACCCGTTATGGAACTTAAATCCAACATCCTGCATCTGAAAAAAGTTCCCAAGGGCTTTTCTGTGAGTTATGGAAGCACATGGAAAGCCAAAAAGAAAACCACAATCGCGACGATCCCGATGGGCTATGCAGATGGATACAGTCGATTGCTTTCTTCCAGAGGATACATGCTGGTTTGTGGAAAACGAGCCCCCATTGTCGGCAGGGTATGTATGGACCTGATCATGCTGGATGTCGGGGATATCCCGGAAGCCTGTATCAACGACGAGGTGGTTGCTTTTGGAAAACAGAATTCAGCCTGCATTTCCGTGGATGAGATTGCGGAAACCCTTGGCACCATTAACTATGAAATCGTTTCAACCATTACATCCCGGATTCCGAGAATCTATCTCAAGTAGATTGTATGAATTATCTCTGTGAAAAGGAGAAATCCCGTTGAATCACTTCATACAGCTCCTGCCCGATAGCAAGACCTGTATCAATGAATTGCGGACCATATTTCATGCCGGTTCTGGTTCGGAAGGAGGTTCTGATCTTCTGTAATGCCATCATCCCTTTGGGATAATGACTGACAAATACGGAGAATGGCACACCGGCCGACTCGATCATATCCCACACCGTGTACATAAAATTATCCGGGCCCCATCGAAATTTATCCGCATCATAAAGGCAGTTGGATACCAGTTCATCTTCAGGGTTTTTGCTTGGCTGTTGCTTTGTAAAGGCTTCATGATTTTTTACTGCACACGCAATACATAAAACCTCTTTTGGGTGAAAAGCATCCCAGGAGCACAAGGTCTCTTGTATAAAAATTGCTCCTTTTTCAGCATGTTTTTTCTGAGACCGTTTAATATCATGAAGAAGACCTGCGCATTGTGTTAAAAATACAAACCGGTTTATACTGGCTTCCTGATATCCTGCCGACTCTCCCTCAATAAACATCAGTGCGCCGGCATCCAGGGTGACTTTTATAGCATGATCCATTCCATGCCCCATATTGTTTGCCATGTTCTGATCTACAAAATCTCGCAGTTTTCTGATCACTGGATTTTCATCAAACACATTGCGGGATCGTTGAACCGCCTCACTGTTTTCTTTATAAAAAACTTGCTGTGGGTAGGTTGAAACAATTTGACGGGCACGATCCTTTATTTGAAAAAAAATCTTTTCCATTTTCAAAAAATATCATGGAACGTTCTATTGCACAAGATGTAAAGGCTCACTTTTCTACGACCGAAAAAAACCGGGAAGCAAATGGCCGGCTTCCCGGTTTTTTCAACAAGCTTATCAAAAAACAAGCGTCTATTTAACTCTGAACTCTATACAATCCGCTGTCAAAATTGCATTTTTATTATCAAATGAACCGGTTGCAAACATACTTTTCACCTTCTTTCCATCTTCAATCAGGCCTTCCATTCCCGATATAAAGGATTCAAATGTTGAATAGAATTGAATGCTTTCCCGATACTTGATCAGAAACCTTCCCTGGCCTTCTGATAATGGCTGAATCGTCGTAAGAGAAGAGAGGTCATCCAGATTGACGATTACACCGGCACGACCCAGATGATGGAACTTGCCATGACGTTGCTGTGTGATAACAATTTTTTCTGATGACAAGGTTTCAAACGGTGTGGCAGAAGCCGGAGCCCAGGTTATTCGCATAAAAGATCTGACATCCATAACATCCACTATGGTTTGTGCTAGAAAATCAGCCGGTGCCTGACCAAATCCATTTACAAAACCGATCACTTTAAGCGTATCACCCTGATCAAACAAAGAGATGTTCAGGGTGCCTGTATTGACTTCATAATTTTCCGAATCTGCATCATTTTCTGAATCTGTGCCTGTGCCGGAAAAATCGAAAATTCCAACTCTGCAGGCATTGATGGATTGCAGATCAAGAGCTAATGAAGGGTCATGATCAACAACCGTGCCTCTTACGGTTGTAAGCTCCATACGAACATATCCCTGGTTCGCACCTGTTGCATTCAGCTCCAGTGAATCCATATCGCTATTGGTCAAGTCACCAAAAACCGTAAGCCTCTGGCCTACGGATATATCACGGATCGTAAAATCATCCTGTGACAGTTGTCGTTTGACAATGGTATCCTCATCCAGGATAACAGTAACCGTATCATTAAAAACAGCGCTTCCGTTGTTTCGAATCAGGGTGGCGCCTTTCACGACAACAGTATTGCCGTCCCTTTGAATCACATTTCCAGTAACCGCATCCAATGTCCCTCCGGGTACGCTGGAACCAGCACTCACTTCTGTTGCCTCAAAACGGTATGGATGAAATTTTAAATCTCCGGTCACAACAACTGCCGTATACGCGGTCTGTTCATTTAATGCAGATAACCCGGCAGCTCCCTCGTATTGCTGCCCATTGATATCATACACCGTACTCTCCAGTGTGGTCACGGTAAGCGAACCAAACTTTTTATCCTTTCCGGAAATGGCTTGGAAAAAAGGTCTTAGGATCAACTCAAATGTTCCGGCATCGACATCAACGCTACCTAACGGGCCGCGCATACGATGCGTTTTAGAATCTTCCGGATCGATATCAGCAAGCAAAACAGCCTCAACCGTAAGTGTAGGTATGCCGTCATTACCAAATTCCACTTTATTGGAAGAGATCAAATCAAAATCCAGTGTGAGATGGGCTGGGATTCCCGGAGCGATCAGCAGGGAATTGGAATCTTCAAGGTGTACGGAAACGGTTATGGTCGTAATTGGGTTGCCGTCTTCATCCACAATCCGATTCACCTTGACCAGATCCCCACTTGAATTTTCCACCCAGATATCCGCATTCTGATAATCCAGGGTTAAGCTTGCCTCTGTATACACACCGGACGGAATGGTGGAAGCGGTTAGAAATTCGGTCATATCCGTATATTGCGCAAAATCTACTCTTGTGGTTACTGGTAAGGTGCTGACCTTTGCACCATTTTGTTTGGTCAGGTTGATCGACAGAACATCCACCGTATAACTGGAAAAATCGCCTTCCGCATCGGTCAGACTGATAACAAGTTCACCATTTTCCGTTGTGCCGGAGGCTGATTCGGTCGAATCCTTGGAACAACCCATCAGCCCCATGATTATGGATATCAGTCCGATCGCAATCCATTTCGATACTCTTTGAAAAATAAGTCTGCTTTCCATGAAAAACCTCCTGAATTGATAATCATTCGTAACAAACTCTGTCATCCTTTTATAACCTGTTCGCATAGATGTTTGACTTTTTAAACACACCCGGAATAAAAAAGTTTCGAGTTTTTTTCCTTTTTTTATAACTGTCTGATAACTAATGCTGTTGACCCTGCCATATTCTTGCTGATACAAAAATGCCGATCCGGGATATTATGAACTTTACATAACCGGAAACCAATAACTTATGGTAAATAATTCAATTGGTGCAAAAAATTCAAATCATTTTATGTTGTCTGCTTGTCCTGATACCGACGACCGTTTTTTCACTGGAATACCAGGCCGGAGTCTTTCTGGATGAACAACTGATTCTGGAAAATAACTATTTCAACGCAACATCTGGAAGGTTCAATCAAAGCGACCCCTTTAACATGATTGTAATCTCTCCGAACCTTTATGTATCAGCAGGGAATCAACTCAGACTCTATCTGCTTTCAGACCTCTACTGGACACACTACTGGGATTCTTTGGAAGAGGATGAACTGGATGCGGAATTTGTAAATGCCTATATTACCTTTTGTCATAAAAAACTGACTTCCGATGTCGGCATCCAATCCTTCACTCTGGGCAAAGGCCATATCATGGCTAGCAATGAGCCTGGAATTACTATTCAGTATCAATCCACCCATACACTGTCCTGCACCCTTGAAGCTGCAAGGATCATCAACACCTCACCGATAGTTTCCACAACGATTGGATATCAAGCCGGGTTTTCAGAAAACCTGAGCCTTTTCGGTGTCTGGTTTCAAGATAATGACAATGGTTTTGCAGATATGCTCAATTATCAGGATCAGGCGCTGATGAACAGATGGCTGTTTGCCCGAAATCCATATCTCTGGCTGCTGAATCAGGCCGATCTCCTGAATTTTACGAAAAGCCAAGGCGATCTGTTCTGGTATGGAATCAGCAGCGACATTTTTCTGGGAGATTTTTATCTGTCCGGAATCATGATGATTGAAACAGGCAGCGGGTCTGTCACCCTTGAATATCCTGACAGGGTCTGGGAATTCACCTTGTCTTCCTACCTGGTTGACGTGGATCTAAACTATAATTTTACGGATTCTTTTTCTGCCGGAACATTTATTTTCATCATTGGCGGAATGAAAAACCGGGAAAAAGATATTCATGCATTTATCGCACCCATGCCCAGGCATGACAGAACATCGATTTTTTTCAGTCAGCGTTTCAGCGACCAGATTGAAGATGATTTTCTTTCCAGAGGAGGCATATACTGGGCCGGTGTTGTTTCGCCCGGAATAAAAATCAATTATTATCAAACTGAAAAGCTACGATCCAGTATCACATTGGCTGTTTTTTTCCCGGAAGACACCCCTTCTGACAGCAGGAGCTGGTATGGGTGGGAAGCAGACACCAATGTATTCTATACAATTCAGGAAAAAGATACGCTGTATTGTGAATTTGGCTTATTCCGACATGGCGACTTCTATCAATACCAGGGAAAAACACCCGATCCGGCCACAAAATTCACAATAGGTATCCATACGTTTTTTTAAAAACAGACCCGAAACTTTTTTCCATGATCCGTGTTTACTATAATAAATGAAAACAGATCTTGATTCACAATACATGTTGCAGTTTAAACACGGAAACCAGGATGGATTCCGGATCCTGTTTACAAAATATACAAAAAAAATCGTGAATTTCTGTTATCGATTTTGCGGAGACAGAGAAGTGGCTGAAGAGTTGGCACAGGAAGTGTTCTTGAGAGTATACAAAGCAGCGTCTAGGTACGAGCCGGATGCCCATTTTTCAACCTGGCTTTTCCGGATCGCTACCAATGTATGCTTAAATGAAACGCGAAAATATCAGTACCGTGTTATAACGGAAACCATGGATAATCACCTTCAAACCGATTCCGGTAGGATCAAACAGGAGATGGAAGATCCAAAGAATCAGCATCCGCAAGATCTCATGGAAAAAAGAAGCAATGACATTCTCCTCGAAAAGGCAATGAAATCACTGCCTGAAAAACAAAGAACCGCATTGCTGTTAAAAGTTTATCATAATTTTTCCTACAAAGAGATCGGAAAACAGATGAAATATTCTGAAAGTGCTGTAAAATCGATGATTCATCGGGCCAGAGAGACCCTTATGAAAATTGCAGGCAATGAAAACAGGAGTCCTCGAATTGAAAACACAATGTAATACGGATTTAAACATTTCCGCTTTCACAGATGCCGAACTCCCGGATCATCAGCTGGAAGAGATTCGTTCTCACCTTGAGGAGTGTGAAGCATGCAGAAAACAACTGGCCTTGGTGCAGCAAACCGACCAGCTCATCAGAACCATGCCGGAAATCGAACCATCCAGAAATTTTGAAAAAAATTTCTGGAAAAAAATCGATGAGATGGAAGAAAAAAAGAACCACAGGCCTATCTTTGCTTTATTTCAATTCAGGTATAAGCCTTTTGCCGTGGCATCATTGGCTGCGATGATCATTGCCGGTTTTGTTTTATGGAGCAATGCTCCCAACGCCCCTGAATTGAACGAAGTTGTGATTGCTGAAAATCTTGAGCTGTTCCAGAATTTTCAGGAGATAAACCATCTGGAACTCCTGGAAAACTGGGACAACATTCTGAAAAGTGATGAGAAATCCTGATGAAAACAATTCTATGGATCATATGGCTTCTTGTGTTCTGCCTCCCCGATGCCATGGTTTATGCAAATGAGAAAAAAGATGATCCGAAAAAAGAAACAAAGTCTTTCCAAATCCCAAAAGAAGATGCTGAAATCATAGAGGTTATGGAAATTCTGAAAATGATGGATATGATGAAAGAGTATGACCTGATTCAAGATATGGAAATACTTATTGAGGAAAAAGACAATGAAGATGACAAATAGCCTTCTACTATTTTTTGTACTACTGATTCTTTTGATTGCCGAAGCGCATGCAACGGATCTCTCACAGTCGGCAAAAGATGAATGGATGTCCATGACTGCTGAAGAAAAAGCCGCATTCCGGAATCGATACAAAAGCTGGAAATCCCTGCCGGAAGCAACACAACAGGAAATCAGACAAAATTTTGCGAAATTCAAAAATCTTCCGCCGGATGAAAGAATGAGAATCAAACAAAACTATTCTCATTTTCAATCGCTTGCTCCGGAACAAAAAAAGCAAATCAGAAACAACTTCTCCCGATGGCAACGACTTCCCCTGGAAAGAAAAAACCAGCTTCGAGAAAAATTTATCCAATTCCAGAAGCTCAATCCAGAACAGAAAAAAAGTTTGATAACCCGTTATCAAAAATGGAAAAAAATGTCTCCTGAGGAGAAAAAAAAACACAAAGGTAGGATTCGACAAATCAGACAAAACAGGAAGTAAGGGATTTTATCATAAGACCCTTGTGATTTCATCGGCTTGAAAACAAGGCCATGTTGTTTTTTCCCCTTTCTTAAAGGCTTCAACGCCTGCCCCGGGTTGCCCCACTTCCCCGATACAGGTGATATCAATGCCTGCACTTTTTACTTTCTCAATCAACTCCGGACAAACCTCCTTGCGGCAACAGATCAGAAGCATTCCCGAGCCGATAAGTCCAAGCGGATCCAAATGCAGTTTTTTACAAAAGATCTCTGTCATTGGATAAAATGGAATCTTTTCCATATGGATTCTGAGTTTTTGATCACCGGCTATGGAGAGTTCCGTTATTGCCGTTGCCAACCCGCCTTCGGTAACATCATGCATGGCCGATATTCCCCCATGTTCTGCGGCAATCCCCGCCTCTTTAATAATACTGATCTCTTCTTTCAGTTTTATTCCCGACTCAATCTGCTCCTGACTTAAACCCATTTTTCGTAATCGGTCAGAAAGCTCTCCGGCAATGATCGCCGTGCCTTCAACAGCAACTCTTTTGGTTATCAGAATCTGATCGCCCTCCTGCATCCGGCGTTTATCAATCAACTTATCTATTTCAACTGTTCCCGCCAGCATTCCAATGGCAATCGGACGATTCACGGCACTGGTTATCTCCGTGTGCCCTCCGCATAACGAAATCCCCCATTTCCGGCAGACCATTTTTAATTCATTCATTATAAAAAGAGCGGATGAGGGTGTCGTTCCCACAGGGAACAATAGCGTGTTTAACATCCATCGCGGTTTTGCACCAGCAGTTGCAATATCATTTGCATTGATCAGTACGGTATAGTATCCGATATCATTTGTGACAAAAGTGATCGGGTCCGATTTCATGACCAGAACCGCTTCACCCCTTGCCTTTACCGCCACCGTATCCTCACCGATTCCCGGCGGAATGATAATATCCGGGTCATGCAAATCCAGACCCTCCAAAAAGGTTGCCAAAAACTCACCTGGCATTTTTCCAGGCAGCATGGGTAATCCCAGACGAACAATTTCAATAATATCCAGCAATCGTGAAATGACAAAATCGCTTTCTGCACAAAACGATATATTTACATCCGGATGCCGCAGGAGAGCCGTTACAGCTCCAGCCTGTTTCCCGGCCTCTATATCATAAATATAATCACCAACAACCAGTATCTCTGTTGGTTGAACAGCAAATTTTTCAGCTGCAAACCTTACCCCATCACCACTTGGTTTTGGTTTCAAATCATCATCCCGTGTAATGACCAGATGGAAATCATCGATTCTCAGGGTATGAAAATTTTCAAGTGCTCTTTGAATGGGCCGAAGTCCATTGCGACTGATCAATCCGACTGGAAGATTGCAAGATTGCAGAAAACGAAAAACAGTGTCCACATCCAGATTGGGCACCGATCTTTCAGCACCTTCCATTTCAAATCGAGTCAGGATTTCCACAATATGATTCCTCTGATCACGATTTTGCAGTGTATCAATAAATTCCAGAATGGATTTGTTCTCAGGACAACGGATCGCTCTCCGAATCTCCGAAAAATCAAGCGCTCCCGGATTGGTCAATGTCCCATCAAAATCAAAAAGAACACCTTTAATTGTGAATCCCCTGTTCATTGCGATACACCTGATCACTCTATTCAAATCCAAAACCAGCGAATCATAAATACATTTCAGTATGTTTTATGTAAATCACCATATAAGCTCGGTATGGGTTTGGCAAATAAAAAGAGATGAAACAAATTATAGGATTCCCCCCGTCAGACTATACTTGAATTAAAGGGTTGAATTACTACCCATTTATTGATAGAAGTGATTTAAATCCACATTTAAGCATAAAATATCAATAAAACAAATGATTGCAATCATACAAGCAATCCATTAAACTCCTGAATGACGGAAAAACAAAAAAAAATTCAAGATCCGCTCCGAAAAACCAACAAGCCGACAGCTGATTCATTCCCTGATATTGCTTGTATCGCGGACGCTATCAGTGAACTGAACATTACACGAAAAAATGTTCTGATCTATCCGGATGAACATGCCCAGATTCAGAGCAGCATTACACGCTCTTTCGATGCATTGTATCGATTTTTTACCACCAGCTCCAAATTACTCGTTACTATCACGGATAAGGCCTTGATTATCGGGAATGAAGTCCTTGATCCCCACAACAAACGATTCAAAGAGTTCGCAGACTCTTTACGGCAGCATGAAATTGTTTCGATAGCATTTTTAAAAGGACTGGAAAAAGATGAAATCCTCCGGTTTTTCCGTTTGATTGCTGCCAGGCCGGAAACGATTAGAAAGCAGGGAGGTATTGAAAAGGCTGTCAGGGGAAACACCCTTTTTCATATTGAGATTAAAACCATCGATTTCAGCAAACTTCATCTTACGGAAGAAACAAAAATTATTGTTGATCAGACCAATAAAAAAACGGAAATCGATTCAAACAGCACCTGGCACAAGCTGGTCATGAGTTTGGTTTCAGGTATAATTACAGACTCTGAACTGGGAGTTGACCTTTTTGATATGCGTCAAGTTCCCCCTGTAGAGCTTGCAAAATTTCTGAACGATCAGAAACTGGATTCCATACATTCCGCAAGGGTGTTCGAGCAGTTGTTTCAAATAAGTCTTAATAAAATTGAACAAGTAGAGACAGACAGCCCGCAAACTTCCCAACATTTCGATAATATAAACATACTTCTTCAGGAGCTTAATCCAAAACTGCGTAGCCAATTTCTATCCATTACATTTCAGCATTGTAACCTCGAACCGGATCAGCTAAAATCCCAAAAACGAATAGGTGGTCTCCAGGAACATTTTATCATTGAAATGATGCGGCAAGCCAATGATCAAGAGCAAGAAATATCACCGTCCCTAATTGATTTTGTCCAAAAAATTGCAAATATCAAAGATTTATCCTCCTCTTCCTGGAACCAAAAACAGGATTCTTTAAAAAACCGCCCTGAAATACAACCGGAAGAGGTGGAAACCTTATTCAAACGGGAGTCCTACGAAAAATATGTTACCGAAGAATATGGGGATATGCTTTCTGATCTTGCAGCAACCGGCCAGGCAGAAGTCACTCTTGACCCAAAACAGTTTTCCATTGAACAACACCTGGAAACGCTTGAGGAGAAAAATTTAGATTTCCAGATTGGCAGAGTGCTCATTGCCTTCATGAATGAAAATATTGAACCGGATGAATATCTGGATTATTCCAAAAGATTAATATCTATTTTTAATGAGATCAGTATTTCGAGTAATGAAGATTTCCTTTTTTTAAAGGAAATCTTCTTAAACTTCAAACTGCATGCCATTCATAAATCCAACCCTGAACTTCAATCCATTGCTAAAAACTCTATAAACGAGATCGAAAAGCCGCTTTTCTTCTCCAGGGCAGTGGACGCCTTTGACAAGCTGGGAGAACAGGAAAATGGCGAGGCAATTGATTTTCTGGTTTTACTCGGCCCCAAAATTGTTCCAGAACTTGTTAATATGTTTGCAAAATATGAATCCCCAAAAAACGGGATTCACCTCATCAACCTTCTTTCCAACTTTAGCGAAGCTGCCTGCAATGAGATAAAAAAAAGAATTCATGATCCCAGACCTTCTTATGTAAAAAATCTTGTTATCCTGACTCGAGAAATCGGCAATATCGAAATTGCGCCATACCTTGATCATTTGCTGGATCATAATGATGAAGAGATCAAACTGGAAACCCTTTCAGCTCTTTTACAATTTAATAACCCAAAAGCGGGAAAATTTCTTTGTCAGCTGCTAAGCTCAAATCAACCCGGAATCGTATCCCAGGCAATTCAGCTGTCCAGTCGTTATAAGGTTCAGGAAGCAGCAGAACATATCGTTAAAATGATTCGGAATCCAGCCTTATTCAGATCTGCAATACAAAAAAATGAGAATCTGATCATCGCACTGGGAAACATTGGCAATCCGGTTGTTATTCCGTTTCTGGAGAATCTTGCTAAAACCTCCTTTACTTTTTTTCCAAAATCATTGTCTAAAATGAAACAGACCATTTTTGAAACCCTTGGCCAGTATCCAGATGAAGTCATTTCTCCCTTGCTCAAAATCGGAATTCAAATAAAAGACAAAAAAATAAATGAAATCTGCAAACAATATTTTAAAAATATTCAAAACAAGAATCAATTTGAGTAACTTGAGAATCCATAACCCAAAAAAATAAATTACCCGATATGGCTGAATTAGAACATAAAAATGAGCTGGCCCAGATTATTAAAACCTTTAATGCCGCAATCATCAGTTCACGATTGTATTCCTTTGAACATCCTCAGGTCAAACGGTATATTGAGGAAACATTTATCGAACTGGATCGTCTTCTTATGATTCGACAGGAGATCACCCTGATTGTCGTTGGCAATAATCTTGTTTTCCGCAATCAAACCATTCAAGGAAACGGGCCGAACATCAGACAATTTATCAATATTTTACAGGAAAAAAAAATTGACCGCATTTCTTTTCTTTCAAACCTTCCAAAGTCCGGCTTATATGCGCTGATACAAGACCTCTCCTCCTCCAAAACAAGTGAATTGAAAAGCACTGAACATATCAAACTGGGAAAGGTTGAGGTCAAAGTCGAAGACGATCCCTTTTCCCAGGATCAATTGTCGTCCGAAGAGTATTCGGAAAAAATGGATCAACTGCTTTCACTTCGCGACACAACTCTCCAGGAAATTAAAGAAATATACAACGGTATTAAACAGTTTAAAAAAAGAATTGATATCCGTGGTATTGAAAATATGGTGTCGACATTTATGAAAGGATTTGTTCATGGTATCAACCCCATCAGCATGTTGGCCACACTCAAATCAGCGGATGAGTATACCTTCACCCATGTGATCAATGTCTGTATTCTCACCATGAGTCAGGCGGAATCTCTTGGCTTTTCAGGTGAAAAATTATTTCAAATCGGGGTTGCTTCGGTTATGCATGATGCCGGAAAACTATTCATACCTGAAGAGATACTGAACAAGCCAGGCACGCTGACACTTGAAGAAAGAGCGATCATTGAAACCCATACAACCAAAGGAGCCCGATACATACTTGGACTTAAAGATATTCCCCAGGTTGCTGTTTTAGGCGCTTTGGAACATCATATAAGATATGATGGGACCGGTTATCCGGCCATGCAGAAAAAATGGAGTCCGAATATCGTCAGCCAGATGATTGCCATTGCGGATGTTTTTGATGCGATGAGAAGTCGAAGATCCTATAAAGAACCGAAATCAAAAGAATCGATTATTAAAATTCTACAGGAAGACAAAGGCACTGCATTTAATCCATTTCTGGTGGATAATTTTATCAAATTGATCAAAGGGTAAAAATATCTCACTTGAATACCGCAACAATCTCATAAGACTGCTTTTGATAAAAATCATCCGCAATATAAAAAACACCCCCTTCTGAAATAAAAAAATCATTCCGATCTTTATCAAAAACAACAGATAGGGGGTTTTTTTCACTGGAAAGCTGTCTGGCAATTTTTATCGCTTCTTCTCTTGTCATTTTATTCAGTAAATTATTATGATAAATACCTAAAACATTTAATAATTACATTCGATGTGGTTTTGAACTAGCAACAATGGTGCCAGAGTGGATAAAAAAATATAAGGAAAAGAAAAACCTCTTCAGAGCCCGTTGTTCAACGTTTTTAAACCCTGAAACAGTTCTGATTAGCTATGCAGGACATCTCATATTATGAAAAAAAATACCGTAATAGTGGAATTCTTCGTTATGTTCTCTTTTTAATCTTTCTCAATTTGACCTGTATCCAGTCCTTGATCCGATCCATTTTATTGGGCGCATCAAACCGGATCACGCATTCTGCCTTTTTGTCTGATTTAACGCTTTCTGCTTTTATCACATATGGCCCCGGTGGTATTGTATCCCGAACAATGGTCGGTTTATTATCCGCTGGATCCAGATCCAGTTTCAATAATTCCAACATCTTTATTTCTTTGCTGATAATAATCTTAAACCCGCCCGTATCACTGACAAGCCAGGTGTTAATCGGAATCGTAATTTTTTCTTTCTCAGCTCCGCCAACAATATTGACAACTACCGAGTCACCTGGATCAAACCCAAGCCCCCCAATCTCAATAGGTGTTTTTAGCATTGTCGCTATCCCCAGACTGACAACATATGGCTCCACTGCAATCTGAGGGCCTGGATAGTTGGTAAAAAGGCCTTCGATCTCCTTTTTCTTCGGAGTGCAGCCGCAAATCATTAGCATGAAAATGACAAGCATCCACAACGTGAAGCCACATCTCTTCCCTTCGATATGTTGAAATAAAACCATTTTTTTCTCCTTATTACTTGTATCCGAACTAATTCACAATCAGCACAGAGATATCCTTTACAGAATGAAGCACTTTTTGCGAAACACTTCCCAGAAAAAATTCCTGTATTCCGGAAAGGCCCCTCCTGCCCATAACAATAATGTTGTAACCCGTAGCGAACTCAATGATATCCCTGGCAATTCCTTTTTTCTGGAGCTGTGATTCGATAGTAATATTTTCCGCCCGAAAACCAGCCTGTAGCAGAATCAACCGGGCTTTCTGTTGCGCCCTTTCCACAATCGTTTTTTGATGTTCCTCTATCTCAGAAAAACTTTCCTGCTGAGCCATAAAGTATGGAGTCAGCTCAGGATGGTTCATTTTAAAGGCAGAAACCGTATCCTGCAGAACGCTGAAAAGCGTAATCTGATGCCCTGGATTGAATATTTCTGCAACCTGCTCCACCGCACGCATGGCATTTTCCGAGTCATCAAATGCAATTAATATTTTTTTAATTTTCCCCATATATCCTCCTTTTATTATAACCAGTTTCAGCATGAACTGTATTTTTTCAAAACAATAGCGGTTCAACCAGCAGGTTCTGAAGTGATTATCATCAATTCCATAAAAAGTATCAAGAAATTTATTGCACACAACTCATGGAAAAAACCTGATTTCTTTAAAAAATAAACCTCATGGGAAAATTCTGTAAAAAAAGAAAGTTGAAATCCATTTCTTTCAGCTTTATATAGAGACAAGAAAAATAATCAATAAAGGAATGCAAATGCATGAACTTCAAGTAACCGAAAGCATTTTAAACATCGCGCTGAAATACTCTCCGGCAAACAAAGTAAAAAAAATTATTGCAATCCATCTGACCATAGGAGAACTCTCTGAGCTGGAAAATGAATGGATCCAGCGCTACTTCGATTACCTGAGCAAAGGAACGATAGCCCAGGAAGCCAAACTTGTAATTGAGAGGTCGCCAATTCGGATGAAATGTGATTCCTGTAATCATGAATTCCAAATTAAAAGAGATGATATCAGAAACATCGAATGCCCCCAATGCAACCAAAAAAAGTGCACCCTTACTGCAGGGAGAGAATACCATATCAAGCACATGGAGGTAATGTAATGGAAGAAATCAGACTTATCGAAATAAAGGAAGAGATCCATACAGACAATACGATCAAAGCAACCCTACTGAGAAAAAATCTTTCGAAATCAAAAACCTTTCTACTGAACCTCATGTCCTCTCCTGGTGCCGGAAAGACAACCACAATTTTAAAAACAATCGAAGCCATGGGAGGGAAAATTCGCACCGGTGTTATTGAGGCTGATATTGATTCCATGGTGGATGCAGAAAAAATTGCTGCAAAAGGGATTGCTGCTGTTCAACTCAGAACCGGCGGATTCTGTCACCTTGACGCATCCATGGTTGAAAAGGGGCTGGAGGGCCTGAATCTTGATAACCTGGATCTGGTAATAATCGAAAATGTGGGAAATCTTGTCTGTCCAGCTGAATTCGATACCGGAGCCATTAAAAACGTTATGATATTAAGTGTACCGGAAGGCGATGACAAGCCCCTTAAATATCCCCTGATGTTCACGGTATGTGATGTTCTGTTGATCAATAAGATCGACTATCTGCCTCTTTCCGATTTTGATGTTGCTGCGGCAGAAGCCAGAGCAAAGAATCTGAACCCGAACATTGAAATTTTTCAAATCTCATCCAAAACAGGAGAGGGTATTAAGGCTTGGGCGGAATGGCTGCTAAAAGAAGTAACCGGTTTTTTAAATCAACCGTAAAACATTTTTTCATATTTGATGACGAAAAGCGGAATCCAAAAATCGTTTACAAATTTTTAGTCACTCCGGGATTCAGTCTGATCAAAAGGTGTATCCGATTGTGAAATAGAATCTGCCTTTCTCTTCGTCTGTTTCTATCTTATCCAGTTTATGCCCGTATTGTACTCCGATCGGGCAATAGGGTGTAAGGTATCTCAGACTGATGCCCATGGAGGATCGAAATGAATCCGACCCCTCGTCAATCAAAGCATTTCGCACACTGCCGATATCATAAAATGGTGATAGTTCCAGATTGAATCCAATATCAAAACGGCTTTCTATACTTCCGACGATTTCGGTTCGCCCGCCCAAGGCATCCCCTGTTTGATCAATCCTGAGACGGTTTTCATCATATCCCCTTACACTGGAAAGACCCCCTAAAAAAAACAGTTGATCTTCCGATATGACGCTATTGTCTCCTGAAGGAACAATATGACCGATTCTTCCCCGGGTTGCGAAAACAACCCGTTCAAGGATCTGAAAATACAATCTGGCTTCATACCGGTATTTAATAAAATTATCCAAAGAATTCTCAAGGCCTTTGGAAAAATCAACTCCAATCGAAGAAAAAAATCCCCTCCGGGGCCGGATAAAGGAATCAACTGAATTGTAAACAAGAGAAGGACTGGTGACCATAATCCCCCTTGGGTCATAAACTTCTTCATCGCTGTCAGCAAGAGATTCCCCGTCTCGCAGATACTGCTCTTTTCTTTCATATCCGATAACCAGATTGGCAGACAAGTTATGAGGCAACTTCCGTAAAAATGAAACCGTCAAACCATAGCTCTCTGTACCAAAGCTCTTATTCAACTCTTCCCGTTTTTCCCAGAACAGGTTTGTAACAGCTGAAATACGGGTATCCAGTAAATGGGGTTCTGCTAATCCCAATTCACCATGGTAGCCAATCTGGCTGGCCTCCAGACCGATCCACACTTCCTTATTCAATCCAAAAAGATTCAGGTCACTCAGCCGGGTTTTCAGATACAATTGCCGGGAAGTATCATAGCCGATACTGGCTTGCGCAGCATATGGTTTTTTTTCCTCAACCTCCACCAGAAAATCGACTTCCTCAGAGGTCTCTTTTAATCCGACCGGTTTGACCCTTGCTGTCTTAAATGCATTTATATTCTGAACATTTCGCTGGCCTTCAATCATTTTCATCATTGAAAACGGCTTTCCTTCTTCAAGGGAAAATTCTTTTTCAACAACCTGTTTCTCTGTTCTGAAATTCCCGACCGTTAATACTTTTCCAGTGCTAACGTGAATTCCTTGAGAAATTTCATAGGTGATACGCGCCTCCCCTTTTTGTCTGTCTATGATCCTTTCCGCCTGAATCTTGACATGAGGATAACCCATCTCCGAGATATGCATCGAAAGCTTGTTTTGATCATTTTCAAGCATGTATTCTCTGAAGGGATCACCAGGTTTCATGGCAAGTATTTTCATAACCTGATCTTCCGACAAGCCAGACAAACCCTTGAACGATATGGATGAAACAAGAATTCGCTGCCCTTCATGAATTCTCAAACAGATATCCGCATATTTTTCCTTTTGATCCTGACTTTTGGTCCAGACAATTTCTTCATCAACCTTTACATCAAGATATCCCTCTCTCAAATACAGTGTAATCACTCCCTGAATATCATCATCCAATACCTGTTTATTGAATTCACCGGCTGTCAGCAGCCCCTGTGTATTGGTTATAATCTGTTTTCGAATCTCTTCTTCAACAATAAACCGGTTCCCGGTAACCTTCAAACCCGTAACAATCGACCTTTCTCCTTCCTCAATGGTGAAGCAGATTCTGCGACGATTCTCTCCATCGATATTTTCGATTATACTTTCCGGATTTACCTGGCAATCCATATACCCTTTTTTATAATATCGATCACGGATCATTCGAGCTGTTTTTCGAATCCAAAAATTATTTGCCATACCCTCTCTGAACAACTGCAAATCCTCTTTTAAAGTCCAATCCCAGAACTGATCGTTTCCCTTGAATTGGATCTCATATAAAGGGCCTTCTGATATCTGTAAAACAATCCGAACCTTTTGGGTAAGATCATCCTTTATCACCACAGGAGTGATGGCTGCTTCCGGGTAATCATTATTTCGATAGAAGGTTAAAAGGTTTTTCACGTCCTCATCCAACTCTTTCTTCTGATAACGACTCATACTTCCAGGCAGAAAAGAGGCTTTCCAGGTTTGCAACCGCATCTTGAGACGAACACCTGAAAAAGACCGGTTTCCCTGAAGCGACACATCATCTATCTTGAAAAAATCACCTTTGCGCAAATCCACATAAAGCACATAATGGCCGCTATCCTTATCCTGTATTGATTGAATTGTAACTTCCGGTGAAATATATCCCTGATCTTTCAGTAACTGGACGATCGATTCACTTTGTTCCGGTAGTTTTTCCTCCTGAAACGCATCCCCCGTATAAACGGTCATGTTGTTGAGAACCTCGCGTTCGAATAAAGGAAAATTTCCTGCGATTTTTATATCCTGTATCCGGGGTATGATTCTCAATTCAAAGTAAATATCCAACTCTCCCGCAGTATTCTTTTTTGTTTGAACTTCTTCGATAGCAAACAATTTCGTTGATTCAAGGTTGTTGATCGTTTGATCCATTTCCCGGGATGAAAATATGCTCCCCCTTTTCATCTGAATCCGGCTTTTTGCAACCTTCTTCCAGGCGTCTGTATCACTGTCGGATCCCAAGATTTCAATATATATTTCTCCAACCCGTGATCCTTCATCATGAATCATCTGCCTATCGTCTGAGAATGCATGACCGAAACAAAAAAAAACAATTCCGATACACAGCCATAATAATCCATTGACAAAGAAAAACTTGTATTTTCCGGGCCGGCTCATGTTTTATCGAAACTCCAACCGATACTGCAACTCACCGCCATAATCTCCCTCAGAGTCCTGATATGCTTCCAGCATGACATTTTCAAAAAAACGGTATTCGGTTATCGCTTTCTGAATGACCTTACTGTTCATTGTTGCAATACCATATTTGACCATGATCTGTCGGGAAAGCTCCTTTCCGACTTCTACTTTCACCTGACTTAGGTTTGAATCTGTTGAACTTTTCTGATATTCCATCTCAACAGAATCCAAGCCTGTCTCCTTCTTCACATTTTCCTGAAGCTGGTTCGCGAGTAATCCTGCAAGAATACCAGCAGGAGAAGAAGAAGATTGTCCTTCCTCTCCTTCAACAAACTCCTGTACGGTTTTTCCAAATACAAGCAGAGAAAGAATATCCCCATCCTGAAGAGCAGGCTCCGATTGTAATATGATTTTCAAATTCTCAGGCACCCCGGTTATTGAAAGAAATATTTTCCATTCCCGGATTTGTGCATTTCCTTCCAGTTCAATCCGGGGTTCAATCTCATAAGGGTTTATAAAATCAATCAACCCTCTTGTTACCTCAAACGACTTGCCCTGATAAGTGATCACGCCTGATTCCACTACTGCACGGCCTGTAAACACAGGTTGACTTACATTCCCTTGAATATGAATATCCGGTTTCAACGCAATGATGGCGATATTGTTATCCACCATAAAAGGATTTCTGTTTTTGATATCAATATCCAGTTCAATTCTGTCCAGAAACGAAGTTGTTGTTTTCCGGTCATATTCTTGTTCATGTTTCCGGGATCTCCGGGGTACCATGTTGAGTGGATTCAGATCAACTTCCCTTGAGTATACACCCTCCAGGATGATCAAATCTCCGGATAACTCCATTCTCTTCCGATCTCCTTTGAGTTGAAGCTCCGCATTCATCAGTGCTTCCAGATTCGGCATATAAAACGGAAGGGAATACCCCTTCAGCGTAAGATTCGTCACCAAATCCGGATAACGGTTTAAGCCAATGGAACCGTTCAGGGTAACCTTGCCGGATTCAAACCGGCCGCGAATATCTTTCACTCTGATCATTTCCGGTGTGATGATGACAAATCCATCCACTTCACGGATCTTTTCAGAAAAGTATGGAAGCTGCCCCTGGACTTTCTGAATTTCAAGGTTTGACCTGAATTGGGGTTGATCCCATGGCCCGGTGATGGATGCATCTGCCAGAAAAACTCCTTTTACATCCGATATCTCATCCGATAGAAGTTCTACCATTTTCGCCGGCAGTTTTCCGGCTAAATCCACATCAATCGATCCGTGAAAATCCGCTTTTCCCTTGAAATCCAGAAAACCATCTTCGATAAAAAAAAGACGGGTATCCGGGATGCCCAATATTCCTTTTTCCAGACCAACGGAAAGACTGCCCATATGGAGTAATTTTTTCTGCTCCCAGAAAATCTTCAAATCTGAAAAATCAGCCTTCATGACAATCTCGTCAAGTGATTGATAGCTTCCTGAGATATCGAATCTCGCTCCCACAGAACCGGATAAACCATCCAGACCGACGTTATTAAACCAGGATTCCAGCTGAATTTCATTGAATTGAGCAAAAGCATTCAACTCCTTTGTTCTTACATTCACTTCCGCCTTCATTGCTGTATTTTGATCTGACTGGAGGCTTACTTTCCCGTCTGCCAGATCTATTTTTGCAACCAGCGGTTCAAGCTGATTTTGATTCAATTGCAGAGATGTAAAACCGATTTCTCCGGAACACGCTGGATTTTTAAAACCGCCTGTGCCCTTGATCGCAAAAATGAACTGCGCTTTTCCCCAGTCTCTGAAGGACAGGCTGTCAATATGGTTCAATGAAATCCCTTTTGTAACCGCTTTAAAATCATACTGATTCTGGTATATAGAAGTCCATCCATCCAACTGGATTTCTTCTCCTTCCGGAAACGCTATCCGGCTTTTATCCATATAGATTCTTTGCTTATCCGCATGCATCTTCACATTGACAGCTTTTGCTTTTTGCCCGTATATATCGATATCTTGTCCGGTAATATATACACTTCCTTCCGGATGGATCAAATCACCGGATATCGACCCCTGGACTGCATATCTGCCTTTTAGTTGGGGCAAAAAATCTTCTGAAAATATTTTTTCACCTTGGATCTCCGCATCAATTTGGGGTTCTTCCAACAATCGATTGGACTCCGGAATTTTGATTGCCCCGGACAGATTCAGTTCGGATTGAAAATTTTGGATTTGAGCAGAATCAACAGAAAGAACCCCCTTGGAAAAGAGATAATCCAGCGAAACATTTCCTATGCAAACACCGTGGTATTGAATATCATTTGCTTTTACAAATCCTTTTACGACCATATCTTCCAGTTTTCCGGACAGGGTTGCCTCCAAATTCAAATCACCCTGAAGGTCTTCAATGAATTGTATGGAAAAACCACTTGCAGGAAAACTTATTGCAGAAGAGAGAGACGCTTCCACCTCTCCGGAAGAGGAATCGATTCTTCCGTTTCCGGATAACTGATTCTTTCCTGTGCTGATTGTAACCTCCGGAATGGTAATATGATGCTTGTTATACTTTATGATTGCGGAAAGAAGCGTATCCGATATCTCAAGGATGTTTTCCTTCCGTAAATTTTTAATAAAAGACTCCAGTGAAATCATTCCGGAGCGTCTCGTTGATGAAAAGCCCTTGCCGGTTATCTCAAACCCGGGCTGAAAAATCCCTGATGTCCCGTTTAAAAAACTCAACTGTGCCTTGGTACGGGCAGGATGAAATGAACCTGCAAAGCGGTAATCAATTTCATCGACATCAACGAAATCGGATAAAAATCCTCTGGGAAATGCCTTTTGTACATTCATATTCCCATTTGCATTCAAACTTCCAAAAGGCATAATCAGTGATGCCTTTTCAATCTTCACCGTTCCGTTATCCAGATGACAAAAGAGTTCTGCCTGATCAATCCGGGTTCCCATGACATCTCCATTCAGACATCTTGCCAACATATCAATACCCGGATTGGCCAGGGAACCCTTTATGGAGCCTTTCACAGCAATGATTCCATGTACTTCATCATATAGTAAAAAAGATCTCAGAATGTCATTGATCTCTCCATCGATCTCAATTTCCAGCTCCGGCTGGAATTGATCGAAAACATCTGTAATACTTCCACTTGCTTTTACACGGCTTCCATTTTTGGTTATCAGGTTTATTGAAAGCGGTGACAATTGATTGTGAGAAAGTCTGGTTTTCAAGCAGACCGAGTCAAGCTGAGATCGAATGCTTTCTAGAAAAACCTCTCCACCGGAAAGCTCAATAGAAAGCACGGCCTCTTCTTTCAGCAGATCGGCTTTTTGAACTTCTATCCCTATCTTCGGCAAAATTATCCGTGTATTGGAACTGGAGTGGTATTGCAGTTCTCCTCCTTGCAGTATGGCGTTCTCAATTTTCACATTCAGAGGGAATCCCGGTACGGAGGTTCCTTCAGATGCTTCTTCATTTTTTACCAGACTCTTGATCAGGTTCAGCTCGCCGGTCTCATCTTCATACAGTTGTACTTCCGGATTTTTGAATACGGCCTTCTCGAAAGTCAGGATTCCGAGTGGAATGTCTATCCAGGATATCTTTAAAAAAAGATGTGGCACGGAAATGACATCTTTCCCATCCAGATCTTTTAATCGCAGACTCTCCATCTCGATCGATCCGGAAAAAATGGAAACCTTATGTTTTCCCCATTGTATCGTACCAGGGATGCTTTTATTAATTTCAGACTGAATCATTTGTCCGGCATAATCTGTATGAAAAAAATAATAAGCCGCAAAAAGAGAAAAGAATAATAAACTCCCTGACAGGATACAGCCAACTAATTTGGTTTTCACCAATTTTCTCAAAACAAACCTGCCGTTATGCACATACGATTGAAAGATTACCCGATAAATTGAACTTCTTTATTCTACAGGAAAACATCTGTAAAAAAAACGCCTCAATTTTGATATATACCATAAATGTTTAAAATACTATATATTGATAAAAAAATTGACATGAAACAATATATTGTGATATTGCCTCTGCCAAATAATCATCCAAGGGGTGCAACATGGTCACTGCAGACGAACTCAGGGTCTTGAATCACATCATCGAGGATATGGAAGATCATCCGGAATGTATTCAGCTTTCTCCGGTAGAAATGGATAAAATACTGGAAGAGTATGATCAAATCAGCATCCGGGAACGATACTTTTTCAATGCGCCTAAATTATAATTGATTTTTTTTGCGTTGGTTTTTATATTGTTTCCAAACAGCTGAAAATATCTTTCAGGTATGCAAGGCTAAGCCAAAGATCCTTTTCCTCATGTGGCTCCAATGTAATTATGGGCAGCGTTTTCCTTTTTCTTAAAAAATCAGTTAACGGAGAAAAATCAATCCCTCCCTTTCCCATTGGAAGATGTTCATCTCTTTCTCCATGATTGTCATGCAAATGAAGCTGGCCCACATAAGGCCCAAGAACATTCACCCAGGATAAAAACGGAGTCTTTCCGAAAACAGCCTGATGGCCCATATCCAAACAAAGGCCTACCTGATATTGTCGCAACCTTTCAAAAAAAGGCAACATTACACCCGGCAATTGCTCGTAAACATTCTCAAGCATGAGCATAGATCCGGCCTTCTGGATCGCTTCACCAAACCATTTCCACATTTCCATACTTTGCTCAAACCAGGACTCCTTGAGATACCCATATCGATCTTCCTCATAACCCAAATGACAGACCACTGATTTCGGTTTGAGTATCGGAACAAGCTTTAAGACCTGTTCAAAACGATGACGGGTGATTCCCCTTATCCCTGGATCAGGCGAACCAGGAGACAAATCCAGAAATGGGCCGTGAACGGTTATGGACCGTTTGTTCCGATGAAAAGGAAGGACAACCTCCCTTATCTCCGAAATGGAAAAATTTTCCAACGCATCCGCATCCAGACCGATTTCCGGATTCATTCCGATTTTTAGAAAAAGGTCCGAATAGGTTTCATGCAACATTCTGAAAGGAACATTTACCTGCACAGCATCAATTATTTTTTGATCAATGTCCATCCCATAGATTCCCATATGAAAAAAACACCATCCGATATTTTCACGATACGGTTCAACAACACCATAAATAAGTCAAGAGATAAATCAATGAGATTACCATCACTGCTTGTAAATTTGATAGTTGATCTCTTGCCATCTGGTAACTGTAAAAAAAAATACTGCCTATATCCATATTTCAGCGTAAAATATTTGGCTATTCTGAATAAAGACAACAAATAAGCTTGACAATAAAAAAAAACAGGTGCTATTTTATAATTATAATAATGTAATAATTATGCTATGAACACTGTTCTCTGCCAAGGGCTGATAATATGAGATTTAGACACCTCCTCCTATATATGACATGCATTATTACAGTATCAATCTCCTTCGGATGCTCTCATTCAAAACCAAGTACGGAAAAAATCGCCGAAACGAATATTAAACCACCCCTCATCACAAACGTTCAATCCTGTCGAATCATAGAAAACGATTATGTTGCAAGTACATCTCTCAATCTCAGAGAAAAAGGTACTTTCAGGATTACGGTTAATGACAAAAATCCAAATATTAAAAAACTGTTTATCCGAGGTTATTTTCCCAGAGAATCAGAACTTCATAGCATTGAATATGGCCCCCTTGAGGTCGATGCCCATGATAAAAAACGAACCACTTTCTACTTAAAAGATCCGATAATTTTTGAAGGGGATCCAGGCGACTGGTTATTCGAAGTACAGGTCGAGGATGAAAACAACAATCTGAGCAACAAATATCGATTCCACGTGATTCTCCGCTAAAGAAATTAATCTGAAACAAATTTCCATATGGAGTACGTTATTGTATCTAAAACTATGTAGTACACAAACGAGCCAATTTCAAAACGATTATAGAGCGTCACACCGGCCAAAGTCTGTGCTCAGAAAAGAGCTGAAAATACTGAATTTTAGTTTTCGCCGGAACCACAACAAGAGACTTTTGAAATTGGCTCAAACGATCATTTTTATCAATAAAAGGGGGAACCATGAAAGACCCGATCCTTGTTCCGATTCGAATCAATCAACTTGAAATTAAAAATCGAATTTACATGCCGGCCATGCATCTTGGTATGGCCGACAATTATTACATTACAAATCAACTTTTAGATTTTTATGCTGAGCGTGCAAGAGGCGGGGCGGGTATGATCACTGTCGGATATGCCACAATCGATGAGCTTTCCGGAAATCCACAGGTTATCGGTGCTCATCATGATGACTTTATCCCAGGTCTTTCCAAGCTTGCGGAAGCAATTAATCAGAATGGTGCCCGATCCGCAGTTCAGTTAAACCATTCCGGACGATACAATCACTCTTTTTTTCTGAACGGCAAACAGCCGGTTGCCCCATCTGCTATTGCTTCCCGGCTAACCCGGGAAACACCGAAAGCCTTGGATAAAGTAGAAATCAAGGAGATTATCAACCGATTTGCCGATGCTGCTCAGCGGGTTCAAAAAGCAGGCTTTGATGCTGTAGAGGTGCTGAGCGGAACAGGATACCTGATCAGTGAATTCCTCTCTCCCCTTACCAATCAGAGGGAAGATGAGTATGGAGGCCCCCTGGAAAACAGAATGCGGTTCGGCCTTGAAATCATGGCTGCCATCCGGAAAAAAGTCGGCCCGGATTTCCCGCTGATTGTCCGCATGAACGGCAATGATTTCATGCCGGGAGGCCAGGGCCGGCATGAATTGAAAAAATATGCGAAAGCACTTTCCGATTCGGGAAATGTCAATGCGCTCTGCATTAATGTGGGATGGCATGAAGCCCGGGTACCTCAAATTGTCACATCCGTTCCCCGCGGAGTTTTCGGATACCTGAGCCGCGGTATCAAGGAGCAGGTTACCATTCCCGTAATTGCAAGCCATCGAATCAATGACCCCCAAACCGCACGCGAAATGATCGGCAATGGAATGTGTGATATGGTTGCGATGGGAAGAAGTCTGATTGCCGATCCTTACCTGCCGGAAAAAATAAAATCCGGACGTGAAAATGAAATGATTCACTGCATTGCCTGTGCCCAGGGATGTTTTGATAATCTGTTTAAATTGAAATCTGTTGAATGTCTCTGCAATCCGCGGGCTGGGCATGAAAAAGAAACACAGATATCCAAAACCGACAAACCCAAAAAAGTAATGGTAATCGGAGGAGGAGCTGCCGGAATGAGTGCTGCATTGGCAGCCGGTGAACGCGGTCATCAGGTTACATTATATGAAAAATCAGATCGCCTGGGCGGACAATTGTTTCTGGCAGCCGCCCCTCCTGGAAGAGATGAATTCGCAATACTGGCAAATGATCTTTCCAGGCAGGTGATGAAGAGCAGCATACAAACCGTCCTGAACGCAGAAGTGGATGAAACCCTTCTGGAAAAAGAAAGGCCGGATGAGGTCATACTGGCAACCGGTGCAGAACCTATCGTCCCACCGATACCGGGCCTGAATCTGCCGCATGTGGTGCAAGCCTGGGATGTGTTGCAGGATAAAATCTACACCGGTAAAAATGTGGTTGTGATCGGCGGGGGCGCGGTCGGCGTTGAAACCGCCATGTTCCTTGCGGAAAAAGGCACCCTTTCCGGCGAGGATGTAAAATTTCTCCTGACCAATCACGCAGAAGATCCTGAAACCCTGTGCGATTTAGCGACAAGAGGCACGAAAAATATTATCCTGATTGAAATGATGGAAGCCATTGGAAAAGATATCGGCAAATCAACCAAATGGTGCATGTTCCAGGAAATGGAACGAAGTCGAATTGACCGACGGATCGGTACCAAAGCGCTTGAAATCACCAAAACCGGTGTAAAAGTCCAGTCCGGAGATAAAATTGAAGAAATACAAGCAGATACAGTTGTGATTGCCGCGGGCTCCAAACCGCTGAACGTACTTTCCGAGGTATTGAAGAAAAAAGGGATCTCTTTCCGGACAACTGGGGATGCAGACCATGTTGCCCAGGCCATTGATGCCATACACAACGGCTTTTCCGCTGGAAAGAGCATTTGACAAGACAGAAAAAAGCCATGTCTGACATCCGGACGTGGCTTTTTGTTTTACATGCAAAGTGGAGAAAATGATTAAGATGGGCCGGATACCATTTGTTGTGACAATACTGGGATCGGGAACCTGTGTCCCGTCCTTGACACGCAGCGCATGCTCCGTTCTCATGGAAATCGGTAATCAAAAATTATTGTTTGATTCCGGACCGGGAACCATGAGGCGGTTGCTGGAGGCGGGTGTCACCATTTATGATATTTCACATATCTTTTACAGCCACCTCCATCCTGATCACACCGGTGAGCTGGTGCCGTTTTTGTTTTCCACCAAATATGCAAACTTCAGCCTGAGAAAAACACCGCTGACCATACTTGCCGGCGTCGGTTTTTCCCGTTTTCATAAAAAACTGGAAGAGGTGTACGGACAATGGATAAAATTGGAGAATGATTTTCTGAATATTATCGAACTGGATAACACGGACAAGGATTTCATCCGATTTCCGGATTTCTCCGTTCACTCTATCCCGGTAAAGCACAACGATGAAAGCCTTGCTTTTAAAATTGCCGCCCCGGATGGAAGAACGGTTGTCTATTCCGGAGATACCGATTATACCCCCAATCTGGCTGATATCGCTGCCGGAACCGATCTTTTCATCTGTGAATCCGCGTTGCCGGATGAGTTGAAAGTCCCCGGACACCTCACACCTTCCCTTGCCGGAAAAATAGCGTCGGAATCCAGGACGAAAAAACTGCTGCTGACTCATTTTTATCCGGAATGTGAAAAAGTTGATATTGCAAAAGAGTGCCGCAAAACCTATAGTGGCGATCTCTTGCTTGCAGAGGATTTAATGAAAATTGAGATTTTATGAAATATTACCCTGTCAATCTGGATATCCGAGGTCGAAAATGCCTTGTTGTGGGAGGCGGAGATGTAGGGACGCGGAAAGTAATCATGCTCGTCAAGTGTGGCGCAAAGGTTACGGTTGTCAGCCCGGTTATATCTTCCAAGCTGGCGGATCTTTCAGCAAAAGGGGTTATCCAAATATTGCAGCGGGAATACTGCTCATCGGATGTAAAGGACATGTTCCTCGTCATTGGAGCAACCAGTGATGAGAAAGTAAACCTCCGGATCAGTAAAGATGCTGAACAGAAGAACCTTCTATGTAACATTGCGGACGTTCCAAAAGCATGCAATTTTATTTTACCTGCAATTGTCAAAAGGGGAGATCTGATCATAGCGATCTCCACTTCCGGAAACAGCCCGGCTTTTGCCAAAAAACTGCGGGAAAATCTCGAAAAACAGTTTGGAGAAGAATATGCCATTCTTCTGAATTTGATGGGGGCGATTCGAAAAAAACTGCTCGCCCAGGCCCACGAACCTGAGGCACATAAACACTTATTTGAACAGCTTCTCGACGCAAAGATATTGGACATGATACGGGAGAAAAAAATAGAGGATATCAATAACCTGTTATTGAAAACCCTTGGAAAGGGATATATATTTGACACATTACTCCCCGACAAAACAAATCAATAATTGAGGGATCATGGAAAGTATCAATCTTATAGTCATCCTGTTCTATTTATCCAGCACCGCATTCTATGCCGCTTATTTTATAAAACAGAAAGATTTTTTGCATCACATTGGTTATTATCTTCTTTTTACAGGTTTTATCATTCATATCCTGAGTATAGGAACTCGGTATACCAGCACTGGAATTTATCCAGCAGGCAATCTTAAAGAAAACCTGTCGATTGCATCCGGAGCGATCGCAGGGGTCTTCTTATTGCTGAAATATAAATTTCACCTCAAAATATTAGGAACCTATACTGCACCATTATCGGCCATTGTGATGATCATCTCTTTTTTTCTGCCAGGCTATCCACCTGAACCCAACATGGTTTTTAAGAATTTCTGGCTCATTACCCATGTATCGATTATTTTTATCGGGGAAGCCTCCTTTGCTCTGGCTTGTGGTGCCGGCATGCTTTACCTGGCCCAGGAACACGCCATTAAAACGAAAAATCATGGCTTTTTTTACAAACGTCTTCCCTCCCTGGATCTGATTGACTCCACTGGACATGCTTGTATCGTTGTCGGTTTTACCCTGTTAACCATCGGTCTTATTATCGGATCCATCTATGCCAAATCCGTTTGGGGACGATTTTGGTCCTGGGATCCAAAAGAGGTATGGTCAATGATCTCATGGCTTCTGTATGCAGCCCTTCTCCATCAGCGACTGACAATGGGATGGAGAGGACGAAGAGCAGCCATTATGTCAATCATTGGCTTTGCTGCACTGATGTTTACTTTTTTTGGGGTGAATTTTCTGTTAACCGGTCATCATGGTGAATTTACAAAATAATAACAAAATGCATGAGATTGTATTACTGGGACTAAATCATATAACCGCACCTGTAGAGCTTCGGGAGTGCCTTGCTTTTTCCAGCCAGGAGGCAATTGATTCCCTTGGTTTGCTTGGCAAGGACCCGGCAGTCAATGAGCTTCTCATTTTCTCCACCTGCAATCGTGTAGAAATTCTGATGACCTCCACAGACATCCCTGCAGCGATTCATGCTGCAAAAACCCACATTTCAAAATTCAAAAACATTGAACAGGGAAAATATGAAAAGGCACTGTATATACTTCAAGGGGAAGATGCCATCAAACATGTGTTTCGGGTGGCATCCAGCCTGGATTCAATGATCATCGGAGAACCCCAAATCCTGGGGCAGATCAAAGAAGCCTACCGGATCGCAACGGAGAACAAAACATCCGGCGTGATCTTAAACCGGTTGCTACACCGTACCTTTTTTGTGGCTAAAAAGGTACGAACGGAAACCGGAATCGGAGGAAGTGCGGTATCCATCAGTTACGCGGCCGTGGAATTGGGGAAAAAAATCTTTGGCAGCCTCGAAGGAAAAAAGGTTCTTATGATTGGTGCTGGTGAAATGGTAGAACTGGCTGTAGAGCATATCATTCAAAACCGGGCTTCCGAAATCTATGTGGCCAATCGGACTTTTCGACGAGCAGTCGAACTTGCGGATCGCTTTCAGGGGAAAGCCCTTCGTTTCGAAGAAATTCCAGATAGCTTGAAATCGGTTGATATCATTATCAGTTCTACAGGCTCACCGGATTTTATCATCTCCTGTGATATGGTGAAAGAAAACATGAGACTGAGAAAAAACCGCCCTATCTTTTTCATTGATATTGCGGTTCCCCGCGATATTGACCCTGCGATCAATCGAATCAGCAATGCTTATGTATATGACATCGATGACCTGAAAAGCGTTATTGATGAAAACCTGGAAGAACGAAAAAAAGAAGCGGTCAAAGGCGAAAGAATTGTAGATGAAGCCGTCATCAAATTTATGGAATGGTATAAAAATCTGGAAGTGGTACCTACGATTGTCTCCATGAAAAACAAGCTTGATGTGATTGTAAAATCAGAAATCGAAAAAACCCAATCCACTTTAAAACACCTGCCCGAGGCAGACCTGAAAGTTATAAACCGAATGACAGACTCGATCATTAAAAGATTTATGCATGACCCGACCCTCTTCCTGAAAGGCAATGGATGCCATGGAGATAAAGCAATCTACCTGGATGCAACACGAAAGCTGTTCAAACTGGATGAATAGATCGATCAGGAAAAAAGGGCAGGGTTGCTCTATACTGATAAAATCCGGAATTCATTTTATTCTTTACAAAAACATTTTTAATTGATAATTTTTTTATTCTTTATGCCTGTTCGATACATTATCAAGAATGAACCAACATTGTAAAGGTTTTTGCCATGAAAAAAAAAGATCTTGAATTTTTTAAAGAACTTCTGACACAAAGGCTGGAAGACCTTTTGCATCAGGCGGATGATACGGTATCCGGTATGACCGATCAAAAAGAAAACTTCCCGGATCCTACGGATAGAGCTTCCCATGAATCCAATCGAAATTTCATGCTCCGAATTCGGGACAGAGAGCATAAACTCATTAAGAAAATAAGGAATGCCCTGGAACGTATTGAAAACGGAACTTTTGGCATCTGCGAACAATGCGAAGAGGAAATTTCCATTGAACGATTAAAAGCGCGCCCGGTTACCACTCAATGTATCGATTGTAAAAGCAAAGAGGAGGCATTAGAGAAAGCCCTTGGATTATGATGAGATGCAGGGAATCGATCTTCATATCCACTCCACAGCTTCTGACGGTACACTGACACCACATGAAATTTTATTACTGGCCGAACAGCTCGGTATCAGAGCGATCTCAATAACCGACCATGATACGATCGAAGGTACCGAACAAGCTGTTTTACATAAAAAAACCTTATCCCTTGAATTTATTACCGGGGTTGAAATCAGTTCAAACCCCCCATTTTCACTTCCATCTACCGGGAGTCTCCATATTCTGGGATATGGCATTCAAACCAACCATTTGGGATTATTAACTGCTCTCAATCGTCTCCAGACCTCCAGAAAAAATAGAAATCCGGAAATACTCAAACGACTTGCAGACATGGGAATCCGGATTACCCCTGAAGAAATTAGAAAAACAGTTGGCCCAGGCCAGATCGGAAGGCCCCATATCGCTCAGGTATTGATTGCCAAAGGGATTGTTCAAGATATGGATGATGCATTTGAAATATACCTTGGGAAAAACCGCCCTGCATATATTGAAAAATATCGAATCGAGTGTGAATATGCAATACAACTGATCCTGAGCGCCGGTGGCATACCGGTACTCGCCCATCCCGGCATCATCAAGACCGCTGACCCGGATGGTTTGTCCTTTCTTGTCGCAACATTGAAAGAAATGGGACTGATGGGCATTGAGGTTTATTATCCAGGTCATTCCAAAGCCCAGACCCATCAATATCTGCAACTTGCGCAGGACAAGGATCTATTGGTAACCGGAGGCACGGATTTTCATGGCGCAATGCATCCGGACATTCAAATGGGAAAAGGACGGGGTGATACTTTTGTACCCTATTCACTTTATGAGAAACTGATTGAAAAAATATGATTTCAGAATTAGAAAACAATATAAAATTTATTTTTATCGATAAAAATTTAGTGAAAACAGCTTTATGTCATAGCTCCTATATAAACGAGCAAACCGATGAAAATCTTGCGGACAATGAAAAATTGGAATTCTTGGGAGATGCGGTTTTAAACCTGGCTGCCGGTCATTTGCTCATGGATCACTTTCCGGATCTGAATGAAGGAGATCTCTCCAGAATGCGTGCGAATCTTGTGAATGAAACCAGGCTTGCTTCGATTGCACGAACCATGAATCTTGGAAAATTTATCAAACTTGGAAAAGGCGAGATTCAAACCCAAGGGCATGAAAAAAACTCTATTCTTGCAGATGCATATGAAGCCCTTATTGCTGCTGTTTACCTGGATAAAGGGTTTGATGCTGCCTTTCAACTTGTGAAATCACACTTCACTCCCTTGCTGGATTCAATTTCAAAGCCATTGGATAACATTGACTATAAAAGCAGACTGCAGGAAATTGTCCAGGTTTCTCACAAATCCATCCCTTTGTATCAAATCATTGAAGAAAACGGACCGGATCATGATAAGACATTTACCGCACAACTTAAAGTTAAAGACATTATCACCCTTGGATCAGGGAAAAGCAAAAAAATGGCTGAGCAGGAAGCTGCGAAACAGGCCCTGATCATTCTTGAAAAATCAGCCCCAGATGAACCATAAGAAACCACCTTTTATCATACCCATATTTCTGCCCCATCAGGGATGTCCGCATCAGTGTACCTTCTGTAACCAAAACACCATTTCAGGTACTCCATCCAGGTTGCCTTCAAAAAGCTCCCTGACCAAAGAAATCAACAAATATCTTTCCTTTAACAGAGATACAAAAAAAGAGGTTCAGATTGCGTTCTACGGTGGAAATTTTTTAGGACTCCCATTGCAATTGATAACCTCATTGCTGGATGAGGCCGAAACATTTATTCTATCTGGACAAGTGAATAGTATCCGTTTCTCAACCCGACCGGATACAATCAATCACCAGATCCTGGATCAACTGGCGAACTATACGGTATCCACAATTGAACTGGGTGCCCAGTCCATGGATGACCAGATACTTACCCTCTCAAACCGAGGCCATACGGCAAACGACACATTCAGAGCTACAAATTTAATTCAGGAAAAGAAATTTCACCTGGGATTACAGATGATGACCGGCCTGCCCGGCGATAATGGAAAACAATCCATTGAAACCGCTCACCAGATCGCTGCCTTGTCTCCTGATTTTGTTAGAATTTATCCGACAGTTGTTTTATCAAAGAGTCCGCTTGCACAATTTTTTAAAAGAGGTGACTACAATCCCATGTCCCTTGAAGAAAGTGTAAAACTAGTGGCGAAAATCTATCCCATATTCATGGAAAAAAATATCCCGGTTATCCGGATGGGACTACAGGCTTCCGATGGATTGGAAGATCATGGAGGCATCCTGGCAGGCCCTTACCATCCGGCATTTGGGCATCTGGTGTTTTCAGAAATTTTTCTTGAAAAGATTAAAATACAGTTACGGAATGAAAAGGATACGACAGGCAGGCATCTTATTCTTCATGTTCATTCTAAAAGCGTTTCAAAAATAAGAGGATTGAACAATCAAAATATAACGAAATTACAAAAAATGTTCCAATTGGAATCCATCCGTGTTTTGGCGGATGATTCAATACCAAAAGATCAACTTACCATGGATATCAGCGGTTGAGAAACACCATCCGTTGCAGGAGGATCAATCTGTTTTTTCCTTCGGAAGTCTGACCATCATCACAGGCACATGGGATCTTTTTAATACCTGTTCAACGGTTGCTCCGATCCCTTTATCCGTATCATTTACCTGCCCATAGCCACCAATTACAATCAGGCCACAGTTTTTTTCATTTACCTGAGTCAGAATTTCATCTACAGGGTTTCCGGATTTAATCAGTATTTCATCTTTAATAAAACCCTCTTCTCCAAAACAAGAGTTTTCTCCCTGACAAAAATGGCTGAGCACTCTTCGAATGGTCTCGCTCTGTCTTTTTTTACCAATTAACGCTTCCCGGGCATCAATCTGGCTCTGCTTCTTGACTTCTTCCCACTGTTTTTCACCTTCGTCACCGGCCAGCTTTTCATCCAGACCCGGTTCATTGGACTCCACATGCAAAATAATCAATTGTGCTTCATATAAATTTGCAAGACTGACCGCATACGCAAAAGCATGGCGTGCATTTTCGGAAAGATCTGTTGCAAAAAGAATTCTGTCAATTTCAACTTTGGGAAGCGCCATTCATATTCTCCTGCTTGTGATGAACACAATACAATTACTTTTGTTTAATGCTGTACGACAGGTTCTGAGTTATCAAGTTAAACGCTTTGCTTCAACAGGAATTTATAAAACAAACTGTAAATCCTTAAAAATTATAAATGACCTTAAAAATCGGTTTTGAAAAAATGTTCGGCTTCTGTCATGGAATCCGCTTTCTGGGAATACTCTGTCGGAACGGTTCCTTCTTTAAAGCATTCAAATATTGTTCTTTTTGACTCAGGAATGGGAAGTTTTCCCGTGTCGGCATCAATTTGTGCAAATACAACGTCTTTGGGCACCTCGAAAACTCGAACCGGCTTACCCTCCAGGATTCTTTGCATAAACCCGAGCCAGATCGGACTTGCCGCCCTTGAGCCGGTTTCTCCCTTCCCCAAAGTCCGTTCATCATCAAACCCGACCCATGTACCTGTAACATACTCTGGAGTATATCCAACAAACCATGCATCAAACAGGTCATTGGTTGTTCCGGTTTTACCTGCTACAGGGCGATTTAGAGCCGCAACACGTCTGCCTGTACCATTTTTCACAACACCTTCCAGCAGACTGGTCATAACATAAGCTGTGCTTTCACTGATCACTCTCTCCCTTTTGGGAAGATTTTCTTCAAGAACAGTCCCGTCACGATCCACAATTTTCGTAATAAATATCGGATCCACCCGATTTCCAGCATTGGCAAACACCGAATAGGCATTCACGATTTCGAGAAGTGATACGCCGGAAGATCCCAGTGCGATAGACAAATTATGGCTTAAATTGGATGTAATCCCTAATTTGGCCGCATATTTGATCGCATAGTCAACTCCGATGCCCTGCAAAATCTTGATGGTCACAATATTGTGAGACTGCTCCAGTGCATTTCTCAGCAGGGTAGGTCCAAAAAATTTATCCTCATAATTTTTGGGTTTCCAGGTAAAATCATGTTCTATATTCCTGAATACAATAGGCGTATCTAAAATTTCAGTTGCTGCTGTATATCCTTTATCAAGAGCTGCTGCATAAATAATGGGTTTAAAAGCAGACCCAGGCTGGCGTCTGGATTGGAATGCACGGTTGAACTGGCTTTTTTGAAAACTTTTCCCCCCGACCATTGCCTTGACATAGCCGGTTTCCGCTTCAATACACAAAAGGGCCGACTCCGCGATCGGATCCTGTTCCAGGGAACATTCCCAGAAATCCTCCTTTTCAGACCTGGCTGTTAATTCAACCTTAACCACATCCCCAATACGAAGTGCGCCGTTCGGTTTCCCTGTCCAGGACAGTCCTTCATTTTTAATCCTGCCAAGTCTGTTACCGATTCGAACTGTGACAAATGAATTGATATCATCGACATCGATTACAATTGCCTGCGTTATTGATCCCGGCTCCAGGAAGGTTGTATCCATCGCTCCTTGAAGCTCCAGAGTAAAACCTTCGATTTCATCTTGTGGCAGATGACGAATCGGCCCACGATATCCATGGCGTTTGTCCAATTCCCTGAGGCCTTTCTCGATTTCCCGGGCTGCAATTTTCTGCATGTCTACGTTGACTGCTGTGTATATTTTGAAACCTTCATTATACAAGGCAGCTTCCCCATATTTTTTCTCAATATAGCGCCTGACATGTTCCGTATACCAGGGCACTTCTTCGATATACAAATTTTTACGGGGTTTGATATCCAGCTTTGTGTTTATGGCTTCCGTGGCTTGAATATTCGTGATATACCCTTCCGCAAGCATCCGGTTCAAAACATATATCTGCCGTTTTCTCGCCCGGTCCGGGTATCGGAATGGAGAGTACCGGCTCGGTGCCTGAGGCAGCCCGGCAAGAACCGCACATTCCGCCAGATTCAGTTCCTGAACCGACTTTCCGAAATAATTTTCTGCTGCCGCTTCAATTCCATAAGCACCATGTCCAAGATAAATCTGATTCAGATACAGAAACAAGATTTCATCCTTTGTAAATCTTTTATCAATCCGATAGGAGAGAATCGCCTCTTTTATTTTCCGGGCATAACTCCTCTCCGGGGTAAGCAAAAAAGATTTTGTAACTTGCTGCGTGATGGTGCTTCCACCCTGAACAATTTCCCCGGCTTCGATATTTTTAAACATCGCCCGGATCACACTTAAAAAATCAATACCTTTATGTTTGTAAAACCGGGAATCTTCAGCCGCGACAAAGGCATCAATCAGCATTTTCGGCGTTTGAGAAAAAGGAACCAGTATTCGACGCTCTTTACAAAACTCGGCTATCTTTTTCCCATCATCGGAATATACCATTGTAACCAAAGGGGGGAAATAATCCTTAAGAGAGGTTATTTTGGGTAAATTTTCCTGAAGATAATAGTAATACCCTGTGGCTGTCAATCCGCCACAAATAAATAACAAAATCATCATATAAAGGAAAAGGCGGAAAATTCGTGCCCCAAACCCTTTTTCTTCCTTATGAGCTCGCTTTTCCAATATCTGTGACAAACTTTTCTTTTTGGTCATATATCCATACCGAACATAAAATTATTGTCTAAGAAATTAACCGGTTATTAAGCTTTTCTTGGTATCAGATATCACTTTATTAAGCAAGACGGGATTCCTGACCGGAATTTAATTGTTTGCAAAACCATTGAATACAAAATATACGATTGAGCCAATTTCAAAAGTTTGTTGTTGTCGTTCCGGCGAAAACAAGAATCCAGTATTTTCAACTCTTTTTTGGGCACTGGCTTTCGCCGATGTGAAGCTTTTTAATAGTTTTAAAATTGACTCGATTTTCTCATTTTTCATTCAAAATGGTTATATGGTTATATTGAATCCTGTTTTTCGTTTACGGAAAACAAATTGACAATAACCCGGATATTACTTTAAAAAAAGATTTTTTACAAAAAGTAAGAATTTTTGGTACAAAGGGGAGTATGATGGCGGTAAAACTTGATTTCAGCAAATTGGATGGACTTCTTCCGGCAATTGCACAGGATTATGAGACCGGTGAAGTGCTAATGCTTGCATTCATGAATGAAGAAGCCTGGGAATCCACTCTTTCCACCGGAAGGGCAACATACTATAGCCGCAGTCGTCAAAAGCTCTGGATCAAGGGGGAGACTTCCGGTCATGTTCAAATGGTCAAAGAGATCCGTATTGACTGTGACAATGATACGGTTCTTCTGAAAGTCAAACAGGTTGGAGATGCTGCCTGCCATACGGGATATCAGTCATGTTTTTACAGAAAAATTGAGAACGGTTCCATTCAAATTTCAGGAAAGCTTATTTTCGATCCCAAGGAGGTTTATAAAAAATGAAAAATATATTAAAACTGGGAATCCCCAAAGGAAGCCTCCAGGATGCGACAATCGCTCTGTTCCGGCGTTCAGGATGGAAAATTTCCGTCAGCGGAAGAAGTTATTTCCCGGAAATCAACGATGACTCCATCAATTGTGCCTTATGCCGTGCCCAGGAGATGTCCAACCATGTTCAAAACGGAACGCTGGATGCCGGGCTTACCGGCAAAGACTGGATTGCTGAAAACAAATCAGACATTCATGTGGTCTCCGATCTTGTTTATTCCAAGGTAAGTGCCCGCCCGGCTCGCTGGGTGCTTGCAGTTGCCTATGACTCGCCGGTAAAAACCCTGAAGGATCTGGAAGGAAAAACCATTTCCACGGAACTGGTTGGTTTTACAAAAAGGTATTTTAAAGAACGGGGTGTCAATGTTAATGTTGAATTTTCATGGGGAGCCACGGAGGCCAAAGTGGTCTCCGGTCTCGCAGATGCCATTGTCGAGATTACTGAAACTGAAAGCACGATCAAAGCGCATGGTTTGAGAATTATCCATGAACTCATGCAAACCAACACCCAGTTGATTGCAAACCATGACGCATGGAAAGATCCCTGCAAAAGGGAAAAAATCGAACAGATTGCCCTGCTGTTAAAAGGATCATTGCTGGGTGAAAAGCTTGTTGGACTCAAAATGAATGTTCCGGAAACAAAAATCAAAGCCATCGTGGCTTTATTACCCAGCCTCAATGCGCCCACGGTTGCCCACCTGTATCAGTCAGATTGGTTTTCCGTGGAGACCGTGGTTGATTCCGGGGAAGTCAGAAGGCTGATTCCCAAACTGCTGAAAGCCGGTGCCGAAGGGATTATTGAATATCCTCTGAATAAGGTTGTCTGAGCTGACTTTTATAAACCAACAGGAGGGATACGTGAGCCATATTGCAAAAAGGGCAACTGAAATGCCGCCCTTCATTGTCATGGATGTTCTTGAGCGTGCCCAGGCAATGGAACGGGAAGGGATTCATGTTATCCATCTAGAGGTCGGCGAGCCGGATTTTAATACCCCGCAATGTATCCGGGAACGGGCTATCCAGGCTTTTGAACAGGGGCACACCCATTATACGCACAGCCTTGGCAGTCTGGATCTAAGGGAAGCGATTTGTGCATATTATGATCGAACCTACAAGGTTCAAATCCATCCGGATCAGATCCTGATCACCTCCGGTACATCACCTGCCATGTTTCTCCTTTTTTCTGCACTGCTTGAACCCGGTGAAGAGGTGATTGTTTCCGATCCCCACTATGCCTGCTATCCCAATTTTATTCGTTTCCTGCAGGGGAAGCCTGTATTTGTTCCGGTACATGAAGAAGATGGATTTCAATACCGGCCGGATGAGATTCAAAAAAAAATCTCTTCCAGAACCAAAGCCATCTTTATCAACTCCCCGTCCAATCCGACCGGAAACCTGCTCTCCGAAAAACGGATGAAGGCCATTGCTGATTTTTCTCCCTGCATCATCTCGGACGAGATCTATCACGGCCTGGTGTATGAAGACCGGGCCCATTCCATTCTGGAATTCACGGACAACTGTTTTGTGTTGAATGGTTTTTCCAAGCTGTATGCCATGACCGGACTGAGACTGGGTTACATCATTGCTCCCAGACCATTCATTCGCCCCATGCAGAAAATCCAGCAAAACTTTTTTATCTCCGCAAACTCGGTTGTCCAACAAGCTGGAATTGCCGCACTGGAACAGGCGGATGATGATGTCGAAAAAATGAAAACCATTTATAATGAACGCCGGCTCTATATGATCGGTCGGCTTCAAAAAATGGGTTTTGGAATCACTGTACCCCCGACAGGCGCTTTTTATATATTTGCCAATGCCAAACATCTTTCCGATGATTCCTATAAACTGGCTTTTCACATTCTGGAAAATGCCCATGTGGGTGTTACGCCGGGTATTGATTTTGGAAAAAACGGGGAAGGATATATCCGGTTTTCCTATGCCAGCTCCATGGAAAAGATCAAGGAAGGCATGGACCGGATTGAACACTACCTCAAACAGTATAATGGAAATCCATGATCATCAAATCCGCTGAATTTGTCACAAGTGCCGTCAAAAAAGACCAATACCCGCCTGCTGAACTGCCGGAAATCGCTTTTGCCGGAAAATCCAATGTGGGAAAATCTTCTCTGATCAACACACTCTTAAACCGGAAACAGCTTGTGAAAACCAGTTCAACTCCCGGAAGAACGCAGCTCATCAATTTTTTCCGGATAAACGATGCCCTGATGTTTGTGGATCTGCCGGGGTTCGGTTACGCCCGTGTGCCTGAAAAAATCAGAAAAGAGTGGGGCCCCATGATTGAAACTTACATTACCAGCCGGGAAACCCTGCGAGGCGTAGTTCTGATCATGGACATCCGCCGCAATCCAGGTGAGCATGAATTTGATTTGATGGATTGGCTGTCCCATCATCATATCCCCTGCCTGCCGGTCATGACCAAAGCAGATAAACTCAAAAAAAACGCTCGGATATTGCAGCATCAAAAGGCAGCGGAACTCCTTGGAATGGAGCAGAATGACCTTCTTCTTTTTTCAGCAAAGTCCCGTCAGGGAAGGGAGATGGTCTGGGATGAAATCACCCGTCTGGTTCAGCCGGACATCTTGCTTGAAACCCCTCAGACAGACGATGAGCAATAAAGGGAACCTGAATGAATCATTCTGATAACAATCCGACAAAAAATTTCAAGTCCGGATTTATCACCATCACCGGAGCGCCCAATTCCGGAAAATCAACCCTGCTGAACCATCTTCTTGGAGAAAAAATTTCCATTACCTCCAAAAAACCCCAGACCACCCGGAACCGCATCCTCGGGGTGGTTCACCGGCCTGTGGCCCAATTGATTTTTCTCGATACACCCGGCGTTCACAAACCCAAGGACCCGCTGAGCATCCGGATGGTAGATGAAGCAGTTGCCGCCATAAGTGACGGAGATCTGGTTCTGGTCATAGCAGATGTCTCGAAACCACTACCCGACTCTGAAGCTTTCATGCTTCAACAACTCGAACCCGTCAAAAAACCGGTTCTTCTTGCCCTGAACAAAATCGATCTGATTCCAAAAAACCAGGTTCTGATGTTTATCGATCAATGGTCCAAAGCTTACCCGTTTAAGGCGATCATTCCGATTTCCGCCAAGCATGATATCCAGATCGATGAATTGCTGTCCCAGATGGAAGCCCTTCTGCCTCAGGGCCCGCCGTTCTTTCCGGAAGAAACCCTGACAGATGCTCCGGAGCGGTTTATTGTTGCAGAAATGATCCGGGAAAAAGTGTTCCGGCTTACCGGCCAGGAAGTTCCCTATTCCACGGCTGTCACCATTGATCAGTTTTCAGAGGAAAAAAATGGGGCACTGATCCGGATACATGCCACGATCCACCTGGAACGGGACTCCCAGAAAGGTATCGTCATTGGAAAGAGCGGAAGCAAACTGAAAAAAATCGGAGAGGATGCCCGGAAAGATATTGAAAAACTGCTGGGAACAAAAGTCTTTTTAAAACTGTTTGTCCGAATTCAAAAAAACTGGAGCAGGGATACCAAGGCCTTGCAAAAATTTGGCTATTCATGATTCTCTCTTTTCACCCCTGCTTTGAATCCGATGTCAATATTCTCTGCGCCGGACGACCTCCGGATGACTCGGATCAGGCTGCGATTCAAACAGCAGATGCGGTGATCCTTCCCCAGGGATGCAGAAAAGAGCTTTTTGACATGGCAACCCGACGTTGCAGACATGTTTTTCCGGATTACCATGCCCGATTTCAGTATCCGGGAAAAACAGGGCAGATCAGACTGTTTGAGCAGATGAATGTCCCTCATCCCCGGACAACTACTTTTAACGATATCCATCAGTATCATCAGAATACCCGATCCAATCCAGTGAACCAATTATTTCCCTTTCCGCTGGTATTCAAATTCAACTGGGGAGGAGAAGGAGAAACCGTATTTTTGATCCGCAACCCCGCTGAGCTGGAACATCAGATCCAAAAGGCGGAACTGTTTGAAAAAAACCATCAAAAAGGATTTCTGATTCAGGAATACATCCCGACGGATCAGAAAGTGCTCCGGGTAGTGGTTATCGGAACCTGTTATCAATCCTACTGGCGAATTCAGGAATCTCCGGAAAAATTTTCAACCAGTCTTTCTTCCGGTGCCCGGATCGACCATGAAAGAGATCCGAATCTTCAACAAAAAGCAATCCAAGCTGCACAAGCTTTTTGTCAAAAAACCAGCATCAACCTGGCTGGATTTGATCTTCTTTTTTCAACAAAAGAAAATCCGGACGTTCCCCTCTTCCTGGAAATCAATTATTTTTTTGGTCGAAAGGGTCTGGGCGGTTCAGAACGATTTTATGAACTTCTGAATAGCCAGATTAAAGACTGGATTGATGCGCTGCCGAAATCATTGGAATAAAAAAGTCTATCTTCCCGTTTCCGCTTTTGACTTTTCTATTTCTAATCATTCACGGCTATAAATCGAATTGCAGTTTACTATTCATTCATCAAATCTGTCTTGAAATCGGGGAAGGTCGAATGCTGGATCGAGTTCGAGAGTTTGATTTAACAGACTGAAAGGAACGATAATAGAATTATAGGAATTATAGGGAATTATAGGGACGTTGTTGACAAATTATACAAAATATTTTATAGTTGAGAACATAAGGGATGCGGCGAGAAATAGGGGAAGGTCGAATGTCGGATCGAGTTCGACATGTTTGATTTAACAGACTGAAAGGGATGATAAAATGCCAAGAGGAGCAAGGCTGGACGCGCCCGGAACATTGCATCATGTGATTCTTCGAGGTATTGAAAAACAAAAAATTATTGACGACGACAATGACCGGGAAAACTTTACAAACCGAATGGGTGAAATCGCACTGGATACAGGCACATCCATCTATGCGTGGGCACTGATGACCAACCACGCGCATATATTACTTCGCAGCAGTGGTATCAGCCTTCCAACATTCATGCGCCGTTTTCTTTCCGGTTATGCTGTATCCTATAATCGAAGGCACAATCGTTACGGTCACTTATTTCAGAATCGCTATAAATCGATTATCTGTGAAGAAGATCCCTATTTTATGGAACTGGTGCGGTATATTCATTTGAACCCTTTAAGAACCGGCATGGTGGAGGACATGGTTGGACTTGACGCGTACAAATGGTGCGGGCATTCGGTAGTGATGAACCGGTTTAAAAACAACTGGCAGGACAGGGAATATGTTTTACAATGTTTTGGCAGGAAAGAAAGAGAAGCAAAAAGATCGTATCGCGCATTTGTTAAAAAAGGAATTGCAATCGGAAAAAGACACGACCTGACAGGCGGAGGATTGATCCGATCCATGGGCGGATGGTCTGCTGTAAAAGCCATGAGAAAGAATGGAATCCAAGAGGAGAGCGACAACAGGATACTCGGTGGCGGGAATTTTGTTTCCGAAGTGATCAGCCAGGCAGAAGAAAAGATCAAATATCAGATGTCTGCCGAAGATCTCAAAAAACGCATCAGGGAAGAAATCGAATACTATTGTTCTAAGGAAAAAATATCCCCAGACTTGCTCCGGTCAGGAAGCCGTATCGGCCGGCTGCCTAAAATAAGAAAAGAGATTGCAGTAAACCTTATTCACAATTTTGGAATATCGCTGGCTGAAACCGCACGACAATTGGGTATATCCACATCCGGTGTCGCGCAAATCATAAGGCGGGGAACTTGAGTTTGTATAATTTGTCAACAACGTCCCCTATATTGCATGGTCGTGATATTCACAATAAACGGCTTTTGGGTCAATTCCCTTGTCCTGTCGATGGCCTCACGCAACCCATCCCCGGTGTTATAGTTTCCGGATGTGAGATTCCCCATGGCCCCGGTATTGCTGATCGCTGCTGCCAGCTCAGGAGTTGCCAGCCATAACATCCCGCCGCATTGAATGGGATACTGTATTCCAAAGAGCGTCGTAATTCTCGTTTTCATGTAAATTATCCTTTCGCATCTATCCGTTGTTCATTTTTATCTGGTGGATGTATTTCAGAAATTCTCCACGGATTTCTCGTCGATCATAATGTGAATAGCCCCATTCATTTCTGGTTACCAAAATATATTTGCATGGCCTTGAAGTGTCAATACGTTAATTCCTGCTGGTTTTCCGGAAAGATTGTAATTTGATTTCAAATCCTGTAATATGCGTTCTTCAATATGATGTTATCATAATATTTATTTCCTTTTGAAAGGGATTCAAACCTGTTTTCAGAGCTGTCTGATCAACAGGAAATGATCTGCTGCAGCATCGTGATGCAGATTCAATATATTGAACCATAACTGTCCGATCAAAACCAGAGGCATGTTATCAATATGAATTCAAATGGATTTAAAACCAGTAAAAGAATCGGGGAATACCTTGCTTGTGATCCAAAACAGATCCGGCAAGCCCTGAATGGCCAGAAAAAAATATCCGGCACGGATATTAAACCTCTTCTGGGTGAAATACTGGTTCAGGAAGGAACCATTACCCAGGATGCCCTGCAAAAGGCGATTCTTCAGCAGCGCCTGGACCGACTTCAGCAATGTGAAATTTTTTCAAACCTCAATAGCAATGACTTGATGGCTCTTCGCGAATGCGCCTGTGAAATTACCCTTGAGCCCCATCAGGAATTTATCACCCAGGATCAGCCTGGAGATTGCTTTTATGTCCTGATTGAAGGATTGGCCGAGGTGTTTCGAAAAGATGAGTATGGAGAAGAAGTTCTTCTGGGCAGGATTGAATCTTCGGATTGTATTGGTGAGATGGGTTATTTCAGCGATGGGAAAAGAATTGCTTCCGTAAGAACCCTCCGGAAATCCTATCTTCTGAAAATCAAATACAATGATTTCAAAAAACTTTTACCGATTTCCCCGACACTTGCCCTGAATTTTCTGGAACTTGTCACCAACCGTTTAAGGCAGGCCAATTACCGGTACCAGCAATCCGTGATTAAAAAAAGAAAAGCGGAGATTTCTTTACAGTATATCTGTGAATTCATGGACATGAATGAAATTATCAGCCTTCGAATCAGCATGGAGCAACAGATCGAACGGATTATTACAACCGCCAGCAAGGTAATGAACGCTGAACGTGCAACCCTGTTTCTGGTGGATAAATTCTCCGGCGATTTATGGGCAATGTTTGCAGAAGGAGTGAAACAAAAAGAGATACGTGTTCCAATCGGCAAGGGGGTTGCCGGATGGGTGGCAAAAAATGAAAAGATTTTGAATATCTCAGATGCCTATTCAGACAGACGCTTTGACACATCCATTGATCAACAGATCGGTTTTCGAACCCGCAATATTCTTTGTGGGCCTTTAAAAAACTTACAGGGAGAGCTTCTGGGTGTCATTCAGGTTTTGAATAAAAAAGAGGGGAGCTTTCAAAAAATTGATGAAACTTTATTCAAGGCATTCAGCTATCAGAGCGCCATTTCTGTTGAAAATCATAACTTGTATCGAAAATTACTGGAAGACCACGAAAAGATGGCGATTCTTTTTGATATCTCCATGTCGATCGCACACACCCTGGATCTGGATACGCTTTTTGTAAAAATTGTCGATAAAATTTCAGAGATTCTGAACGCGGAAAGAAGCTCTCTTTTCCTCATCGATCCGAAAACCAATGAGCTGTGGTCCAAGGTTGCCCAGCAATCTGAATTAACGGAAATCCGGTTTCCAGCGGAAAAAGGTCTGGCCGGTTATGTCACCCAGACCGGTCAGATTCTAAACATTGAAAATGCCTATCAGGACCCGCGATTTCTTCCCATCGTGGATAATCAGACCGGTTTTTACACCAGAACAGTGCTTTGTGTTCCCGTCATAAACCGGAATGGGGAAATCATCGGTGTTGCAGAAGCCATGAACAGGAAAGAAGGCAAATTTGTTCAAGAGGATGAAACGCTGCTGAAGACAATTGTTTCTCAGGTATCGGTGGCTCTGGAAAACGCCCAGCTTTATGGGCGTACACTGGAAATGAAAAATTATCTTGCCAGTGTTCAAAACAGTATCACCAACAGTATCATCACCATCAACAATCAATGGAAGATTGTTACCGTCAATCAGCGTGCGGAATCGCTTTTCCATAGAACTCAGGATCAAATGATCCAGCAGGATATTCGTCAGATTATCCACTCCGGTAATGAAAGCCTTGTTGCAACAATCCATCGCGCCATAACCAACCATATGGCGGTTGTCGAATATGATGTGCCTCTCTTACTTCCAACCTGCGAAGAACAATATATCAATCTGAATTTTTTCCCTCTCCTGGACCACCGGAAGGAGCGTCAGGGAACCGTGCTGATCTTTGAAAATATCACCTCTGAAAAAAGGATGAAAAATACCCTGATACGGTATATGGCCAAGGACATTGTTGAAACCATCCTGGATGATCCTGTCCAGCAGCGGCTGGGCGGCACGCGAAGCAAAGCAACCATTATGTTTTCAGATATCCGGGGATACACCGGTATTACCGAAAACCTGACCGCCGAACAGACGGTCGCGTTTCTGAATGAATACTTCCGGCTGATGGTGGATGTGATTTTCGAAAACAAAGGCGTACTGGATAAGTTTATCGGGGATGGAATCATGTCGGTCTTTGGTGTCCCCTATACAAAAGAGGATGATACCATCCGTGCGGTGCGGACTGCTTTGCAGATGAGACAAAATCTGAATGCCTTCAATGCCGCCAAAAAAAAACACGGGGGAAAACCGATCCATATCGGTATTGGAATCTGTACCGGAGAGGTAATCTCCGGCAATATCGGATCTGAAAGGCGCATGGACTTCACCGTTATCGGTGATGGCGTGAATGTCGCATCCCGTATTGAAAACCTGACAAAATATTATGGTGCGGACATCCTGATCACCGGTTCCACCCATGAGGAGATCAAAGATCATTTTACCACCAGATTGATCGATAACGTCCGGGTAAAAGGGAAAACCAAACCCATCCGGATTTTTGAGGTGATCGGCGAGGGTCACATCCCATTATCCATAGCCGAAAGCTATTTCTGTCAGGGAAGGGATTTGTATGATCAAAAAAAATTCAGTCAAGCCGCTGATTTGTTTCGAAAGGGAATTATTGACGACCCTCCCTGCCAGGTTTTTCTGGAAAGATGCAAACAATTCATTCAATCCCCTCCTCCTTCAAACTGGAATGGAATATGGGTGTTACATGGAAAATAATCGAGGTTGAATATCGAATATCGGTTTTTTTTATACAAAACAGAATCTAAAATTGAGTGATGTGCTTCATCTCTTTCAGACGATGGCTGATCTCCAGATAACAGGAAAACGCCTTGCCGGCCTCTTCAAAAGGATCCCGGAAATAGGAGCGTATTTTTGTAAGCGGGAATCGGCCTTTTTTAACTGCATAATATAGTTTGTTGCCCAGCATATACCCGAGCTGGGTGCTGAACACCAACGGCAGAATCGAACGATTTCGATACTGGGGTTCAAATTTCCGGTAAAAATCCTCCGGATTCCCGGTCTGCCGCTGAAGTGCATAGTGTTGCAGAATGAATCTTGCCACCTGTGAAATCATCGAATCAGTCTTTTGATATTCATCCCGTTTCATCTGGCCCAGCAACCTTCTGAGAGAGTTTTCCGAATGGGCTTTACGCTTTTCATTGATAAACTTGCTTCCGAAAAATCCCAGACATTCGGTGATCACATTCCAGTAAAACCGGTCAAACAGGTTCAGGTCTGCAGTCAGACGGCCGCGGCAGACCGCATTCACAAAATGGCTAGCCTCCTCGGCGGCCATGTTCAGATTGGAATTGGGCAGATAAATTAAATACGCCTCTTTTCCTTCCTGCTCATATTCCAGAAGAAACCCTTCCCCGCTTTTCATCTTCTCCTTGATCAACCGGATTTTCCCCTTGACCGCCGGCATATCATGAATCAAATCCATAAAATCAAGGTTATTGGCATAATACACATTCAATTGTTCCAAAACCTGGGGATACAGGTCCAGTTTCAGAATGGATGCAAGATCGGATGCGATATCCTGGACCGACAGCCCGCTCCCTTCAGGACCGTCTTCAGCCCACTCCCCGTGGACTGGATAATATGCGTCTTCGGAGTATTCCAGCCAATTCAGATAAGACTGAACTTTGTTGGCCGGCATGGTGTTCATGACACAAAAACTGTTTTCACTGATCCGGATGACATCGGATTCCTCGATTCCCTGTTCACACATTTTCCAGAAAAGGTTTTCCGCATTCTGATAAACAATGACACTCCGGATCTGAATATCCAGGAGAACCAGCAGTTGTTCCACCTCTTTCGGAAGATGGCTTGGAGAAACATGAAAATCACCATCCACCACATAAATCAGCTTTCCCGGATTTTTCAGTAATGTTTTTGAAATCACTTTTGCCGCATACCGGTCCCGGTCTCTTATTCCACCGATTCCTTCACCGGGATCGGAATTGATCCCAATGATCGGAATCCCATGATCCTGACAAAAACAAATAATCGGGCTCCAGTTCTGCCAACTAAAAGGCCATTTTTTCCGATAATCGATTTTCCGGATAAAAACTCCCTCGGAAAGATCACCATCCATAAAGGCATCGATATATTTCTGGTCCATGCCGTAGAACATCTCCAGACAGAGAATCATCTCCCGTTTTCCCTGGATTTCCCGAAGAATACGCAAGACACACCTCTGCGACTGTCGCAGCGTATGGTAATCCCCATGAAATACCAGGTCTGCTCCGGAAACCTTTTTAATCAAATCTGTTTTGGTTGAAATGCCCTGATAATCCTTTAAAAAATCAAAATATTCCTTTTCATAGGTTTCGACCGCAGGATTATACTCCAGGCTGTCACGAACCAGCTTGACATTTTTCCAATAGTTCTTTTTTTGAATTTGAATGAGCTCTTTCCGCAATATGGACATCAGAGGGGGGGTGTCCTTTTATCCGATGGATGCAAATCAAACAACCACACGATTTCATCAAACAAATGAGCCAATTTCAAAAGTCTCTTGTTGTAGTTCCGGCGAAAACTAAAATCCAGTATTTTCGGCTCTTTTCTGAGCACTGACTTTCGCCGGTGTGACGCTTTATAATCGTTTTGAAATTGGCTCAAATGATATAAAAATTTTCTCTAAGCGATACGGATATGTTACTATCCAGACAAATATTTTTCAACCTGAAAAAAATTCCGGAAACAGCTCTTTCAATCCGGATATTTTTTTGATACAATACACTGTAATTGAATGGTTCTGATATCACTCTTCAATTGCATTGCAGCCACTTACATTAAACATTTTTCTGAACCAATCCAGAACAGACAGTCCCGGAATTTCAATACAGGAGGTTTCTCTGTGGATGCCAATATGATTAACACATTTCTCAAGGCAACGCTGGAAATCATTCATGATGTGGCCCACCTCAGTTATAAAGTCCATAAAATATACAAAAAAAAAGATGAAAAAGGCATAGGTGATGTTACAGGAATCATTGGTTTGAAGGGCTCCGGTAAAGGTACAGTCGCAGTCACCTTTGATCAGAGTACGATTTTATATATTGTCTCAAAAATATTGGACATGGACACCAAGGATATTGGTGAAGATATCGTGATCGATACGGTTGCTGAACTGGCTAATATGATCACCGGACGGGCGATACGCATTCTGGCGGAAAAAGGATTTGATCTTGATTTAACACTCCCGACAGTTGTCCATGGCCCTGATCACAAAGTTGTTCATCAAGCCAGCGGCCCTATAATCGTGATCCCCTATTCATCTGAGCAGGGAAATTTTACAGTTGAATTCTCATTTAACCCGGATATGAAACCAGAGTTACCCCAACCAGACACAAAAAAAACGGATACCAAATCCAGTAATGGTGACATGGATCATCTTTCAAAAACCGTAACCCCTCCTTCCATTAACAAGCCTTCCGAATCCAAGGATTCCGTAAATAAGGCCTCTAACAGCTGGGGAATGCCGGAAACCGGATAACTGTCCTGACAACCTCCATATTGTGTTTTCACATATTGATGTTTTTATTTATTTCAGGAAGCAACACCGGAGCTAACATGAAATATAGATTGAAAAATACCGCCACACTGTTTGAAACCATAATGGTCATCTATAAAGGGATTTCAAAACAAAAGGCCAAGCAGATAATCAAATATTCAGAGTTCCTGATGAATGGGAAAAATATTGGTCGGCATCCAAAACTGGTTATCGAAACAGGCAGTGAGCTTGTAATTATTCCAATGGAAAAAAGCCGAAATGAAACCCAGGCTCCTACAGAAAGAAACCCTGTGGCCATCCATTTCGAGGATTCTCATCTGATTATTGCCCGTAAACCAGCCGGAATTTTATCGTGCGGGAACAAGGAACTAGTAATCAATAATTCATACCATAAACTTCTGGAAGCGTTTCTCACGGAACGCGATGGAAAAAAAACCAGACTCTGGGTTATTCATCGGCTCGACAGGGAAGTAGAAGGATTGCTGATGTTTGCAAAGTCTGAAAAACTTCAGAAGCAGATAAAAGATAAATGGAAAGAGGTCAATAAAAAATATATCGCTCTTACCGAGAACAGACCTGATCCCCCGGAGGGGATCATTGAAAACTGGCTGAAGGATACTTCTGCCCGGAAGGTTATTGCCTGTCCAAAGGAAACCCCTGGCAGCAGGTATGCAAAAACGGAATATGCTTTTATCAGAAATGAAAGGCCTTACCATCTGGTTGAAATCAAATTACATACCGGGAGGAAAAACCAGATCCGTGTACATCTGGCAGGAATTCACTGCCCTGTTGTCGGCGACCGGAAATATGGTGCGGATTCAACCTTTATCCGGCAAATCCGTCTGGCAGCCTTTTTTCTCGAATTTCAACATCCTGTGACAAAAAATATAATATCGGTTCAGTACACACCCTCTCAACGTTTTTTCAAACCTTCAACAACTTCTGATGAGAATTACAAGATAACCGGTTAAATTCACATCCCCTCAATCAGTCTGGAATACTCCTTGAGAGTGCGAATGGATTCCATTGTCATCTGGAAAAAAAACCAGGAAAGAACAAGTATACCGACGGTAAGCCCGATCTTCCATGCCTGGGTTGTTTGCGGCCGCCACCAGATCAGGGGTAACGCCAGCGGCCCCACACAACAGACAGCAATGATAATAAAAGATTTTCGGAAATACCATTGGATTTTTTCCTCAAGAAACTCATTGCAGTGTTTACACTTTATCGCTTCATCTTGAATTTCTTCAGCACAGAAAGGACACTTTTTCATCATAACCTCTCCTGGTTAGTGGATTATGCTTACCTTTGATAAACAAAAGATCATATGGATTACTCATTGTTCTGTTTCAGGAATGTAAGAATGTTATCCATCATCCGGTTTATTGTCTGGTAATTCTCAGGCTTTACTGAAAAAATTTCTTCCTCGGTTTGTACATATTGAGAGGGTATTAATTCATCGCGGCAGTGAAAAACCATTTTCCCTGCTGACTCTGGTGTGGTTTCAAGATGAAACTGCAATCCAATAGCCGACCTGCCGATTTGAAACGCCTGGTTTTCACATCCTTTGCTTCCAGCCAGACGGATTGCTCCGGCCGGCAGATCAAAAGTCTCACCATGCCAGTGGAAAACTTCCATGGATGCCGGAAAGCTGAAAATTGAACGATCCGTCAGTGATACCCCATTTATTGGATACCACCCGATCTCCTTTACGGGATTCCGATATACCTTTGCTCCCATTGCGCTTGCAATGAGTTGTGCACCCAGACAGATGCCCAGAACCGGTTTTCCAGAACCGATCATGTCGCAAATGAACTGCTTCTCCCGTGCAAGCCAGGGGAACATATCCTCATCATTGACACTCATAGGCCCGCCCATCACAACAAGCAGATCAATTGTGTTGGTATCCGGCAGGTCATCGGACTCAAAAAACTTTGTGCTTGTTATCCGATACCCGGCCTTTTCAAGCCATGATTCGATGCTGCCAAGACCTTCGAATGGGACATGCTGGAAATAATGTGCGTGCATTTGTTCTCCTTTTCATTACTACTATTTGCAATAACCAGAAATATAAATCCCTTGAGCTAATTTCAAAAGTCTGTTGTTGTAGTTCCGGCGAAAACAAGAATCCCTATTTTCGGCTCTTTTCTGGGCACCGACTTTCGCCGGTGTGACGCTTTTTAATAGTTTTGAAATTAGCTCCCTTTTGTTAAAAATCAAGCTCAGCAGAAGCCATGGTAACCACGGGGATAGTAAACCGCCAGGCGCAATACCACTCTTCCGGATGTTTATCCGGCGGACATCCCACACATTCTGTTTGAATCCGGCTGTCGATTGTACGGGCAAACGTGGTGTATTCAACCATACCGCCGGATTTGCAGGGATAATCATCCAGATTCTTCCGTTTCCTCGCGGATTGCACGCGGCATTCATTCATCTGAAAAAGAAGACTGTTTGCACTTTCTTCCACAATGGATTGGATATTGATGCAGGCATACAGTCTGAAATTCAATGCTTTTTTTAACCCCTCCAGCCCTGGATTTTCCGGAAGACCCAGTAATCCTTTAATTGCCGTAGCTTCAAAAGGTGAAAAATACTGCCAGCATGCATCATTACATGCCTTGGCCTCTTTCATGCTGCTTGAAAATTCGACCGCCTGAAACCAGACGCCATCGTTTGCCAGCCAGTTGATGGCTGTACTTTTCATTATATCATTCATTTGGTCTTCATTCATTTCCAGCAAAGATGCGGGAATGCCATCCTGTGGATTTCCACCAAAAGCGGTTACAAACCGTTTCAGTTGAATGGAAAAACTCTTTCGGGTCGCCTCGTTCAGAATGATCATGGCTTTTTCAACTCCCATCCGATTTCGAACCTCTGAAAACCACAAGGCATAGTGAACCATAATCCGCTGAAACATATCCAGAAGATGCTCTGTTTTTTGTGGCTGTTGCAAATCATCCATAGTATCGGGAACTTTGTTCATCAATTATATCTCCATTGTTACCCTGTTTAATCTGTAACCGATTCGCCCCCAAAAGGCTCCGGTCTTTGAAGAGAATTCAGATCGGATGGAAATTTTTAACCATATGGTTAAACCTTGTGGTTGAATTTTTTACTATCAAAAAATTAACCATGTCAAGGAGATTTCTCTTTTAAAAATATGCCATGTGACATAATCTGTGCTGCATCGATACTGTATAAAAGGACTAATTTAGAGAGAAGCCGCAATCCATGAAGACAATAGATTTAAGCCATACAATCTCCATTGAAACACCGGTTTATCCCGGAACAGAACCCCCCGTTTTTTCAACTCCCTGTACAATTGAAAATCAGGGTTTTTTGGAGAAAAGGATTACCCTGTTTTCCCATACCGGTACACATATGGATGCACCCTCCCATATTCTTTCGGATGGAAAATCTCTTGACCGGTTTCCAGCAGAAAAATTCATGGGCAAAGCAGCTGTAATCAACCTCACCCATATTGACCGGTTGGAAATAACATACCGTGATCTTATCCAATATGAATCACTTATCATGAAAATCGATTTTCTTCTGCTCTATACCGGATGGTACCTGAAATGGGGGAAAGATGACTATTTCAAGGAATATCCTGTTCTGACAGCAGAGGCTGCCAGGTGGCTGGCTGGGTTTCCGTTAAAGGGAATCGGCGTGGATATGATTTCCGTTGACCGGACAGACACGGACACCTATCCGATACATCGGATTTTATTACAAAATGAAATCCTCCTTGTTGAAAATCTGACAGCTCTTTCGGAACTCCCGGACATGATTTTTTCTTTTTGCTGCTTTCCGCTCAAAATTAAGGATGCGGATGGATCCCCGGTACGGGCAACGGCCCTGACATCAGAATAATTGTTCCTTTTTCATATCACCTTAAATCTCATCCAGATTGTTCGGAAAATAATTACACCACCTGTTTTTCGAAAAAAACACAATTACGACCCTGTTTTTTGGCCTGATACAGGGCATTATCCGCTTCCTTGATAAGCTCTTCCGGTAATAACTCCTGAACCGGAATTCTGCTGGCGACTCCCAGACTCAATGTAACATAACTGTCCGCCTTGGAATATTCATGGGGGATTTTGAGTTCGGCTATGATTTTCCGGACCTTTTCTGCAACATGGATTGCGCCGGATAGTTCCGTATCCGGCAGAATCAGGGCAAACTCTTCTCCTCCGTAGCGTGCAGCCAAATCGGAAGATCGTTTTGCCACCAGATGGATGGCCCGGGCAACAGTCTGAAGGCAGCCATCCCCTTCCTGATGCCCATAGTTATCATTGTAAAACTTGAAAAAATCGATATCACATAATATCAATGATATTGGTTTCCGGTCCCGCTTCATCCGGTTCCACTCATTGGCAAGGTGCTCATCAAACCGCCTTCGATTGGGTATCTGCGTCAATCCATCCATGATAGCAAGGCGATGCAGTTCCTTGTTGGCTTCCTGCAAAGCATCTTCCGCACGTTTCCTTTCACTGTCATCAAAAATAGATCCATCCAGCCACAATGGCTGGCCAAGCTCACTGAAAATAGCCTGACCCTTTTCAATAAACCAGCGAATACGGTTGCCGGCATCGATAATACGATATTCAACATGGATGGACTTCATGGGGTCCAGCCCTTCCTGAATCGCTTTGTCCACTTTTTCAAGGTCATCCGGATGAATGATACTGCGGTAGGATCGTACCCGGTTCCGGATGAAAAAGGATGGAGGAAATCCCGTAATCTCCTCAATCATTTCAGAAATATATTCCAGAGTCCATTCACTATCGATTCGAAAACGATATACGGCCCCGGGAAGGTTTGCCACAAGAGAGCGGAACTGCTCTTCACTTTCATGAAGGGCCTCGGACATCATTTGCCGCTCTTCCAACTGAACATTCAACTGATCGATCGTTTCCTGAAGTTCCCTTGTCTGTGCAGCTACCTGTTCCTTCAGTCCCTCATGTATAACCTTCAATTTTTCTTCTGCTTTTTTCCGTTCCGTTATCTCCATTTCCAGTTTTGCTACTGCTTCTTTTAGCTTTTCCGTTCTCTGTTTTACTTTTTCCTCCAGATTTTCATTGGCGTCCCTCAATGCCAATTCAACCTTTTTTCTTTCCAGAGAATAGCAGATGGATCTTTTTAGAAGATCACTATCAATCCTGCCCTTTAAAAAACAATCCTGTGCCCCCTCCCTCAACACCGGATTAGCCAGTTCCTGATTTTCCATTCCAGTCAAAACAATAACCGGCAGCTCCGGAGCCTGATCCCGCAAGATCAAATATGTATCGATGTTTTTACTGTCCGGCAGATTGAGATCCAGAAAAACAATATGAAAATCCATATTTTTAATATTGTTTAAACCGCTGGATAAGGAATTTGCCACATGAACATCATAGATCGGACAGCCTTCTTTAGAGAGCAATTTTTGTATCAACATCGCATCCGATGGATTATCTTCAATCAACAATAATTTTATCGGTATTGTTTCCATAATAATATAAAAATATTACAAACTAACAGGAGATCCAAATTCCATTTGTGGAGTCATATTCCAACTTTTTCAGATTTGGATTTTAAACGATTTGAAGGAAAAAACTGAATGATGTTTTAAGATACTACGTTATCCGGTATTATGCAATCTTTTTAGAATGTAATAATTTCGCCCTCCATTAAATCTGCTTTGCAAATTTCCAGTACATCCTTAGCTTTAATCATTGCCTATGATACTCGTCTTACTCTCTTCTAATAATGAATAATTAAGATTCTCGTAAAACCTTAAATCCAACCGCATTAATTCAAGAAATTCCTTCATTTCCTTTTTGATGGATGAATATATGAGATCGGCAGAAAATTGATTCTTTTTGATATTCAAGTAAATATTTGATATGGGTTTTGCCAAACCTACGACAACCCAATTTAAATTTCGATAAGAAGACTTTCGACTTTATCCAACAACCCGGGACCCTGATAGATCCCATGGATTATTATTTGAAAATCGTCACAGATAAGCGGGAAAGTTGCTTATATCAAAATGAGGCGGGCGAGTGTATTGAAAATGATTATATATTCACTCTGTGTCCAAAAAAGAACCGGTACAGCTTCTTGAAACGCTATATTAGAACTGCTCTCCATATGGCCGTTGCTCATAAAAGGAAGAGAGGTGATTAAATTGTCCATGGATAGAACTACGAAAATCCGCAATAAAATAGAAGAACTTTTCATCAGCCGGAAACTGGCAGTACTGGCGACGAGCGATGCCGGGCAGCCCTATACCAGCCTGGTTGCCTTCTGGGGAACAAAGGACTTGAAGTATCTTTATTTCGTAACCTCCAAAACCACCCGTAAATTTGCCAACCTTTCAAACGATAACCGGGTATCCATGCTCATCAACAATACCATCAACGCAGATAATGATTTTCATGATGCAATATCGGTTACCGCTATCGGAGGATCAGAGGAGATTACCGGCTCTCTGAAAGAAAAAATATTACGCCATTACTTAAACAGGCTCCCCTTTTTGGAAGAATTTGCCCGGTCTCCTACCTGCGCCCTGATCCAAGTAACCGTAGTCTCCTACTATATGGTCGAAAAATTTCAAAGTGTTATGGAACTTCATATAAAATAATGAAACAGATATTGCTTCTCCAAAATGTCACCTTCCATCACCAAAGCCTCATGGTGTGTTTGATTGAGTCCGTACATGGATTGAACCAGTGGAGTGGACATAGGGATACGACTATTCGGTCAGTTCTATAACGATACGGTTCATCCGGATGATCCCTATGAATTTATGAACCTGCTCACCGGCAGCAAACTGGCCAGTCTGGAGCGCAACCGCCTGATGATGGAAATAGCGGAAATGGTCAGAAACGATCCGGATGTAAAAGGCCAGGTCCGGCTGGGGGAGGTGAAATTTACTCACCAGGAATTTCAGGCCAAACTGGATTCATTTGTTGAACAGTATGGTGACCTGTCCTGTGCGGTTACAGGGGGGACTCAATGTGCCACGGATGTTACTCCTTTATTGGCCCTGATTCGGACCGGCGATCAGATTACCGTTGACGGATTTTTGGGTATTGTCACGATTTCCCGACCTGAAGCCCTAAAATAAAAATCATTTACAAATCGGTTTTTATCCATATCTTTTGCTAACGGCTTCATGGAAAATAAGATTCGAGTGATTTCAAAATGAACCGACCATACCGCTGACCTGAAAATCAAACCGGCAGCAAAAAGGAGGATTGCGAATGAATTTACAAGAATGCTTTGAAAATACAAGAGGGATAAGGATACCGGGGCAAGCGGCTGTTCCTGACGAAAATCAAAGAGGAAACCGACCCGGATCTGATCCAATCCTTGTGCCGCCGTTGTTACCCCAATGAACTTCAGGTCCAGGAACCGCGTTTTCTCGTGGTGTTCAAGGTTGACAAAGAGTTGCCTTTGATTGGCCCTGGTAAGTGAAACCGGAATAATCCATATTGCAGGAGGTGTTGAATGTCTTACGATTTTACGGCCAATGAAATTTTTGAGGTGGCTATTCGAATAGAAGAAGGTGGATAAAGTTAATCGCATGGTGCAATGAAAAACACTTAAATTGAATCGAGTACTTACTTCAGCGTTAATAACGCTCTCCATGGGTCAAGGTGCTTGTAAACAGAGAAAAAACAGATTAATGAAAATTGTACTGACAAATGATGATGGGTTTAATGAACCTGGCCTGATTGAGCTGGCAAAACAAGTGAAACGCATGGGAGAGATCATGATCGTTGCACCTAAAAAACCTCAATCCATTGCCGGACACCGGGTTACACTCAAAGACCCGATACCGGTTGAGCAGGTTTCGGAAAATGAATACATCGTAGATGGTTCCCCCGCGGATTGTACACGCCTGGCTTTGAAAAAATTTATGCCGGATGCACATTGGGTGATCGCAGGTATCAATCCAGGTGCCAATCTGGGTACAGACGTTTACCAGTCCGGTACAGTTGCCGCAGCGCGTGAGGCTGCCATCCTTGGTTGCAAAGCGATCGCTGTATCCCAGTACATCGCACCAAACCAGAAAATTGATTGGGAAATCACCGGGCAGTATGCTTCGCGAATTCTTTCCATCATAATGGGGAAAAAACTGGATTCCGGAAATTTCTGGAATATCAATCTCCCCCATCCGATTCATGACCTATCCATCCTCGAATATAACGAGTGTGATCTGGATAAAAAACCACACATGTTTGATTTTAAAATTGAAAATGGTCAGTATCGATATTCAGGAATTTTTCATAACCGGCCCCGCACCCAAGGGCGGGATATTGATATCTGTCTGTCCGGAAAAATCGCAGTGTCTAAAATAGAAATTTAATCTGAATGAGCCAATTTCAAAACTATTAAAAAGCGTCACACCGGCGAAGGTCAGTGCCCCAAAAAGAGCCGAAAATACTGGATTATAGTTTTCGCCGGAACTACAACAATAGACTTTTGAAATTGGCTCTGAATGTTTGCATAAAATACAGGCGGGGAAAAGATGAAATATTGTTCGAATTGTGGAAATTTGCTTGAATGGATGATCCCTCCGGGCGATGATCGGCCCCGTCATGTCTGTCAAAGCTGTGAAACGGTCCACTACCGGAATCCGAAAATGGTTGTCGGCTGCATTCCGGAATGGCAGGAAAAAATCATACTGTGCCGCCGCAATATTGAGCCGAAGAAAGGTTTATGGACGCTTCCTGCCGGTTTTCTTGAGAACGGTGAGACCATCATTGACGGAGCCATTCGGGAAACACGGGAGGAAACCGGTGCAACCGTGGTGGAACTGAAGCCTTATCTGCTTTTCGACATTGTTCATATTCAGCAAATGTATATGATGTTCCGGTCCCGCCTGCTATCCCCTGAATTCCACAGTACACCGGAAAGTTCTGAAGTAAACCTGTTCTTTCAGAAAGAGATCCCGTGGGGGGAGATTGCCTTTCGGGTCATTGATAAAACATTGCAAATTTATTTTAACGATAAGCAATCCGGAAAATTCGACTTTCAAATACAGAAGATTGATGGAGTTTCATCGAATTACAATGATAGCAAAGGCATATATAGATAAGGGAACCCGAAGAAGTCAAACTTTTGGATAGTGTAGAAAACACTTTTTCCTGCCAGGGATGGCACTATTACCTGATTGCCAATCTAGATCGTTTAAAAAAAACCCCACTTAAGATGAAGCTCATTTTTCCATCAAGACTCGATTACTATAGTTTTCGAATCCGCCCCTTGGACACCCCGCAGAAAACATATTGAAGCTTCGACTTGAATTCGATAGCTGGATTATTCGTCTGTTTGCACCTCATTTGGATATCACTTATGATAAAACGAAAAGGAAAATAGTCGAATATTTAGGACCCTCAAACATCCTTACGGACAAAGGTGAAATTCAAAATGTGTACATCTTTTACGAATGATGAACTCTGCAGCAAGATCGGTCATGTTTTCATGTCCCATTTTTCTGTTGTTTTTCATTCTGTTTATGGAGCAGGCGAACCTTTCCCAGTCGTTTTAGCGCCGAAAGGGAGAAGGCCGTCGATAGCGCTAACGGTAAGGCAGAGCGAACAGCACGGCTTGATAAGTGAAGACCCTTTTGTGCGATACCTGCCGGGTCAAAATCCATCATGACCTTCTGGAATACGGCTTCTTTCAATGAGCTGAGCACACTGCCTGCAAGAACAAATTCGCCTGCAATGACATAGGTGTCCAAATCTCCGAACGATACGATGATAGGTTTCGGCCATGGTTTATATGGATGCAGTTCTTTCCCTTTGCTCAGCCGCTTGATATTCAACGCTGAACATACGCCCATGTCCATGGCATGATAGGCCTGTTTGGATTTGATATCCGGCACATCGGCCGCATCTCCGGCAAAAAAAACATTTTTATAGAAACGATGTTGAAGCGTGATAGAGACAGGCGCCCATTGTTCGGCGGTTTCGGTGAACCCTGATAACAATAAGAGAGGATGCGGTTTTGCCCCGGCCGTCCAGATGGTTAAATCTGATTTTAACCGCTTCCCATTTGTCAGAAAAACAGTCTTACGTGTAACTTTTTTTACAGATGCTTCGGTGATGAATTCAACCGGGTAGGAACCGCAATGTTTCCGGATTTCGGAATCGATATCAGCCGGAATTTCATTGAGCAGACGGGTTTTTCTTTCAATGAGCTGGATACGAATTCGCTTTATATTTCGAACCTTGCGGAGAATCTCTCCGAGAGCTTCAATGCCTTCGGTACCCCCGCCGACGATAACAATATGAGAAAGGGTTTTTGCTTTGGTAAAATGTTTCAATTGTTCCCCGATAAACCGGCAGTTTTCAATGCTGGAAAATGACACCGCATGGGTATCCGCACCCGGCACCCCAAAAGTGTTTTTCACTCCGCCAATAGCCACAATGCAGAAATCGTAATGCAATGCCTTCCCATTCTTCATAATGACCATATTCTTTTCCGGCAGGATTTGTACCACACGATCCCGAATGAACCGATGTCCCGAACGCTGAACAATCCTGGGACTGGATAGTTTTAATAGCGAAGGTGTCTTGACCCCGGAGACAAGTTCGTGAATACCCGGTAAATATTCAAACCAGGCAGTCGGGTCAATCACAATCACCGTAAACTGTTTTGATAATGTGGCGGCGGCTTTTAACCCGCCGAAATTTGCCCCGATGATGATAACTGTTGGCCTGTCTTTCCTTTTAACAACCACCGCGGTCAGCCCCCTTTCTCAATAGAAATTTCAGCGAAGATCGCTTCGAACACCTTCCCGATTTACGGTTACTGTTCATCAGATCATCCAGCAAGAAGCTGTAAAGCTCAGGATTGAAACCAACGTTCACTGGCACATCCCCCATACCATGTCCACGGCAACCAGTGCAAGCGGCCGGTTGTCAATGCTGGTTAGGTTTGTCGGATCATAGGTTCCATACATCCGGCGCCTTGCTGATTTACAACTGTAATGTCCTCATTAATAAGCGAATTGAGTTGCCATGCATTTATTTTTTTACTATAAATTGACAAAAAGATGTATACATCATTCTGGAGCTACCCTGCATCACGGATCTTACATGAAACCCAAAAAATGAGGATCGTATGAACGAAAAACTAAAGATTGGTGTAAGTCACTGCTTGTTGGGAGAGCGCGTCCGCTATGACGGTCAGCATCAGCTGGATCGTTTCATTGTGAACACCTTGGGACAATATGTCGAATTTGTGCCGGTTTGTCCGGAAGTGGAATGCGGACTTCCGGTGCCGCGGGAAGCCATGCGTCTGGTAGGTGATTCAGCCGCACCCCGCCTTTTAACCCGCAAGACGGAAGTGGATCACACTCAGAGAATGCAGCAATGGGCGAATCAGCGCGTTCGTGATTTGGAAAAAAAAGATTTATGTGGATTTATTTTTAAAGGCAAGTCGCCCAGCAGTGGCATGGAACGGGTGAAAGTTTACGGGGATGATGGGATGGTTCAAAAGATTGGTGTGGGGCTTTTTGCGCGGGCCTTCATGGAACATTTTCCCCGCATTCCGGTTGAAGAAGACGGGCGTCTGCATGATGTTGGCTTGAGGGAGAACTTTATTATCCGTATTTTTACACTCAAACGATGGCGTGAGGTCATGCAGGAAAAAAAGACACCCGGCAATCTGGTTGCTTTTCATACACGGCATAAATTGCTGCTGATGTCCCACAGCCCCAAACACTACAGAGAAATGGGCAAATGGGTTGCTGATGTCAAGTCCAAGCCTGCAGAACAGCAATATGACCAGTACGAAGTACTTCTGCTGGAGGCATTGCAGTTGAAAAATACCATAAAGAAACATGTGAATGTTCTGCAGCACATGATGGGCTATTTTAAAAAGGATCTGTCACCGGATGAGAAGCGGGAATTGCTGGAAATCATCGGCCAATACAAGGATAGTCTGGTTCCGCTGATTGTTCCGCTGACATTGATCAACCATTATGTGAGAAAATATAATCAAGCCTATCTCAGGGAGCAGATTTATTTACATCCGCATCCGCAAGAGCTTAAACTTCGGAATCATGTTTAGAATTTCTTACATAGCAACCTTCCCTTTGAAGGCGTAGTTCATTATAAAAACCACAAAACGGTCCCATGAAAAGTATTTCCATAATATTATAAATAGTTATACAAATATTCAGTTCTAAAAAAGGGATTTTTCCAATTTAAAATTTTTATTAAAAACGGGTCTTCCGATCCAGACTTCGGTATTGAATCGCTTCTGCAATATGGTTTGACTGGATGTCGGTCTGAGCCTCGAGATCAGCAATGGTGCGGGCGATTTTCAGGATGCGGTAATATGCCCGTGTAGACAGATTCAGTTTGTCAATTGCAGTCATGAGCAGTTTTTCGGAATCCGGTTGAATCGGGCAATTTTTCTGGACCAGCTTGCTGCCCATGCGGCTGTTGCTGTAGATTTTTGTTTGTTGATACCGGTTTCTCTGAATGTTTCTAGCCTTGACCACGCGTTCCCGAATCAATTCAGAAGTCTCAGCAGGTTTCTGATAGAATAGATCCTTGTAGGGAACAGCCGGAACCTCAATCTGGATATCAATTCGATCCAGAAGCGGGCCGGATATACGAGCCCGGTAATTAGCGATCTGCTGATGGGTGCATTTGCAGGCATGCCGGATATCGGAAAAAAACCCGCACGGACAGGGATTCATGGCTGCGATCAGCATAAAATTGGAGGGATAGGTTATGGTTGTAAGCGCTCTGGATATGGTTACCTGCTGATCTTCCAGGGGCTGCCTCAGCACTTCCAGAACATGTTTTTTGAATTCCGGAAGCTCGTCCAGAAAAAGAACACCATTATGAGCCAAACTCACCTCGCCGGGTTTCGGGGTATGCCCGCCCCCGATCAGTCCAGCATCGGATATGGTGTGGTGGGGAGACCGGAAAGGCCTTTCAGTAACCAGAGACTGACCATTTTTCAACGCCCCTGTAACAGAATAGATGGAGGTGGTTTCGATTGCTTCATCAAAAAGCAGCGGAGGCAAAATGGACGGCAGTCTCCTTGCGAGCATGGTTTTTCCGGAGCCGGGTGGTCCGGTCATGATTAAATTATGTCCTCCGGCTGCTGCGATCTCCAATGCTCTCTTTGCATGTTCCTGGCCGACAACCTCGGAAAAATCATTATCTGTTATGTGGGTGATGTTTTTCTGAGGAATCGGATTCATTTCTTCCGGTTGAATGATATTGGTTCCCTGAAAAAAATCAACGGATTGATAAAGGGTTCGGACAGCGAAAACCGGTATTCCCCTGACAACCGCCGCTTCTTTCCGGTTTTCCCAGGGAACCATGATTCCGGAATAGTTTGCTTTTTTGGCAGCCAAGGCCATGGGCAGAGAGCCCTTGACCGGCTTGATTCTCCCGTCCAGCGACAGCTCGCCCAGAATCAGATACCGGCATAAAATCTCCTGGGATATCAATCCAGTGGCGGACAGGATGCCCAGTGCAATCGGAAGGTCAAATCCGGTTCCTTCTTTTTTCAGGTCTGCCGGTGCAAGATTCACGGTGATGCGGTCATGGGGAAAGGTGTATCCGGAGTTTGTAATGGCGGATTTTACCCTTTCCTTGCTCTCTTTTACTGCGGTTTCCGCCAGCCCTACGGTTGTGAAAGATGGAAGTCCATGAGAAATATCAATCTCAACCTCCACAAGACAGGCATCTATTCCGATAACCGTGCTGCTCAGCACCTTTGCAAGCATATTATTTTCCGTATTTCGTAATGATTTTCATGTTTATCTTTGGTGAGTAAGATAATTGAAATAAACTCAAATAGTCAACATATTAATAAAGGATTCATTCATGAAATCGTCATTTCCCTGTTTTTTCAGGCTGGGTCGAGCTTTCAATATATGTAGTATTCCTTTGTTATGGATTTCCGCAGCAGGAAAGATGAGGCCTCCTTTTTTCTTTATGGTTATTCAAATTTGTGATAAATGGGTTTAAATATCTGATTTTACGTTTTCGGATTGAATATAAACAATGATATGCCGGATTGAAATCAATTGATTCATGAAAGGCGTTTGGAAGAAGATGCAATATAATCAAAGAACGATCGCAAAACCGATTTCCTGCTCCGGTGTAGGAGTTCATTCCGGCAAAGAGGTAAAACTTACAATAAAGCCGGCGCCTGCAAACCACGGTATTAAGTTTGTGAGAACAGACCTGCCGGCTTCTCCTGAGATTCCGGCTCTTTTTAATATGGTCGTTGATACAAGCCTTGCGACGGTAATCGGAAACGAAGGAGTAATCGTTTCCACAATTGAACATCTGATGGCTTGTCTGGCTGGTTTTTCAATCGAAAATGCCCTGATTGAACTGGATAATTATGAGATGCCGATTCTGGATGGCAGCTCCGCGGTTTATGCAAAAATGATTAAAGAAGCCGGTATCCAGGAACTTCCGGAGCTTAGATATTTTTTTATTGTCAATAAACCCATTGAACTCAAAGAAAATGACAAATCGGTTATTGCTTATCCATCATCCACTCGGAAAATTACCTGTACTATCGATTTTCCGCACCCCCTGATTCAGACGCAAACCCTGTCATTGACTTTGACGGATGAGGTTTTTGAACGGGAAATCAGCAAGGCCAGAACCTTTGGCTTCCTGCATGAAATTGAATACCTTAAGCGATACGGGTTGGCCAGGGGCGCATCTCTGGAAACCGGTGTAGCGATCGATGAAACAAAGATCCTGAATAAAGAAGGGTTACGATTTACAGATGAGTTTGTCCGTCATAAAATTCTCGATTGTATCGGGGATTTTTCTCTGCTTGGCATGCCGATTCTTGGGCATATTGTCACCAATAAATCCGGGCATGCGTTTAATCATGCTTTTTTACAAACTTTTTTTGAAAATAAAGACTCCTGGGATACCCGAGCTATCGAAGGCTTTTCAGGCAATGATGCCCTTTCTTCGAAATCACTTGCCATTTCATAGACGATTCGTTATGAATCAAGCTTATTAGATTTGGAAACAATAGTTTGCTGGAAAGTCTATGGAAGATTGGGATTGATTTTATGAATGGAATCGGATTTCGCGTCAAAGAAAGACCATTCTGCAGGAAGCGATGTTTACAAAAAAAATCTTTACAAAAATAATATGCTATATATTCATTGGCCTTTTTGTCATACAGGGAAATGGTATTGCCCAGGATGCAGCTCTGAACAATATTATCATCAACAATACTCGGGATGATCTGCTGCTGTATCTTGCTGTTGAAGGTGCTTTCCGGGAAAAAATGAAGAAGGCAATCATAAGTGGGGTTCCTGCTTCTTTTTCTTTTTACGTAATGTTGTTTCGCTATCGAGGATTTTGGCTGGATGAAAAAATAACAGATATCGAAGTAACGCACACCATGAAATATGATAACCTGAAAAAGGAGTATACGGTCAGCCGGTCTTGGGAATCCGAATCCCAGGTGACAACAAAATCCTTTGAAGAAGCCCAAAAACTGATGTGTGAGATTAAAGGCATGCACCTTGTATCCCTCTCAAGGCTGACAAAAGGGACGGAATATCAAATAAAAGCAAAAGCCGAACTCAGCAAGATGACATTGCCTCTTTATCTCCATTATGTTTTGTTTTTCGTGTCATTATGGGATTTTGAGACAGACTGGTATACGATTGACTTTACATACTAGTTCACATGGAGAAAATACCATAACAGGCAACCCAAATCAGGCTCCCGAAAAAGATGTTGACCCGTAAAAACCGCCGAAAAGTCATTCCATCAATCTCAGAAGATGAGATCAAGAGACGAAAACGGGAATATCTTATTATCATCGGGATTATCATTTTTTTCCCTATCCTCACTTTTTTTGAAACCCGCATTATCTATTTTGGAACCGATTTTCCGATTTCCAACACAGTCTTGATGTTTTCTTTGATCAACATCAATCTGCTGTTGTTGATCTTATTAATTTTTCTTGTTTTTCGAAATCTTGTAAAACTGCTCTATGACCGGAGACGCAGAGTCACCGGTGCAAAGCTCAGAACACGGCTGGTTATCGCATTTATTTCTCTTTCCCTGCTGCCGACAATCGTTCTTTTTTTCTTTGCCATGAATTTTATCACCACCAGCATTGAATTCTGGTTTAATGTGCCGGTGGAAAAGGCACTCGAGAATTCATTATCGGTTGGAAGAAGCCTGTACCAGTATGTTGAGGATAACAACTTGTTTTTCCTTGAAAAAACAGCATACCAGATCAGCACAAAGAAGCTGCTGAGTCCGGACAAACAAAAAACATTCACCCGATACGTTCAGGTTGTCCAGCGTGAATTCAACCATCATGCTGTTGAAGTTTATGATGCCAATGCAAAAAGGCTGACCTATGCATTGTCTCCGCTTCTGGAAAAAAGAGGATTGGAGGTATTAGCGCCGGAAAAAATTTTAAAAGAAACATTAAACAATAATATTAAGACCATTTCAGAAGAAATCAACATTGGTGAACTGGTTCGCACGGTTGTTTCCATCCCCTATGGGGCAAAAAGGATTGATACAATCGGTTATGTTGCAATCAGCACCATCATCTCAAGAGATTTGTCCCGCAACATGGCTTCTATTTCAAGGGGATTTGAAGAATACCAGCAGATTAAAATGCTGAAACGGCCCATTCAAACGACCTATTATATCAGTTTATCCATTGTAGCACTTCTGGTGTTATTCTGTGCGGTGTGGTTTGGCTTCTATCTGGCAAAGTCCATTACCATACCGATCATGAGGCTGGCAGAAGGAACACGCCGGGTAGCGGAAGGTGATTTGAGTTTTAATATTGAACAGATCGCAGATGATGAAATCGGGAGTCTTGTAAATTCATTCAATAAAATGACAGGAGACCTCCGGGTAGGAAGAGAGCAACTGGAACTTTCCGCAAGAATGCTTCATGAACAGAACGATGAGATCGAGGAACAGCGGCAATACATGGAAATTGTTCTTAAAAATGTATCTGCCGGAGTAATCTCGTTGAACAAGGGCGGATTTATCACCACAATCAATAAATCCGCTGAAAAAATGCTCGGCATTCGGCCGGAACAGATTATAGGCAAAAGCTATAAAAATCTGTTAAAAGGAGAGTTCCTAGATCTAGCCAATGATACAATTGAAAAAATGACCAATTCCCGCGATAACAGCATTGTTCTGCCCCACAAACTGACCATTGACGGAAAATCCAGGAGTTTCCTGGTGCATCTGAATGCCTTAAAGGATGATCTGGACCGGCATATGGGGATTGTTCTGGTGATCGATGACCTGACGGAGCTGGAAAAAGCACAACGCATGGCAGCCTGGAGGGAGGTTGCCAGAAGGATTGCTCATGAGGTGAAGAATCCTCTTACCCCCATATCTCTTTCTGCGCAGCGTCTGAAAAGAAAATATTCCGGTCGGGTGGCGGATCCGATTTTTGACGAATGTACCCGAACCATTATTGATCATGTGGATTTGATTCGTAACCTGGTGAATGAGTTTTCAACCTTTGCAAGATTCCCTGGCGCCAATCCAAAACCCTGCGAGTTACCTCCGATTATAGACGAAACAGTTGCTCTGTATCGGGAGGGCCATAGAAATATCAATTTTGATATTCATATTTCAGATAACATACCCAAGTTGCAATTGGATCGTCAGCAGATCAAACAAGCCATGATCAATCTCGTGGACAATGCCATAGCCTCGATAATGCATATCGCCCCTGATGGAGACATTACCATATCGGTGATGCATGATCCGATTTTGAATCTGGTCAGGCTGGAGATAAGCGATACTGGTACGGGTATTTCCGATCAGGAAAAAACCAGATTGTTTGAACCCTATTTTTCCACCAAAAAAACAGGTATGGGTCTTGGCCTTACGATTGTCAGTACCATCATCACAGATCATAATGGTTTGATCAGCGTTCAGGACAATCATCCCAGGGGGGCAAAGTTTGTTATTGAGATTCCCGTATAAAAGGAGAGGATCGCTTATTATAAAGAGAGGAGTATGTAGAAAATGTTTCCAACAATATTGATTGTTGATGATGAACCTTCCATCCAGAAATCGTTGAGCGGGCTTCTTCTGGATGAAGGGTTTGAGGTCATCATGGCCTCCAATGGTTATGAGGCATTGAAAATTATCGATGAAGAGTCTCCGGATCTTGTGTTATTGGACATCTGGATGCCTGGAATTGATGGAATTGAAACCTTGAAGGAGATCAAAAAAAAGAATCCTCATCTGCAGGTTATTATGATCACAGGGCATGGCACAATAGAAACCGCGGTCAAGGCAACCAAGTTTGGTGCGTTTGATTTTATTGAAAAACCATTATCCATCGATAAAGTGATTGTGGCCATTAACAATGCGTTAAATTTCCGCCGCCTTGAAGAAGAAAATTGTTACCTTCGAAAAAAGACCCTTGAGAAAAATTCAATTGACGGTAACAGCCCACCGATTCAACAATTAAAAAGGCAGATTTCAGTTGCAGCACCTACCGATGCGTGGATCATGCTAACCGGTGAAAATGGAACTGGTAAGGAACTTGTTGCTCGAACCATCCATCACTTAAGCAATCGATCCGAACATCCGTTGATTGACGTCAACTGCGCTGCAATACCGGATGAGCTGATTGAAAGTGAATTGTTCGGCCATGAAAAAAGTGTTTTTCCCGGTACACAGGCAAAATCAAGGGGAAAATTTGAACTGGCCAACAAAGGGACAATATTTTTGGATGAAATCGGGGATATGAGTCTGAAGACCCAGTCAAAAATACTCCGCGTCCTTCAGGAACAGAAGTTCCAACGTGTTGGTGGAAGCAGGGTTTTACATATTGATGTCCGCGTAATCGCGGCAAGTAATAAAGATATTGAAAAAGAGATTGAAAAAGGGAATTTCAGGGAAGACCTGTTTTTCCGTCTCAATGTAATTCCCATTGAAATCCCTGCATTGCGGGATCGTGTTGAAGACATTCCATCACTTGTGAATACTTTTCTTGAAAAATGTGCAACCCAGTATCAAAGCAGCAAAAAAACGATCGACCAGGAAGCGCTGGATATGCTGATGCGGTATTCCTGGCCTGGAAATGTCCGGGAGTTGAAAAATCTTGTGGAAAGGCTGGCGATTATGGTGGAGGAGGAAAAGATAGAATCCCATCATATTCCCAATCCGTATAATATTAAAATGGAAAAAGAACCGGATTCACTGGATATCCGTTTGTTTTCCATAAACAGCTTAAAGAAAGCAAAGAAAGTATTTGAAGAAGAATTTATCCGGAAAAAACTGATGGAAAACAATAATGATGTAAAAAAGACTGCCAGGAGGCTGGGTGTTGAAAAAGATCAATTGGACAAGAAGCTGGACAACTTGAGATCATAAAATGGGATTGCGTGTGATCAGCGGCAACCAACGGGGAAGAAAACTGTTGACAGTAAAGGGGATGAATACAAGGCCCACCGCAGACCGGATGCGTGAATCCCTGTTCAATATTCTGTCATCCCGGGTGATCGGAGCACATGTTCTGGATCTGTTTGCCGGGACCGGAGCGCTTGGAATTGAGGCGCTGAGTCGTGGCGCAACATCAGCTGTTTTTATTGATAAAGAAAAGACAGCTCTTTCCATAATCGAAAGAAATATAGAAATATGCGGTTTAGGAGAGCAGTCAAGGGTTTTGAAATGGGATATCGCGATCAATTTAAAGTGTCTGAAAGGAAGGATGCCAAAATTTGATACTGTGTTTATGGATCCGCCCTATGATAAAGGCTTTGTTCAAAAAGCCCTGGCCAATCTATACCAAAGCAGTTCAGTAACAAATGGTTCGATTATTGTTGTGGAACATTCGCCGGCGGAGCAGGTGCCTGAAAATTTTTTGGGCTTTGAAATGACGGATCAGAGAAGATACGGTAGAACCTGTTTTTCATTTTTAGATGTTCAACTATCAGCAGAAAAGGAAATAACCACCTGATGAAGAAAAAAATTGCAATTTATCCGGGATCGTTTGACCCTCCCACCAATGGGCATCTCGATATTATTGAAAGAGGATTGGAGTTATTTGATGGTGTGATTGTGTCCATCATGCACAATCCAGCCAAACAATCCCTGTTTACTCTTGAAGAGCGTATAGAATTGCTGAGAGAGATCACAAAAACATTTTCAAATATTGAAATCGATTCATCGGATGGGCTGGTAGTGGATTATGCAGTGAAACGGAATGCCCATGCAATCTTGAGGGGGATGCGGGCGGTTTCCGATTTTGAGTATGAGTTTCAAATGGCCCTCATGAACAGACGGTTGAACCGTGATATACAGACGGTATTTCTGATGACAGGGCTCCGGTGGATATTTATCAGCTCATCCATCATTAAAGAGGCGGCGCGTTTTGGCGGAGATGTGTCGGATATGGTGCCGGCCGCGGTTTATCGAAAACTGAAAGAGAAATTCCCTTTGATGAAGTAAGGTGATTGTATGAATTTATGGCAGCTTCATATCTTTTGTAAGGTGATTGAACTGAAAAGTTTTTCAAAGACAGGTGAGATCATTCATCTGTCTCAACCTACCATCAGTACGCATATCAAGGATCTGGAAAGTTATTTTGGCTGTCAATTGATCGACCGGATGGGAAAACAGGCAATTCCGACAAAGGCCGGAGAACTTCTTTATGGATATGCACGCCGGCTTTTATTGCTCAGTGAGGAGACCAAAAGCGCAATTGCTGCTTTTAAAGGAAAGCTGACGGGAAGACTTATTATTGGCGGGAGTACGATCCCGGGTGGATATCTCCTTCCCAAAGTAATCGGAGAGTTCACGAAACAATACAAAGATGTGTCTGTGTCCATATCGATCAGTGATACCCGGAAAATTGTAGAGGATACTCAAAACGGATTGATCGAGTTTGGAATTGTCGGCGGAAAAACGTTCATTAAAGGGATTGTTCAGGAAAAACTGATGGAAGATGATATGCGCCTGATTGTTCCGGCCGATCACAAGTGGGCTTTGAAAAAAAGCGTGACCATTCCAATGCTTCAGAAAGAACCATTCCTGATTCGCGAACAGGGTTCGGGCACACTTTCTTCCCTGAAGAACAGTCTGTCCAAAATTCATATGGATCTTGAATCTTTCAATATCATTGCAGAGATGGGAAGCACAACCGCTGTTATCCAGGGAATCAAAAACCGGATCGGGGTTTCCATCCTCTCCCCGATAGCCATCCAGGAAGAGCTTAAGGCCGGCTCCCTGTCCGCGCTTACAGTTGAGGGCCTTGATTTAAAGCGGAGCTTTTATCTCATCCGTCATGGACAGCGAACCGCCTCACCGATTGGTCACACATTTATCCGGTTTCTTCATGAAACCGTGGAATCATTGGTCAACGCATAACATACATAAGGAACAGCCTGGTCCCGCGGTCATGGCATCTTCAGGATAGAAGAATTTTTTAGCAATCCTTTTGGCAGCCTGGGCAAGGCAAGGGTTCCCTGATGGTTGTAAGGTACATCGAACAGTCCCATACCAACCGTTCCCGATATTTCATAGCTGTGGGTATCCTGTTTTGCTACTTCAGACACGGAACGAAACAACTCCAGATAATTGATGCGGATGGGCAACTCCACTGCCTGGGCGTCGTTTGCGGGCAGATGGATTGATGCCGGATAATCGCCTTTGATAAAATCCCGGCCGTCAATGCGAAGCTGGTAAGTCAGGTTTTCGAGGTTCAGGCTGATGGAATTGGGATTGGTGACCCGGAATCGGAACACCGCAGTACAGTCGAGCAGGGAGATATCCTTCATGGAAACACTATCGAGCTCCACCACAGGCTTCTGGATCAAGCTTTGAAACAGGGTGCATCCAGTGATGGATAAGAACATGGCCATGATTACGAAAAAATATTTTTTCATATGACCGCCTTTTTATTTGAGTAATAATCGTTCTTCAAAATTTTCCTGATACCTTTCAATCAGCCCGATTGCCTCCTGCCTGGATGAAAGCCTCTTAACGGACTCTCTGAATTTGGCGGCATCCGGCAGCCCTTTTACAAACCAGCAGAGCCTGCTGCGCATGATACGGCAGGCATGCGTTTCCCCAATATAGGCTATGGAATCATCCAGATAGCGCTTCATGATCCGGAACCGATTGGGAATATCATATGCCGGTTCCGGTTCTCCTTTCAGCCGGGCGGCCACCTGAGAAAAGATCAACGGGTTTTGAATGGCCACCCTTCCGATCATGATCCCGTCGCATCCGGTTGTCTCAAACATCCGGACGGCATCATCCGCACAGGTAATATCACCGTTTCCGATCACCGGAATGGAGAGTCTATTTTTAATTTTTCCAATCAGGTTCCAGTCAGAATATCCTTTAAAACCCTGGCTTGCGGTTCGTGGATGAACTGAAATTGCATCCACACCGCAATTTTCTGCAATGCGGGAAATCTCAAGAGCCTGATCCCCAGTGCTGTCCCAGCCGGTTCGAATTTTGATGGTAAGGGGAATCCGGATGGTTTTCCGGACAGCAGTAAGAACCGCTTCAGCAGTTTCCGGTGTTCTCATCAACGCAACACCTGATCCGCTTTTGACAATTTTCCGCACCGAACATCCGAAATTGATATCCAGGATATCGGCACCGGAGTTTTCGATGATTTCTGCGGCTCTGGCCATGATTTCAGGTACGGAGCCAAACAGCTGCACAGACAGGGGTTTTTCAGAAGGCACACTGTCCATGAGCTGAATTGTTTTTTTGGATTCATAAATCAAACCGTTTGCACTGATCATTTCTGAACAGACCAGCCCGCATCCTGCCTCCTTGACCATAAGCCGGAAGGGAAGATTGGTTATACCGGCCATAGGCGCCATAACTGTTTTGTTCGGGATGGTAACAGAACCGATTTTCATCATAACATCTATTTCCGGTCACGGAGGGAGATCACGTTGGCCTTGTCCGTCTTTTCTTTGCCCCCTCTGGATTCTGCAGGTTTATCTTCCGGGCTTTTCTGATCAGGCTCATCCGGAGAGACAACTTTTTCCAGCCGCATCCGGTTCCCATTCATGGTGAATTCAGCGCCTTCAATGTAGATATCCTTCAGAATCCATGTGATGGTCTGTAATGGTATTTGCAGCATCAACAGCTTGATATGATACCAGCCCCTCTTATGATCCGGCAGGATATCTTCCACCCGAGCGAATCCGGCGGGCTTGTCTTCAAAATAAATCAACACAACATCATTCTTCTGGGTCATGATCCAATTCCCTCTGGATAAAGTGATCTGTTTTTTGGTAAACAACATAAAGACAATCATTTTATCGGGTCTGGGTCAACAGGTTTTCAAATTATCCAGCATGACATGAATTTTACCCTTGTATGCCTGAATGAATATGGATATGTCGGATCTGTTGAATTACATAGTGTTTCAAGGTTCATTCAAATTAATTTTTCCTATGAGCCAATTTCAAAATTATTATAAAGCGTCACACCGGCGAAAGTCAGTGCTCAGAAAAGTGCCGAAAATACTGAATTTTAGTTTTCGCCGGAACTACAACAAGAGACTTTTGAAATTGGCTCCTATTAAATGAAGATAAGTCGGGGTGTTTCAACAGTATGAAAGCAAAATCATTTTCCACTGGTTCGGATTTCATGAGGTTTGTTTTTTCTTTTTTTATCCTAAGCAATATTTTCTTTTATGTTTCCGGATGCCAGGTTTTTTCACCTAGAATTACAGACAGGCCTGTTTTGGAAAGAATCGCGCCGGAAGCGTATCCGGAGTTCGGGGACGATATGTCATACGAGGGGCTGGAACAGGGCATCAGGATGAGCCTCTCTTATCTGGAGAAGCTGCCCCAGGATCGTATTTTTCAGTTTGGCGAGGATTCCTTTGATTGCAGGCATATGATTGAATCCCTGGAATATTTTTTACAATTTATTAAAAACAATCCATCCAAAAAAGAATTGAACGCTTTTATTGCATCCAATTATCTGGTCTACAAATCGATTGCAAATGATCAGGATGATGGAGTGTTGTTTACCGGGTATTATGAACCTCTATTAAAAGGAAGCCTTGAACAGAGCGATGAATTTCCATACCCGGTGTATTCTCTCCCGGAGGATATTGCATTTATTGATCTGTCTTTGTTTGATCCGGCGTTTTCGGGTGCCAAACAGCGGGTTGGCCGGATTACCGATGATCACAAGGTCCTCCCCTACTATCCGCGCAAGGAGATTGTCCGGAATAACCTGAACGGAAAATCCATTCCCCTGGCATGGGTGGGGGATCGTGTGGATCTTTTTTTCCTCGAGATTCAGGGATCTGGAAAAATTGATGTGGAGGGAATGGAACCGATTCAGGTGCACTATCATGCAACGAACGGGCACCCTTACAAAAGTATCGGTACCCTGTTGATTCAGGAGAACAAGATTCCAAAGAAAGAGATGTCCATGCAGAAAATACGGGAGTATTTGCAGGATCATCCGGATGAGGTGGAGGAGATACTGAACTATAATCCAAGTTTTGTTTTTTTTAAACTGGAAAAGGACGGCCCGATCGGCTGTCTGGGAGTACCGGTGACTCCGGGTCGTTCTATTGCATTGCAAAGACGGATTTTCCCTGCGGCAGCTCTTGGATATATGACATCGAAGAAGCCGGTGGTGGATGAAAACAGGGAAATTCAGGACTGGATCGATTTTCAGCGATTTGTCATGAATCAGGATACAGGAGGCGCCATAAAAGGTGCCGGACGGGCGGATCTTTTTTGGGGAAACGGCTCATATGCAGAAATTGCAGCAGGTTATATGCAGCATCCGGGAAAATTGTATTTCATTATTTTAAAACCAAATTCAGAAAAACAATAGAGAGCCAATTTCAAAATTATTATAAAGCGTCACACCGGCGAAAGTCAGTGCTCAGAAAAGAGCCGAAAATACTGGATTTTGGTTTTCGCCGGAACTGCAACAAGAGACTTTTGAAATTGGCTCAATAACCATCCAAAAATCGCTACGCTTGACACGCTGATGGAAAATACGTATGAGTTTTCTGCATATGTTGCAACTCCGCTTGGGTGTGGCCTTTTGTTACAGGGTATAAAAAGCGGCTTACAATAAAAAGGAGAAATATTCCATGTTTGGTATTGGAATGCCGGAGATGATATTGATCTTGGCGATTGCCCTGATTGTCATTGGCCCCAAAAAGCTTCCGGATCTGGCTAAATCCCTTGGCAGGGCGTTTCGTGAGTTCAAAAAAGCCACCAATGAATTAAAAGAATCGTTTGATGTAAACCAGAATCTGAATCAGGTCAAAAAGTCCCTTGATGAAATCAATGATGATGTAAAGAATGCGCTTGTGTTTGATCGGGAAAAATTGACAGAAAAAGGTATTGATTCTGACACAAAAATAGGTGCTGAAAAAACGGAAACAGAAAGCCGGGAAGAAAAAAAGAATACGCCATCGGAATTGCAAGATGAACGAAGATGACAAACTACCCTTTACTGCTCATCTGGAAGAGCTGAGAACAAGACTGATCCGATGTTTTATCGCAATTGGAATCGGTTTTGCCGTTTCCTATGGATTTAAGGAAAAGCTTTTTGAGATTTTAATGTCCCCTCTTGTTTTCGTGATGAAAGGGGATACAAAAATGATTTTTACCGGATTGGCGGAAGCTTTTTTTACATACATGAAGGTAGCCTTTTTGTCCGGTATTTTACTGGCTTCACCGGTCATTTTTTTCGAATTCTGGATGTTTGTCTCCCCAGGGTTGTATAAAAAAGAGAGAAAGATTCTGATTCCGATCATGGTCCTTTCCACCGTATTTTTTCTGGGAGGAGCGCTGTTTGGCTATTTTATCGTGTTTCCATTTGGATTTGAGTTTTTTCTCAGTTTTACCAATGAAAATATTCAGGCGTTTCCATCCATGGAGGAATACCTGAGTTTTGTATCCATGATGCTGCTTGCTTTCGGCCTTGTGTTTGAGTTGCCCCTGGTATTGACCTTTTTGGCCAGACTTGGAATTGTTTCCGTGGATTTTTTAAAAACAAACCGGAAATATGCGATTCTTGTGATTTTTATCGTAGCGGCCATTTTAACACCGCCGGATGTTATTTCACAGGTCATGATGGCCGTGCCCCTGATGTTTTTGTACGAGATCGGCATTTTCGGGGCGCGCATGTTTGGGAAAAAACAGGACAGCACTTGATCACAGATTAATTTTCCAAATGTCGCGACAATACTCTTGAATGGCGCGATCCAGGCATATCCATTCATAAAATTATTAACCACTTGCTTCTGGTGATAAGTGGATTAAGGCTTTTCGGCAATTTCCCTTGTATTGTCATGGTTACCCCGGTTGTTTCTCTTGATCACAGTCAAGGGTGGATGTATATGAAACCGCTATTTTATTTTTGGGGCTGTTATGTTATAAAAATTAAAAAAAGTAATGGGTTGAAAAGTGAATGAACAAAAAAGAGAAAAATTTAATAAAAAACCAGGTCGTCGCTCTTCTGAAAGATGAGCCCGAAGTAAGACGTATCGTTATTTTTGGTTCATTTTTAACTTCACCCGCCCCTCATGACATTGATATTGCAGTGTTTCAAAACAGTGATCAGGCATATATCCCTCTGGCTTTAAAATATCGAAAAAAGATGAGACCTTTGTCACGCAAAATCGCATTCGATATCGTTCCCATCAGAGAAAATTTAAAGGGGAGCCAATTCCTCTTGGAAGTCAATTCCGGAGAGAAGATATATGAAAGATGAGGCGCGAGCATAGATCATTTTTGCACAAGATAATTTAGCATCTGCGCGTATCCTTTATTCCAACCCTCCTGGTCTAGCCAGAGTCTGTTGACCTTTTCCTGGTATTAATGTATATTTGAATTATACATTTAAAAGGAGATGAGTTAATGAAAGCGACAGTTGTTGATTTAAGGTACAAGATGAATAATATTCTTAAAGCCCTTGAAAGAAATGAAAAGGTGACTGTCTCATGTCGCGGTGTCGTTAAAGGAATTTTAATTCCTGCGCAGCAAAAAAAAAAGATGAGCATGAAAGATCACCCCTTTTTTGGGATGTCAACTAAAGATTCTACAAAAACCGTATTAGAAGAGTTGGATAATCTTCGAGGACAAAGGTACAATGATATTTGATACAGATATCTTTATCTGGGCGCAGAGAGGCAATGAAAAAGCAATTCGAATTATGGAAAAAGCAGCGGAGCGTTTTCTTTCTATTCAGACGTATTTAGAGCTTCTGCAATGTGCGGAAAATAAAAGCCAGCATAAATATATAAAAGATTTTGTAACGACCTTTGAGTTTGTTGTTTTACCGCTCACTGAAAATATCGGACATCGGGCATTAATTTATATCGAAGAATATACATTATCTTCCGGACTCAGAGCTGGGGACTCGATTGTTGCAGCTACGGCTGTAGAAAATAATATGTCCCTTGTATCGAGCAATTCAAAACATTTCAAAATCATTAAAGAATTACATTTAATAAAATTTATGCCATAGATCGGTATTTCTCCTTGGCCATGCATGTTCGGGAAAAAACAGGATCCTGCCTGATCACAGATTAATTTTCCAAATGTCGCGACAATACTCCTGAATGGCGCGATCCGATGAGAACTTGCCGATACGAGCCACGTTTAACAGCGACATACGGGTCCACGCCTCCTGATCCTGCCAGAGGGCATTGACCTTTTCCTGACAATCGATGTAGGACTGGTAGTCGGCCATCAGCATATACCTATCCTCGTAGAGCAAAGAGTTGACCAGCGGCCTGAAAAGGTCGGCATTACCGCCGGAGAAAAAACCGGATTGAATACGATCGATCACCCCGCGCAGCGCTTTATTCCTGTTGTAGTAATCCATTGGACAATAACCTGATGATTTCAAATCCTCCACCTGAGCAGCATCGAGTCCGAATAAAAAGAAATTATCCGGCCCGACCTCCTGCCGGATTTCGACATTCGCGCCGTCTAAAGTTCCGATGGTCAAGGCTCCGTTCATGGAAAATTTCATGTTGCCTGTTCCGGATGCTTCTTTTCCGGCTGTAGAAATCTGCTCGGACAAATCAGCCGGCGGATACACCCGGTGGCCGATTTTGACATTGAAATTGCGAATGAATACGATTTTAAGGCGTTCCCCTACATCCGGATCTGTATTGACGACATTGGCCACGGAATTGATGAGCTTGATGATCAATTTGGCCATTTCATACCCTGGTGCTGCCTTGCCTCCGAAAACAAAGGTTCGGGGGGGGATATCAACATTGGGATTGTTTTTGATCCGGTTATACAGGGTGATGATATGCATAATGTTTAAATGCTGGCGTTTGTATTCATGAATGCGTTTTACCTGAACATCGAATAAAGAATTGGTGTTCAGGGAAACTTTTGTTTTGTTAAAAACATACTCGGCCTGTTCTCTTTTATTGTTTTGTTTTACCAGCCACCATTTGGCCAGAAACTCCTTATCATCCGCAAACGCCTCGAGTTCCTGAAGTTTTTCAAGATTTTGAATCCAGCCGTCACCGATTTTTTCCCGAATCAGACCGGTCAATCTGGGATTGCACAACACCATCCATCGCCGTTGTGTTACGCCATTGGTCTTGTTGCTGAATTTTTCAGGTGTAATGGCATAGAAGTCACTCAAGGTGTGCTTTTTCAGCAATTCCGTATGGAGTTCAGCAACCCCGTTGATTGCATGACTTCCCACGCAGGCCAGGTTTGCCATGCGTATATATTTATTTCCGGTTTCGTCGATCAGCGACAATTGATCGATGCGCAGATTTTTTTTCGGAAATCGGGCTCTCACACCATCCAGAAAATATTGATTGATGTCGAATATGATTTCCATATGCCGGGGCAGCAGGCTGGAAAACAGCGGCAGAGACCATTTTTCCAGGGCTTCGGGTAATAGGGTGTGGTTTGTATAGCTGAAGGTGTTTTCGGTAATCTTCCAGGCAGCTTCCCAATCCATGGCATGTTTATCCACGAGAAGGCGCATCAGTTCTGCCACGGCAATGGACGGATGCGTATCGTTCAACTGAACGGCAAAAGTTTCCGGCAGGTTGTCGATCGACGCTTTTTTCAGCAAATGCATATCAATGAGATTCTGAAGGGAACAGGAGACAAAAAAATATTGCTGTTCCAGTCGTAATTGTTTGCCCCGGAGTTGTTCGTCATTGGGGTAAAGGATTTTTGTGATATTCTCGGCAGCCACTTTCATTTCAACAGCGCCATAGTAATCACCTATGTTGAAATCCTGAAAATCGAAAGATTCATGGGCTTCGGCCTTCCAAAGCCGCAGCATACTGGCGGTTTCCACATTGTAGCCCATTATGGGGGTGTCATAGGCCATGCCTTTTATGATTTTACCGGGGACCCATTTGATACGCGACTTTCCGTTTGCATCGCTATACTGTTCCGTATGTCCGCCAAAATAGACATCATATACCCGCTCGGGTCTGGGAATTTCCCATGGATTGCCGAGCTGCAACCAGTTGTCGGTCAATTCAACCTGCCATCCGTTACGGAAGGTCTGGTGAAACATCCCGTGTTCATAGCGTATACCGAAACCAATGGCGGTGACGCCAAGGGTTGCCAGTGACTCCATATAGCAGGCTGCCAGCCGGCCGAGACCACCGTTACCCAGGCCGGGCTCTGGTTCGTGTTCGATGATGGAGTCAAGATCCATATTGAGTTCATGGGTTGCGAGCTTCATGGTATCGTAAATGCCAAGACTGATCAGATTCCGTTTGAGTTGGGGGCCGATAAGAAATTCGGCGGAAAAATAGCAAACCGCTTTTATCGGGGACATGAAGAAGTTTTCGACCGTGTTCATCCAGTATTTAATCATTCGATTGCGGACACTGTAAGAAACTGCCAGATACTGGTCATTCAACGTGATCATGGATGCCGGCTTTCCAAGAACATATTGCAGGTTTTCCTGGATATCCTGTTTGATGCTCTCGAGGTCCAGGTTGGTACGAACGCTTTTAGGGGATTTGGTTGCAGTAAGGTTTTGTGAATCATTTTTCATGTTTTTTTCCTTTGCTCTTGGGTGTTCCGTATCCGCATCTTTCATAGAATCTCGCACGAATCATTCTGAAAAATTGTAATAACAGACATCCCCCGAAGCAACCGGCGGAATGGGGATAACGGAAAACCGATGCCAGGATGCCCCTAACATATCAGTACCATTTGATTTTATGAGGGATAAGATCTTATGCTTTTTTGAAAGTGAATATATGTGAAGGAAGTTTTTGTGTCAACAACATTGGTGATCAACAGCATCCCTTCTTTTGGAATATGACAAATAGGAATTGGAAAAAGCTTTTTTCCGTGATAAACGGCTTGCTGTGATAAAAAGAGTCTTGAGGTTCAACAAAAGTTTCTCGGAGATGGAAGCGTTTTGACCCGACCTGCTCATATTGAAAATGTTCAGCGACACGTTGTGCTGGTCTGCCCAGAAGTTCATTGGAACACCGGTAACATCGGACGCACTTGCCTGGGAGTAAATGCGCATCTGCACCTGATCGAACCGCTTGGATTTTCGTTGAGTGAAAAGGAAGTCAAGCGTGCAGGATTGGACTACTGGCATAAGGTAATACTTACTGTCTGGAGCAGCTTTCAGGCTTTTTCAGCCCATATCAAACCGAAAAAGGAAGAGGTTGTTTTATTCACCAAGAGTGGTGAAAAACCGTTTTGGGATATGCCATCCCGGGAACGGATGTTTCTCATATTCGGATCGGAAACCCGGGGGTTGCCTGAATCGGTGATAACCTGTTATCCGGACGCATCGTATCATATCCCTTCGAACCTGGAGATCCGCAGCTTGAATCTCTCCACGGCAGTTGGAATTGCCCTGTATGAAAGCCTTCGGAAAATCAGACCGGTTCATGCCTGGCTGGAGTAATGAGTAAAGCCGGGTGTGTTTTATATTCAAGATAATTTTGTAAGAAAACCAAAGACGGAATCTGTTTTGGACTCCGTCTTTGGTGCTGGATTATATTTTTATCACTTTCCTTCTGAATCCGACAAGACCGAACAAACCCGAACCAAGGAGAAAGACAGCGGAGGGAAGAGGAACGGTTGCGGTTGATAGTGAACCGGATCCAGGGTTGGGGGAAGAATTTATGACCCAGCCATCGTCACCGGCAAAAAATTCGATGCTTTGTCCGGCCGGCGCATCACCGACATCGACAGTGCCGACAACGCCGGTATGGTCAATCAAATTACTAGAATTTGAGATCCCGTAGATCACCGAGAAAAAGGGTACGGTAGCAGCGGTAATAGATGATGCTGGATTATGGAAAAGAGCTATGCCGTCCGCAATTGTGCCGCTGTTCTGGAGATCAGGGTTTAAATCCACAGCCAAAGAATATATCGGGTTTCCGTTTGACTGGTCGCTGGCTGGCCCGCCGAAAACCAGATATTCAGCAGGATCAATTGTTCCGTCAAGTTGAATTTTTCCATCGGAATAATCATCTCCTCCCCATCCAATACTCCATCCCGACAGGTCAATGGCCCCGGTAGTTCCGTTAAACAGTTCGATCCATTCATAATGATTATCCGTTCCATTACGATCATAAAAAATTTCGGATATGACGAGAGTAGAGACAGGTGCAGCTTCAACAGAGATAATTCCAGCAGAGACAAAAAGCATTGTAAATATCACGGTAACGACCGTTTTCATGATTTCCTCCATATGTAAAAAAGTTGAGATTTAGAATGATTGTATCCAATTTTATGTCATAACCTGTTTTTTGGGCAATTCACCTCCTGTTAAATAAAAAAATGGGTTGTTAAAAATAGAATCGCAGAGAAAAAGGGATATTCTATGATTTTTTTGAGGAATATACGCAAAATATATATGTAAGTCAATATGATTTTATATATCGCATTTTAAATATACGATTTACAAATAATGCGAATCATTCGCGAATCAGGATTACTATTCTCTTTCTCATAAAACAGAGCAAAAAAAGAGGTCAGGCAGGTACCGGATAAGGATTGGAAATTTTTTTCAGAGTCGTCAATAAATTGACAAGAATAAACCCATGGTTATTTTTAGGTAAAACAGTAAATTGTTTTTTCAGGCAAGGTCTTATTTTTTGTCATCATTGAACCAGGAGAGGAATATGCGTTTTGACAAGTTAACCATTAAATCACAAGAGCTGATTGCGGGAGCTCAATCTCTTGCTGCGAAACTGAACCACCAGCAGATTGAGCCTGAGCATCTGCTATCGGTCATGCTGAATACCCGGCAGGGGATCACAACCTCCCTCTTACGGAAAATGGGAGTGTCTCCGGGAGGTCTTGATCGGGAACTCGTGTCTCTGCTGGATCGGCTTCCAAAAGTCACCGGTAGTGCCGGAGGAGATGCTTTTCTCTCTGCCCGTTCCAAAAATATTCTCAATACAGCTTTTTCCGAAGCATCCAAGATGAAGGATCAGTATGTCAGTGTGGAGCACATTTTTCTGGCCATTGCAGATGAAAAACAGGGTAATGCCTGTAAAGTGCTTGCCGGACAGGGAATCACCCGAGAAGCGATTTTAAAGGCCTTGCTGGAAATCCGGGGAAATCAATCGATTACCGATCCAAATCCAGAGGAAAAGTATCAGGCCCTTGAAAAATTCAGCAGAAATCTGACTGACCTTGCCGGTATGGGGAAACTGGACCCTGTAATCGGACGGGATGATGAGATCCGGCGGGTTGTTCAGGTGTTGTCCAGGCGCACAAAGAACAATCCGGTTTTGATTGGTGAACCCGGTGTGGGCAAAACCGCAATTGTCGAGGGGCTTGCCCAGCGGATTGTATCCGGTGATATCACGGAAACCTTAAAAAACAAGCGGCTGGTTTCTCTGGATATGGGGGCCTTGATTGCCGGTGCCAAATACCGGGGGGAATTTGAGGATCGTCTGAAGGCGGTTCTCAAAGAGGTTGAGGATGCAGAAGGGGAAGTAATCCTGTTTATTGATGAACTGCACACCCTTGTGGGTGCCGGTGCAACGGAAGGAGCCCTTGATGCTTCCAATATGCTGAAACCGGCCCTGGCACGGGGAACACTTCGCTGTGTAGGTGCTACAACCCTGAATGAATATAAAAAATATATTGAAAAAGATGCTGCCCTGGAAAGGCGGTTTCAACCGATTTTTACAACCGAGCCAAGCGTGGAGGATACGATTTCAATTTTACGGGGCCTCAAGGAAAAATATGAGGTTCATCATGGTGTAAGAATTAAAGATTCAGCCATTGTCGCTGCTGCAACGCTTTCCGATCGGTATATCTCCGATCGTTTTTTACCGGACAAGGCAATTGATTTGATTGACGAGTGTGCTTCGAAGCTCAGAATTGAAATTGACAGCATGCCCTCAGAGATCGATGAGATCCAGCGGAAAATCACCCAGGTTGAAATTGAAAGACAGGCCCTGAAAAAGGAAAAAGACCGATCTTCAAAAGAGCGGCTGGAGAATCTTGAAAAGGAACTGGCCTTGATGAATGAGCGGATAGGGGAGATGAAGGCACACTGGATCAATGAGAAGAATATGATTCAGACCATCCGGAAGATTAAGGAAGAGCTGGAGCAGCTTGGAATCGAGGAGCATCAGGCGGAAAGAGAAGGCAATCTGGCAAAGGTTGCTGAAATCCGGTATGGACGGTCCGGAGAACTTCAGAGGCGGCTTGAAAAAGCCAACCAGGAATTGTCCGCGCTTCAATCCGAACAGCGGATGCTGAAGGAGGAGGTGGATGCTGAAGATATTGCCCAGGTGGTCTCCCGCTGGACTGGAATTCCGGTTTCAAAGATGCTGGAAGGGGAAAGGGAAAAACTCATCCAGATGGAGGAACGGCTCTCCATGAGGGTGGTTGGTCAGGAAGAGGCTGTGATTGCTGTATCCAATGCAGTCCGGAGGGCCCGCTCCGGTCTGCAAGATCCAAACCGGCCGATTGGCACGTTTATCTTTATGGGGCCGACCGGAGTGGGAAAAACCGAACTGGCCAAGGCGCTGGCGTCATTTATTTTTGACAATGAACAGGCTATCGTGCGGATCGATATGTCGGAATATATGGAAAAACATGCCGTAGCCCGCCTGATTGGTGCTCCTCCGGGATATGTGGGGTATGAAGAGGGAGGGTATCTTACCGAGAGCATTCGACGCAGGCCTTACTCGCTGATCCTGTTTGATGAAATTGAAAAGGCCCATCCGGATGTGTTCAATGTGCTTCTTCAGATTCTGGACGATGGCAGAATGACAGACGGCCATGGCCGCACGGTTGATTTTAAAAACACGATCATCATCATGACATCCAACATCGGAAGTCAGTATATACAGGAACTGTGTGCTTCCCGAAGAGAAGAAATGGTCGAGGCAGTGACGGCTGCCCTGCGGCAGAGTTTCAAGCCGGAATTTCTGAACCGGATCGATGAGACCATTATTTTTCACAATTTAACCCGGGAACAGATCGTCCATATTGTGGATATTCAATTTCAACGGTTGGCCAAACGGCTGCTGGAGCAGAAAATAGAGCTGCAACTGAGCGATTCGGCACGAGAATTTCTGGCAGAAAAAGGATATGATCCAGTGTATGGCGCCCGGCCATTGAAGCGGGCGATTCAGCAGTATGTTGAAAATCCACTTTCCATGGAAATTCTGAAAGGCAACCTTGAAACAGATCAAAAGGTTGTTGTAGAAGAGGAGGATGGCAAGATTGTCTTCAGGGCAGTTGAAGGATAATCTCAGCAAATAAATAAAGGCAACATTTTGATAATGGTGCCTTTATCAATTGCATTTTATCCCTAAAACTCGTGATGACGCATTTTTCACCATGGCATGGAAAGGCGTTCAATGATATTCCTTCTCGCCAGAACCCTGGAACAAAGTTCCCATCGATCACGGTCCGGGTCGATGGTTGTCTTGTATCTGATTTCAAAGATGTTATTTGCCTGTCGCCGAAGGTGAACGTATTTGTCCATCATCTCTTCCAGTTTTTCCAAACTTTCAATCCAATCATCATCGATCGTATCCGGAAGACCGCCAAAAATATCATACCGGTCTTTCATTCTACGAGACAGGACGTTATATATTTTTTCATCCTGTGTCGCATGATAGACCAGATTGAGCATATCCACATTGCGCCGGGCCTGACCAAAACGTTTGATACGGCCCAATCGCTGTTCCAGTCTGGATGGATTCCAAGGCAAATCCACATTGATGAGTGTACCCAGGGTCTGCAAGTTCAGCCCCTCGCAAGCAGCGTCGGTTGCTACAACAAGACGAATTTCCCGTTTCTTGACAGCATTTTTGATGTCTTCACGCTCCACGGAAGCAAAGTCTTCTCCCCGGAATAATCCGCTTTTTCCGGCTCCTGCATAGACACCTACAGTTTGGAGCATCCTCTCAGCCGTTGCCTTTCCGGATGCGAAACTGGAACAGATTCTCTGAAGAAGCATGGTTTTCATGAATCCTGCCGATCTGGTTCTTTTCTTGAGAGCAATGGTAAACGATTCTGCTGCCTGGTAGGCAAGATCAAAGGGCAGGTTGGTCAGAAGACCCAGGCCGTCAAATCCCACTCCTGTATAGGCCGTATCGGGTGCATCCGGGTTGGGGTGCACATTCACGCCTATTTTTTCCAGGAGATTTTTCTCTTCCAGCGTCTGCCGACGCCGTAGAACGGTATGGCGGACAATCGGATTGTTTTCCACCAGGAACCCCGGTGATAAGGTTTCACCAATTGCCTGTTGTTCTAGAAAGCCCAGTGAGCCAAAGCCTCGATCGGAATAAAATACCGTTTCAGCCATTCCTAGATGCAGGCGCAGGGTTGTAAAAAGAGCATTTTCAGATGACGGAGGCAAAGGGTTGCGCAACCATTCCCAGGCTTCCTTTTCTTCCAATGGCGTTGTGTTGCCCTTTATCACCGGCAACGCTTTTTCATCATCCACCCATTGGCTGCAAAGCTCCCGGCCAAGAACAAAATCCGCACCAGCGTTCAAAATGCGTAGCAAGTCCCATAACTCATGGACTTCCGTCTGAATAGGGGTTGCTGTTCCAAGCAACAGGTTCTTTGTGCGCGGTCCGATTTTGAGCATAAAATCGAGCAGGTTGTTTGCTTCATCCTTTTTTTGGCCAAGACCACCGCGTCTGCGGGCTTTATGCGCCTCATCAAGAATTACCGTCCCGTATTTACGTTCCAGCAAATATTTACGTTCATCTGAGTCATGAAAAATCAGGCCTGTGGAAACAATTGCAATACGCAACGGGCAGCGGGTGATATCTTCCGCGCCACGCGTCTTGATTACATGCCCTTTGGGATCGAGCCAGATTTTTTTGGCAGATGACCAGACCACGCTGGGAACACCTAATTTATCGTAAAGTTCAACCTGCCATTGTATTGTCAAGGTTGATGGGCAGAGTATCAGAACCGGGCCGTCTTCCAGCAGCGCCGAGATCATGGCGCTTGCCGCCAGAGACAAGGTTTTGCCGACACCGACTTCATCGGCGAGCAGCAGCCGGGCCTTGCCGTAAGTCTCCCGATGCTGCATAAACATGGTAACAAAGGAGCGCTGCCAGGGTTGAAGCTGTTCTCCACCCCGGTAAATCGGGCTCTCCGCCAGTGCGGCAGCGGGCAATTCGTCGGTTTTTGCCTCTTCAAAGCGAATTTCCACACGATCTGCAACACGTTTGATTTCTTCGACTATCGCATCCGGTAAAAGATAAGAATCCTGCCAGAGGGCATTAAATTCCTCTTCAACCCATGTAACTCCTTCCGGTGATGGGTCCTCCCATAAGATTTCGTAGTTACGGGAAAAAGCACTTTTGGTTTCATTAATGGAACCCAGAAAACAGGTTTTTTGGCCGTCGGCAGCTTCAATGACACCGGCCTTGCCATGGACAAAAACGCGATTCTTTGGAACTACCCGTATTTCGACCCGCCCGCTGGTCAACAGATCATGCAGTCTTCGGTAGCGTTCCCGGTGGAGCAGGGCCTCAACCTCAGCCGGAGCTTCATTCCAGCGTTCTTTGAGTGCTGTTTCGCGGACATGCTTTGATACGACTACATCGGAGGCGTCAAGCTCGCTATTACACACAATTTGGACTTTGGGAATGGAGGCGATCTCTTCGCCTACCAGTTCAAATATCGAGCTTCGAAAATAGCCGGCAATACGCTTATAAGATCTTGCCCCTTGAAGCTGATCTGCAAGAAAGGCATGATCAAGCCGCTGGCGGCGCGATGAGAATCGGTTGATAATGGTCATGTCTGTTGGGGATGCTGGAGCCATCCTTTTCGTTCAAGAATGTCCCAGGCAAGTCTGATATGTTTTTCCTGAAACATCCGCTTGCGGTTGCTCCATTGATAGGTTTTGCTGACCGCGTGATCGACGGTTGTAGCCCCTTCGAAATTTGCAACCCAGTGAACAGTGGAAAGGAGTTCCATTCCAGATGGTGTTTCAAAGCCGGTAATCAGATCAACAACCCTTTGATAATGTTTTTGCGTAACAGGATGATCTTCAAGGAAACGCTCCGCCTTTGGGAGCACCTCAGGAAACAGGCTGATCTCCCGTCCAGGATTGTCCTCAGCATCGCCATATCCGCTTATGAAGTGGCCTTCCATAAGGGATAGGACATGGCGCAGGTTTCGGGCATACGGTCCATAAGTACCTTTGTCATATTGAAGTCTCAATCCTTCGCCTGCTTCCTGCATGAAATACATTAATTTGTGGATTTCCAGAAGGGTTACAAACGGATCCATAACCGCCGATAGATAGCTTCGCATCAAAACAAGCAGCGCAGCACGGCCAACAGTCAGGCCTGGTTTTTTTTGGGTGTGAGCCATTTTTTTTGCAGAAGGTGCTCCTTTTGGTTCATAAAGAAGAACCTTCACCTCCGTCAGATGCTGAAAAGCCTCTTCGATTTTCGTGCGGACATCGACCCATGGCAACCCGCCAAGGCCACATCCAAGGGGCGGGATTGCTATGGAGCGGATATCTCTGTTGCTTACCTCTTTGATGAGTGTCTGCAATCCAGCCTCGATGTCCTCCATCCGGCTTTTGCCTTTCCAATGTCGTTTGGTTGGGAAATTGATCACATAGCGAGGGTTGCCGATGCTATCGAGATCATAGATGAACATCTTGCCCGGCTTTAATTCTTTATTATCGCATACCTTCTTATATTCCTTAAAATTTTCAGGAAACATTTTCTTGAATTGGAGTGCAATTCCCCGGCCCATGACCCCGACACAATTCACGGTGTTCACCAATGCCTCGGCATTTGCGCTTAAAATGTCACCTTGTGTAATTTCGATCATGTATGCCTCCTTGATATGGTCAATAATACCATGTTCTTTCGATTGACACCATGGGATGATGCTGAATATTCCGTAGAATGCCGTTGACTTGATCGCATACTGTTGCAGTCAAGACTCCGATTTTTTCTACCAGGTGCCAGGGACAGGTATCATGAATCAAAAACTCAGCCTGTTTGCCTTCCTTGATTACTGAATCACGAAAGTCAATCGATGTGACCGCCTCCCAGTTTATATTATCCAATTCATTTCGGTTGTTATAGAAATCAGCAATGCGACTGCCGGCATTCCGGTCGGAAAAAGCCCAGCGTATCCCATGCTGATCCGCCCAACTGATGGCGGTTTCCATATCCACTTGCAGGTGCAGAATCGGTGTCTGTCCATTACGGTAATGGGACAGATCCGGATGATTGCCCATGTGAATAATATACAGCATGATCGAGCGCGGACAAAAATAGAACGGCACGTACTCACCGACCATGGTGCCACTATGGCATGAAACCCCTATTTCATGCAACCTTCGTCTTTTGATTTCCGTCATGCCGATGGTTGTCTGGCAATCTCCCAGGATCATGCGTCGGCTATCCGCTTCGATGCAACCGGCAGCCAGAATGGATGCAAGATTGTCCACATGGGTGATATGGTAAATTTTCGGCTGGATCGGTGGAGCCGTCATGCATTCCTCACTTATCCCAGACGCTGGTTTTTGATCAGTTCCCGGAGCACACGGGCCGCACCGGCTTCTTCGGGCCGCAGTTCTTCAAGGTGTTTGGCAAGATAATCCGCCAGCTCAATCGCCATGTCACGCTGGGTCATGTCACTGTAATAGTTTGGGATATTCAGGGTCAAATGGGCCTGCACTTCATGACCGTCCATGTTTTTGACAAGTTCCATGATCGCATACAGCACGGCCCGTAATACCGACTGATGCATTTCCGAGCTTTCCCCCATCTCGGTCCGGCCGAACTCCACGGCACTTTTCAAACGAGCGTTGTTCGCCTTCCGGCTGGCCATGAAAGCCTGAAAATCACGCACTTTAAAAGCCTTGGCAAAATTCTGGTAGTTATCCAGGGTTTTAACGCCCCGTGCTTCCAGATCTATCATTTTCAGGTAGAAACGCTCTGCGCCGCTGAGTTTGTCCCAGTGGCTCTTGGGGATGCCCTGAGGCACCAGGCACTGATTGGCGGTGTCCACGGCAAAGGCGATGAGTCCGTCCACGAATGTCGTTTCCCCTTTGACCCGCGGCCGGATCGCCTCAACGGTCATGTCACGGCCGTCAATCACGGCATACCGGGTCAGCACCCGCAGGGCTGCGGCATAGCCTGCCATCTGAATGTCTGCATCCTCGAACACGTTTTCATCCCGGTACAGGCCTTTGGCCGCCTGATTGAGGCCGGTCAGGGCGTTTACCTGTTCTTCCACCTCTTCCTGAATCTCCCAAGCCAGGTCGTCGCGGGTGGTTTTAAGTGTGCCCAAGCGTTTGCGCAGAATATTATATATCTCATTGGCGGCCAGATCGACCGGAGTGATGTTCCGCTCCTGGCGGCCTAGTTCGGAGCGCGCATCTTCCAGGGCACGATGGATGAGGTTTGCACCGGTTCTATAAGCCGCGGAAAGATCCGAAACAACCACGCATACATTCTTTTTTTTACCTGCGGCAGTAAGAAGGTTGGCAAAGGCACGGGTCGCGATGTCGGCAACCGTTCCGTTTCCCACCTTCTGGGTATCCAGATAATGAAAGTAAGGAGGCATTTCATCCAACAGAATGAGGACAGGCTGATCACCCTCAAACAGTTTCAGCCAGTCTTTTTCATCCGGCGCCTTGGGGCCGCTTGTCCAGAAGGTGCTGAACCGGTCTCCTTTGCCGAGCTGATAGGCAATTTCCCCCCAGAAAAAATGATCCGGGTTATTACGGCCGTTAAAGGCCGCTATTTCTGCACTTGCGAAGGCAGATGCTTGAGAAATTCCACCGCAATATGCCTTTCGAAGTTCCGGATGTCTGGCAAGAAGGCCAAACCCGACCAGGAGATGGGTTTTACCACCACCCATGGCCTGCTTGAGATGAAAAACAGCCTGAGATGATGTCCCGGCCAAACGGGCAAGCCCCTCGCTGATAAGATCCCGCATGCCTTGGGTAATGTGGGTTTTTTCAAAAAACGTCTTGCCGTCACCTTCTGCGGTGATCAATTCGTCAAGCTGCTCAATCTGATCGCTGAGTTTAATCGACAAGGCATTCGGCTGAAGTTCACAAGCATCTTTTACAGTTTTCATAGGATTACAACTCCATCAGCGTGCAACTATCTTCGAATCAATAGAAAGTGGTCTCGCAATACTCTTTTTTAATAGGCTTATATCTTGATTTTACAAAGACCTGGTTTACGCGTCTCTCATCCAGGCAAACAGGTGTAAACGCTGATAAACTATTTCAGAACAAGATTCATTGTCAAGCATTATTCAGATTGTAATCAGGATTTTACCGATTTGGAATGATCGACGGATTGAAGGGTGAAACGGCGGGTGCCCATACTCATCAGAAAACCTCCGGCAAGTGCGATCAATGCGCTTGCCGCAAACAGCCAGGCTGATCCGATCGAATCATAGAAGATTCCGTTGACAAGGAATCCGACGGTCATGCCAAGGCCGTAAGTAACGGCATTGTTGACCGCCTGACCGAATGTTTTGGCCTCGGATGGGACCGTCCGGTCTATATAAAGGATGCTGGCGATATGAAATGTTCCATAGGTAAGGGCATGCAAAATCTGAGATAGAAGGATAATCACGGCAGAATCTGTAAAACAGAGAATCAGCCATCGCAAGGCTGCAACCAGAAAGGAGAGCTTCAGAATCTTTTCAATGGGGTATTTTTTAAAAATAACATCTGATTTCATCATGATAAAGATTTCAGCAATCGAGGCCAATGCCCAGGTAATGCCGATGAAGGTTTTACCGTAACCCAACCCTTCGAGGTGAATGGAAAAAAAACCATAATAGGTCCCATGGCTGAACAGCATGAAAAAGGAAGCGGTCAGAAAGATGAGCAGTCGCGGCTGCAAGAGAACCCTGGCTCCAGGGCCAAAGGAGCCTTTCGGGGGGCTGACGGTATCGAGGACGCTGAATGAAAGGAGAGCCTGCAAGATTGAGCCGGCCAGAATCCAGGGAAGGATGATATCAACGGATTGAAGATCGATCAGACGGCCGATGAGAACCACAAAAGTGATAAAGTTGATGGAACCCCACACCCTCACCCTGCCATACTGTTTTCTTTCTTTTCCCAGGATATCCATGGTAAATGCTTCCAGAAAGGAGATCAAAGGAGAATAGAAAATACCGTACAATATGCAGATCAGGAGCATCAGCCGGAAATCGGTTGTAAAGAGAAAAAACGACCAAACCAGACAACTGATAAAATGACACGCAACAAATACGGGTTTTCGTATCCGGAAACGGTCGGCAACTACGCCCCAGAATATTGGGAATAATACTGTGGTGGCTGTCCGGACAGCTGACATCAGGCCGATCTGAAAACCGGAAAAATCCAAATGGAAACAATAGAGATTGAAATAGGGAAGATAAATGCCCAACACACCGAAATACAGAAAATACTGAAGGCCAAGTATCAGTCTGGGTGATGGTGAAAAATGTTGATTTGAAATCATGATGTTGTCGTATCGGTTCGAGCAAACTTTTTTTCTGAACCAGTTATGTGATCCTGTAGCGGTTTGCCATAAACTGTCCGGTGGATATGTGAAATACTTTTTCTTGATTGTTGTACCCGTATTTTTATCATGGATGAAAATAGAATGATACAAGAAAATGTGGATATTCATTCGGGCACTATTTACAAATAACATTTGCAGTGTTAAATTCTAAAACACTCACCATAAAAAGGTCGTTTTTTGAAACACATCTTGGGTCATTCCAACGATTTTTAAGCAGGAGTGGAAAATGGATTTTATTAAAATAAGATTTGGTAATGATTTTGTTCATGAAAAATCAAGGTTTGAAAAAAACATTGATGAGATGTTCCAATCCATGAGCCCGATTTTTACACTTTCAGAAGGGCCCTGGAAACCCCTCATGGATATCTATGAGGCACCGGATGAAATATTCATTTTTGCCGAAATCGCAGGGGCTATCAAGGAGGATCTGGAACTTGAGATCAATACCAAAGCTATCCGGATCAGCGGTGTACGGTCGGTCTCACCACCGGTGACCAATGCAAGGTTTCGCCTGGCTGAAATACAGCACGGTCCTTTTGAGCGGGTTTTATTTTTGCCCACGCCGATTGATACGGAACGTGTCTCCGCATCCTATTCAAACGGCTTTCTGGAGATCAAGCTTGCAAAATTAAAATTTGATAAAACCCGTACCATCCCGATTCAGGAAGGGTAGGTTTCTCATGACCTTGCGGTCTAAGAGGAAAATCGGCAGGCCAGTATGACTTTATTCAAAGTATGGCGTCTGGCTTGCCATGACAAGAAATACTGAAAATGGAGAAGGATATGAATCAGCAAAAGCTGCCGATGGAAATGACTCCTGATGATATGCCGAAAAATCTTCCGATACTTCCGTTGTTTGATGTAGTTCTCTTTCCGAAAATGGTGCTTCCGCTGGTGGTTATGGAAGATCAATCCATCGACCTGATTGATAATGCAATGGCCGGAGACCGGATGATCGGGTTGATTTCTTCAAAGAGCAATGAACCAGGACTTGATGTATATACACCGGATAAACTTTACACCATCGGAACAACGGCAGTGATTTTAAAAATGGCGAAAGCCGATGATCACAGGGCCCAACTGGTGGTTCAGGGAATCGGCCGGTTTCAGATTGATAAATTTATTGAAGGAAAGTCCTATCTGCAGGCAACCGTAAAACCGGTAATCGAAAAAACAATAAAAAATAAAGAAACCCGGGCAATGATGAACAACCTTCTTACGCTTTACAATGAGGTAGTTAAATTATCCCCGGGGCTACCGCAGGATATCGGCAACATGGCCAAGTCCATTGAGGATCCCGGGATTCTTGCCGACATGATCACATCAACCTTGAATACATCGATCGAAGAGAAGCAGAAGGTGCTGGAGATCTGGGATGTCAAAAATCGATTGATAGAGGTTACCCGGCTGGTGAATTATCAGCTTGAGATTCTTGAACTCGGCAGCAAAATTCAGTCTCAGGTCAAGGGTGACATGGATAAGCGTCAAAAGGAATACTACCTGAGACAGCAGTTGAAGGCGATCAAAGAAGAGCTGGGTGAAACCGACGAAACCAGCGTTGAGGTGGATGAATACCGGGCAAAGATTGAAGAAAAGAATCTTCCTGAAGAAGCCTTGAAAGAGGCAAAACGGGAGCTGGACCGGCTTTCCCGGATGCATCCGTCCTCTTCCGAGTATACGGTTTCGTCTACCTATCTGGATTGGATAACCTCTCTTCCCTGGAACAACAGCACAGAGGACAACCTGGACATTGAAAAAGCCAGAAAAATACTGGATGATGATCATTTTGGTCTGGAAAAAGCCAAGAAAAGAATTATTGAATATCTAGCAGTCCGGAAATTGAAGCCTAACTCAAAGGGGCCGATTCTTTGTTTTGCCGGACCTCCGGGAACCGGAAAGACATCTCTTGGACATTCCATTGCCAGGGCACTGGGACGCAAATTTGTCCGGATCGCTCTTGGAGGTGTCAGGGACGAGGCAGAGGTCAGAGGGCACAGAAGAACCTATGTGGGGGCATTACCCGGCCGCATCATTCAAGGGATCAGGAGAACGGAAACCAATAATCCCGTATTCATGCTGGATGAGATCGATAAGGTAGGGAGTGATTTCAGAGGAGATCCCTCTTCTGCGCTGCTGGAGGTTCTGGATCCGGAGCAGAACTTTTCCTTTTCCGATCATTATCTGGATGTGCCGTTTGATTTATCCAAGGTGATGTTTATCACCACGGCAAATGTCCTGGACACCATTCCGCCTGCATTACGGGATAGGATGGAAGTCCTGATGCTTCATGGATATACGGAGGATGAAAAAATTAATATCGCCAATCGTTATCTGATTCCAAGACAGCGTGACGCCCATGGCTTGAAGGCCAAGCAGATTTCATTTTCAAAAGGAGCAATAAGAGGTATCATTACAGGATATACACGAGAAGCCGGGCTTCGCAATCTTGAAAGAGAAATTGCATCGGTTTGCCGTGGTGTCGCGACGTTGATCGCAGAAAAAAAGAAAAAGTCTGTTTCCATTTCCGTTGAGGAGCTTGCCGATTATCTTGGCCCTGTAAAAATGACTTCCGAGGTCAGTGCAAGGACAGCTACCCCAGGAGTGGCAACGGGCCTGGCATGGACCCAGTCCGGGGGAGAAATCCTTTTTATCGAGGCAACCGCCATGCCGGGTGCAAAAGGATTGACCTTGACCGGTCAACTGGGGGATGTCATGAAGGAATCCGCAACAGCCGCCTTGAGCTTTTTACGGTCAAACATAAAAAAAGCCGGTATTGCCGAGGATTTTTTTTCCACACATGATATCCATATTCATGTCCCGGCCGGGGCAATCCCAAAAGATGGACCATCTGCAGGGGTTACCATGCTGACGGCCCTGGCTTCTCTTGCAACCGGAAAAAGGGTAAAAAACAAGCTGGCAATGACCGGAGAAATTACATTACGGGGACAGGTTCTTCCGGTTGGAGGCATCAAAGAAAAGGTGCTCGCTGCGCATCGTGCCGGGATCAGGATATTGATCCTTCCCGAGTGGAATAAGAAGGATGTAGTGGATATTCCAAAGAAGGTTCTTGATTCCATTGAGTTTCATTTTGTCGGGAGTATGTACGATGTCCTGAAGATCGCACTCGATATCAATTAAACAGAGATCCCTGCAAGGAAATTTCTATGCTTCCTTGCAGGGAATTATCTCTCAGCCCGTCAATCAGGAAGTCTTCCCTGCAGGAAAACCCATACGTTTGTAAAATTCGGGCAGCCTCTCTTTTTCATACGAGGGGCACTCTTCCAGTATTTCCGATGTTGCCTGTTTTTTCAGAGGCCATTCGTTGGATTTTTTGGCAAAAATAAAGTCATTGCTCAGATTTGCATAGCATGAGCAACCGGGTTTGCAGAAATTGCTGCTGGTTTCTTCCCAGATTTTCTGAATTGGTTTTTCATGGATATTGCCAAAGGAGAGCATGGTAAAGTCACATGGGCATACATTTCCCTGGGAATCAATAAACATATAATTAAAACCAGCCCCGCATCCATAGTATTTCTCACTCTCAAAATAATCATATGCAAAAACACCAGGATAACCTTTTGTTTTTGTGCATTTTTTCTGAATCTCAAAAATGGTTTCCACATTTTCAGGAGTCAGTTTTTCTTCCGGCTTTGTCGTCAGCTTTCCGCTTAATATCGGTGAGGTTAATCTCATGTCATTGATTCCAAGTTCCTTGAAAAAATCGATCACCTTGAAAATTTCAGTCCGGTTGCTGACCAGTTTTTTGTCCGGGACAAAGGAAACAGCAACATAAAAACCCTCATCCTGGAACAGCCGGATTGCCTTCAGGGCATAATCGTAAATCCCTTTTGTCCGTCTGCCCTGATCATGAACTTCTGCGTTGTAGTGGTCCAGACTGATCACAGGGATTTCAAGGCCTGCATTTTTAAGTCGTTTCACACGGTCTTTTGTCAGTTTATAGCCTGTTGTAAACATAATCGGCATGGATCTTTTGTCCACCGATGCAATAATTTCTTCAAGGTCATCCCGTAAAAGTGGCTCGCCTCCGGTAAATCCGATGACACTTACACCTAAATCCTGAACTTCGGATATCGCTTTTTTGATTTGATCCAATGTCAGAATATCCTTTTTGGATCTGTCGGAGAAGGAACAGTGCCAGCAGTTGCATGGACATTGCGGTGTGACCGCAAAATTGGTTACAACCGGATAAGGTTTTCCGGAAGTTATGGAAACAACACCTCTCAGAAAACGTTCATATGCAAGGGATGGGAAGAATGGAGTAAATGTATTGGAGTAAATTTTTTTCCCGATCCGAGTAAGCTTGCTTTCTTTAGAAACATAGTTCATGGCAAGCTTCTGTTTTAACGTAAGCGGTGAAAGTTCTTTGCTCATGCCCATTCTAAGAGTTGCGACAACTCTTTTCATTCCGTAAAGCTGAGTTCCGTTATGTTTTCTCATCTGTTTTTCTCCTTAAATTAACAAACCAATGAGCCAATTTCAAAACTATTATAAAGCGTCACACCGGCGAAAGTCAGTGCTCAGAAAAGAGCCGAAAATACTGGATTTTAGTTTTCGCCGGAACTACAACAAGAGACTTTTGAAATTGGCTCCAATACTTTCAGGTTGATGATTCTGTATACAGACCATGGATTATCAGCTCCACTGTCTCCGCAAACAACTGTTGCATAAAATCGGTTTCGTTTTTAATATAGGTCCGGATAATAAATACTTTATATATGAGAAAAATGATCTCCGACACCCTTCCGGTATCCACTTTCCGAAAAACTTTTTCTTTAATTCCCTGGTCCAGAATGTTTTTTATCATCAGGATGGAATTCAGATTGATCTCTTCGAAAGGGTCTTTTTCCGGAAACATGGGGAAAATGTCAGGATCATGGATCAGAACCTGACGGAAGTATTTGTCGTTGGAAAGATATTCAACCGCCTTGAAGCACATCACTTCAAAACGGCGTCTTGCATCCGTTTCCCTGTCAACAGCAGTGGCCACACGGATCTGCCATTTCTGCAATGCCCAGGCAACGGTCTCCCGATAGAGGTCTTTTTTATTTTTTACATAAAGGTACAGATTCCCTTTGGTCATATTCATTGTTTTTGCAATATCTTCCACAGTGGTTTTTTTATACCCAAACAGGGCAAATGTTTTGAGGGCAGCGGTGTAAATGGTCTCAATGTTTTCTTTTTTTCGCACAACTGCCTCCTTAATTGAATAAATGAATAATTTTTTTATTTGTTCATTTATATTGTTTTTTCCTTTTTGTCAAGAACATGGGTTTATGATTGATTTTTCATTTTTTTAGCTGAAAGATAATTTGATGTTGACAGCATATCGGTTATTGGTGTAACAATGTTACAAAAAATAGCGATCAGGATAGAAGTATTTTACTAAATATAGTTTTTTCAATTTGTTACAATTATATTTTTGATTCAAATATACCTTGTATTGTAAAAATGGAGTTTTTTAAATAAGATATATAATATAATAAAATAAGATATTTAATTAAACAGAGAGCTCTATGGCCGGGAATGAAAATCAAAGAAGTAAAACAATGTTTCAGGATTTAAAACCTGAAGTTTATGAACGACTTGAAAAAGCTGTTGAGGAAATCTTTTCCAGTTCGGATTTTCATAAGGCAAGCATGCGGGATGTGGCCCGCAAAGCAGGAGTGAGTTTCAGTACGATATATCAATATTACGGGAGCAAGGAGAATCTCCTTTTTTCCTTTGTCGATATATGGCTCGATATGCTTACGGAGCGAATTATTGATCATCTGCAGGGCATTGAGGATCTGAAGGAAAAAATGAGGAAGGTGTTGTGGGTACAGATTAATTATTATGAAAATCATCCTGGGCTGGCAAAAATTCTGTTTATGACACTTCCCATGAAAACCTGGATGGCAGATAGAACCTTTCAGCAAAAGAAGATGATCAATTTATATTTGGATGTATTAAAAAAAGGGCAGAAAGAGGGAATCCTGAATTCGAATGTCCGGGCTGGAATCCTCCTTGATTTTATGTTGGGTTTTGTTCAGAGATCTTTTTTTATGTGGGTATCACGAGGGCAGAAGGAGAGCCCTTCCGAGCAGGCCAATCTTATGTTTGAAATGGTTTGGCGGGCAATTTCGAATCCAGGTTATGAATCAGAAAAATAATATATTTTATAAGGAGTAAGAATCATGTCTGAACATCCGAAAAAAAAAGAATGGGTAGCATCGGCGACCAAGGAGCTCAAGGGAAAATCCGTAGACACCCTGGACTGGGTCACTCCCGAGGGGATCAAGGTAAAACCGCTGTACACGGCAGAGGATATCGAGGGTCTCGAATGTGTAAATACGCTTCCCGGTATGCCACCGTATGTGAGAGGCCCGATGGCGACCATGTATGTGGGACGTCCCTGGACAATCCGTCAATATGCCGGTTTTTCCACTGCAAAGGAATCCAATGCATTTTATCGCCGAAATCTTGCCGCTGGCCAGATGGGGCTTTCCGTTGCTTTTGACCTAGCAACCCATCGCGGATATGATTCGGATCATCCGCGGGTTGCCGGTGATATCGGTAAAGCTGGTGTGGCCATTGATTCGGTTGAGGACATGAAGATCCTGTTTGACCAGATTCCTCTGGATAAGATGTCTGTTTCCATGACTATGAATGGGGCTGTAATTCCAATCCTAGCATCCTACATTGTTGCCGCGGAAGAACAAGGCATCAAACATGAACAGCTGAACGGAACCATTCAAAATGATATTTTAAAAGAGTATCTGACACGAAACACCTATATTTATCCACCCCAGCCATCCATGCGGATTGTTTCCGATATTATGGCTTTTTGCTCCCAGCATATGCCCAAATACAATACGATCAGTATCAGCGGTTATCATATGATGGAGGCAGGAGCGGATTCCGTACTGCAGACCGCATTTACCCTGGCGGATGGACTGGAATATATAAAAGCTGCATTAAATGCCGGGATGGATATTGATACATTTGCCCCCCGGTTGTCTTTCTTTTTTGGAATCGGCATGAATTTTTTTATGGAGATCGCCATGCTTCGTGCTGCCCGGTTCCTCTGGCACCGGATTGTCAGCAGATTCAATCCGAAGAATTCAAAATCAACCATGTTGAGGACACATTGCCAGACATCCGGCTGGAGCCTGACCGAACAGGACCCCTATAACAATATCATCCGGACAACACTGGAATGTCTGTCCGCCACCCTTGGAGGAACACAGTCCCTGCATACCAATTCTTTTGACGAGGCGGTCGGACTGCCAACCGATTTTTCAGCCAGGATTGCCAGAAATACCCAAATTGTGATTCAGGAAGAATCTCAGATCTGTCATACGGTCGATCCTCTGGCCGGATCCTATTATGTGGAGAGCCTTACCAACAGTATTATCAATGAAGCCCAGAAAATTATCGATGAGGTCGAAGAGCTGGGGGGTATGGCAAAAGCGATTGAATCCGGAATGCCCAAAATGAGGATTGAGGAAGCGGCTGCGCGAAAGCAGGCAAGGATCGATCAGGGTAAAGATGTGATTGTGGGTGTGAATAAATACAGGGTTGAAGGGGAAATGAATTTTGAAATCCGGGAGGTTCCGGCTTCAGTGCGCGATGAACAGGTGGCGCGATTAAAAGATATTCGATCCAAAAGGGATCAGAAGGCGGTTGAGAAAGCACTGGATGATATTACCGCAGCAGCGAAATCCGATGGTAATCTTCTTGAGGTTGCATTGAAGGCTGTCCGGCTTCGGGCCACAGTGGGTGAAATATCGGATGCCATGGAAAAGGTTTTTGGCCGTTTTGTAGCAACAACTCAATGTATTTCAGGTGTATATGCTTCCGAATATGGCACAAGCGAGGTAATTGATTCGATTCAAAAACGTACCAAGGCCTTTAAGGAAAAGCATGGACGCCGTCCTAGAATACTGGTTACCAAAATGGGACAGGATGGTCATGACCGGGGAATCAAGGTGGTTGCAACCGCATTTGCCGACCTTGGGTATGATGTGGATATCAGCCCGATGTTTCAGACACCACAGGAAGCCGCAAAAATGGCCATTGAAAATGATGTTCATGTCGTGGGTGTTTCCAGTCTGGCCGCAGGGCATAAAACACTGGTTCCGGAATTGATCAAATCACTGAAAGAAAATGGTTCTGAAGATATACTGGTGGTCGTGGGCGGGGTTATCCCTCCGGGCGATTATAAGTTCCTTTATGAAGCAGGCGTGGTCGGTATTTTCGGACCAGGTACATCCATTGTGGATTCAGCCGGTAAGGTGCTTGCAGCGATCGAAGAAAGGCAATAATTTTCAGGCTGTGTTGGTTTTATGCCGCAGATGATCAATCAAGAGCAAGTGGAGATTTATAAAAACGGTTTGCTGAATGGAGACCGGCGACTCTTGTCACGGGCAATTACCCTGATTGAAAGTTCGCTGCCTCTCCATCAACAGATTGCCGGAGAACTTCTCGATGCTATATTACCGTATACCGGCAAGGCCATTCGTGTAGGAATTACCGGCGTTCCCGGTGTAGGCAAGAGTACATTTATCGAAAGTATCGGGATCTATTTAACCGGGAAAGGGCATCGGATCGCAGTGCTTGCTGTTGATCCAAGCAGCAGGCGCAGCGGTGGAAGCATCATGGCGGATAAAACCCGTATGGAAAGACTTTCCATTGATTCAAACGCATTTATCCGGCCATCTCCATCAGGGGGAACACTTGGTGGTGTTGCCCGAAAAACAAGAGAGGCAATGCTTCTGTGCGAAGCTGCCGGTTTTGACATCATTATTGTTGAAACCGTTGGAGTTGGTCAATCTGAAACAGCGGTTGCTTCCATGGTGGATTTTTTTCTGGTGCTGATGCTGGCAGGGGCGGGTGATGAGTTGCAGGGGATAAAAAAAGGGGTGCTGGAACTGGCCGATGCCATTGTGATCAACAAGGCTGACAACGACAATATCCAAAAAGCACAACAAGCCAGAAAACAATATGAGAATGCCCTTCATTTGCTGAGACCTTCATCCGCTGTCTGGTCTCCTCCGGTTCAGACATGCAGCGCACTGGAGCATTCCGGTATGGACAGAGTCTGGGATATGATTTTGTCCCATCGCAAAAAAACCATGATAGCCGGTGAATTGAGTCTGAAACGAAAACGGCAGTCTCTTGACTGGATGTGGTCGCTCATTGAGGAGGGTCTTCAGGAACGGTTTGAAAAGAATCAACATGTGAAAAATGAACTTCCAGGGGTTTTGACGGCTGTTGAAAAAGGGGAAACCTCTCCAACAGCAGCAGCAAAAAGGTTGCTGTTTTTGCTTGACAATTGACGTTTAATATAGAAATCTGTCGTCTTGTGACTCATGAATCGGTGCTGAAAAATAGTTATTATTATTAGTTAGATACCAATGTGAGAAGAAAGGATTATAATAATGGGTATTGTTGCTGACAAAATCAAGGATCTGAAAGAGAGAGAGAGAAAGATTCTTCAAATGGGCGGGGAAAAAGCAGTGGCCGGCCAGCGTGAAAAAGGCAAACTGAATGCACGGGAAAGATTGCATCTGCTTTTTGATTCCGGAACCTTTCGGGAAATTGACATGTTTGTTGAGCACCGGTGTGTAAATTTTGGGATGGAAAAGGTGGAAATCCCATCTGATGGTGTGATTACAGGCCATGGCCTGGTGGATGGACGACCGGTATTTGCCTATTCCCAGGATTTCACATCAAGAGCCGGAAGTCTGGGCGAGATGCATGCAAAGAAGATCTGCAAGGTAATGGATATGGCCCTCAAGGCAGGGGTTCCGATTGTCGGAATGAACGATTCCGGCGGCGCCCGAATCCAGGAAGGCGTTGACGCACTTTCCGGATATGGTCAGATTTTTTTCAGAAATGCACGCTCTTCGGGCGTTATCCCGCAGATTTCAGCGATCATGGGTACGACTGCGGGTGGAGCAGTCTATTCTCCGGCAATGACAGACTGGATTTTCATGGTCAAGAACAGCAGTTACATGTTCATAACCGGCCCTCAGGTTATCAAGTCCGTAACCGGTGAAGAGATCTCTTTCGAAGATCTTGGCGGGGCCATGGCGCATAATGAAAAAAGCGGTGTTTCCCATTTTGCATGCGAGAATGATGAGGATGCGATAGCGCAGATCAAGAAGCTGCTTTCCTATATCCCTTCAAACAACATAGAAGATCCGCCGGTAGTGAATACCGGGGATGATCCCGGAAGAACGGATCCGGAGCTGAATACGATTATTCCGGATAATCCAAATCAATCCTATGATATGAAAAAAGTGATCACATCCATTGTTGATAATGGGGTGATTTTTGAACCCCATCAATATTTTGCAAAAAATATCATTGTCTGCTTTGCACGGTTGAATGGCAGAAGCATCGGCATTATCGCCAATCAACCGGAAAACCTTGCAGGTTGTCTGGATATTGATGCATCGGATAAGGCCACAAGATTCATCCGGTTCTGTGATGCGTTTAATATTCCGATACTGACTATCGCTGACGTTCCGGGATATCTGCCGGGCAGCCATCAGGAATGGGGAGGAATTATCCGGCATGGAGCAAAACTGCTCTGGTGCTATTCAGAAGCAACGGTTCCGAAATTGTTGCTGGTTACCCGGAAGGATTACGGCGGGTCATATCTGGCCATGTGTTCCAAAGACCTGGGTGCGGATATGGCTTTTGCCTGGCCAAGTGCTCAGATTGCCGTTATGGGTGCGGCAGGAGCTGCCAATATTATTCATAAAAAAGAGATCGATGCTGCGGATAATGCGGCTTTAAAAAGAAAAGAGAAGATTCAGGAGTATGAAGATCTCTTTTCAAATCCATATTGTGCAGCAAGACGTGGATATATTGATGCAGTGATTGTTCCCAGTGATACCAGACCAAGATTGATCGATGCACTTGAAATCATGTGTGCAAAACGGGAGATTTCACCACCAAAAAAACATGGGAATATACCTCTGTAAAATTGAAGTGAATCATCGGAACGAGGAATTCTGGAAATGAAAGAAAAGAAAATAGCCGCAGCAGTTTCCGCGGTGATGGCCTATATAAAAACCGAGGAAGAGATGGCACTCAAGCAATCTACGAGTCCGATTCAGCCGAAAATGCCGGAAACGGTTTCTGCTGGTTTCAATTTTTGGGGGTTGAGTGGTCGGCAATCCATGATGAATATGCGGACCATGATGCAAATGAAATCTTTTCACGGATCGAAAATAAGATAATTTAAACTGCTTAAGGGGAGAATAAGAAGATGAGTGAACATAACAAAGTCGTAATGACCACCATGAATTACAGCAAGGACAGGAAACCAGCGGAAAACCCTCTTAAGATCATGGATGTGACCCTGCGTGATGGCCACCAGTCTTTGTTTGCAACCAGGGGACGGACCGAGGATATGATTCCGGTTGCCGAGCTTATGGATGAGGTTGGTTTCTGGGCAACGGAAACATGGGGTGGGGCTACTTTTGATACCATGCACCGCTTTCTGAATGAAGATCCCTGGGAACGGATACGTACCCTGAAACGATATTTCAAGAAAACCCCTTTTTCCATGCTGCTCCGTGCACAGAACCTGGTTGGGTATCGCAATTATGCAGACGACCTTGCCGTAGCGTTTGTTGAGAGAGCCGCCGCTAACGGGATGGATATATTCAGAACGTTTGATGCACTGAACGACTATCGAAATTTTGAAACCGTTGTACCGGTTATTAAAAAGTGCGGAAAGCATTTTCAGGGATGTATCTGTTATACCATGACTGAGCCCCGGCTTGGGGGCGATGTGTATAATATTGATTATTACGTGAACAAGGCAAAGGAACTTGAAAAAATGGGTGCGGATACCATTTGTATCAAAGATATGGCAGGCTTGATTGCACCCTATGATGCCTATAATGTCATCAAAGCGATTAAGACAAAAGTATCCGTACCGATACATCTTCACAGCCACTTCACAGCCGGCCTTTCTTCCATGTCACATTTAAAAGCGGTTGAGGCAGGAGTAGATATCATTGACACCTGCATGTCTCCCTATGCCTATCGAACATCCCATCCGGCCATTGAGCCTCTGGTGATGACGCTGATCGGAACGAACCGGGATACGGGATTTGACATCAAAAAACTGGCAGAGATCAATGAGATCCTGGAAAAAGAAATCATGCCCAAATACAGTCATCTTCTGGCAGACAACAAGACGTCAATCATTGACATCAGTGTTCTGCTTCATCAGACTCCCGGGGGAATGCTTTCAAACCTGGTGAACCAGCTCCGGGATATGGATGCCCTGGATAAAATTGATGAAGTCTACAAAGAACTGCCGAGAGTACGAAAAGACCTTGGACAGATTCCATTGGTGACGCCAACCAGTCAGATTGTCGGTATTCAGACCGTAAATAACGTGCTTTTTGATGATAAAAACGAAAGGTACAAGAAGATCACTGAGCAGGTTAAGGATCTCTGCTATGGATTGTATGGGAAGACGGCGGTACCGATTAATCCGGAGGTTCAAAAGAAAGCCCTCAAAGGATATTCCCGAGGAGAAAAGCCCATAACCTGCAGGCCGGCCGAAGTTCTGAAACCGGAACTGGCCAAAGCCCAGGAAGAAGTAAAAGGTTTGGCGGTTGATATTGATGATGAAATTCTATATGCCCTTTTCCCGGTAACCGGGAAGAAGTTTTTAAATTGGAAATATGGAAAAGAAGAGCCGCCCAAAGAGGTTATGGCCAAGTCTCTTGCAGAAGCACTCAAAGAGCAGGAGATGATGATCAAGGCACGCAAGGGCGAACTTGTCGAAAAGAAAAAAGATGCTCCGGAAAAGGGAGAAAATCTTCGAGAATTCAAAGTTTATGTAGATGACGAATATTTTAGTGTTGGTGTGGAAGAAATCGGAGGATCACCGGTTATCCGTTATGCGCAGCCTGAAAAGATCACACCGGCTGTTCAAGTACCGAAAGCCGCCCAGGCAGCAGCACCGAAAATTCCCGCGGCACCGGCTGCTCCGGTTGCTCCAGCAGCTCCTTCAGCCGCACCTGTCGCTCCTGTTGTCGCAGCCGCACCATCCAAAGTCGTCGGAAAAGGTACGCCACTTACTGCTCCTATGCCTGGAATGATTGTGAGTTACGTAAAAAAGGTAGGAGATTCAGTGAAAGAAGGTGAAACGGTTGTGATTCTGGAAGCCATGAAAATGGAGAATGCACTGATTGCACCTATATCCGGTGTCATTCAGGCGATCGATTTCAAGAGTGGCGATAATGTGGCCAAAAATGATGTTCTGTGTATCATCGGTAATGCGCAGCCTGAAATGGCCGCACCGGCTGTTCAGGTATCTAAAGCTCCGGAAGTGCCGAAAGCTTCGGCTGCACCTGTTGCCGCAGCACCGGCAGCGTCATCCGCACCAGCCAAAGATGCAGCAAAAGGTACGCCACTTACTGCACCGATGCCTGGAATGATTGTCAGTTATGCAAAAAAGGTAGGAGATTCAGTGAAAGAAGGTGAAACGGTTGTGATTCTGGAAGCCATGAAAATGGAGAATGCACTGATTGCACCTATATCCGGTGTCATTAAAGCAATCAATTTCAAGAGCGGTGATAATGTAGCCAAAAATAATGTTCTGTGTGTAATCGGTTAAACATGCACAGGACTATTTTTTTAAAGAACAAGACAGATTGTTGTAAATAAATGAAAAGTGTCTATCCGGATGGGAATGATCCGGATAGACATCAATAAAAAATTCCGTTTCGGAAACCCACGATATCCTCTGTACCCCGCACCATGGGCGCGGTCAGAGAAACTGGTTTTTTCCCGGTAAGTGCTTTTGACGTTTTTTAAAAAACGTCAAAAGATAGGGATAAAGCTTTATACTCTGATCGTGGAATCCAGGTTGTCTGCGTCTAACGAAAATCGAATCCGTCCGATGTTTGTGTACTTATTTTCCGGATCATGATTCGATATGTGGAGACACACACATATATATATTCAATATTCTTTATCGGTTGTTTTTATTTCAGTATCTTTGAACAAACGTAAACAAGGAGACAGAGCAATGAAGATCCATGAGTATCAGGCAAAGGAGTTATTCAGAAAATACAAAATACCCGTACCGGAAGGCGGAGTGGCTTATTCAAAAGATGAGGCCTTTGAGGTTGCAGAGAGGCTGGCTTCACTTCCGGTGGTTGTGAAGGCACAGATCCATGCCGGTGGACGAGGCAAAGGAGGTGGCGTAAAATTGGCAAGATCTCTTGATGAAGTGAAAAACATCGCGCATGAGATTATCGGGATGAATCTGGTTACCCATCAGACCGGCCCCGGCGGGCAGAAAGTAAAAAAGGTTCTGGTGGAACAGGGGCTCAACATTGATAAGGAGCTATATCTGAGCATTGTCCCGGACCGGGAAACAGCCACAATAGTGATTATGGCAAGTCAGGCCGGTGGAATGGACATCGAGGCGGTTGCAGAAGAAACACCGGAAAAAATTATCCGGGTTCATGTGGATCCGCTTGCCGGAATCCAGCCGTTTCATTGCAGAAGGACTGCATTCGGGTTGAATCTGTCTTCTTCCGTGATGAAAGAGTTCAATAAAATGCTCATGGGTTTATACCGCTTTTTTGTTGACTACGACTGTTCTTTGGTAGAAATCAACCCCCTTGTCATTACAAAAGAGGAAACAATCATTGCGCTGGATGCCAAGGTGAACTTTGACAGCAATGCACTGTTCCGGCATAAGGATATTCTTGCTTATCGGGACCTGGACGAAGAAGATCCACTTGAAGTTGAAGCATCAAAATTTAACCTGAATTATATCAATATGGATGGCAATGTCGGCAATATGGTAAATGGAGCCGGCCTGGCAATGGCAACCATGGATATCATAAAACAGGCGGGTGCGGAGCCTGCAAATTTTCTGGATGTTGGCGGCGGAGCGAATGCGGAAATGGTTGAAAATGGGTTCAGGATCATTTTAAGTGATAATAAGGTCAAAGGGATTCTGATCAACATTTTCGGGGGAATTTTACGGTGTGATATTCTGGCTCAAGGTGTAGTTCAGGCTGCAAAGAAAATCGGTGTTACGGTTCCCATTGTGATCCGTATGGAGGGGACAAACGTCGAGGAGGGTAGAAGGATTCTTGCTGATTCAGGGTTGAATTTGATTACAGCAGTGGATTTGAAAGATGCGGCGGAGAAAGTCGCTTCCATCGTGAATTAGAAAAAATGTCCGGAAAAAATAATATCATCAATAAACGTGTATTTGTTCACGTCTATTGATTTTTGAGGGATGTGAGGAAAAAGAAATGAGTATATTTGTAGATAAAAATACCAGGCTTTTGGTTCAGGGAATTACCGGAAACGAAGGAAAATTTCATACAAAAAATTGTATGGATTACGGTACAAATGTCGTTGCCGGTGTAACTCCCGGAAAGGGCGGGCAGACAATGGATGGGGTGCCTGTTTTTAATTCAGTCATGGACGCGGTTCAGCAGACCCGTGCAAACTGCAGCATGATTTTTGTTCCACCCCCCTTTGCTGCGGATGCAATACTGGAGGCAATTGATGCCGGGATAGAGCTTATTGTCGCCATTACAGAAGGTATCCCGGTAATGGATATGATGAAGGTCAAGAACCTATTGAAAAATTCCAATTCCCGTTTGATCGGGCCGAACTGTCCGGGCATTATTTCGCCAGGTCAAGCCAAGATCGGCATCATGCCGGGCAATATTCACCTTCCGGGCGGGCCTGTCGGAGTGGTATCAAGGTCCGGGACACTTACCTATGAGGTTGTTCATCAGCTTACCCGGAAAAATCTTGGGCAGACAACCTGTATTGGAATCGGCGGTGATCCGGTAAATGGAACCAACTTTATTGATTGCCTTAAGGCCTTTGAAGCGGATCCTGCGACCAAAGCCATTGTGATGGTTGGCGAGATTGGAGGAAATGCCGAAGAAGCAGCAGCAGAATTTATTGCAGATCATGTCAGCAAACCGGTTGTGGGTTTTATCGCGGGCCTTACCGCGCCTCCGGGGAGACGTATGGGGCATGCCGGTGCGATCATCAGTGGAAACAGCGGAACAGCGCAGGGCAAGATTGCAGTAATGAAAGAAGCCGGCATCCATGTTTGTGAAAATCTTGGAGAGCTTGGTGAGGTTTGTGTGGATAATTTTTAAGGTTTTGACTCAATGCCGGAAATGAATGGATGAAAAAACAAAAGAAAGGATCCAATCGATGCATGAGATGGGCATTGCAATGCAGATTATTGAAATCGCAGCCTCTTCAATACCGGATGAACTGAAAAACGCCCGTATTAAAAAGGTGAATGTAAAGATCGGAAAGCTGTCCGCGGTGGTGCCGTCCAGCCTCCGGTTCTGCTTCGAGATCGCAGCAAAAGACACCAGTTTATCCGGTGCAGAATTGGACATTGAAGAAATCCCTGTCAGGGCCAAGTGTCGCGAATGTTCTATGGAGTGGACAATTCACGATCCGGTTTTCAAGTGCATTGAATGCGGTTCCGGTAGCATGGATATCCTGTCCGGCCGTGAATTGGATATCGCCTCTATTGAAGTTCAATAAAAGCGGATTCAGTCAAATATACGGTTGAAGAATGATTGAGATTTTTTTTTGTTTGCATTGTCGGATGTTGTTGTCTGGGTATTATCCTGAGTGGGAGAAGGCACAGATTTTTCAGTCTGTTCCGAGGTTGCAACGCTATCTTCAACAATTTGAATTTTTTTTACTCCACCGGAAAGCTTTGTCTCAGGTGAAACATAGCCGATGGCTCCGGCTGTAAGGGCAACATGAGCCATCAGGCTATTTTCATTTCGAAATGAGGCCGGCGGAATACCTCTGCCGGCAAAAACCAGCTTTTTCCAATACCGGTGATATTGTGCCGGTGTTTTCTGAATATAATGCCGGATAAACAGTTCATGCGTTTTCCCGCTGTCAAGAAGAGCAAAGCTGATTTTCTGGCCATTTGCCCACGTTGTTTTTTTCCGCTGGTAAATATCCTTTAATTCGTTGACACCTATGGTGTTAAAGGGAAGTCTTTTATTTCCAATAATAACAACATCTTTTATTGATTTATCAGATGGATACGCAGGATCTGACAACCCCTGAAGCAGTATGCAGAAAATTCCAAAGAGCAAAAAAAAAGCGGATATTTTCTTCATCTGTACTCCATTTTGTGATACCATTTAAACTTGCCCAAAGACATCAATATGAATCCACATCAGTCCAGCTTTACCTGACAAGTAGAGATAATATTAGGTAACGCCTGTACTTGGTTGACAATATCATCATTCATTGGTGTATCAATATTGACCATGCAAAGCGCCTGGCCGTCTCGTCTTCCCAGTTGAAAACGCCCGATATTGATATTGTGGCGACCCAGCAGGGTGCCGATATTTCCAATCACACCGGGTTTGTCATGGTTGCGAATGATCAGCATGTATCCTTCTGGAATCGCATCCATATATATTGACCCGAGGCGTACGATTCTCGGGTGTTTTTCTCCAAATATCGTTCCCCAGATTTCATTAGGGCTGCTCTCGCAACCTTCCAGTTTGATTTTGATCAGACCGGTAAAATCATCGGATGTCTGGCTCATGGTTTCCTTAACCGCGATCCCTTTTTCTTTGGCAAGTGAAAGGGAGTTGATATGGTTAACCGGTCTGTCGGTAAAAGAGGAAAGCAGTCCTTTTAGAACCGCATGGGTGAGCAATCTTGTGTCCAGCTTGGCAAACTCTCCACTATAGGTAATGGTAATATCGTGAATTTTTCGGATAAGCTGCCCCATGAGTGATCCCATTTTTTCACTCAGCGAGAGGTGCGGGACAATATGAAGCAGGACATCTTTTGATAGGGAAGGAAAGTTAACCGCATTGGTGATAATTTCTTTATTCAGATAATCGGCGATCTGATCCGCAATCATGACTGCGACTTTGTCTTGAGCTTCATCCGTACTGGCGCCAAGATGGGGTGTGAATATGATTTTCGGGTTTTTCAGGATAGCAAGAGATGGATCCGGCGGTTCTTTCGGGAATACATCCAGGGCAGCTCCGGCCACATGTCCATTTTGGATTGCATTATGAAGTGCATCAAGGTCAATAACCTCTCCCCTGGAACAGTTGATAATCCGTACACCGGGTTTCATTTTTTGAAGGGTTTTATCATTTATCATGCCGGCGGTTTCTTTTAAGCGCGGCACATGCAGTGTAATAAAATCCGAAAGGCTGAAAAGCTCATCAAGGGAAACCAGGTCCACTCCCATTTCCCTGGCAGCAGATTTGCTGACAAAAGGATCGGATGCGATTACGAGCATCTTGAGACCTCTGGCTCTTTCAGCCACAACTTTGCCGATTTGTCCCAGCCCCACAATACCCAGTGTTTTTCCGGTGATCTCAATCCCGGTCAGTGCTTTTTTTTCCCATTTCCCCTCGCGTAACGAGGCGGTTCCCTGCGGGATGTTTCTGGCAAGTGAAAGCATCATGGACAGCGCGTGTTCGGCTGTTGTAATGGTATTTCCGCCGGGGGCGTTCATGACAATAATACCGCGTTTTGTAGCCGCTTCCACATCAATATTGTCTACTCCGGCACCGGCCCGGCCGATAACCTTGAGGTTCGGAGCATTTGCGAGGACCTGATCTGTAATTTTGGTTCCGCTTCTGATGGCAATGGCATGAAAGTCTTTGATGATACTGGACAGGGCTTCCGGGGAGTTGGTTTCCTTGTTGTTATCGACAACCACTTCAATGTTACCCGAAGCTTCAAACCGCTCTTTTGCGACAAGGGACATGTTATCCCGGATCATGACTTTGAACATATCAATGGCCTGTACTATATTTATATATCGTATTCCCCTTCAAAACGAGGTGGGGATTGGTTTGGAAAACCATAAAATTGATTTGACCGTACACTATATCCAAACAGGCTTTCATTTCAAGCTGTTTTTCAACTATTTCGTCATGAAAACAGGATAACATATCAAAACTTTTATTAAAGCGGCTATTATTTGAGTGCATACCCGGTTCCTTATACCGAAGTTGTTTTTACTGCACCATTGAAATAGGTTATTGGTTTTGTTTCCAGAATGGCGACATGTTCCGTAAGGTTTGGATGATCGGTGGAAGCTTTTCAATGATAAAATTCACTTCCTCCATTGTATTGTATGTGCTCAGGCTGAAACGAATGGTACCATGGGCTGCGGTAAAAGGCACTCCCATGGCTCTTAAAACATGAGATGGCTCAAGGGAACCGGATGTGCAGGCTGAACCGGATGAAGCACAGATCCCGAATTGATCCATCATCAGCAGGATGGCCTCTCCCTCCACATACTCAAAGGCAATGCTGGTTGTATTGGGAAGCCGCCTTTCTTTTGCGCCATTCACAAAGGAGTGTTCAATTTTTTCCAAAAGACCCTTCTCAAGGGTGTCCCGGAGTATCTTTACATCCGTATTCTCTTTGGTCATCAGTTCCTGAGAAAACTTGCTGGCTGCCCCCAGGCCGATGATTGACGCTACATTTTCTGTTCCGCCCCTTCTACCTTTTTCCTGATGTCCTCCAATTAAAAAAGGAGAAAATTTGGTACCTTTTCGGATGTATAATGCCCCGATTCCTTTAGGTGCGTGAAGTTTATGCCCGGACAGAGAGAGCATGTCAATGTCGGAGTTTTTCAGGTCAATGGGTATTTTCCCAACAGCCTGGACTGCGTCTGTATGAAAAGCAATCCCTTTTCCTTTGACCACGGATGCGATCTCTTCAACCGGGAAGATCACGCCTGTTTCGTTATTGGCCCACATAATGCTAACAATGGCAGTATCATCGGTCAGGCTTTGATATAGAAAATCAAGATCAAGGGCACCATTCTGATCCACAGGAACAAAGGTAATCCGGAATCCTTCCTTTGCAAGTTGTTCACAGAGATTTTTAACAGCCGGATGTTCGACTCTTGTAGTGACAATATGTTTTTTGGATGGGTTGGATTTGATTGCGGCTCTGATTGCCGTACTGTCACTCTCCGTTCCACAGCTCGTAAACAGGATCTCTTCCGGTGCTGCATTCAGCAGAGAAGCGGTCTGTGCCCTTGCTTCCTGTATTTTTTTCCCGACCTGGCCTCCGAATGTATGCATACTGGATGGATTTCCATAATATTCTTTGAGATAGGGCAGCATTTCATTTAGAACACTCGAGGCAATCTGCGTTGTTGCATTATTGTCAGCATAGATAACAGCCATCAGTTTACCTCCTGTACTTCAAGAGAATCGGAAACCAGTTCACGCAGTTTGGTTTCAACATAATTTTTAAGAGTTATCTGGGATTTGCTACATGTCGCACATGTCCCTCTTAATTTCACCGTCACTTTGTCTCCATCCACATCGATCAGTTCGATATCCCCACCGTCTTTAGCCAGGGCCGGCTGAATTTCACGGGCAAGCGTTTCTTCAATCAGTTTGATTTTCTGAATATTGGTCAATGCCTTTTTTTTCATTTTGGGCTGAATCTGTATCGTACCGATGGACTGCTGGTTGATAATGTCTTGAATCTTTTCATGACACTTGCCGCAGCCCCCTCCGGCCTTGATATAATTCGTAACATCGTCAATTGTAGCCAGTCCATTTTTCGCAACCGCCCGTTTGATTTCAAGATCCGTTACGCCAAAGCACTCACAGATGATTTCTCCTTCAATCTTTTTCTGTGATTCTCCCCGGTAATAGGTAATGGCCTTATCAAGGGCATCTCTTCCCATGACGGAGCAGTGCATTTTTTCTTTGGGCAGACCGCCAAGATAATCCGCGATATCTTCATTCGTTATCTTCCCTGCTTCTTCCAATGTAAGTCCTTTTATCATTTCCGTTAGGGCGGAAGAGGACGCAATGGCACTGGCACAACCGAATGTTTGAAATTTGGCATCGGCAATACGCTGGGTTTTATCCAGTTTAAAGGTCAGTTTGAGCGCATCACCGCAGGCCAGTGATCCAACCTCACCAATGCCATCCGGTTCGTTGATTACACCGACATTCCGAGGGTTTAAAAAATGATCCTTTGTTTTTTCCGTATATTCCCACATGACAAAACCTCCTGAAAAGTGTATTTCATTGAATGACCCGGATAGGTGTACCGGCGTTTCTATTCCGGGCTCAATATTCTTTATCTTTTAGATCAATAATATAATACAATCGATTCATGTTACAATACAGCGGCATGAAATAATCTGAAAAAATTCCTATTTTTTCCTTTTGACAGGATACGATTCAAATCATAAATAGGATACTATCAGTTACCTAGGCCGATGATTCCATCCAGAAACAGACATATTCGAGGTGAAATATGAAAATCAGAAAATCTGTTTTTTCAGGAAGCTGGTATCCTTCCAAAGCTTCAGAGTGTGAGGATATGGTTCAGCAATTTATTAGGGATGCAAAGAACAGCCGAAAACCGATGGAAAGAAAATATTATGGTGGGATTGTTCCCCACGCCGGTTGGTATTATTCCGGTAAAATCGCCTGCAATGTGTTTCAGTGCCTGAAGACCGGATCGGATTGCGATGTCATGATTGTTTTTGGCATGCATCTTCACAGGGGGGATTCAGGATACATCATGCCGGCTGGAGCATGGGAAACCCCTTTTGGCAATATTCCGGTGGATGAGAACCTGGCTCAGGAACTGGTCAACCATTTTTCTTTTACAATCGAAACACCGGATGATTTTCAAAGAGATAATACCATCGAGTTGCAGCTACCGTTTGTAAAATATTTTTTCCCGGATACAAAGATAGTGGCCATCGGTATTCCACCAACACAGATGGCCGTAAAGGTAGGCGAATTCATTGCAGAAATATCAGGGCGTCTTGGGATTTCAGTTAAGGTGATCGGCTCTACGGATTTAACCCATTATGGACCCAATTATGGCTTTTCTCCCAAAGGGACCGGCAGCAAGGCGCTTGATTGGGTGACACGGGAAAATGATCGGGGCGTTATCGATCAGATGCTGGCCATGAACCCCACTGGTGTGATCCAGGAAGCCCGTAAAAGCGGGAATGCCTGCTGTGCAGGTGCAGCAGCCGCCGCCATTGCTGCAGGAAAAAAAATGGGAGCAGCCCATGCATTTGAAATCGAGTATGCCACCAGTTATGATAAAAGTCCGGGTGATAGTTTTGTGGGGTACACCGGTATTGTGTTTTAAGAAATAAATTTTGTAAGGATCAGGGATGCATTGGTACCGCCAAACCCGAACGAGTTGGTCATGGCACAGGTGACATCTTTTTTTCTGGCAACATTCGGGACATAGTCAAGATCACATCCCTCTGCCGGATTATCAAGGTTGATGGTCGGTGGAATGATCCCGTGCTTTATGGCCAGAGCTGTGAAGACGGTTTCAACTCCGCCCGCGCCTCCGATCAGGTGACCGGTCATGGATTTGGTTGAGGAAACCGGAATCAACTCTGCATGTTCTTTAAAAACTGTTTTTATTGCCAGAGTTTCACACACATCATTCATAGGTGTACCGGTACCATGTGCATTGATATAGTCAATGCTTTCCGGTTGAAGATTACCATCATCAAGGGCCGCCTGCATACATCTGGCAGCACCGTCACCATCGGGAACAGGAGCCGTGATATGATAGGCATCCCCGCTCATCCCGAATCCGCAGATTTCCGCATATATTGGAGCGCCTCTTTTCAGTGCATGATCCAGTGATTCCAGAATGAGGATACCGCAACCCTCTCCCAGAACAAATCCGTCTCGATCCCGGTCAAACGGCCGGGAAGCTTTCTGCGGCTCATCATTTCTCAGGGAAAGGGCTTTCAAGGCATTAAAACCGGCAATGCTTGTGGGTGTGATCACGGATTCAACGCCACCGGCGATCATTGCATCCGCATACCCTTTTTGAATGAAGTTGTAGGCTTCTCCAATTGCGTGTGTGCCGGCAGCACATGCAGTTGCGACGGATGCGTTCGGACCTTTCGCGCCCACGTGGATGGAAACCTGTCCGGCAGCCATATTGGTGATCATCATGGGTATAAAAAAAGGACTGACCCTTCTGGGGCCCCGTTTTTGGATCAGCTCAATGTTTCTTTCCAGGCTGGCAAGTCCGCCCATGGCGCATCCGATGAGTACCCCGATTCTCTCTGCATTGGATGAATCGATTTTCAGGGAAGAATCTTCCATCGCCATTAAGGATGCTGCAACGGAATAGGAGATATGGGGTTCGATCCGGTTCGCCTCTTTTTTGGGAAGAAAATCAGCAGGGTCAAAGTTTTTCACTTCACCGGCAATCCGGGTATTAAAATCAGAAGTATCAAATTTGGTTATGGGTCCGATTCCTGATTTTCCACTGCATATTGCACTCCAGGATTCATCCGTCCCGATACCAAGGGGGGTGACCAGTCCAACTCCTGTAATGACGACCCTTCTATTCAAACAGCCTCCCTTTCCGTATCGAAGATTTGATCAACAATCAGAATGGTTAACCTGTAACACTTTTTATTATACGGCAAGATTATGAATTGGCTTTGATATAATCAATTGCATTCTGAACCGTTATAAGCTTTGCCGCTTCTTCATCCGATATTTCAATGTCAAACTCTTCTTCCATTGTCATCACCAGTTCCACCAGATCCAGCGAATCAGCACCGAGGTCATCCACCAGGGAGGCCTTGGGGACGACCTCTTTGATATCAACATCAAGTTTCTCGGAAATAATTTTAAAGATTTTATCTTCAACTGACATAATGTGAGTCTCCTTATTATACGGATATAATCATTTTACCGCTGACAGAAATGAGCGTTCCTGTTCTTTTATCGGTAATGAGAAGTTTGTCAAGGAAAAATACAGGCTTTGTTTACTTCGCAATATGCCATATCTGTAGCATTACCAATAATTTATAAAATATATTTAAAAAATAACGGTATATGGATCTTCTGTCGGCACAAATTGTTGTTTCAGGATAGAACAAACAACAAACGGTTATTCATCACCTACTTCAATTGCATTGCGACCTTTGTAATCACCACAGGCAGGACATGCATGATGCGGCAATTTTGCCTCACTGCACTGAGAACAGGTTGATATACCTGGTGCTTCTGTTTTTTGATGCGTTCTTCGTTTGTCCCGTTTCGATTTCGAGGTTTTATGTTTTGGTACAGCCATGACCGATCTCCTAAATAGTTAATTAAATATATAACCCAAAAAAATATCCTGGAATTAGAAACCCTTTCTATTAATTTATATACCATGGATTGTCAAGAAATATTCAATCAGAGAATTTGTAACTATTGTTATCCATGAGTGTATATGATAGATGGAACCGGTTATTTATTGTATACACAGAATGTTTTATTCATTAAAGAAATCAGAGGGAAATTACCATGGAAACCATCATTACCCGCTTTCCGCCGAGTCCGACTGGATATCTTCATGTCGGAGGTGCGCGGACAGCGTTATTCAACTGGCTTTATGCCCGGAATCAAAAAGGAAAATTTATTTTACGGATTGAAGATACAGACACGGTTCGATCCACACAGGAATCGGTGGATGCGATTTTTGAAGCGCTGGAATGGCTTGGCATTGACTGGGATGATGGGCCTTATTTTCAGTCCAGACGGTTTGACCTTTACCGGGAATATATTCAAAAGCTGGTTCAGTCCGGGAATGCCTATTATTGCACCTGTTCTTCCGAACGGATCGAGGAGATGAGAAAACAGGCCATGGCTTCAGGGGGAAAACCCAAATATGATGGAACCTGCCGGGAAAAGGGGTTATCCGCGACCGAAGGCTCTGTGATCCGTTTCAGGGCGCCCCTTTCCGGAACAACCGTTTTGGAGGACATCATCAAGAAGAATATCGTGTTTCAGAACTCGGAGCTGGATGATTTCATTATCCAGCGCAGTGATGGAACACCGACCTATAATCTGGCGGTTGTGGTGGATGATATCACCATGAACATCAATACCGTCATCCGGGGCGATGATCATGTGAATAACACGCCAAAACAGATTCAGCTTTATGAGGCATTTGGCGCAGCCCTTCCGGTTTTCGGACATGTGCCCATGGTTCTCGGGAAAGACAAGACCCGTCTCAGCAAACGGCACGGAGCCATGTCTGTTATGGAATACCGGGATATGGGGTATCTTCCGGACGCACTCCTGAACTATCTGGTTCGGCTTGGATGGTCGTTCGGCGATCAGGAATTTTTTTCAAGGGATGAACTGATAGAAAAATTCACGATCAAAAACATTGGAAAGTCTCCGGGAGTTTTTGATCAGGAAAAGCTTCAATCCCTGAATGCAGATCATATCAAGGTCGCCCCTCTGGATAAGCTTTCAGATCATCTTCTGCCGTTTCTGAAGAAAAAAGGGTATGCTGCGGAGAAGAATCAATATCTGGAAAAGGTGATCCAGACCCTGAACACCAGAAGCAAAACTCTAGAGGAGATGGCGGCAAGTGCGGATTTTTATTATCAGGAGGATTTCAAATATGATGACAAGTCTGCGGAGAAATTTTTAAACCTCGCCTTTCTTCCTGCGCTGGAAATCCTCGTAGTTGAACTGGAAAAACTAACTGATTTTTCAGAAAAAAACCTTGAAGCAGCTTTTACGGTCGTTATGGAGGCGACTGGTCAGAAACTCGGAAAGATCGCCCAGCCGGTCAGGGTTGCTTTAACCGGGAAAACCGTCAGCCCGGGAATTTTTGAAACCGTCGAGGTTTTGGGAAGGGATCGGGTGCTTTCACGCTTGCAAAGGGCAGTAGAATATATTAAATCGAATATCAAGGGGTAAGTTTTTATTGACTCATCGTAAACGATTGTGTATGTAGCTTGGCGTATTCTTGGGGGATCGTCCAACGGCAGGACTACGGACTCTGACTCCGTCAATCAAGGTTCGAATCCTTGTCCCTCAGCCAAATGAAATCAAGATGTTGCAGAATTGACTGTAACATCTTTTTTTATTTCTGCTACCACTTTGCTACCGGTTGTTCCAAAAATGGTGTTTTCCAGCTTGCAAGCAGACTCTTGATTAACCGGCTTCATAAGGTGAGCATAGACCTTTAAAGTAACAGTTGGGTCTGAATGTCCGAGTTGGGTTTGAATATATTTCAGGTTCTCCCCCTGCTCAATCAACAGGCTTGCAAAAGTATGCCGTAAATCATGAAATCGGATGTCAGGCAGACCTGCCTTTTTAAGTGCTGGTTTGAAGAACCTTTTTACCATGCTGGATTCGGCTAATGGCTGATTCAATTTACTTGGAAAAATCAGGTCAAGTTCATTTGGGGGGCAGGCGAGCTTCCATTTTTTTAATGCGGTTATCATTATGGGGCCGAGGTCAATCTTTCTGTTGGAAGACGCTGTTTTGGGCTGATACCATTTCCGCTTGTTATATGTTCGTTGGATATGAAGCTGGCAGTTTTTCCAATCAACATCAGACCATTTCAATCCTAAGATTTCTCCCTGCCGTGGCCCGGCCATGATTGCCAGCATGAAAAGAGTTCTGTATTTCAGACCGGTAACATTTTCCAGAAAAGGGGCTATCTGAGAAGGTGTCAAAACTATAATTTCCGAGTCTTCAATTTTTCCTCTCTTTTTAGGTCGTTCTGCATCTCTGACCGGATTGTAGTCAATATAACCGTGACGTACAGCATATTTCATAATTTGATTAAATGTTACGATAATTTTTTTAAGGGTGGTCAGATTCATTCCGCTTGTTTGTTTTTCTGTTATGAACTTCTCAACTATAGCGGTTGTAATCCTGTTGATTTTATAGTTGCTGATGGAATTGAAATGAATTTTTATATGTCCCTCATACATGTTCCAGGTGGTTATCCTGACATTTAATTTTTTCTGTTCAAGCCAGCTTTGAGCAACCTCAGAAAACAAGGGGGTTTTTCTTTCTGGAAGATAAATTCCTTTTTTCACCTGATCCTCAATATCCCGCATTGCTTCCTTGGCATTTGCCTTGGTTGAACCTTTCGGTAACGTCTTCCATCTCCTCTTCCCCCGGTTATCATAAAAATCAATAACCCATCGGTCACGCCTCTTGGATATGCAAGCCATAATTGACCTCCTGAAATAAAAAGCGCCTGAAGACTTTCCCCGGTTCACAAAAACCGCCTGCAATGTCGCCACTGCAAGTATCTTCAAGCGCTCGATTTATTTTTAGTTTTTTCATTGTGATACGGGATAATTGTTTTATTTGGTATAATGGTTATATAACTTATAGCTTAAATAGTCAAGATATTTGATATTGATTTTTAATTTTAATTCAAATATGGTCGCGACATGCCAACTTCAAAACCAAAAATATTACTGATTGTTGATGAAGAGTTGTTAGAACGAATTGACGATTACAGATATGCCAACCGGATACCTGCCCGGAATGAAGCTATACGAAGGCTTATTGAAGAATCATTGAAAAAGTACGAGAAAAAATTGGAAAAATAGAATTTGTTTGGAATTTTTAAAAATTTTCTATATCTTCAGTTGGGCTGTCCGTGTCTATATCTCATTGAAAAAGATAAATAAAATATGATTGTGGATATTAAATTATTACCCAGTGCTCCTAAAAACCAACTCCAAAGAGCATACGAAACAGAAATTGCTTTCGGCGAACCTGTTCCAATTAAAAGAGGAGAGCGAATAGCATAACTTGTCCCTGTTCCACAGGTAGATGTTGAACTGAAATTTGTAGATAAGATCCTCCAAACCCCCCGTGGGAATGAAGGGTTTGGGTCTACTGGATATGGTTAATTAATATTATACTGATTTACTTTTATATTCTTGAATTATTCGTAAATTAGTTTTTCTCTCATCATTTTCTTGCGCTATTGATAGCGCTAATTTCTTACCCGCCTCATTCCGCATTTCCATTTTTGCATCTAAACGTTGAAGCTCCTCTTTTGATAAGTAAATACTATCCATTTTTTCTCCCTTTTATTTTTATAAATGGTTTTTTATTATGCACTTTTTTGCCGATTTCATTTGCAGTTTGGCTTTCAAACGCTGAAATAGCATCTAAGGGGCTGTCACTTCTAGATCTTTTATTTAAATGAGCGGCAAATTTAGGCTGTATCGATTGTTCTGTCTTTGATCTTCTAATGTATTTTCCTTTTTTATCTTTTCTAGCTCCCTCAAGTGTAAAAAAATCATGAAACCTTTGAGGAGCAATACCCCTATATGGCAAAAAAAGAACTTTCCTACCGTCAGGGTCGTTATTTCCAGATCCAAGTACTATTGCATCCGAGTGGAACTCATATCCCAAACTTTTTGGATATGGTTCAATAAATATAACCTTTTTGATTCCAGCAGAGATAATATGTTTCGTACAATTATGACACGGCTCAGTAGTGACATACAGGATAGCGTCTTTGGTAGAGCCTGTATGAGATCGACTAACACTTAGAATCGCTTCCATTTCGGCATGAACCGCACGGCAATACTCTGTAGCCTCTCTCAATTGAGAATCGTCAATTGTGTCAAGAATGATTTCTTTAAGTGCTTTATCTATACCCACCTCTTCAAAAGCTGTTTTATTAATTTTAATTTTTTTTAATCTATTTTGAAATTTTCTATTTGTTTTAACCTGTTCAAGTATTTTATCAGCTAAGTTTTCATAGCGTTCTTCTTTATTGGTATCATTTATACATCTTCTGTCACCAATTGCATAACATCGCCTGTCTTTACCATCCTCTGATGGGTATAATCCACCATAGGCTTTTGGGACATCATTATGACCAACTCCTAATAAATTGCCTTCAATATCAATAATAGCTGCACCAACTTGACGACTTAAACAAAATGATCTGTTAGATGCAGAAAATGCCATATGCATTGATTTTTCATGGAAGGTTGGCTGATTCATTGTTCCACCAAACAATATCTCTACTAAACGCCTTCCATCCTCTCTTAAATCTTCTCGATTCGTATCATTGACTATGTAATAATCTGCTAATGACGATAGCTCGCTAACTTGCTGTCCAGTTCCCTTTTTTATACTTTTGTTTATGTTCTTTTCATCTTGATCAATTGCATCAAGCTCTTCGAAAATTGCTCGATCTTTTTCTTTCCATGAATTGTAGTCAACCATACGCCGCCATCTTGTTTCTCTGTCGGCATGAAGAAAGACCATATAAAACTCTTTTGAGTAATATTTTCTTAGATGCTCTACTTCTTTTTTGTTTTTTAGACTATCAACAATAAATACCAAGGTATCTACATTTGAAAAATTTGGATCAGTCTCAGCCTTTATTCCTTGGTAATAAATATCATCAACAACTAATTTCGCAGTGAGGCATGGATCAACTTGTCTAATTTTTGTACCAGCAGTCTGTAATTCTCTTCTGCGCTTATGTGTTTTTTTATTATCAGAAAATAATTGGGAACCAACAATAAATGGATAATTTTCTTTTATTAGTTCTGACACTTGAATTGTCTTAATTACACAGCCGGGCCAGTCATTAAATATCCGTAATAACTCTTCTCCAAGAGAACTTGAACCTGCTCCGTAAGGACCTGATAGTGCAATTATAAGATTGTTTACTTTATGTATTTTTTGGGGTGACAGCTTTGCCATTTGACATCTCTTTCGCGGTCACTGTTTTATTGATATCTATCTATTTTTTATCATGACAAAAATAATTAAAAAATACAACATGATAAGTAAAAAATAACGGTACTTTTTTTAGTATGTCCATTTTATTTCATAAAAATTTAATGAGGTCAAGCCAATCATCGTAAAATGCACGGCAAATTTGTTCTAAATCATAAGCTTAATCATTTTCGGCCACAATTGAAAA
>DYJC01000030.1 GCA_020723305.1 Desulfosudis oleivorans
TCAATTGTGGCCGAAAATGATTAAGCTTATGATTTAGAACAAATTTGCCGTGGCCGCTGATTTTTGGCGTTATCCTATGCATAGGCAAACTTCCTCTTGACACCTGAAACGTCTCTGGTTACACTTAAAACGTATGATTCAAAAATTTAAACATAAAGGGCTCAAACGATTATTCGAATCCGGCATCACCAGTGGTGTTGATTCTCAACATGTAGCTCGGATCAGAAAAATTCTCGCGCTTCTCGAAACGGCTGAAACTATAGAAGATATGGATTTGCCCGGCCTGAATCTCCACCCGCTTAAGGGAAATCGTAAAGGAATTTGGGCGGTCAAGGTCAGTGGAAACTGGCGAATTACATTTAAGATTCAAAACGGTGATGCCTTTGATGTAAATTACGAAGATTATCATTAGGAGGAAATATGAGCATGCATAATCCGCCCCATCCAGGCGATATTATAAGAGAATTCTGTGTGGATGCCTTAAACATTAGTGTGACAGAAGCAGCCTGTTCACTGGGCGTCACCCGAAAAACGCTTTCAGCCTTATTAAATGGCCGCGCGGGCATCAGTCCAGAGATGGCATTAAGGTTATCTAAAGTTTTCGGTCGCACTCCCGAGGGGTGGCTTCGGCTTCAGCTTCAATACGATCTTTGGAAAGCAAAACAATTGATTGATATAAGCGAATTGAAACGCATAGAAGCAGCGTGAAATATGATTTTCGGATAACCCGGCATTAAACCGGACGCGGGACACAGTTGGTTTTTTCCCCGGTGTTTGATGCACCGCGCCGGTTAATTTTGCGTGTGTGCCAGGCATGGCACGTAGTTAGCGGGGTGGAAGTCCCCGTACCAGGTTTTCGCAGAGCCGAAGGTTAGGAGAAGTAGGGGGGCAGTCAGACCAAACTAACAGATTGAAAATTAATAAAATAGCTGTTAAACGTGGGGCCGTATAAGGTCTTAAAACCATCTTTTTGACAGCAAAAAAGTTATTTTAAGAGAGTTCGATAATGAAAACCGGTATTCATTCCTCAGGGATTTTTGGAACCCTTTATGTTTTTATGTTTGGATACAAATATTAAAATATAAAGGGTGTGCCTCTAAGCCCTATAAAACAAGAGGATTTACTTACAACCACTCGTTCTGCGCGGTCTCTGAACCGTAATGCAGGAAAAAAGGAGAGAGTTGAGAACATGACAACAAAAGAAAAAATTAAAGAGATTATAGAGGAACAACCAGAGGATGCCACTTACGAGGAAATAGTCCGGGAGCTGGCATTTGCAGGAATGGTTGATCGCGGTCTTAAAGATGCTCGTCAAGGGCGCTTGATTTCAAATGAAGATATGGGAAAGCGAATTCGGCTATGGCAGAAATAAGATGGACAGATGAGGCCGCGATTTGGCTGGAAGACATCTATAAATACATTGCTGAAGATAATCCGGAAGCTGCAGGACGTGTTGCAGATGGAATATATCAAAAGGTACAGGTACTGTCCGAGTTTCCGGAAATAGGATACTTCTATCGTACAGAGGTGGAAGGTGATATCCGAGTGCTCCTTTATGGCCATTATCGTATAGCATATCTGTTTCGTACTCCAGATATTGTTGAAATTTTGGGAATCTTCCACGGTGCTCTGGATATGAGGCGTTACTTATAAATTAAGAAGATAGCCCAAATCCTATGGCACTACTCAGACCAAATTATCTTTTTGACAGCAAAAAAGTGGTTTTAAGAGAGTTCGATAATGAAAACCGGTATTCTTTCCTCAGTTAAAACAATTATTGACAATATGTACGGATAGACGTACGTTAGTTTAAAAAGTGAGGTGAAATATGCCGACATTATCAGCCACGGAGGCACGTACAAAACTATATCGTCTTATAGACCAAACCTCCTTGTCGCATGAGCCTATTGTAATAACAAGTAAAAGGGGTAATGCGGTTCTTCTGTCCGAAGATGACTGGCGGGCAATTCAAGAGACAATGTTTCTTTTGAACATTCCGGGAATGCGTGAGTCTATTCGTGAGGGTTTGGCAACACCTGTTGCGGATTGCAAAGAGGAACTCGATTGGTAAATTACAAGGTAATATTTACCAAACAGGCTCAAAAAGATGCTAAAAAGCTTTCAGCTTCTGGGCTCAAGGCTAAGGCTGAGCAATTAATCGAAATTTTGTGTGACAATCCTTATCAGACCCCTCCTTTCTACGAAAAGCTTGTTGGCGATTTGGCAGGCGCTTTTTCACGCCGTATTAATATTCAGCACCGGCTGGTCTATGAAGTAATTGAAGATGAAAAAATAGTAAAAGTTATCCGTATGTGGACTCATTATGAATAGTTGAGCAGAAAAAATCTTCCAAAACATAAGTAAGCTTTACGTAAGAATATAAGCGTGGGTTTGGAAAAGATCAATAAATTTTATCCTGACATTACCATTGCCGAACAGCATATCAACCCGTTCCGGATAAGGATTGATTCGAACGGCAATCAAGCATTGATCCTGAAAAAATATTGGTTGAATTTTTCCTCCGGGATGTTCCGGAACAGTTTGACAATCAGGTATGTGACACCAAGTGAAAAAAGAAGCCTCCCGGCGAGAATGCCGGACAGATGGCCGCCAATCGCCATCATGAGCAAGGTGTCTTCAATCAGGCTGTGAGTGAGGCCCATCAGGGTGAGCGAAAAAAATATGTCCCGGTTGCTCATGCTCCCGGAGCGGGTTTCCTGGATGATGAGCCCGCCCCCGTAAGTGATTCCCATCAGCATGCCGATGATCGTAATGGGCGCGGCATTTCTGCCGATTCCCAATGCGGAAAGAATCGGTGCGAGCAGCCTGGTAAGGAGCTGTGTCAGGCCGATATACCTCAGAAATTTCATGACCAGCAGCAGAACAATGATGATCAGGAAAATGTACAATACATTTTTGCATTCCCCCATTATCCACATAGGCCAGGAAACATTCCGGCTGGGGGGATTCCAGAGCATGGTGAAGGGTTCTTGCAGAGAGCCACTCCATGTGTAGATCTGATGCAATATCCAGCCGAGTACAAAAGCACCGATAAGCCGGAGAAGGAGCATGGCCCGAAAACGCGGGCCTGATTTCTGGGCAATCCTAAGTTCCACCGGCAGTGAGTGGGCAACCAGCATCAGGGTCGTGAGGATCGTAACCTGGGCAACCGATAATGATGCGGCTGGTGCCAGGGAGGCAAACACGATCATCGCCCCATAGAGATTGGTCAACATGGCAGTTGCCCATACAAACCCCATGCTTCCCGGTAGCCCGATCAGCTCCATCACCGGAGAAAGAATCATTCCAATATAGGCTGTCAAACCGAATTCATTGAACAGTTTGGTCAGAATGATGATGGGGATGGTTATTTTAAACAGGGCAACGCTGGTTCGAACCGCGTCTTGGAAAATATTTTTGACATTGTTCAGAATGGTTACAAGAATTGTGTTTCTGCTTTTCATTCAGGGTTACCCTATCAATCGTTTTTGAATTACCGGAAAAAGATGTTATTTCTGATGGTCCCTTTCAAGGTGGAAATTGATCCAGGACGAGGTTTTGTTCAGCGCCCAGTTCCGCGGAGGAACGGCTTTTTGGATAAAGTTTCCGGTTGCCTTGCCGTATTGTAATCTGGTATACGCCCGGACCCAGATACAGAGTTTGTCCGGGTGAACCTCGCAATATCCTTCCCGGCTTCCGCCGCAGGGCCCGTTTCTAGTATGCTTGGGGCATCTGGATTCGGGGCATTGGAATGCCACATGTTGAATACCGCAGTCTCCGCAGCTCCGGCAGGATAGAAGTAAAATTTTAACCGGGTCTTCAAGGAGATATTTCAGCAGCCATGATTTACCGTTTTGATCGATCATGCCGGCGATTTTTTTGAAGAGCGGCGCCATAAATGATTTTTTGTTAAAAAAAAGATCATGCGCAGCATTCAATATCGTATATGGCAAAAGATCGAAAAGTTTGCTTTTCAGATCATGTTTCACGGAATTCGAATCCGCTTCGATTTTCTGCTTTGGAAACATATAATAGGTTTTTTCATGACTGTGATTGTATTCATGCAGAAAATCCTGCCAGGAGTCCTGGATTACATCCATCCGGTCCAGAATGGCGCCAACGGTTTTAAAGCTTTTATGAACCCCGCCAATATGGATCCCCCGATATCCCAGGCCCTTTAAAATCACACCCAGCTTTGCCGTTCTCTCGATAGCGGATTTCAATCCCTGTTTAGGCGTTTCCCACTCCCTCATGACTTTTTTGTACAGATCATCTGGAAGATAAGCACCAGGGACCTTCCCGCTGTTCATGGCTCTTGCGGATCTGGGACTCAGCAGGTAAGCCGAACCGATCACCGGAATACGGTAGTTTTTATTTTTTTTATGATGCGTCATGAGTTCTTGAAATTTTTTCGCATCATACCCCAGTTGCGTGATCACAAAAGAAGCTCCGGCCTCAATCTTTCTGTTCAGTTTGTTATATTGCGCATAGCATTCCGCTTCGGTGGTTTTAAATGGAGAGACAGCACAACCTGTAAAAAAATCATCCGGATCACCGGATGCAGCCAGTTTGCTGCTTAAAGATTTCAGCATGGAACAAAGGATTGTGGAATCCAGATCAAACACCGGGGTTCCTTGTCCGCCAAAACCTTTGCCCGTATAATCTCCGGTCAGTGCCAGAATATTCTTCATCCCCATCCGCGCCAGTTGAAGTGCGCGGCTTTCCATACCGACCCGGTTCATGTCCCTGCATGTAAAATGGACAATAACATCCAGTCCTTGTTTAAAGATTTCATATCCCAGTACATCCGGGCTCAGGGAAGGATTTCCGCCTGGATTATCGGTCATGGTAACCGCACACACACGACCGTCGGCAAAGGCGTCCTTAGCAATTCCAAGAATCGTATCGGTAGTTCTGCCGGTGGATTCACGTCCCGGAACCAGTTCAACCGTCACAACAAAATTATCGGGAGCCAGGATTTCATGGTTAAAAATACGCAGCATCTTTTATCTCCTTTTGTTATTTTTTAAAGCAAAAAGAGCGTATCCAATAAGCATGGGAAAAACATTGATATAGGTCAAGAGATACCCCCAAAAAATCAAAAGGCAACAAAATGAAAACATTCTGAAAGCCATGATTAATTCTGCAGAATGGAATTTTCAAGAAAAATGGTCGAGTGATGGTTTGAAAAGATTTGTTTTCTGTGCTGAAGATCCAGAGATCTTCTGAAAAAATAGAAAAGCCTATTCTTGATCTAAGTCAATTCGTATTCACGAAAAATAGAGTAATCGATTTTACATAGACATTTTTCACTTGATATATGAAAAAAATGAAGGTGTGATTTTTGCTGCCACAGCTGTAATTAACGGGTAAATCTATTTGAGGCTATGAAATGAAATCAATCGATATCCTGGTAAAAGAACATCAGCTTATTGGCCGGTATCTGGATGTCCTGGTTCAATCAAAAGAGAAACTTGAAAAAGGGGATCAGCCTCAAGTTGTGTTTTTTCAACATGCGATTGAATTTTCTAAAAAATATACGGATCAATTTCATCATTTTAAAGAAGAGTATCTGATGTTTGGTTTATTGGCCCAAAAAGAACAGGGCTTATTGGATGGACAGATTGGCGAACTTCGATATCAGCATGAAAGATGTCGCCATTGCATCCGTGAGATTGAAAAATCCATCCAAAATCATTTTGATTCAGATGAAATGAAAACCAGTCATCTGCTTGAAAACTTGTCAGGATATATCTCTTTGCTAAACCGGCATATCTTTCGGGAAGATCATGTTTTTTTCCCCTTGGCCGGCAAAAGTCTCACTTGCGAAGATGATGAATATTTGATCAATCAATTCAAGAATCAGGAAATAAATATGGGGAGGCATAACTTTTCCTCGGAAATGAAATCACTTGTGAAACAGATGACAATGTTGGTGTAAAAAAATTGAATCAAAACAAACAAAATTGCTGGGAATACATGCAGTGTGGACGGGAACCCGGAGGATGCAGGGTTCCGGAAGAAGAGGTGTGCCCTGCTGCCTCGGATTTTTCATTTGAAAATATCAATTCCGGAAAATGCGGAGGACGTTTTTGCTGGGCGGTTGCAGGCACGCTGTGTAACGGGAAAATACAGGGAACGTTTGCTGAAAAGCGAGAAACATGCGTCACTTGCGATTTTTACAAACGGGTTCAAATGGAAGAAGGCACGGCCAACCTTCGGACCAAGTTTCTGCGCTTTATGACCACATCCCTGAATAGCTTTTTGTTTAAAGGTTCTACCTATGAACACATTCCACAAGGAACCAGATTCATCACACAAGGGGAAAAAGGAGATACCGCATATATCATCCATAGAGGCGCTTGTATTGAAATCGTTGAAAAAGACGGAGAACTTCATCCGGTTGGACATCGCGGTGAAGGCGATATTGTCGGAATGATATCGGTTTTAACCGGAGAAGCAAGATCTTTTCATGTCGAAGCGGAAACCGATATGGATGTATGGGTACTTCACAAGGAACAGTTTGATGATATCTCGAATAATGAACCGGATCTGCATGAATTTTTAACGGAAATCGTAGCGGATCGATTCGATTCCAAAAGGCCTATTTCCGACCGGACAATAAACAAATACCAGGCCACAAACATAATCGGACGGGGCGGGCATAGCATTGTTTACAATGGGATTCATACTCACTTGAATATGCCGGTTGCCATTAAAATGTTACGGCATGATTTATTCATGAGAGAGGAATTCTTAGAGAGTTTTCATAATGAGGCCAAGCTGATTGCCAGGTTACGTCATGAAAATATCGTCAACATATATGATATTGAAGAACGTTTTAAAACCGCATTCATTGTGATGGAGTATCTTGACGGTGAATCCTTGGATGAGATGAAAAACCGTCTTAAACAGATTCCTCCAAACCTGGCAGGTTATTTTATTTTACAGGCATGTGAAGCGCTGGATTATGCGCACCAGCAAGGAATCATCCATCGCGACATTAATCCCGGTAATATGATTATTCTGAAAAATGACCGGCTGAAACTGATCGATTTTGGACTGGCCTGCCCTTTTGGAACAGAAGATTCTCATTTTGGTGGTTCATTGCACTATATGCCACCGGAAATGATTGAAGGCGAACTTCCGGATCAACGAAGCGATATCTATTCACTGGGAATAACCGCCTATGAAATTGTAACCGGGGAAAAACCATATATGGCAGACAGTGCAGGAGTGATAATGAAGATGCGTTTAACACAGGATGTTCCTGATCCCATTGAATGTCAATCCAATATTCCGGAACCGCTACGCAAATTTATCCTCACCGCCTGCCGGCGGAATCCTGAAAAACGGTATCAGAATGCAAAGCAAGCGATGGAAGATCTTTGTTGTTTTAGGTATTTCGTGCAGAATCGATCTGGAAACAGTCGGAATGCTGAAAAAAAGGAGATCCATCTGTCATTGAAATATAAAGAAAGTCAATATGAAACAGTAGCCCAATTGGTCAAAAATTTTGAACTGGAATTAAACAAGAGGGATATCCGTTTGCTGCATTTCCCTTTACAATAGGAAGTACTCACGAAGAAAAAAAAAGGAGAATGAACATGCCGGACAAATTCAAATTTGAGACATTAAGCATTCATGCAGGCCAAGAGCCAGACCCCTCGACGCTTTCAAGAGCCGTTCCTATTTTTCGAACAACTTCATATGTATTCAAAGATACCAAACATGCAGCGAATCTGTTTTCCTTAAAAGAGCCGGGAAACATTTACACTCGTTTGATGAATCCAACCCAGTCCGTTCTGGAAGATCGCATTACCGCTTTGGAAAACGGCGCTGCTGCATTGGCTCTTGCTTCCGGGACATCGGCGATTTTTTATTCGATTATCACGATCTGCCGGAATGGAGATGAAATTGTCTCCGCCAATAACCTTTATGGCGGAACGTATACCATGTTGAATAATATTCTGCCCCAATTCGGCATCCGGACCCGATTCGTTGATATCGGAAAACCGGAAAATTTTCATGCGGCTATTACCTCGAGAACAAAAGCGATTTATATTGAAACCATTGGGAATCCTGTTTTGGAGTTTGCAGATATTGAAGCGGTTAGTGATATTGCGCATCAGCATCACATTCCGCTTATTGTAGACGGTACATTTACTACTCCTTATCTTCTGCAGACCATCAATCATGGAGCGGACATTGTCGTGAACTCCGCAACCAAATGGATCGGTGGGCATGGCACAGGCATCGGAGGAATCGTCATTGATGCCGGTAAATTTAATTGGCAAGACTCCAGATTTACATTGTTTAATGAACCGGATGAAAGCTATGGCGGAATTCGTTTTGCCCATGATCTGGGCGAGATGAACCCCATTGCATTTATTTTGCGGATGCGGCTGGTGGCGTTACGAAATTTGGGGGCCTGTATTTCGCCGGATAATGCATGGATTTTTTTACAAGGATTGGAAACCCTCGCGCTACGGATGGAGAGGCATTCACAAAATGCTCTGCAGGCAGCAACCTTTTTACAATCCCATCCAAATGTTTCCTGGGTCAGATACCCGGGCCTTCCTGATGATCCTGCATACAAGACAGCCAGTCGATATCTGAAAAAAGGTTTTGGCGGGATGGTTGTCTTTGGGATTAAAGGCGGAAAGGAAGCCGGAGCCCGTTTTATCAATAAGCTGAAACTGTTCTCTCATCTGGCCAATGTCGGTGATGCCAAGAGTCTGGCGCTGCACCCTGCTTCAACTTCTCATTCCCAACTGTCGGAAGAAGAGCAATTAAAAAGCGGGCTGACACCGGATCTGGTAAGGCTTTCCATCGGAATAGAGCACATTGATGACATTATCAATGATATAAAACAAGCAATAACAGATTAATCATTTTTTGTGAAAGCACATACCGGGATTCATCTTAATGGTAATTTAATATCAAATGAAAAATGATTTTGGAAACCCAAATGAATCAACATGACCAAATCGATGAAATACAGGCGGAACTGATCCAAAAAATTCAGAACCGCAAGTCTGAGCTGGGGAAGAAACTCCTTGTTTTGACCCATCACTATCAACGCAAGGAGATCGTTGCTTTGGGAGACTATAAAGGAGACTCTTTTACTCTGTCCAAAAAGTCTACGGAAGATGTAAATGTCACATACATCATATTTTGCGGGGTTCATTTTATGGCGGAAAGCGCCGCCATCCTTGCCAAACCGCATCAGATTGTTCAGATTCCGGATATGGAAGCCGGATGCTGGATGGCGGATATGCTGGATCACGTACAACTCTCAAGGGCCTGGGAAGATGTTACGAATATCATCGGCCTGGATCAAATACTTCCTGTCGTATATGTGAATTCCGATGCCTATATTAAAGCGTTTTGCGGCCATCACGGTGGTCTGACGTGTACCTCATCGAATGCCGGTAATGCCTTTGAATGGTGTCTTGAAAGGGCATCAAAAATCTTCTTCTTTCCTGATCAGCATCTGGGAAGGAATACAGCCCTTTCGATAGGCATTCCGGAAGAGAAAATCATTGTCTGGAATCCGGAAAAGCCGCTTGGCGGAAATACAAAAGATTCAATCCAAAACGCAAAAATTATTTTATGGCATGGCTATTGTCTGGTTCATACTCGATTTAAAATAGCGCATATCGAACAGGTAAGAAAAAATAACAAAGATGTCAAAGTCGTGGTTCATCCGGAGTGCGAGAAGGAGGTAGTTCAAGCCGCCGATGCGGTTGGTTCAACCGGTTTTATTGAAAAATATGTCAAACAGGCACCTGTTGGTTCAACAATTGCCATTGGTACGGAAATCAATTTCATCAACCGCCTGGGTCTGGAGAATCCGGAAAAAAAGATTCTTCCGCTCCATCACTCCCTGTGCCCCAATATGTATAAAATAAATCTTGAAAATCTATTAAAAACAATAGAGAATGTAGGTGTAATGAATGTGATTACGATCCCGGATGATATCAAAAAAAACGCAAAAACAGCTTTGGAAAAAATGCTGTTGTTATAATAATAATCCAAAATACGGATTTAGTATTTTGCCGGATGAAAAGGAAAACTTATGCCGGTTTTCAGTTATATTGTCTATCCAACTCAGGGAGCAAAGGCTGATCTGCTGCATCGCCTTTCCTCTTTAAAAGAATGCTATGCTTTACCTGCGGAAGAAAAGGATATTATTCTTCTGGTAACCGATACGCCGGATGAAGAAAGTGAAAAAAGATTGCAGCAGAAACTGAAAAAAATAAAAACATTGCAGTCACTCAGTATGACTTTCGGTCATATGGATGACAATACCAAGCTATAAGGAGCCACTCATGGACATGAACAGAAGATCATTTATTAAATCCCTTGCCCTGCAAAGCGCCATGACTGCTGCAGCGTCTTTGTTTCCTGGTGTCGGTTTTGGGAGCAACCTGATAGAAGATTTATCATCCGGAAGTATTCAATGGCAAAAAGCTCCTTGCCGTTTTTGCGGCACAGGATGTGGATTGCTGATTGGTGTGTCCGGGGATCGGGCTGTGGCGGTAAAAGGTGATCCAAACTCCTCTGTCAATAAGGGTTTGTGCTGTGTAAAAGGATATCATTCAATACAAATTCTGTATGGAAAGGACCGCGTAACCAAGGCACTGGTCCGGAAAAACAATATCCTTGTCGAAATCCCGATACAGGAAGCCCTTGATCTGATCGCTGAAAAATTAAAAGCGACCATTCAACAGCATGGCAAAGATGCAGTATCTGTTTATGGCTCCGGCCAGTGGTCCATTACGGAAGGTTATACCGCTTCAAAATTTTTCAAGGGATGTATCGGAACCAACAACGTAGAGGCAAATGCACGGCTATGCATGGCCAGCGCGGTGACCGGTTTTATGACCAGCTTTGGTATTGATGAACCCATGGGATGCTATGATGATATCGATCATGCGGATGTTTTTGTCACCTGGGGAAACAACATGGCGGAAATGCATCCGGTTCTGTTTTCCAGAATGCTGGCGAATCGGAAAAGCAAACCGCATGTTAAAATCATTGATTTTGCAACCCGCACAACCCGCACCAGTGAAGCAGCCGACCAGTCCATCCTGTTTGCACCCCAAAGTGATTTGGCGGTCGCCAATTCCATCTGCTATGAAATCATCCGCAATAAATGGGTAAACTGGGATTTTGTGAACAAACATGTTACGTTCCATCAAGGGAAGATTAACATCGGGTATGGTACGGAGGATCATTTCTCCTTTCAGGATCAAGCTGAAACCGTTGACTTTAAAGCCTATGAAAAATTTTTAGAGGATTACACCCCGGAAAAGGTTGAGAAGATATCGGGTGTGACGGCCAGGGACATTAAATACCTGGCTGCCCTTTATGGCAACCCGGATTTAAAAGTGACCTCCTTCTGGTGTATGGGAATGAATCAGCATACCCGCGGCACCTGGATTAACAATCTTGTATACAACATCCATTTGTTGACAGGGAAGATATCCACGCCCGGCAATAGTCCTTTTTCACTGACCGGCCAGCCCAGCGCCTGCGGCACGGTTCGGGAAGTCGGAACATTAACCCATGCGCTTCCACATGGTGTAGTAACCAATCCAAAAGACCGGGAAATGGCAGCTCAAATCTGGCAGGTTCCAGTAGAAAATATTCCTGACAAGCCGACCTACCACACGGTAGAGATGTTTCGTGCCTTGGATAGAGGGGACATCCGGTTTATGTGGATACAGATCACCAATCCCATGGTGACCATGCCGAATCTCAAGCGGTATCGAAATGGCGCATTGAAAAACGAACGGTTTGTTGTTGTCTCTGAAATCTATCCAACACCGACTTATGATATTGCGGATGTGGTTTTACCGTCTGCACTATGGATCGAGCGGGAAGGTTTTTATGGCAATTCCGAAAGGCGCACGCAGCATTTTGACAAAATTGTTCCTGCGCCCGGAGACGCCATGTGCATCACCTGGCAGATGATCGAGGTGGCGAGAAGGATGGGATTTGAAAAACAGTTTCCCTGGCCGAAAGAGAAGTACATCGAACCATTATGGAATGAGTATATCCAATTCCATGATGACCCCAAACATCGCATGGCACCTTATCCGGAACTGAAAAAAAGGCCGGGTGTGCAATGGCCTTTTGTTAACGGTAAGGAAACCAAGTGGCGGTTTAATCCCAGCTATGACCCGGCTGCCAAAGAAGAAGGTTTTGACTTCTATGGAAAAGAGGATCACAAAGCATGGATATGGATCAGGCCGTATGAACCGGCTGCTGAATCGCCTGATACCGAATACCCGTTCTGGCTGAATACCGGGCGTGTGCTGGAGCATTGGCATACCGGATCTATGACCCGGAGGGTGCCGATTCTCCATCGTGCCATGCCCGCCTCTTATGTAGAAATCCATCCGGATGATGCTGCGGACTTAGGGCTTGTAAATGGAGAAAAAGTAAAAATTATTTCAAGAAGAGGATCTGTCGTGATGGCGGCCAGTATCAATGGCAGAGGCATGCCGCCACGGGGAATGGTTTTTGTGCCTTTTTTTGATGAGAACTATCTGATCAACGAGGTCACACTGGATGCGTTTTGCCCCATATCCAAACAACCGGATTATAAAAAATGTGCTGTCCGATTAGAGAGGGTGTGATGAAAGAAAATAATCCGGAATCCAATACAAACGGCAATGCAAAACCAGGGAGAATTTTTCTCATTTGTATAGGCCTTTGTATGGTTGTCTTGCCTTTTGTTATATATTCAGCGATCTCACATGAACCGGAAGTTCAAATAACACAAGTCATCGAAAAACAAGATCAACCCATTGATCATCAGGTGAAATCCTTATTTGATGCTTTCACAGAGACCTCCACAGTGTATATGGATAGTATTTCAAGTGAGCGAACCTTGAGCGAATATTATTCTCGCAGACAATACCCGGGATCACCTCCGTTGATTCCTCATGAAATGACAGCAAAAGATGAAAAAGGTTGTCTCACATGCCATGCCAAGGGCGGATGGGCAAAAGAGTTCAAGCGGTTTACACCCGTGACTCCTCATCCGGAAAAAACAGCCTGCCGCCAATGTCATGTGAAACCGCTTTCCGGGGAATTGTTTGTGGAAACCAACTGGCAGACCATATCCCCTCCATTATTAGGGCGATCTCACCTTCCGGGTGGTCCGCCGCCGGTACCCCATCCACTCCAGATGAGAGAAAATTGCGTTGCATGTCATGTGGGCCCCGGAGCTGTCACACCGATTCGTGTGGAACATCCCATGCGCGGAAATTGCAGGCAATGTCATGTTCCGGAAACCACGAGTGCTTTATTTATGAGGGCAGCGAATACATCCGGGAGTCAACATACTCCATAAATCAATCGAACGAAAATATATTATGATAAAGAAAAGAAATTCATACAACCGGAGACTGCTGATCCTATTGGGTTTTGGCATATTATGGTTTGCTGCGGATGCGCATCCGGAACAGAGAAATGTTCTTGATCAGATCAAACAAACGACGATTCATCGGAAAGAGTTGAATCCGGATGAATTTGATCAAAACATTCCAAAACAGGCAGTGAAGGTGATCATGAAATACCAGGGGGGTGTTTTCTGGACCGAAAGCCGTAAAGATAAAATGGAACGTTATCCATGTTTCTCATGCCATAGCAATACACCCGAAAAAATCAAAAGCACAAAAGAGATAGTTCATGGAGATATCCTGCTGGAACATGGAAAAGCGGAAAAACCCCTTTCATGCGCTACATGCCATTTGAAAGACAATCCGCATCTGTTAAAAACAGCAGAAAAAATCAATATTGATATGGATCACAGCTATGATCTTTGCGGGCAGTGTCACTTTCGTCAGAAGCAGGACTGGATTGGTGGAGCGCATGGCAAGCGTATTTCAAACTGGGCAGGAAAACGGGTGGTGAAAAATTGCACCTCCTGTCACAATCCCCATTCACCTCTTTTTCAAAAACGATGGCCAAAAACTTACTCGCCGCCGATAGACAAATAGGGAACAGCATGGATGTTTTTAAAAACAGATTGAAGGAAAAACCATTCGGAAGAAGAGCTTTTCTGAAACGTTTTGCAATGGCTGCTGCTTTGAGTAGTTCTGCATCGGCGACCGGTTGCATCGGGCTGCTTCAAAATGATGACCGGTTTCAGCTTAAGTGGAAAGAATATTTTAAAAATAATTATCGCTTGATGACTCCTCAAGAGAAGGAGGAAACCGTCGAAAGGCTTGAACGGCTGGCACAAATTGAAAAACATGTGGATATCCAGATGAGCTCAAAAAGTCCTGTTGACGGGGTTTTATTCGGGTATGCCTTTAACCTGACCCGGTGTGAAGGATTTATGGAGTGTGTAACCGCCTGTGTGAAGGAAAACAACCTGGATCGACAGACGCATACCCAATACATTCGTATTTTTGAAATGGAACCTGGTGGGATGTCACCGGAAACCGGTGATGGAAAATATTTCCATGAAGTACCGGTTGACCATCATTTTTATATGGGGGTGCAGTGTTTTCACTGTGAAAATGCGCCTTGTGTAAGAGCCTGTCCGACAAAAGCAACCTGGAAAGAACCGGATGGGATTGTTGTGGTTGATTATGACTGGTGCATTGGATGCCGATACTGTATGGCCGCCTGTCCATATTACGGGCGGCGGTTCAATTGGGGTGCGCCAAAAGTTCCGAATAATGAGATGACTCAAAAGCAGCACTATCTGGGAAATCGGATCCGTCCCAAAGGTACGATGGAAAAATGCACGTTTTGCGTCCAAAGGACAAGAGCCGGCAGATTACCGGCCTGTGTTGAAGCGTGTCCTACCGGTGCAAGGGTATTCGGCAACCTGCTGGATCCGGATAGCGAAATCCGATTTGTGCTGAAGCATAAAAAAGTTTTTCGCCTGAAAGAAGATTTGGCGACCGATCCGAAATTCTGGTATTTTGTTGATTAATAAGGTTAAAAAATCCCAAAAGGAAGCCATCATGCATAAAAAATACAGTATTTCAGGCAAAGGATTTATTTCTTTTGTAAAAGATATTATTATCTGGGACCTCTCCGGAGGAGTGATATACCAGTTATTCCTGTGCGGTCTTGTTCTGATTATGATGCTCGGCGTTTATGCCTACTTCCTTCAATTCAATTCGGGGCTGTCTGTTACCAATATGTCGGATATTGTCAGTTGGGGATTTTACATCGCCAACTTCACCTTTCTGGTAGGCGTTGCTGCTGCGGCAGTGATGCTGATCCTGCCGGCCTATGTCTTTAAAGATAGAGATCTGCATAAAGTGGTCATTATCGGAGAAGTAGTTGCTGTAGGTGCACTGATCATGTGCTTGCTATTTATCCTGGTGGATCTTGGAAATCCGCTAAAGGCATGGCATCTGGTTCCCGGCATCGGGATTTTAAATTGGCCCTCATCTCTGCTTTCATGGGATATTATCGTCTTGAATGGATACCTGGCTCTGAACTCATTCATCCCCTTTTATATTGTATACAGCCATTATCACAACCGCGTACCGGATAAAAAAAAATATCTCCCTTTTGTTTTTATTTCCATTTTTTGGGCCTTCGCCATTCACATGGTGACGGCTTTTCTGTATGAAGGACTACCGGCAAGAGCCTTCTGGAACAATCCCTTAATGGGTCCCAGGTTTTTAGCCTCTGCGTTTGCGGCCGGTCCGGCTTTAATCAGTGTGGTTTTAGGTGCCATTCATTCATTTACAGAATTTAACATAGAATCCCGTGTCTTCCGTAAATTAAGGCTGATTATCGTCATTTCGGCGATTATCAATCTGGTGATGTTATTTTCAGAGATTTTTAAAGAATTCTATACTCCCACCCATCACAGTAGATCCGCAATTTATCTATTTTTTGGATTGGATGGCTATGATGCATTAGTACATTGGATCTGGACAGGTATTTCCATGAATATAATCGGAACTGTTATCCTGATGCTCAATCCTGGCCGGAAAAATCCTCTAATCAATTTGCCTGCAGCCGTACTTCTTTTTTTCGGAATCTGGATAGAGAAAGGGATGGGACTGATCATTCCTGGTTTTATACCATCTCCATTGGGAGAAATAGTTGATTATACACCTAGCTGGGTGGAAATTTCCATCGCTTTTGGAATATTATCCTTCGGCATATTGGTTGTCACTTTATTGGTTAAACCAGCGCTTATTATCGAGCAGCAATTTGAAAAACAAGAGGAAATGGCTACACAGCTTATTCATACATGAAAACAATTCTTGAGATAAAACACAGACTATTTACAGGAATTCGGAATCAGATACAACTGATTCTGTTTGTCATTACAATGGCTACTGGATTTCAGTTTTATCTCTATGTTTTGCAAGCCATGGGCACCAATCCGATAACTGTTCCAAGACCCGAAGGAGTAGAAGGTTTTTTGCCAATTGGCGCATTAATGAGTTGGAAGTATTTTATCTTTTCCGGACAGTGGGATACAGTACATCCTGCATCTATGGCGTTTCTTGGTTTTGCGATTTTGATCTCCTTCCTTCTGAGAAAATCCTTTTGCAGTTGGTTTTGTCCAATCGGAACTTTTTCGGAATGGGTCTGGAAAATCGGTGAATTCAGACGAGGTAAAAATTATCAACTTCCGGTCTGGTTGGATATTCCTTTTCGAAGCGTAAAATACTTTTTGCTGGGTTTTTTTATTTATATTATTTTCCAAATGAGTGTTGCCGATATAGAAGTGTTTTTAAGAAGTCCATACTACAGAATCGCGGATGTTAAAATGCTTCATTTTTTTACCAAAATGACATCTATTACCGCATTTGTTCTTCTGGCTCTGGTGGTATTGTCTTTTTTTACCCGGAATTTTTGGTGTCGATACGCCTGCCCATATGGGGCCTTGCTGGGTATATCTGCGTTCTTCAGTCCAAGTCAGATCCAACGCAATCCGGAAACCTGTATCAACTGTGATCGTTGCAATCAAGCATGTCCTTATCACCTTCCCGTTAACAAAAAGAAGTTGCTTTATAGCCTGGAATGCAGCGGCTGTATGGACTGTATCCATGTGTGCCCTTCTAAAAACACGTTGGGACTGAAGATACGAGGATTAAAAATGTCGATACATAAAGTGCAATTGGGATTTTTGATCATGACGATTTTTCTTAGTATGATTTATTTTTCCAAAATATCCGGGCATTGGGAAAGCAATATATCAGATCCGGAATTTCGAATGTTATTGCGAATGATGGACTCTTCTGAAATTGTTCATCCGTCCGTGAATCTGAAAAAAGGAACATCTTAAAGATGATCCTTTACTGGTTTTTATGGATGATTATTGCGTATTGGCGATCAGTATCGCCCTAACTGGCGCTGGATATCCTTCCACGGTTTTGTTCCGGTCATGGACATCCAAAAAATCTTCCAGGGATTCCGTATCTACCCATTTAGTCCTGTGCTGCTCCTGCAGGGTCGTCCGGGTGATGTTGATACACCGGATGTCGTGAAACCCAGTCCGGGCAAGCCAGGAGCGTAAACATTTTACAGTCGGAATGAAATACACGTTGTTCATTTTGGCGTACCGGCTCTCCGGAATCAGGGCCAGATCGGAATCCCCATCGATAATCAGGGTTTCGAGTATGAGTTCTCCTCCTTTTTTCAGATTGGATCGGATCTGAAGGAGCATATCCAGGGGAGATTTCCGGTGATACAGAATCCCCATGCAGAAAACCGTGTCAAACCATCCCCTCATCACCGGCATCTCTTCAATGGTGAAAGGCAGACAGCATATCTGTTCAAACTTCATATAGGTTTGCAGCACCTGATACTGGAAGTAGAATGTAAGGTAGGGCTCGATCCCGATCACGGATTCCGGCTGCATGGAGGTCATTTTAAACATGTAATAGCCGTTGCTGCAGCCGATATCCAGGACTCTTTTTTTGGCAAGGGGCGTGATATGATCTTTCAGACGATTCCATTTCATATCCGAGCGCCATTCTGCATCAATATCGATTCCAAATAGCTGAAAAGGACCCTTTCGCCAAGGCTGGAGATGCTGAAGGCTTTGGAAAAGGATATCTTTTTTTTCAGCAGAGATATCGGTTTCCAGGCCGATTTGGATCCGATCCAAAACCACATCGATACCAGAGGGTTTGATTTCCGGAAGGCTGTTGATTATTTCTTGATACTTTTTCCCTTTGTTGTTTCGGATATGAATATCCGGCTGTTTGGTTTCCAGTATTTTTTGGATGCACTGGTGGTATTCACCAAAGAATTTCTGCAATAATGGGTTATGCATCTTCATGATTTTTGACATAGCAAAGAACAGAAATTGAACCACTTGAACCAGATCTCTGTTTTTTGAAAACCAACCTGTCGCAGACGTGCCAGATGTGCATCAACGGTTTCAGGAATCAGGACATTCTCCAGTGCTTCTCGTTTCTGGCTGATTTCCAGCTCACAATATCCGTTCTCTTTTTTAAAGGCGTAATAGAATTGCTTTTGCAGTTCGGAAAATGAATCTTCCGGATGAATAATTTTTTCCGTAAACAGAAAAACGCCTCCCGGCAGGAGAGCCGAATAGATCTGTTCCAGCAGTTCCAGCCGATGATCCAATGGCAAAAACTGAAGGGTTAAATTGAGAACAATCACCGATGCACGGTGAAGGTCAACATGCAGTATATCCTTGCAGTGCAGTTCGATCCGGTCTTTCAGCGGGTGGGAGGCCAGCTTTTCTTCATAAACCGTCAGCATGGGTTTTGAGCTGTCCACGGCAATCATTTTAAAATTGTCCTGCATGACATCGCAAAGATGGATTCCCAGGTTTCCGTTGGAACATCCCAGATCATAAATAAGGGATTCCGGCTGATAAAACAGTTTGATCAACTGGGCCTGGCGCTGGATGATTTCCCGGTAAAATGGAACAGAACGCTGGATCATATCATCAAAGACAGCCGCCACATCCTGATTGAATTCAAACGGGGCTACTTTGTTTTGAGGCACTTTGTATAAATCGTCTTTTGGCATATCATATCAAAAGGGTCAGAAAAATGGATCATGGCCGGATTCAAGCATCCTTTCATAAAGAAGAAAAACAGGAGTGTCAAGAATCAATCCGATCAATCCGGGTTTTTTGTTTTTTTCATCTCCATATTCCGCATTTTCGTCTCAATATTTTTCCCACACTGCTTTTGGGAAGTTCATCGATAAACTCGATAATTCTGGGTACCTTATAGGCCGCGAGCCTTTCCTTGCAAAAAGCGATGATCTCTTCCGGACTACAGGTTTCTCCTTCTTTTAAAACAATAAATGCTTTGATGGTTTCTCCCCGGTAGTCATCCGGAATCCCGACCGTACAGGCTTCCATAATTTTGGGATGCTCAAACAGAACCTTATCCAGTTCAACCGGATAGATATTGTACCCTCCGGCAATGATCCTATCCTTTTTCCGGTCAATGATAAAAAGATATCTGCGATAAATGCCTGGGGAATGTTCGGAAGGCAAACGCCACCTTGTCACCTTCTGAAATGCCTTCCCCCAGCAACATTCTTGCGAATTGATTGACTAGGGTATCATATTCCCGGTAGGTGATTTTTTCCCCCATGTAGTTCATGGCGGTCTTGTCGGGGAACTGTTTCGCAGACCTTGCGAGCGCTTCGGAGATGGTTGTTTTTTCATACCGGATGGTTCCGGGGACACCTTTTGCATAGGATTTATGCCGGATTTTTTCCTGCATCGCAACACCTCGTTAGACCGAATGAGTGGTAGTTTCGGATCCAAAAAGAAGGTTCCGCTTATCAAAGAAATATATTGACAAAAAGAGCGCTTTTTGTCGGTTATAGGAAAGTTGCACAATGAAGAGCAGGTGTCAAGCAATACTAAAAAGGGGAAGGTTATGAATAACCGAAAACAAAAATCAGGCACTTCCGACCGGAAGGCTTCCGGCTCCTCCGATCCAAAACCATTATCCTACCGAATGATGGCTTACACCGTGGTGATGCTGTCGGCTGCGTTCGGCCAGGTTTCCCTCCTGGCGCTTGGGTTGTTTCTCTATCAGGGCTCGTTTCATCTGGTGCAGCTCAATCTGGATGAGGCCGGCATACTTTGGATAGATGCGGGTCTTTGTATGGCGTTTTTTATCCAGCATAGTTTCATGGTCCGGAAACGGTACCGGAAATGGCTGGCAAAGTATATTCGATATGAGTTTCATCCTGCCCTGTATTCCATTGCTTCCGGCATTGTTTTGCTGGGCATTGTTGTTTTCTGGCAACAATCGGGTATGATTGTGTTCTCCTCACAGGGCGCTGTTTACTGGCTGCTCCGCGGCGTATATTTTCTTTCAATAGCCGGTTTTGCATGGGGCAATCTGTCTCTGGGAACCTTTGATTCCTTTGGTCTGAATTCGATTTTGAATCATGTGCGGGATATCAAGCCGGCTCCCCGTAACTTTGTTGTCCGCGGCCCCTATCGGTGGGTGCGACATCCCCTGTATTTCTGCTCTCTCCTGATGATCTGGTCCTGCCCTTATATCAGCATGGACCGGCTTTTGTTCAATATGCTGTTTACGGTATGGATTGTGATCGGTATGAGAATGGAAGAGAGGGATCTGCTGGATGTATTCGGCAAGGCATATCAGGAATACCGGGAAAAAGTTCCCATCCTGATTCCGACCAGGATACGACCGAGTATTTAAAAAAAATCATCGCTCAGTTTGAAAATTCATAGAATAAGGATCTTGAGATATGCGAACTGCACGATTATCGTGGTTCAGTGATGAAAAAATCATCGGATAGGCAAGCCGGCGAATGCAGGTATTTTTTTATAATACCAGAGATGGATTGGAAAAAATGAAAAATGTACTTCTGGTCATGTGCGGTGGCAGTCTGGGGGCTGTAAGCCGTTACGGGGTGGGTCTGCTGTCTGCGAAAGTATGGGGAACGAATTTCCCCTGGGGAACGCTGATTGTCAACCTTGCGGGGTGTTTTTTAATCGGTCTGATTTTTGCGCTGGCAGACCGGGTCCGGCTTCTGACACCGGATGTGCGCCTGCTGGTCATCACCGGTTATCTCGGCGCTTTAACGACATTTTCCTCTTTTTCGATTGAAACGGTCAATGCAGGCCGCTCAGGCATGGTTTTGCTTCCCCTGGTTAATATTTTGATCAACAATGTGGGTGGTTTTGCCCTTACCTTTTTTGGAATATGGCTGGGAGGGCAGAAATAGGAGAAAACATTTTGCGGGAGCAGCATGATCCTGCTTTGAAAGTTTGATTTCTACATTTTCAGTTCTTTCCGGATGGCAAGTCCCAGGGTTTCCAGGGTGTAAGGTTTTTTGATGTACTGGCCAACGCCCGATCTTAGCGCTTCCTTAACCCGTTCGGTTTCTGAAAAACCACTGGTGATAATCGCTTTTTGTCCAGGATGAATTTCAATAATTTTTTTATAAAGATCCAGACCATCCAGGTCCGGCTCCATCAGCATATCCAGTATCAACAGGTCCACCGTGTTTGTTTTCAGATAATCGATCAATGGAGTGCTGCCTGAAAATGTCCGGACCGAATAGTGTAATCTTGTCAACAGGTTTTCAGCGATTTCCCGTTGTTCTTTGATATCATCCACAACAGCAACCGACTCGCCGTTTCCCATATAATCAGCTACAGGGATTGCTCCATTCCGGGAAACGAGGTCCTCCATGGTTGCCGGAAAATAAAGCTGGAATGTTGTGCCTTTTCCGATTTCACTCTGCACGGAGATATAGCCGCTTAGATCCTGAACCGTTCCCCATACAACCGACATGCCAAGACCGGTTCCACTCCGGCCCATCACTTTTTTGGTGTAAAAAGGCTCAAATATTCTTTCAAGATCTTCCGGGGAGATGCCAATGCCATTGTCTGTGACAGTTAACAATATATAATTGCCGGCAAGAATTTTTTCATGACCTGTTATGGGATTTTTCAGATACCGGTTTTCAGTTGAAATTTCAATCAGCCCTCCGTTGGTCAGCGCTTCGGCAGCATTGGATACCAGATTCATCAGCGTTTTCCTGAGATGGACTTCCGATCCTCTCATGTTCAACAATTCCGGTTCAAGAAGAACCCGTATTTCAGTGTTCGGATGGTAATGGAGCAGATTTTTATATTCCAATGAGTTCAGATAGCCATCCACAATGGGATTTAAATTCAGAACTTCTGTATGCATCACACCCCGTCTGGCCATGGTCAGGAGATCATCGACAATGGCTACGGCTTTTTTCCCGGATTCCTGTATCGTCCGGATCTGTTTTCGCAGCGGGCTGTCTTCCGGAAGATCCATCAATATCAGATCCGGATAGCTGACTGTCCCGGATAATACATTGTTAAGGTCATGGGCCACACCGCCAGCCAGAAGCCCCAGTGCCTCCATCCGTTGTGAACGGGCCAGCTCTTTTTCCAGGTGGCGTTTTTCGTTCTGAACGCGCTCGCGGTCATGGATTTCTTTGATAAGTTGTTTGTTCATCTGTTCCAGATTTTCGCTTTGTTCCCGGATCATGTGGCTGGAAGCGACTTCCTGGTCATAGCGCCTCTTGATTGAATACAACATTTTGGACTTGAGTATGATCCCCAGCAGTACAAAAACAGCTCCAAAAAAAAAGATGACTCCAACGAACAGTTCACTGACCAGATGGATATGCGCGGCAGTGGTGTATGCCACGACAGCATAGCCGATTAAAAAAAAAGACATCAGCATTTCATGCACCTGAAAAAGTAATTTCAGGCGGGTTGTATCCTCTTTGGAAACCTGGCCCAGCATCCGGAAAAGAGCCCTGGATTTTCCGATATTCAACACCATGATCAACGCGCCTGCAACGATCAGGACACTAGAGATGATTGAGGAGAAGTTCATTTCAGGTTAACCCATTCCTTTAAGAAAAGCCGGATTCAATGCTGTTGTGTGTTGAATGAATCACTATTTTTCTGAGCGCGGCAGCTTAATGATAAAACGGGTTCCATTGCCGGGATCGGATTCCGCTGTCAGCGTTCCTTTATGACTTTCGGTAATAATAAAATAAGACACAGATAATCCAAGGCCTGTTCCTTCCTTGGGTTTTTTGGTTGTAAAAAAAGGTTCAAAAATATGTTTTAGCTGATCCTCTTCAATGCCGGAACCGTTATCTTCAATTTCAATATAAATCCAATCCGTATCATGCTTTAATCGAAGAATAAATATGGACTGTTTTTTCTTATTTGATTGATTTTTTGCCATTGAATGTGCCCCATTGCTCAGGATGTTTAACAGAACCTGCTGGATCTGGCTTTGATGACACATCACTTCCGGCATATCCGGATCATACTCCCGGATGATTTTGATTTGGCGGAAGTCATATTTTTTTTTGAGATCATAATCCGTAGCCGCGATTTCAAGGGTGTTGTCCAGAAGCAGTTTTAAATCCGTAGAAGCAAACTGCGAATCGCTTTTCCGGCTGAAGGAAAGCATATTATCCACTATTTTTGCCGCACGCAGTCCTGATTCAACAATCGAATCAAGCATATGCCCTATTCCTCGTTTTTGTATGTACGCGCCGATCGCCTCAATGGTTGTTTCGCATTCTGTTGCGGTGAGGAAGTTTTTTTCCATGTTTTTGCTGAAACGGTTGATAATCACCTGGGCATTTTGAAGGATGCCGGCAAGCGGATTGTTGATTTCATGTGCCATGCCTGCTGCAAGTCCGCCTATGGACATCATTTTTTCAGTCTGGATCATGATTTCCTGAGTGCGCTTCCGTTCACTGATATCCCGGATAATAGCCTGAATATATATGGATGATTCAAGTTCAATCGCTGTCAGGCTTACTTCGGCATCAAACAAGGTTCCATCCTGTTTGCGATGCGTCCATTCAAAAATCTGAGGTTCTCCGGAAATGGCCAGGGTAATTTTTTCAAGCGCCTTTGTATCGGATTTTTTCTGATCCGGCTGGGTGTCCGGAGAATAAACATATGGTTTATTCCCGATAATATCGTCGCGATTACAACCAAACAGTTCCAGGGCTTTATGATTGCAGTCAATAAAAATGTCGTTTTGCAGTATCAGTATTGCATCACTGGCGGATTCGAAAAGAATTCTGTATCGGGCCTCACTTTTTTTCAGTTTTTCCTGAGCTGTTCTTCGATCTTCCACCTCATTTTTTAATAATATTTCCCTGCTTTTTATTTTGCCGGCCATTTCATTGAATCGTGTGGCGATTCCTGCCAGCTCTTGATGTTGAATCATATTCAGGGTCTGTGAATAATCGCCGATGGCAAGGCTGTCAATTCCATTCTTCAGAATGTTGAGGGGTTTGTTGATCAATATTCTCAGAAGAAAGCCTGTGGCAATGAGGATTACGATCAAAGATACGCATAGAATCAGAAAGATCGAGTTCCTGAGCCTGGACAACTCATCGTTGTATTTATCCATGGAAAGGGATAATTCAGCGCTGCCGATTCTTTTACCCTTGAACGTAAGATTGATGAATCGGAAAAATTTTTTTTCAGGAGAGTTGTTTTTTTTGGCATAAAAATGGACATTCCCCATACTATCGGTGACTTTTAATTCATGCAGCAACTCGTTTTCCATATAGCTCGAGCCGATTTTGGAAATCTGCTGTGTGTCGTAATCCCAGATGGGAAAGATGAGTACCTGGCTCAGGTCGGCAGCGTAATTTTCAGTTTTCCGCTCCAGTTCGCTGACAAGGAAGGAAGTCTGCTGATAATAGATAAGCAGCATGAAAGTGCCTTCGATCAGGATAAGAAGGAAAATCAAGCCAAGCGTTATCTCTCTTGAGATCGATCGTGTTTTAAAACCCGGAATTTTTTGAAGCAGTGATCGCATAGGGTCAGTTTTTGTCTGGTACAGGAGATGTTTTATCTTTCTTGTTATGATCAAGGGCTTGTTGCCAGGCATTGACAATGGAATCCGGTGTCTGTAAGGAGAAGACGATATAGTTGTCGACCGATTTTATGGTGTAGGCTTTTTCAATTTTTTGTGAATCCACACCTGCCTGACTTGCGATGTATGGCATGCTATAATCAGAGCTGATCCAAAGGTCGATATTCCCCTTTAATAAATGCAAAACATTGGTCGTATTATCAGAAGTATCGACCAGATTTGTAAATCCATTTTGTTCGAGAAACTGTTTTTTTGCATCCTGTCTGTATGTCCCGATACGATCAACTCTTTTAGCATCCTCAAGGAAATCAATCCGGATCGGGCTTCCTTTTTTCTTAAAAAAGGCCCATTTTTGAGAGTATAGGGGGCCAACCCATTTAAACAACTTCTCCCGTTCCGGTGACCGGGTTGTTGAAAAAAGGGCAACATTCGGTTTTTTCAGTGCAAGGTTATACCCCCTTGCCCAGGGAACCAGCTCGATCGTATCCGGCTTTCCAAGATGATGAAGAATTTCCCGAACAATATTAACGGCTTCTCCTTCTAATCTGTCATTCACCATGTAACTGGCCGGCGGATTGTTCTCTGTATAAATCAAAAGTTCCTGGGCAGATACAGAGGCTGTGATCAGAAGAAATGGGATGAAAAAAGGATAGAATTTCATGGCAATTGTCTCATTCCGGAACCTGTTGGTGGTTTGAGAAAAAATGTATTATCTGTTCATGCAATATATCTGTTATGATTTCAAAGGATTCGCTCGATGAAAAAACAGATTTGTGATTATTTGTTATTCCTATTGCAAGAACATCAGGAAGGGTTGAAACTTAAATATATTCCTTAATACCATAAGATATGGAAACAGATCAAGTTATTAAATTTTTTGGGACAGGGCGATCTCATAGCTTTATGGAACGTAATTTGCCGGGATTTTTCTTTTTTGGCATACCTTCAATTGTAATAATTACCTGTTCTGTTGAACAAAACAGTGAAGATTAACGAAATTATGTCTTTTTTCCTGAAACAAGGAGTAGGCTATTCGACAAGAATATCGCCTGACTTGAGACGGCCCACAGCCAATCTCTGAAGCACCAACTTACAATCTCCTACGACTGAATCCAGCACCTTGACGTTTTTCCACTTGAGATACTGATAGTACTCCTCTTCAATCCCACCGCAGATGACCACCTGTATTCCTTCCGTCAGAATCATCTGGCAGAGCATATCAAGCGATGCCTGAGGCAGAACAACCTCCTTTTCCGCTCGAACCGTTGAATCCTTGTCGATAACAGCGATCAGCACTTCTCTGGTTAGGTCGAAACGAGGGCAAACCTCATTTTCGTATAGGCATATCAGTACTTTTGTTGTCATTGACATCTCCTGTTATCTTGTTACCAATTTTCCCTGAAAATGCCGGATGGGATCATGTCTCGATCCCGTATTGATGAATCTTCCGGTAAAGCTTGCTTCGGCTCCAACCCAGAACCGCGGCCGCCTTGTTCAGCCGTCCCTGGGTTTTGATAATGGCATCTACAATCATTTTCCGCTCGATGGCAGGCCACTCTGACCCCTCTTTTTTCCCTTCCCGTGTTTTCAGAATGGCATCGATAATGATCTTTCTCTCCAAGGCAGCCTGATCCGGATTCTCTCCATTTTCTTCCGGGTTCATCGAAAGGGACGTGCTTCGCTGTCTTGTGGAACTAACCGGGGTCTGTTCCAGTGGAATTGGATTCGTTAGATATGCCGGCAGGTGTTCGGCCAGTATCTGATTCTGCTGGCATACGTTCGAAGCGTATTCCACGATATTTTTCAATTCCCGGACATTTCCGGGATAGTGATACGAAAGGAGAATTTGTAAAGCATCCGCAGAAAACCCTATTGTCGGCTTTTTGAATTTAGAAACAAAGGTTTGGAGAAAATGGTCCAGGAGAAGCTGAACATCGTCTCTTCGCTCCCTCAACGGAGGCACCTGCATACGAACGACATTTAACCGGAAAAGAAGATCCTCACGGAATGATCCTTCTCTTACCATCTGCTCCAGGTTCCGGTGCGTTGCAGCGATCACCCTGACATCACAAAAAAAACCCTTTGTGCTTCCCAATGGATGGACAATCCGGTCATCGAGAAAGGTTAAAAGTTTGACCTGTAGTGATAACGGCAGGTCTCCGATTTCTGCAAGAAAAAGGGTCCCGTTATGTGCCAGCCGGAATCGGCCGGGTTTGTTTTCCACCGCACCGGTGAATGCTCCCTTTTGATGACCGAAAAGCTCGGATTCCAGAAGAGTGGCCGGTAAGGCGCCGCAGTTGACTTTGATAAAAGCTCCTTTAGCGCGTGAGGACTCATGGTGGATGGCTTCTGCCACAAGATCCTTCCCGGTTCCTGTTTCACCTGTAAGCAGAACCGATGAATTGGATTGCGCGATCATGGGAAGGAATCGATATATCTGCTCCATCTGTGGGCTTCTGCCCACAAGCTGGCCGAAAGTATAAGCTCCGGATTTTTTCCCCTCTTGAGCGCCAAGAGCCCGGATATCTTCGAATGTTTCAAAAAATCCAATGTGATGGCCCTGCGAATCCCTGATCGGCGCGAAAGTGACCCTCACCGGAATCTTTTGCCGCTCCCGGTTGACGATGTTGCCTTCGATGCACATCATTCCGGAAACCCGGCTCATGCTGAGTACCGGACATTTTTCCAGACAAAAATCACCTCTGACAATATGGCGGCAGGCAATGGTTCCGGCCTCCTTTCGATGAAATCCGGTCAGGGCTTCCATGCCTCGATTCAACAATGCAGCATGCCGCTCACAATCCATTACGATAACTCCCAAAGGAAGTTCATCGATAATAAACGGCAATGCCACTGAAAGATCCAGCGTGCCTGTCTCATGAGGTAGTGGATCAGGATGCATCTTGTCAGACATGATTCCCTCATCTCTCATATATTTTGTAAATTCATAAAAACCTGTTTTTTTTAACAGCCATCAACGTAAAAAAGGTCTATTGTGTATTGAAAAATCATTTTGTATTATTTTGTATCATAATTGATCAATATTGCAATAAAATGTTTTATTGCATTTTTTCTTTTTTGTTTCATTACAGAATGATATTTTATAACCTATTAAAATATTGACAAATTACCATAACGGCACACTTGTTGCTCTATACAGGGCAATTTAAAAAAAAGTATTCCGACCGACACGGCGGGCGTAATAGTTGAAAAGAGGTCATGATAAGCCGTCAAAAGGAGATGTTGCAACAATGCTCGGATTCAAATGTAAGGCCTTGATCCAAAGTAAAGGATAATTACCGCTGATGGGAATGAAACTTCTGATTATTCACACGGATGATCTTTTCCGCAGCCGCTTGGTGGAGCGTATGCGTCTTGAGAACCAAAAGGTTTTCGAGACTTCCATTGAGGCTGAGGCCAAGGATATCATTCAGCGGGAGAATCTGGATATCGTGCTGTTGGGTGCTATGGGGTCTCATCAGGATCGCCTTACGTTTCTTAAACTGATCCGAAAGGTGCAACCGTTTACCGAGGTGATCTTCCTGACAGCCGCAGAAAATCACTCTTTTGACAGCGCGATAAAAGCAATGCAGTTGGGCGCCTTTGATGACCTTTTGCTGCCTATCGATTTCAACGCGCTGTTCAGTCGCATCCAGGAAGCGTTTAAAAGAAAGAAGGTGCAGATAAAGGTTATGAAAAAAGAAATCGGCAAAGGCCGGGAACTACCTATTGTGAAAAAACCTTCCGAGTCCGGGGCTCGATTGGATAACGATAAGCCCTGAGAATTCAGGACTGAAAAAAATAGATGCTCGTTTGACCTGTTCCGGGATAATCGAGTTGTAAACAGATATGGAGAACCTAACATATAATAAGGAGAGATATATGCAGTCAATCAAAGTCAGAGAGCTGATGGTGCCGATAAACGAATATGCAACGGTTTCGGAAGATGCCTCACTGAACGAGGCGGTTCTGGCTCTTGAAAAAGCGCAAAAACATGTGGAAACGGGCCGTGAAAAGCACCGGGCAATTCTGGTGCTTGACAGCAAGAGACATGTTGTCGGAAAAATCGATCAGTGGACTGTGCTCTGGGCGATCGAACCCCGTTACAAACACATCGGAGATATTAGGGAAACCTCCCGGTACGGCTTCAGTCCGGAATATTTACGATCCATGGTCAAAAACGTCGGACTGTGGCAAAAACCGCTGGATAATCTTTGCCGAAAGGCTGCGGAGATCAACGTCAGGGAAATCATGCAGGTGCTTACCGATGGGGAATTCGTTCAGGAAGAAGCTTCCCTGGATCAGGCCCTGCACCAGATGGTGATGGGTCGTCATGCATCGCTGCTGGTTAAAAAGGGAGATTCTGTTACAGGGATTCTCCGGCAGAGTGATGTATTCAAGGAAATATGCGACCGGATGAAGGTTTGTGAAATTTGATTCATCGGTGCATTACGATAATGAACAGTTGCGTCCGCGATAGCTGATTTCTTCATGGACGCCACACCTTAACAAAATTGGAATGAGAGGAGTCTGTTGCAATGACGGAAAATGCAAACGCGATATCGGCAGGGATCTCAATCCCTTCTGAAAAAATGGTTATTGACTGGAAGAGAATCTTTTTTATTCTCCTGGGACTGGGCCTGTTTTTTACTTTCTACCTGATGAATGACCTGCCGGATGCAGTGGATCCGGCAGGAAAACATTTCCCACTGCCTTCCCAGGGCCGGATGGCGATCGGCCTTTTTCTGATGGCGGCAGTGTGGTGGATCTTTGAGGTGATGCCCATTGGCGCAACCGCCATCGGCATCGGTCTTTTTCAGGTAATTTTTTCAATCCGCACCTCGGATCAGGCGCTAAAAGATTTTTTCGATCCATCGGTCTGGTTTATCTTCGGGTCCGTGGTCATGGGACTGGGATTTGCCCACTCCGGCCTTACCAAGCGGATGGCTTACAAAATGCTGGGGATTGTCGGCGAAAATACCAACTTTATTCTGCTCGGCACCTTTCTGATTGTTGCCGGCATGACATTGCTCATGGCCCATACTGCAGTGGCAGCCGCCATGTTTCCGCTGCTTCTCGCGATCAACTCCCTGTATGATGACTCCGGTGAACCCAACCGGTTCGGCAAAGGGCTTTTCGTGGGTATGGCATGGACGGCAGGCGCAGGCTCGATTATCACCTTTCTTGGCTCAGCCCGTGGTGTGGCCGGAGCCGGCATGTTTAAAAAATTCACCGGGGGCCAGGAGATCGGTTTCTTCGAATTCAGCTATTACAATCTTCCCCTTGGCCTGCTCATGGTCTTTTTTATCTGGCTCATCGTGATCTTTTTTTTCAAACCCGAAAAATCCAGAATAGACGGTCTTCGGGAAAGGGTTACCGGTCTGGCCAAAGAGCTCGGCCCTATGAACCAAAAGGAGAAATTTGTTCTGACGATGGTTGCGGTGGTGCTGGGTCTTTTCATGATGAAGTCCTTCTCTCCCATCCCCTTTTTCAAAAACATGGACCGGGCTGCCATCATGATGGTTCCTACCGTGGCCTTTTTTCTGTTTCAAACCCTTGGCGTGGAAGAGATGGAAGGGATACCCTGGAACATAATTCTTCTTTTCGGAGGAGCCATGAGCATCGGCTACTGCCTCTATGACACCAAGGCTGCGGAATGGATGGCGGTAAGCTGGGTGAGCTGGTTCCAGCATGCGCCCTGGCTGCTCTTTGTGCTGGCCATCGCCTTTCTGGTACTGTGCATGACCAACTTTATCATGAACGTGGCCGCCATTGCCATCACGCTCCCTGTTTCCCTGATCATCGCCAATTACCTGGGAGTGGCACCGCATGTCATCTTCTTTGCATCCCTGGCTGCCGCAGGAATGCCGTTCAATCTTCTGATCGGCGCAGCGCCCAATGCCATCGCCTATGAAAGCAAGCAGTTCACTGCCGGAGAATTTTTCATATACGGCTGCATCCCGAGCGCCGTTCTCATGACCCTGCTGGCGCTTTTCTGCTACTTTATCTGGCCGCTCATGGGTATGCCGGTGCTGTTGAAATAAAACAACAAACCCTTCCCTATGATTCCCGGCTATCCGGGCATCACAGGGAATAAAATTTTACAAATTTACGCTAAGGAGTGTTGATGATGTTGAAAAAATTGCTGGTTTCGCTGGTTTGGTTACGGAAGGATTCATGGATGCAGGCGGGCAAGGTAACGCTTCTGGCGTTTTCTTTTTTGCTGATGCTTTCCTCTTTCTGCGCTGCATCGGAAAATGGGGCTGTCCCATCGGTTTTTGGCATCCGGTTTGAATTTATTATTTTTGCCCTCACATTGATCGGTGTGGCAATATTCCACCACTACACCATGTATGTTGCACTGACAGGACTTGCTGCGGTTCTTGTATTCAAGTTTTTCTATGTGGACACCTTCTCTTTACTGCATCATATCCTTGGACATGGACATGAAGAGGGGGAGTGGCGGACATTGCTGAATCTTCTGGGACTTTTGTTTGGATTCGCCATTCTGGCCAAACATTTTGAAGAATCCAATGTCCCTGAAATCCTGCCGAATTTTTTACCGGATGGATGGAAAGGCGGCTTTGTGCTGCTGACCCTGATCTGCATCCTGTCTTCTTTTCTGGATAATATTGCCGCCGCCATGATCGGCGGAACCATCGCACGGGTGGTATTCAAGGGCAATGTCCATATCGGCTATCTTGCAGCCATTGTTGCAGCCAGCAATGCCGGAGGCGCAGGCAGCGTTGTGGGGGATACCACCACCACACTCATGTGGATTGACGGCATCAGCCCGATAGCCGTGATTCATGCTTTTGTGGGTTCCGCAGGCGCGCTTCTGATTTTCGGACCTGTGGGAGCGATTCAGCAGGACCGTCATCAACCTATCATTGCCACTGCTGTCAAAGGGATAAAGATTGATTTTGGAAAAATTTTCATTGTTGTTCTGATCCTTGCCGGTGCCATCTTTACGAACTACCGGTTTGATTTTCCAGCCGCAGGCGTATGGATCGGAATCCTGATCGGCGCCTTTATCCGGAAAACACCCTGGGAAGAGCTGAAAAACGCCTGGCAGGGAACCGTATTTTTAATGTCGCTCGTAACCTGCGCTTCCCTGATGCCGGTGGAAGATCTGCCGCTGGCTTCCTGGCAGACTGCATTTTCCCTGGGATTCATATCCGCTGTATTTGACAATATTCCATTGACCAAACTCTGTCTTGAGCAGGGAGGGTATGACTGGGGCATGCTGGCCTTTACGGTCGGATTCGGCGGATCCATGGTATGGTTCGGCTCGTCCGCAGGCGTAGCGCTTTCCAATCAGTACAAGGAAACCCGTTCGGTTGTTGCATATCTTAAAAGCGGCTGGCATGTAACCGCTGCTTATATCGTCGGTTTTTTTCTGCTTTTTTTTCTCATGGGCTGGCACCCCACTCCGAACAAAACAGATCTGCAAAAGGCGGCGCAGAACACAGCTCCCACCATTATAGAGTCAGTGAACTGAAATGATATTGTCGTAAAAATTACGCCCCATCTGTTTATTGGATTGTTAAAAACAGATGGGGCGAATGTTCCGTCGGACGATGTCTCTTTATCCATAAGATAAGTAGAAGCAAAGATCAGAAAAAATGGTTATGGCTGAATAATAATGTTCGGATATAAGCCTTTGAGATCTCCTTTGGGATATGGCTGGATGGTATTAAAGGAAATATTCTGGTTTTGCTGTGCATGCCCCTTATTTTTTGTCCCATCAAAAAAAGCGCCATTGGCCTCCAGAATATGTTGAATCCGGTTCTGAAATGCGGATATAAAGTTTGCGCCATTGCCTTCAAAAAACAGATTGCCTTTTGAAAATTTGTTTTCAATTTTTGAAAAAGTATGAATGGGAAGGCTGTTGGTTTCCAGTTCGTTTTCATCCCGAATCAGACCCCAGAGCAGAGATCCGGGCGGTATGGACAATGGCTTTCGGATATCGACGATGGTATGGGGCATGACAATGCTTTCCTTGCCGATGGTCAGGCGGCAGTTCGGCCGCCCTCTCAGGAAACTGTTAAAACCGACAAACACATTCTGGCCCATATCCGCTTCAATGATTTTTGCGCCATGGGCGGTAACATTGTACCCCTCCAGATTGGAATTGATGATAAAACAGTTTTCCTGGGCGTTTGCCCCCCTTCCTAGAAAAGAATTCTGGAGATAGGCTCGTTGGGAGACGAGCACATTTTCACTGATTTTTGTTGCCGGTTTGATCACGGCATAACGGTCCAAAGAAGCGCTTGCAGGGACTTTGATGGAAGGTTCAATATTGATGACATCAAAGATACGCTGAAAAGCCTCCTTGCGATCCTCCATAAAATCGATCAGCACACCCTGGGGCTGATTACCGGCCGTAAAGTATATATACTGATTCAGGCCTTCAGCGGGGTAGCGGTACAGAAAATTGAACTGGCCGGGACTGCGAACCCATATGGTTCCGGGTTTGATATTCAGATGGCTGATCTCTTTGGCTTGTACATAAGAAAACGCACCGATCACGCAATCATGCACGGTGGTTAGATCGGCAGTTGCAAATGGCCCTAAAAAACAACCTTCGGTGGGAGATCCGTGAATATTGGCATAATGGGTGGAAACCGTATCCCGGATAAAAAATTTTTCAGGTGTTTCCGGATCATGGGAATAGTTATGGACAAGGGTTTTGATCAGGGCACTGTCCTTGATGTCAATCTCCTCATCCTTGGCAACAGGGATTTTAAAAATTCTGTACTGAAATATATCCCCCTTTTTTTTCAGTTCATCTCCGCGGATATCACTTTTGTACAGCAACGAGTTGGTCACCCGGCATCGGCCGAGAAAATAGCTGCCGGCCAGCCCGCTGTGCTGAAATTGCAGACTCAAGGGGTGGTCTGGTGAGATGCCGTAAAATGCATAAAACTTGGACATCTGTTCCGGTGGTGTCAGCGTCCAGACATAAGGTTTTACGTCAAATTCAAGTTCGCGCAAATTGATGTTCACGCGCTGGATAATCCGGTCATAAAGTTTTTCCAGTTCTTTCATGGTTTATCCTTACCTTCTATTCTTTTTTTTCAGATTGTTTCATGGCATGGAAGACTGCGGCAAACACATCGGACAACCGCAATATTCCCACAATGTCATTACCACGGGTTACCAGAAGAGACAGGTGTGTTCCCATGACCAGTTGATGAATGGCGGTATCCAGTGAAGTGTTTTCATCAATATATTCCCCTTCGGAAGGGGATTGCATGCACGTTATTACTTTGATTTTTTTTGCGGATTCCAGGGAGTTTTTCATAAATGTCCCTTTGAGCCGGTGCTGTTCCTGCATGGTATGGATAAATCGTTCACTGAAACCAAAACGGGCAATATCATCAATTTCATTGGTCTGCTCATTTCTGGGTTCAATTGCCCGGAGCACATCCAGTTGACTGATTTTTCCAATGACATGATTTTTTTTATCCAGAATCAATACGGCACGGTGCTGATATTTATTATGATCAAATTCCTCTTGAGCCTTTTCCAGTGCCATTACCGCATCGTATAAAGTCGCTCCTTCTGAAACCGTTGCATATTCCATGAGCGGGACCATCAGATCTTTTACCGTATAATTTTCCACATGAAGACTCCTGTTTTGAGTTAAAGGAAATATTTTTTAACATGAAGATGGGGTTTTTTCAAGGTTTTACATGCAATCAGGAGTCACCATCCTCAATGTAAAAGAATTGTAAAACAGGAAATGATTCCTTTACATTGCCTGGGCAATCCTTTAGGTTTGCCCGTTCTGTTAACCATCAGCATTTTATTATGAGGAGAAATGATTATCAAACCACAAAAAACCGTTTTTCAAACACCGGTTATCAGTTTTTTTTTCCGCCTGATTGCCCGGGTATTGATGTTCTGTCTGGGATGGCGAAGCCAGGGAAATATCAATCATCTAAAAAAGTGCGTTCTCATTGCCGCCCCTCACACCTCCAACTGGGATCTGTTTTACACACTTCTGATTGCATTTGATTTGCGGACAGATATTTACTGGATGGGGAAAGATGCGATTTTTCGAAAGCCATTCGGCAGTATTATGAAATGGCTTGGCGGGATTCCCATTGATCGATCCGGATCCAACAACGTTGTCCAACAGTCCATTCGGATGTTTGAACAAAATGACCGGATCGTATTGACCGTTCCCCCATCCGGGACCCGAAGCAGGGTCACCTGCTGGAAAACGGGTTTTTATTATATTGCAGATGGTGCAAATGTTCCCATTGCTCTTGGTTTTCTGGATTACCGTCTCAAGATCGGCGGGATCGGGCCTGCTATTCAGACAACCGGGGATATTGAAACCGATATGAAGGTGATTTCCTCCTTTTATGCGAATATTACAGGGAAATATCCTTCAAATGTCAGCGAAGCAAAAGTGTATATCCCGCCCCATGACCGGGCAGCATGATTTTCTGTTTCACTTCTTGCCTTTTCAACTTATGACAGGCAGGTGTATGGTAACAGTCGTGCCTTTTCCGGGTTGCGACTGGACATCGATCCAGCCTTTATGTTCTTTGACGATTCCATATACCGCAGCCATTCCCAGGCCGCGACCATAAAAATGAGTGGTGTAGAAAGGCTCGAATATATGCTCTAAAATTCCTGCGGTCATCCCGGAACCGGTGTCTTCCACCTTTAGACCGATATAATCTCCGGCCACTGTGTCTGCATTCTTGCCTGTTGTTTCGGAATCAATTGTTTTTGGATAGGTCCGTATGGTTATTGTGCCTTTTTCCTGAGTGGCTTCCATTGCATTTTTTAAAATAGCCGTAAGAAGCGTCTGAATCTGGGCAGTGTCAATAAGGACATCCGGAAGATTTTCTGCCAGATCTGTCTGGATGGAACATTGGATCTGGTTTTGATTCAGCAGCGCAATGGTCTCTTGTATCAAAGGATTCAACGGTGTTCTTTGCGTCCGTATTTGACCTTTTCTGGCATAGGCAAGAAGCAGATTGTTTAAATCCACCATCTGTTGGACTGCACTTACAATACGGTTGATATGTTTGTGAACCGGATCATCCGGTGAAAAGCCATATGCGATCAGATCGGTACTGCCGGTTATCAGCATCAAGGCATTGTTGAATTTATGGGCAATGCCTCCGGCCAGTGTGCCGATGGACTCCATTTTCTGGGACTGCATGATCTGGTTTCGCATTTTCTTTTCCAGACTGATATCAACCACGAAGCAGAGAATCGAACGGACCCCATTGTAATCGATGATGCTCAACCACACAGCAACATCAAAGGCCATTCCGGATCGTTTTAAAGCCGTAATCTCATATGATCTCGGTATGGTTTGGCCGGCTTCCCCTTCGTCATTGATCGTCCGGAGGAGATCCGCATACGGGGGTTCAAATAGTGTTTGAACCGGTTTTCCGATAATCTCATTTTCAGACTGATAACCGAATATTTCAATAAATTTGGTGTTGCAAAATACATTTCTGCCGTTTTGAATAATCTGGATTCCGACCGGAGAGGCCTCTATGATTTTTCGAACCTGCACCTCGGATTGAAATACCGCTTCCCTGGCTTGAGAAAGATCATCCACTTTCTGTCTTAGTTCTTTTGTGCGTTCCTGTACCACCACCTCCAGCTGCTCTTTTTGGGATTGCAGGGCGGAACGGGATTTCTCGATCTTTTCACTCAGGAAGCACACAAATCCGGATACGGAAAGAAATATCATGATACGAATGTAATTATCATAGGGAGATAGAAGATAAGTTGGGCCATATACCAGATGTCCGATCAGCAGGGTCAGACAGAGTATGATTGCAATGATCAGCCCTTTACGCTGCCACCAGAGGGCGGAAAGAATAATCGGAATATAATAAAAATGTGTAAATACCGTACTGGTTTTCAGTATTCCATGAAAATAATAAGTCAGCAATGTGGATATGCTGCATAAGATAATGATCAACATCCATTTTGCCCATTCTGTATTCATTTTTCCTCTCGGAGGCTGTTGGTCTGCGTGTTCATTATTTGATCAATATCTTGTCTGAATTTTTCGCGGTAACGCTTGACCATTGCCGGTTTGGACATGATCATATCCAATTGCCGGGTGTGCAAAATCAGGTATCCGATCATTTTCAGACGGGCAATTGCAATATCCGCATTCACTCCCTCCAATCGGGAGGACAGGTGGTCTGATTGAATTTCCGAGTTGAACCCGTACTCCTCCAGAATATCACCGACAAACTGCACACGCCGGGTACGACGCTCCTCATCAGTAGCCCCTCCTTTGAAACGGAAGCTGATGTAATTTTCAGCCGACCTTTCACCTACATAGGCCTCCAGAATGGAAAAGTGAAATCCAAGACGTGAGCTGAGGCTGCAATATTGCCTGGATATGATGAAGTAATTCCGCTCGGCATATTTGGAACGTCTGCCGGTGTTAAGGGCGGGATTGGCTGTGGCCTGAAACATGACCGATAACAGACCTTTTCCGTCAATGGGCGGTGGCCCGTCCCAGGGAATGGCAATCATTCCTTCCCATAGTGCCAGCATGGGGATCGAGGCAATGTTTTCAATTTTTACATACTTTCCTTTGACCTCTGATTTGAATCCATCGTCCAGATCCAGGATCCACCACTGCATGGGGACCTTGTAATGCAATTGCTTTCCGGTCTTTTCCGAAAAATGATGCGTGGTGCCGAAGCTGAACATCTCCTGAACCGACTGTTCATGGATAAAACGGGTGATGTCGTGCAGCGTTGTGCACGTACCGGGTTTGAAATCCGGTGAATCCGGGTTTAACAGATTCAGCGGCACAATATATCGGCTGACGCGTTGCAATAGTTTGTGAACCGGGCTGCCCTGCATGATAAAGTGTTGCTGTTTCGGTGTCGTCAGCAGGTGCTCAATACGACCGCGATGCAGGCAAAGGCCATCCGCATCAATGGTGACGATCATTCCTGTTTCAATACGGTCGAAAATGCCCGGCAGGTTGAAGAGAGCGGGTACAGCAAACTCACGCGCCACATTGGCCAGATGTCCCGCAAATCCACCCTGTTCCGTCACAACTGCGGCGGCATGGCCAAGAAGGGGCGCCCATTGGGGAAGCGCCTGGCGTACAAAAAGAATGGAACCATCAGGAAATCCTAAAATATCAGCGGCTTTTTCCGCTTTATAGACCGGACCGGATGCAGCTCCCGGACTTGCCGTGATTCCGCCGCTTGCGATTACGGTTTGGGGCATTTCTGCCGGCTGCGTTACTTTCGGATCAATCCTTCCCTCTGAAATTTTCTGCTGCAATGGACGGCACTGGAGCACATGAAATTCTTCCATTGGATCATTGGATAATGCCCATTCAATATCCTGGGGTGAGCCGTAATAGGCTTCTATTTTCAGGGCCAATTTTGTTAATTCCAATATTTGAGATGGTGTAAGGGAGGGCATGGCTGCGGTATCACCGGTCAGATCAATGCGGCAGACCCCTTCTTCCGGATAGCAGACGAATTTTCTTTCCTTTTTTTCAACGACCGAACGAACGATTTCCAGTTCAGGTGCCCGTGATACAACAAACAGATCGCTGGCAATGCTGCCGTCTACTACTGATTTGGGTAATCCCCAGCCGGAGTTGATATAAATGGAATTATCCGTGGGCGCAATCGGATTATGGGTATAAACCACACCACCGGCTACGGCGTCCACCATGCAAATAGATGCCACACACATAGCAATATCCTCATCCCGGAATCCGCGGTTCAGGCGATAGGTAAGTGCCGGTACCCCATATTTGCTTGAAAGAACTTCTTTATAGGCGCTGAAAATATTTTCCGTGCTGACATTGAGAATACTGCGGTATTGCCCGGCAAAGGAAGCACCGGAAGCATCTTCGCCCAATGCACTGCTGCGAAGGGCCAAGTAAATTGGTTTTTCATTATTTTTTGATAAATGCCGGACGGCATCTTCGATTGCTTTTATCAGATCCGGAGGCATTTCTCCCTGAATGATCAACTGGCGGATTTCAGAACTGAGTGCCACCAGATTTTCCATATTCTCCAGTGTGGCAGCCTGAATACGCCGGTCGATCTCAGCCTGAAGATCGTTATATCTCAGGAAAAGGTCATATGCTGCAACCGTGATGCTGAATCCGTCTGGGACTTTCAGGCCAATCCGGTTTTTCAGCTCTCCAAGATTGGCCATTTTTCCCCCCACAATATCCGATAGATCACTGTTGACCTCTTCGATCGGAATGACCAATCGATCATCCTTTATGACTCGGGATTCGGATAAGACAAGGCTGATCTCCTTTTGAATGGCATCATAGCGATCCTGAAGTACTTCATATTTTCCGGGAGCCAGTTTTTCAATTTTTCGGATCATGCGAAAGACGTTGACGGAGACAGCCGTGCAGCGCGCCTTGATATAAGCCATACCGAAGGTTTTGTCGCCTTTGAGGGTTTGTTCAATATCGGCCATGATCTCAAGCGCCTTGTTGTTGGCACCCAGTAGCAGCTTGAAATTGTTATACCGCTCCTTGAAATCCAGGCGTAATGCTTCCACATCAGAGGGAAGAGGGTCTTCTTTATGAAGATTGAAATATTTTTGAATGCGTGTAAAAAGGCCCATTTTGTCTTTTTTATGCAGTGATAGAAGTTATTTTCTCAACTTTCTGGTTTCATGAAATCATGTCTTTATTTATTCCCCCCTTGAGGGGGGCCAGGGGCATAAGCGCTAAGTTGTTTTTTAACACTATTAAAATAAATAATGTTTTGATATCT
>DYJC01000031.1 GCA_020723305.1 Desulfosudis oleivorans
TTAATTTAACATATTGTAATAAAAAATCATTGCTAATAGGACAAATTTACCCTGCCTAAACTGAACATCCAAAAATCATGGTCACGACCTTTTGTAGTTATTTGATATTTACTAGACATTGTAAGTCTTGTTTTGTCGGTGACCCAAAAATGCATACCAATTTCTGGATATAGGCTTGCTATAGTATCATCAATGACCTCTTTTTCCTCTCCTGATTCATCAACAAAACCATCATTATCATTGTCAATATTGTCATCTTCAGCATCATCTTTTCGTTCCGAATAACCGTAAAAAGCACCCAAACCAATAAAAGGCGAAAGTCTATGTCCAGTTCGATATTGTATTCCCATAGTATATCCACCAAAAAGATTATCATTTTCTAATCCCAAAAATGACAACCCTGCTTTAAACGAGACTCTATCATATATTTCACCCAAGATACTGATCTCACCCCCAATGGCTAAAGGGTCTGTGCGGCCACCTAAGTCAATAGATACTCCTTGTTTTCTGTAATATTTATCAGATGCATGCGCCTGGAGTGTTAACCAAAAACTGACAATCCCAGCAAGAATTACTATCAAAATAATTTTTATCTTCATTTTTTTCTAACGTTTTTTTCTAACATTGATTATCAAGTCAAATTTGACCTGATATTGACTGCTTTTCAGGCACTTTTCCCCTGATATTAGCCGAATTAATTTTTCGCAACAAGTCGCTTGGAAAAAATGAAATGTTTCCTGTATATAAAAAAGCCCAAAATCCAATCCTTGCCAACGATAACGATTTACAACAGAATCATTTTATGGATCTTATGTCAACACAAAATGACCGGAAACTCCTGGATGAAGTCCGCGAAATCATATGGTTTCATCATTATTCCATCCATACGGAACAAACCTGTTGCGAATGGATCAGAAAATATGCCTGCTTTCATAAAATACGTTCCCGGGACGATCTTCAAAACGATGAAACCAAAATTATGTTTTTTTACATTGCCGGAATTTTTGAAGAAACTGCTGAAAACGAAAGGCAGCATGCCAAGGACCATCTGTTTCAAATTGGCTCCTGTTTTTTCCGATATTTGCCGGGGGTTTTTCCGGTCCAACGCTTGAATGCATGATGAAAAGCACTCTGGTCGGAAAAATTCAGCAGCAATGCGATCTCGCAGATCGACGCATTCTCATCTTCAAGATAGCTCACTGCTATCTCCTTCCTCACTTCATCAAGAAGCTTTTGAAAGGAGGTGTTTTCCGATTTCAGTTTCAGCTGAAGATTGCGGGTTGTCATGGCAAGATGACCCGCAATCGTCTTGATATCAAAGCTTTTTTCCCTGAGCAGTTCCTTGAAAAGAAATTGAGCGACTTTTTCAGACCATGAATGAACTGCATATGCCCGATGCAGGGCTTTTTGCACCAGATGTTCCAGCCCGTTGAAAAATTTTGAATTTGCCAAAAGAATGGGAGTGTCCAGGTAGTTTCTGGAAAATACGATTTCATTATTTTTATGACCAAACTCCAGCGGCGCCTGAAATATCCGTTCATGTTCGGCTGTGCTTTCCGGACAGGGGTGGGTGAATCGCACCGTTTTCAATCTGAATTGGTCTTCGGTTAAAGCCCGCATCATGAAAACAAAAAGAGACAGTATGGATTCTGAAAAATGACGTTCCGGGTGTAATGACGGATGATTCATCTCCCATGTCAGAGACGCCGATGTTTTTTCGACTTTCATCACAGGCCGGATCATGTCCATGATTAGATTATGATATTGAAAATTTTTCCGGATGGCCTGGTCTGCATTTTCACAGTTCATCATCATTGCAAAAATAAGATGCCTGCCCAGCAATTTCTGCGTGTGTTCACCGAAATGCAGACCGAAATCAGGATCACCCGCGCGGTTAAAAATGAATGTCCAGACAAGATGAAACGGCTGGACGGGAATCCGTGCTTCATTGAACTTGTATGCCCAAAGGTCGACACCGCTTCCGGAGATGATGGTTTTTTCATCCATCCCCAACTTTGATGCGTATTGCAAAAGAATATTCAGCAGGTCGACAGATGCGGTCAATGGATAAGTCATATTGTTACCATTGAAAATGATACATTTTTTCGCAAAAAAACAAAAAGTTTTCGTCCATACTCAAGATCATTGCCTCTCCATGCGATAGGATCGGATCATCAATAAGATGAGCTCTATTTTTTAGATAAGGATTATAAACCCGGATAATTATTTTCGCAAATAATTAAGGAGGCATCATGACCCGAAACAAAACCATTACCTATCCACCGGCAATTGAGAGAATTTAATATACTTCCAACCGCTGATTTGGTTGTTTGGTGTTGACAGTGTTTTCCTGTTTTGATAGAAAAAAAATGTAAAGGGGAGTAGCGACCGGCTGAAAACAGTTGGCCCACATTCCGTCAATACGGTGATAATCACCCGGGATCGGATCCAAGATACACCTTCTGGACTTGCAAGACCTTTACCTACAGCATGAAAAACCATGCCGCGGGTGAAGGTTTTTTTTTGCCGCGGCAAAACCTGACAAGGAGACAAAATGATTGATCTTGGTTGGCTAGGGCAAATTGCCTTTACATGGGAGTTTTTTATGGCAGTGATGAGCATTGTGCTCATCGACCTGGTTTTGGCCGGTGACAATGCCGTCGTTATCGCGATGGCAGTCAAGAACTTGAAAGGCAGAGAACGCCAGATGGGCATCATCCTTGGTTCCGGAGGAGCGGTCATTATCCGGGTGATCTGTACTTTCCTGGTAGCACAACTTCTGAACATGCCCTTCGTCAAGCTGATTGGCGGCGCGGTGGTTATCTGGATCGCAATCAAGCTTCTCACGGATGGTACCAAGGAAGAATGTCCCCTGGAAAAGGAATGCAACACTTTATGGCAGTCACTCTGGATCATCATCGTGGCGGATCTGAGCATGGGCATTGACAACATGCTCGCTGTCGGTGCCGCAAGCCACGGTAATCTTTTCCTGCTGCTTTTCGGCCTGATCCTTTCCATCCCGATGGTGGTGTTCATGAGCACTTGGCTCTCCAAGCTGATGGACCGCTACCCGATCATCCTGTGGATAGGTGCGGCGGTGTTAGGCAAGGTAGGCGGCGAGATGATGATAACCGATCCATGGGTGAAAGAAATGTTAAACCCACCCAAATGGGCTGAGTATGCTGCAATGGCATTCTTTTTTGTTTTTGTCTGCGCCTTGGGCAAATGGCTTATCGAAATTCGCAGGGGCAAGGTCGCACTTGAACAATATGAGTCATAAGACAGTTGATGGATCGGACTCCGATTCTGTCGGCTTACACCTTTTGATACTCATACGAAGGGAATTATGGCTATTTATAAATGCGTTCCGCTTTCAACAAATTGAATTTAAATTAATATCTCAAGATAGGATGTAGAAACAAAAGGAGAATTAGGATGAAACGGATTGTTCTGTTTTTGTTAACCAACATTGCGGTGATGCTGGTGCTGTCGATCAGCGCCCGTATTTTAGGCATTGACCGCTTTCTGACCAGTAACGGGCTGAACATGGGCATGCTGCTCGCCTTTGCCGCCCTGATCGGCTTTGGTGGTTCCTTTATTTCGCTGCTGATGTCGAAAACCATGGCAAAATGGAGTACCGGCGCTCAAGTTATCGAACGGCCTGGCAACCATGAAGAAGCCTGGCTTGTTGACACCGTGGGTCGGTTGGCCTCCAAGGCTGGTTTACCGATGCCGGAAGTCGCCATCTTCGAAGGCGAACCCAATGCCTTTGCCACCGGCCCCAGCAAGTCCAATTCGCTGGTGGCCGTATCGACCGGTTTGATGAAAAGTATGAACCGGCAGCAGGTGGAAGCAGTGATAGCGCATGAGGTTTCTCATATTGCCAATGGCGATATGGTAACGCTGACGCTGATTCAAGGGGTAGTCAATACCTTCGTGATCTTCCTCTCCCGTGCCATCGCTTACGTGGTAGATAATTTTCTGCGTGGGAATGACGAAGAATCGAGCGGTCCAGGCATTGGCTACTTCATTACCAGTATCGTATTTGAAATCCTGTTCGGTGTTCTGGCCGGCATTGTGGTCATGTATTTTTCCCGAAAGCGTGAATACCGGGCGGATGCCGGTGCGTCTGAACTGATGGGCGATCGGCGTCCGATGATCGAGGCCCTGCGATCGCTTGGAAATTTACAAACAGGCGAACTGCCGAAAGAACTAGCTGCCAGCGGGATTTCAGGTAAAGGCCCCATGGCGCTGTTCAGCAGTCACCCGCCAATTGAATCACGAATTGCCGCATTGCAATCGGCAAGTTGAAGGAAAATGGAGAAAGGCTCTAATTGCATCGAGTATAGGGTATATTTTTTCGCAAAAAAACAAAAAATTTCGTCCATATTCAATATCATTGCTTCTCCATGCGATAGGATTGGATTATCAACAGGATGAACACTGTTGTCCGTAAAGCATTATAACCCCGGATAATCTGTTTCGCAAACAATAAGGAGGCAACTGTTAGTGCTATTGACACAAAAACATCTTTCACACATGTTTTTCAATATAAAGGGCAAGGGCTTAAATTTCTTCTCCCTGATGTCGATAAAAATTGAGGTATTTTCAAAATATAACAACTCTTGAGTTGGGAATATCTCAGATTTGAAGCAAATCCCAAAAACCCGCCATCGCTAAACAAAGTACCCGACACCTCCGGTAAAGGTTTATAAACAATATCACTTTATGGAATAATGAATTAATCTCGGAATTCAATAAATTTGTCTTAAGGTGGTTGAACTTGACGATAAAAGTATATTTAAATAATTTTTAGTTTTCTGTTAATAATGATAAATAATTATAATAATTCGTTTTTTTAATCATATTTAAACTAGTTGAAAATTTCTGTATATCTTAATATATTATTGATAAATGAGCGTTAGGGACAAAAAAGACAAAATCTATTGAACCAATTTCAAAACGATTGAAGAGCGTCACACCGGCGAAAGCCGATGTCCAGGAAAGAAATGAAAATACTGGATAGTGTTACGCTTCAATCTGTGTATAGCTTTCGCCGGAACTGCAACAACAGACTTTTTAAATTGGCTCTATTGAATAATAAATGTTCAACCGTTGAATGGAAATCAAGGAGATCACTATGTCTCTCAACAATTCGACTATTTCCCTTGGATTTACTGAGCAACAATTCCCTGCCGGCGTTCATGTTTGCCAAATTATCAGTGATGATGATGAGCGCCAGGAATCACTGCTTAAATTTCTGCTCGCCGGACTAAAGGCAGGTGAATGTGCTTGCTGCTTTTCTGAGCAAATAAATGAGACTATACTAAAAGAATTCCTCGGCAATTACGGAATTTCATTTAATGATGTCATTGATTCCGGGGCATTTATATTTTCCAGAACCCGGAACATCTATTTCCAGGATAATCGCTTTGACCCCGACAGAATGCTCGCTACGTTAAAGAATTATCACGAAGAATCCGAAGCTCAAGGATTTTCCGCTGCCAGGGTTATCGGTGAAATGCTCCCTGAAGTTCAAAACCTGCCGGGAGGGAACAGATTACTGGAATACGAATCAAGAGTTAGTCTATTATTGGAAAAACATCCCATCACCGCAGTCTGTCAGTATGATGCTCGGCAATTCAACGGATCAACAATCATGGATATTTTAAAAGTACACCCCTGGATGGTAGTGAGGGGCTCCGTAGTTAATAATCCTTTTCATATTGCTCCTGAGGTATTTCTAAGCACGGAAGATGTTAAAGGACAAGCATGATGAAACAGAATAGGTCACCAGATTTAAGCCCCCAAGTTCTTGGGCAACTTCTTCTCATGCAAACAATTATCTGCAGTTTACCCGATGAGACCTCGCTTTTCAGCTTTATCTGTCGGGGGCTGGCCGATTTTCCCGGTGTTGAACAGGTGAGATACTCAAGGAATAAAGAGGAAGGTCTGGCTGCTTCGGTAACTCGGTTCCCTATTCAAACCAATGATGCCAATTATGGAGAGCTATTAATAACCGTTTCAGAGCCTGTTGCCTTTACGCCATACATTGAATACCTGAAAAATTTTTGTTTTATGGTGGCCATAATTCTTGATGAACGAATCAAAAAAAACAAGTATGAAGAACTTTGCACTAAACTGGATCAGCTTGTCCGGGAGCGGACAACATCGCTAACAAAAAGCGAGAAAAAATTCCGTTCAATCTTTGATGCATCCGCAGATGCAATAATAATTGCTGACAAAAATGGATCTGTTTTAGAGGTAAATAAAGCTGCTGAAATATTGTTTGGTTATCAGCATGATAAAATGATGCATATCAAACTTGCCGATTTAATGCCGGAAAGGTATCGCGCTGACCATCTCCGCGGCATGGAACATGTGGCTTCAACAGGAAAAACGACATATCTCAACCGAGTTCTTGAATTCCATGGCCTTACTGAAGATGGGAAGGAATTTCCCCTGGAATTAAATGTCGCAACCTGGTTTGTTGACGAAAAGCAGTTTTTCAGCGGAATCATAAGAGATATTTCGTCTCGCAAGAAAGCGGAAGCAGAGTTAAGAGATTCCGAAGAGAAATTGAATATTATTTTTAACTCAACAAATGATGGCATTTTGGTGGCAGATGCTGAAAGCAGGAAGTTTGTAACCGGGAACAAGGCAATTTGTGAAATGCTTGGTTACACTCTTGAAGAAATAACCGAATTGGGTGTTGATGAGATTCATCCTGCTGAAAGCTTGACAGAGATCCATCATCAATTTGCCCGGCAGGTGAGAAAGGAAATTGATGTTTTTCACGAAGCCCCGGTGTTGAAAAAAGACAGATCTATTTTTTTTGCGGATATCAGTGCTACCCCAACTGAAATCGGCGGCAAAAAATGTTTGATCGGTCTGTTTCGTGATGTTACCGCAAGAAAGGAGATGGAAGAGAAGGTCCGCCAATCACAGAAAATGGAAGCTATTGGGACCCTTGCCGGTGGTATTGCACATGATTTTAACAATATTTTGTCAGCTATTATCGGTTACAGTGAGATTATCCTTACAAAGGCATATTCAGACGACGAAATCTACCATTATGTTGAACAGGTTTTGCAGGCAGGCAATCGTGCCAAAGCGTTGGTACAACAGATACTGACATTCAGCCGTAAATCCATTGCCGAGATATTGCCTATTAAAATTCAACCGATTGTAAAAGAAGTCCTCAATCTTCTCAGATCAACATTGCCTACTACCATCGAGATCCGTCAGGAGATTGATGAAAATTGCGCCCCCATTAACGCAGATACTTCCCAGGTACATCAAATTATTATGAATCTATGCACAAATGCCTTCCACGCCATGGAGGAAACTGGTGGGACGCTAAGTGTTACTTTGAAAGAAGTTAATCTCAGCGTGAATGAATCTGGCGCGTTACATCTGCAACCAGGCTATTATGCTAAACTTGATGTCCAGGATACAGGCACGGGCATAAAGGAAGATGTAATCAGTCACATTTTCGATCCATACTTTACTACCAAGCAACAGGGTAAAGGCACCGGCCTTGGCTTGGCTGTTGTTTACGGTATTATTGAAAATTATGGCGGGAAGATCGTCTGTTCAAGCAGGTTTGGGACTGGCACTATATTTTCAGTGTTTATTAAAACTGTTGAGGCAACTCGTAAAAGCAAAGATGAGGTACAAACCACCATACTACCTTTAGGCAAAGAAAAGATACTCTTTATTGACGACGAGGAAGCGTTAGCTTTGCTAGGGGAAAAGATATTGGAATCACTTGGCTACTCGGTTTTTTCAATGACGAACAGTTTACAAGCGCTTGAAACGTTCCGGGCGGATCCTTACCAGTATGATTTGATAATTACGGATCAGACAATGCCTCATCTACCAGGGTCAGAGCTGGCAAAGGAGATGATAAAGATTCGTCCGGATATTCCTATTATTGTTTGCACTGGATACAGCTCGATCATGAATGAAAAACAGGCGAATTCAATTGGGATTAAAGCTTTTCTCATGAAACCTGTCTCGAAAGAAGTGCTTGCGAAAGAGATAAGGAGGGTGCTGGATAGGAAATTTTCGCATGGAACTTAATAAACATTCTTTTAAAGCTTTAGATACCAAAAAAGAACCTTAAAATTAGTTCGATGGTTATAAACGATAGACCTCAGGAACTATAGGGACATGACAAATTGTACAAAATATTTCGGATAACAACCAAAATCCGGTTTATAATACGGCAGGAGAACAATGAATGATTTTATAGCGAAGTCGTTCACTGTCTGAGGATTGACAATTCAATGAATAAGAGATAAATTAAAAACCGCTTTATACATCTCACCAACCCAAAGAACGGTTCATCAAAGGATAAAGGAGGAGCGTCATGATTGGTAGAATTTTTGTTAGCACACTTATGTGCCTGAGCTTGCTTATTGCTTCACAAGCGTTTGCCGAAGATTACCCATCCAAAGTAATTACCATGATCATTCCTTTTTCAGCAGGAGGGCCGACGGATACCGTGGGCCGCCTGATCGGCAAAGCCATGGGCGAATCGATGAAAGCGCAAATTATTATTGAAAACGTTGCCGGAGCCGGAGGCACAATTGGGGCAGCCCGGGTGGCCCGATCGGATCCGGATGGCTATACTATTTTCTTGCACCATATAGGGCAAGCCACCGCCCCCGCCCTGTATCGCAAGCTGTCCTATGATGTTTTTAAGGATTTCGAGCCTATCGGGCTGATAACCGACGTCCCTATGACCCTTGTGGCCAGGAAGGATTTTCCGCCCAATAACCTCCAGGAGCTGATCGCATATGTGAAAGCCAACAAGGATAAGGTTACTTACGCCAACGCCGGCCTGGGAGCGGCCTCGCACCTGAGCGGCATGCTTTTTATGTCCGCGATTGAGACGGCTTTGACGACCATTCCGTACAAAGGTACTGGACCGGCCATGAACGACCTGATGGGCGGCCAGGTGGACTTTATGATTGATCAGACTACCAACACCACCAGCCAGATCAAAGGAGGCAAAATCAAGGTTTACGGGGTGACCACAAAGACGCGGGTGCCCTCACTGCCGGACGTACCGACCATGCATGAAGCAGGACTGCCCAACTTTGAGGTCGCTGTATGGCATGCTCTATATGCACCGAAAGGCACGCCAAAGCCTATCATTGATAAACTGGTTAAGGCCCTGAAGGATGCTTTGAAGGATTCTAACGTCAAGCAGCGCTTCGCTGAATTAGGCACTGAACCGGTAGCAGATAATCGCGCGAATCCCGAGGCGCTGAGCACTCACCTCAAAGCCGAGGTGGACAAATGGGCGCCGATCATCAAAAAAGCAGGTGTTTACGCCGACTAAAAGGGAGGGAACGTTGGTCTCACCCATCCGAAGTAACAAAGATTTCCTGACCGGAATGATCTACGTTGCAATAGGGTCCGGGGCTGTTTTGATTGCCATCCTCGGTGATTATAAAATCGGGACGGCCGTCAAGATGGGCCCGGCTTACTTCCCGCTGGTGCTTAGTTTTGTATTGATTTTCATCGGACTCATCTCCTTGATCCGATCGTTTATCAGGAGGGGAACCCCTATCGGCGCATTTACGGTAAGAGGACTCATGCTGGTCGTCATCCCGACAATTTTATTTGGCCTTCTGGTCCGAAGAGCTGGTCTGGTAGTAGTATTGCCCATGTTGGTAATAATCAGCTCCTTTGCCGGCCGCCAATTCAAGTGGGGCCCGGTTCTGACCCTGGCGGCCGGACTGACCGTCTTTTGCACGCTGGTGTTCCTGAAGGGTTTGGGTGTCCCGCTTCCGATATTGGGTTCGTGGTTCGGCGGTTAGATTTTGATCTTTATTATTTGAACCAAAAAGGAGGCGTATGGAGCTGATTGCCAATCTCGGCCTGGGACTGGGAGTTGCCTTAAGCCCGACCAACCTTTTGTATTGTCTGGCGGGCGTCTTTCTCGGCACCTTGATAGGGGTGCTGCCCGGACTGGGCCCGACCGCCACCATTTCCATGCTGTTGCCCGTTACCTTTGTCTTGCCGCCGGTCTCAGCCCTGATCATGCTGGCGGGCATCTACTACGGATCCCAATACGGAGGCTCTACCACCTCCATACTGGTCAATCTACCGGGCGAAGCGGCCTCTGTGGTCACCACACTGGACGGCTATCAAATGGCGCTTCAAGGGCGCGCCGGTGTAGCCCTGGCTACCTCGGCCATCGCTTCTTTTTTTGCAGGCACGGTCGCGACCCTGTTGCTCGCCCTGTTCGCTCCGCCCCTCGCGGAGATAGCGCTCAAGTTCGGGCCAGCCGATTATTTCTCGCTCATGGTTCTGGGTTTAGTTGCATCGGTAGTGCTAGCCCATGGATCGCTGCTGCACGCCATCGGCATGGTTATTCTCGGCCTGTTATTGGGATTGGTCGGTTCGGATGTAACATCAGGCGGGCAGCGGTTTACGTTTGACCTGCCCCAACTGGCCGATGGTATTGGTTTTGTAGTGGTGGCGATGGGCATGTTCGGCCTGGCCGAGATTATTCGGAACCTGGAGCCGGGTGGGGACCGCTCTGGCCTTGTAACTAGTAAAATCACCAATCTGATGCCGACCCGGGAAGATTGGAAACGCATGGTCCGGCCAATCCTCCGAGGAACCGCTTTAGGCTCGGCCCTGGGCATCCTGCCGGGCAGCGGCTCCATCCTGGGCTCCTTTGCGGCCTATTCGCTGGAAAAGAAAATCTCAAAAAATTCCAAGGAGTTCGGAAGTGGCGCCATCGAAGGAGTTGCCGCCCCCGAAGCGGCCAATAACGCCGGAGCCCAAACCTCGTTTATCCCGATGCTGACTTTAGGCATCCCATCCAACCCGGTGATGGCTCTCATGGTCGGGGCGATGATCATCCAGGGCATTCAGCCGGGGCCAATGGTAATCACCGAGCAACCGTCCCTGTTCTGGGGAATCATCGTTTCCATGTGGATCGGCAACCTTTTTCTGGTCATTCTCAATCTGCCGATGATCGGGCTCTGGGTGCGCATTATCATGGTGCCCTACCGGTTCCTCTACCCGGCTATCCTGGGCTTCTGTGCCATTGGTGTGTTCAGCCTGAACAACAACGAGTTTGATATCTTCCTCATGGCCCTGTTCGGCCTGCTGGGGTATGTCTTCATCAAGCTCGATTGTGAACCGGCGCCGATGCTGCTGGCCTTTATTCTCGGCCCGTTAATGGAAGAGTACCTGCGCAGGGCCATGCTCATATCCCGTGGCGACCCGATGGTTTTCCTGCGGCGGCCGATCAGCGCTACATTGCTGGCCATATCCCTGCTGGCCATGCTTTTGGTTTTTATCCCGGCCTTTTCAAAAACCAGGGAGGAAGCCTTTGTAGAGGAGTGATGAAAAAACATGTAAGAGTAGAGATCATATTGTGAATTCTTCAGGTCGATAAGTCCACATAAGATAGGAGTTTAAACGATGATTCAGGCACAAGATATCAATATCAAAAAAATCCTGTATGCAACAGATTTATCGGAAAGTGCTCGTTATGTATTTGCCTATGCGGTAAATCTTGCTGTAAAATATTCTGCAAGCATAACAATACTGCATGTGGTACACGAAGTCCCTTCATTTACGGACAGGAGTGTGGCCAATTATATAGAGGCCGATATATGGGCGCAGATAAAAAAGCGCCATTTGGAAGACGCCCGTAAAGTCCTTATTGATAAAAGGAAAGAGCATTTAGCCATTAAGGAAATGCTGGATCAATTTGCCGAAAAAGTTCAGAGTGCCGACGAAGCATCTAAATTTGATTTCGACGAAGTTTTAGTAGAAATCGGAAATCCGGTTGAGGTAATACTTGAAGTGGCGGATAACCGGAATTGCGACATTATCGTAATTGGGAAAACAGGACAGGGCTTTATAGAGGCCGCATTAATGGGCAGCACAGCCGCACGTGTGGTCCGAAGGTCTAAAAAACCGGTTCTGGTGATCAGAAATCCTGATTGAACCGAAACAGCGAGCGAAATCCCCTGTGCCTGCACATTTAGAAACACTCGAGATGATTTGGAAAGAACGCTATGAACGGTAATATAGATTCGGCGCTCCTGGATTAAAAATATCGTTTGTCGATACCTGGATTCCGGGTCTCCGCTTCACTCCGCCAGGAATGACGGAGTTTATTTCAATTCAGCGATCAAAAACTTGAGCATCTGGTATAGGGTTCATTTTTTCGCAAAAAAACAAAAAATTTTCGTCCATACTCAAGATCGTTGTCCCTCCTTGTGATAGGATCGGATCATCAACGGGATGAACGCTATTGTTCAGCAAGCATGATAACCCCGGATAATCTGTTTCGCAAACAATAAGGAGGCAACATGATCACAAATAAAACCATTACCTATCCACCGGCAATTGAGAATAAGCGCATTGAAGCGATCGTCACAAGAGAAATCAAGGCATCTCCGGGTAAAATCTTTCCATTGGCATGCCCGGTTGAGGAGTTGAGATGGATACCGAATTGGGAATATGAATTGATGTATTCAAAAAGCGGCGTGAATGAAACCAATTGTATTTTCAATGAAGAACAATCCGGCCCCCATTTTTTTGAAAAACCATTGACAACCACCTGGGTGACGGCCGTCCATGATCCGGACAATTACCGAATTGTATTCCATTTGAATCTTTCCGGAAAAGCTGTGATCAATCTGAAGGTGGAATTCCGTGAAGTGGGAAAAGAGGTTTCGAGCTGCACCTGGCATATGATTTTCACGGCTCTGGATAAAGAAGCCAATTCAATGGAAACTGAAACCATACAGGTGAAAATGGAACTGGTGATGAATTTTCTGTCGGAAGCGTTGAAACATTATTGTGAGACCGGTGAGATGCTGAAATAGCCCCAAACACCTCTCTGTATTTTGCGTGGTTATTGCCATTGACACATAAAACCCCTTCCTGTATGTTCACCGCGAAAAAAGCAACATTTTATCAGGAAGCGGGGTAATCAAAAACTGTTGAATAATCAAAGATTATGCTTCAGTGCGAACATCCCGATGACAGTATATTTCATTTTTTTTTTAAGAATTCGGACGGCCAATAAGTATTGCTTATAAGATTTCCCAACTATGTTTTCTTGCTGATCCTGCTGGCCGGCAGCCTGCTGACTGCCGGAATGTACCCGCCTGCATACGCTAAACCCCTCCATGACTTGCAGATCGTCGCACACGAAGATGACGACCTTATTTTCATGAACCCGGACATTCAGAAGAGTATTAACAATGGCCATTATGTCCGAACCGTGTTCATGACAGCGGGAAACCTTCAGAAGGACGGCGCGGATGTCGGCTATTGGCATGGACGAGAGCTGGGCGAATTGACTGCCTATGCCACCATGGCAGGAAAGATTACGGAAACGTTATGCGCCGCAACAAAGCCTTCGGAGAAAAAGATTAAATCATACTATCTTTTCAGAACAATCTTTCTTCCGAATCATTCCGGAGTGATCGATCTTTACACGCTCAAGAATACAAAACTTCCAGACCAGGTAACGCTTACGTTCCTAAGACTTTCCGGAAGCAGCCGTTCCGCAAGGATATGGCCGCTTGAACATTTTTGGAATGGTCGCCCGGATCAGATAACTACCGTAGGCGACATCGGTGGGTCCCGGAGGTCTTATACCCTGGATCAATTGATCACCCTCCTGACCGGTATCATGCAGGATTATCGGCCGGACCGCATCCGAACTCATGAAAGCACCGGGATCTACTATTTCGATCACACCGATCATCTTCACACCGGACGGCTGACACTGGAGGCTTACCGGCGTTATATCCGGACGAACCCGCATTCCGGCCTCCTCATGTACCGGGGTTACAACGTCTACTACCTGCATGATTACCCGATGCTGCAAGAGAAACAGAACGTAACCGGTGCACTGTTTGATGCCAAGAAGAAAGTGCTGAACAATTATTGCGTGTTCGATCACGTGACCGGCGGTAATGCTGACCGGTATATGGCAGGTTGGGGTGCGCGAAGTTATTCACTTTCTGCTGTCACAGACCCAAAGAGCATTCTCTGGTACGTTCTGAATTGTCTCGAGGTTGCGGAAAACGGCACTACCGTTCGGGCCAAGCAATCCAAGGACTCTATGCGGCAGCAATGGCAAACAGACGGAACCGGCAGATTGTCCTGCGGAGGCAAGTGCCTTGGAATTGCCGAAGATGGAGTCACCGTGCAGATGGTTTCTTGTGACAAGGCAACCGCCTGGATCATACTTGACAACGGTGTGGTTGTCGGTGACAGGAGCAAGGTTTTAAACAGGGGGGAAAAAGGGATAGCGGTAAAGGATTATTACAACTACACGCAGTGTAAAGAAAAAGCCGGCATAGGCGTAAAAGGAGGTCTTGCTGAACCTGACCGAAAAAAGCCTGCTGATTCCTTAAAATGAATATTCCTTGGATTTGATCGGCTTGAGCGACTCCTTTTGCTGCACGACCGTGGATGCCTCTTTGTCAAATGGATTCTTTCTGACCGCAAGATGACAACAGATAGGATTGATTTTTTCTTTCGCGCCTATTTGATGCTCATTCGTTGTGATCCTTCCGCAGCCGGCTGAAAAGCACCCGCAAATATCGCAGGCTGGAAAGGATCAGCGCCATTCCAATGCTGATATAGATGACGGATAAATACGGCTTTGGAACCGATGAATGCCTCAGCCGGACTCCCATGGCAATCATAACAGCCACCATGACATAGCTTTTCCAGGTCATGAAGGAGAATATGCATTTTTTCCCCTGCATTGGCAGTATACGACCCAGATTTTGATCCACAATCCGCAGAAATCCAAAATGGTGGATCACCAGGGCTGCAATCGTACCGACCAGAGCAAACCACCAGGAACCATGAACCTGACCATCCTTCAACCAGGTATAGGACAGAAGCAGCATCATCGTACCGACACCGATCCACATAAAACCGGCCAGAAATATCAAGATGCGCTTGTCCACTGCGGGAGTAATCTTGCTCATTCCTTTGTTAAAGTAAAGGGGGTCTGCTCTTGACTCTTATGAATAAAAAAAAGGACGTTCCTTTTTCGGAAAAACCATAACTGAAATTAGCATGAATGCCAACAAGTTTTCTTTATTATGGAACCGGTGATGAATACTTCAAATCCGGATGAGACGATTGTATACTGAACAAGTTTGGCACTCAATTTGCTTTTTCCCTCTTAATGAAAAGCACATAATCAAAGGAGGCTCCATGGAAAAAGCTACCATCATGATAGTAGATGACGAAAAATACATTCTGAATGCCTTGCGTCGTCTTTTCAAGAAAAGTCCTTACAACTGCATCACTTTTGATTCTCCGGTCGATGCGCTGGATACACTGGAAACGCTGGACAAGAATAGGCCTCATGTGGTTATTTCCGACAGACGCATGCCCTACATGGAAGGGATCGATTTCCTAACACGGGTGAAAGGTCTTTACCCGGATACCTACTGTATCCTGCTGACAGGCTACAAGCTGCCAGACCGCTCGCACAACGCCCTGAAATACCGCAGAATCGACCGTGTGATCTTCAAACCTTGGAAAGATGAGGACATCAAACAGGAAATCGAAAAGGCATTGAGCTTTGTTCTGCAATATTAACCATCAGAGTCGATTTGTTCATCCCCATGCAGCTGTCACAGAGGCACAATTGAATATGAACGGAACCCAGATTGAACCGGCATATATGGCTGGCTTTATTATCAAAGCAGGAAAAACATCGGATGGTGATATGCTTTTTCAAACGGACAGGGATCTGATCAAAAATCATAAAAACCTCCTTGAATGGTTAATACAATATGACCCTTACCCCTTTCAATGTATATGCCAACCCGAACCAGTCCGGACAACTCATTTGACTTTTAAGCGATTCCCGTTGCTTTTACATATTGCTGTTGACGGGAATGCCCTGGCCGGAATTTGCAAGGTGTTCAAAAATCGGCATGTGAATGACTCCGGTGCTGATAAATTCGTCGGATATGCCTGAAAATCAATGAACGCAACCGAAGCGGATTGTGTTCAAAAACCGGCAGAGACAGGACACGCTGATGGCGGCAATATTAATCCGGTTTGGAAATGCCGTATTTATTCATTTTTCCGTAAAGGGTTCCTCTCGCGATTTCCAGTATTTTTGCTGCTTTTTTCAGATTCCATTCACACTCCTCCAAAACCGATCGGATCAGGATGGATTCTGCTTGGGCAAGAGAATGAGAAGGCAAAGTCAAGGTAACCGGCGGAAAGGATGCCATGGATTTCAATCCTTCGGGCAGATCAGCGGGCTGGATTTGGCTGAATTTTGCAAAGACGGCAGCATGTTCGATCACATTGGCGAGTTCCCTGACATTTCCCGGCCAATCGTATTTCATCAGCAGCCGCATGGCCTCATTGGAAAAACCCTTGATATTTTTATCATCGCTGGTTTTGCATTTTTTCAGAAAATATTCGGCCAGGTGCGGTACATCCAGGCGTCGTTCCCGGAGCGGCGGAAGATGGATGGATACGACATTGATACGGTAGAATAAATCCGCTCGAAATGTTTTCTCCTGAATAGCCTGGACAAGATCCTGATTCGTGGCGCAGATTATACGGACATCGGTTTGAAGAGCGCTGGTACTGCCCACGCGCTGATAACTGCCCAGTTCCAACACCCGCAGAAGAGAAATCTGCGTTTGTGGCTGTATGTCGCCGATTTCATCCAGAAAAAGTGTCCCCTTATCGGCAACTTCCAAGTAACCTTTTTTGGAGGTCGTCGCACCACTGAATGCACCTTTTTCATGACCGAACAACTCGCTGTTAATCAACGTCTCGGTCAGGGCGGCGCAGTTCACCCGTATAAAGGCATTCTGTTTTCGGTTGCTTCGAAAATGAATGGCTTCCGCCACCAACTCCTTGCCGGTGCCGCTTTCGCCGGTCAAAAGAACGGACGCATCCGACTTGGCCACGGCGGAAATCATTTCATAGATGGTAAACATTTTCGGGTCTTGTCCGATGATGTTTTCAAAACGTCGATTCTCCCGCTGATCGCCATCGGCAATAATATTGTCATGAAACAGGTTTTTATGTTCGATGACTTTTTTTAGAATGATTGCGACTGCGTCCATGTCAAAAGGTTTCAGCAGGTAGTCATACGCGCCGAGCTTCATGGCCTTTACAGCATCCTGAATATCCGCGTGACCGGTGATCATCACAACGAAAGTATGCGGGTAACGTGCTTTGATCTCATGCAGCAACGCCAAACCGTCCATATGCGGCATCCTCACATCGCTGATCACGATATCGGCCGGATAAACTTCCAGTTTTTTAAGCGCCTCCCTGCCGCCGGGAGCCGTCTCGATCTGGAGATCTTTCCAAGTTCGGAGTGCGCGACGAAAAGCCGCATGATAGGCAGATTCATCATCGACCAGAAGCAACTTCGTTTGAGTGGCCTCAGCCATTGGATTGAACAATTTACGCTCACTGTATAGTGTTTTGGTTTGATCCTTTTTATTGTATTTATTTTTTTCAAACAAGTCAATTCACACATTAAAATCAACAATATTATTGACACACAAACATCCTTCACATATGTTCATTTACAAAAAAAGCAAGATCTTATCCATTATCTCTTCCCTTTATCCTTACCCCTGATAACGGATAGGAACAGAAGCCCTACGAATTGGGAGGAAGAAACGCATGTCGCACAAAAATCCGGTTACTTATTTACAATTATCATCTCACCGCTTACCTGCCATTCATCCATTTTTTACATACGTAACGACAATTATGGTCAACGGCAAATGGGCAGCAGCGCTTTCAGCTGGTTTTGCCGTGCTGCTCTTTTTTCAGGCCAATGTTTCAGCTGCTCCCCCAGGTCCGGGAGGGCCGCCGCCGATGGTATTGGTGGCACCTGTAACCGAAGAGGATATCAACCCGCCTGCGGAATATGTAGGTCATGTGGAGGCCTTGCAGACCGTTGATCTGCGAGCCCGGGTCGAAGGGTTTTTAGAGCGGATTCATTTCAAGGAAGGCAGCGATATCCAGGAAGGCAGCCTGCTCTATGTTATCGAGCCTGCTCCTTATCAGGTTCAGGTGGACGCAGATAAGGCCATTGTCGCACAGGCAGAGGCGAGTCTCACCAAAGCCCGCCGGTTTCTGGAACGGGCAAAGACAGTGAGTTCCGGTGGGGTTTCCGCAACAGATCTCGACAATGCCGCGGCCGAAGAACTTCGCGCCAAAGCTCAGCTTGAGCAGGCAAAGGCGAATCTGGAAATAGCCGGAATCAACCTGGAATACACTCAGATCAAGGCACCGATCAACGGCCGTATCGGACGCACGGCCTTCACACGGGGAAACCTGGTGAATCCAGCATCGGGAACACTGGCCCGCATTGTTCAACTCGATCCTGTCCGGGTGGTTTATTCCATCAGTGAAAATGATCTTATGGCCGTCAGCATGGCTCTGAAAGATGCTGGAAAAGAAAAAAAGAATCCATTGCTCGAACCGCGCATCAAATTACCGGACGGCCGCATTCTCAAAACCTCCGGTCAGATCGATTTCGTGGACAACGCCATCGATTCCGGTACCGGAACCATTGCGGTGCTGGCGCTTTTTCCCAACCCGGATAATCTGTTACTGCCGGGGCAGTATGTCACTGTCCTGGTTTCCCGGTCGGAACCCAAATGGATGCCGGTGGTGCCCCAGTCAGCGGTGCTGGAAGATCGTGAAGGGCGCTATGTTCTGATGCTGGATGAAAAAAGTCAGGTGGTCGTTCGGCGGATTGTCACCGGTCCTTTGGCCGGGGCCAACTGGTCCATATCCTCAGGTCTGACCGTCGGCGAGCAGGTCATTGTGGAAGGAGTTCAAAAAGCAATGCCCGGTATGGTTGTGAAAGCCACAACCGCCGAAGCTCAAAGCGGGAGGTAAGGCATGTTTTCGCAAATATTCATTGAACGTCCACGCCTGGCCGTGGTGATATCTGTTTTCATCACCCTGGCCGGTCTGATTGCCCTGTATAACATTCCGGTATCCCAATATCCGCCCATCACCCCCCCGGAAATCCGGGTGAATGCAATCTATCCCGGCGCCAATGCCAAGGTCGTGGCCGACAATGTGGCTGCGCCCATTGAAAAAGAAGTCAACGGGGTGGAAAAGATGCTTTATATGTCTTCCACCTGTTCCAACGACGGACGCTATGAATTGGCTGTTACGTTTGCCGTGGGCACGAATCCGGATATCGACCAGGTCAATCTCCAGAACCGTGTGCAGCTTGCCACAGCCAAACTGCCCAAAGAAGTAATCGACCAGGGTATCAGCGTGCGCAGGCGCTCCAGCGATATCTTAGGAGTGATATCTTTCTTTTCGCCTCAGGGCTCTCGGAACAATCTTTTCCTGAGCAACTACGCCAGTCGAAATGTCAAAGACGCCCTGGTGCGTATCGATGGCGTCAGTGATGTGTTTATTTTCGGAGAATTTGAATACAGCATGCGCATCTGGATGGACCCGGAACGGCTGACCGCCCGGGGATTGACTGCCGATGATGTGATCGCTGCCATCCGGAGACAGAATGTTCAGGCAGCGGTAGGCGCAATCGGAACCATGCCGACCGGGGAAGGCCAGCAGCTCCAGTATACCCTGCGGGCAAAAGGACGGCTCAGTGATGTGGAGGAATTCAACAATATCATCGTTCGCACCAATCCCCAGGGAGGCCTGGTGCGGGTAGGGGATATTGCCAAGGTGGAACTTGGTGCCAACAGTTATGCCACCCGCTCCATCATCAATGGCCAGCCGACCCTGGCCATGGCGGTTTATCGCTCATCCGACGCCAACGCACTGGATACGATGAAAGCGGTCCGGGAAGAACTGAAACATATCGCCAAACGCTTGCCCAGCGATATGGATTATAAAATCATGTATGATACGACCAAATATGTTTCATCGGCCATTCATGAAATCGAACTGACCCTGGTAATTACCTTTCTTCTCGTCCTGTTCGTGAACTACATCTTTCTCCAGGACTGGCGGGCCACCCTGGTGCCCACCGTCACCATACCGGTCTCGCTGATCGGCACTTTCGGCGTGCTGCTGGCCCTGGGTTACAGCGCCAACACCATCTCCCTGTTCGCCCTGATCATGGCCATCGGTCTGGTTGTGGACGATGCCATCGTGGTAGTGGAAAACGTTTACCGGGTCATGGATAAAAGAAAACTCAGCGCCAAAGCCGCTACCATCCGAGCCATGGGACAGGTAACCGGCCCGATCATTGCCACCACCCTGGTGTTGCTGGCTGTTTTTGTGCCGGTAGGTTTCATGCCCGGTATTAGTGGACAGCTTTATAAACAGTTTGCCGTGACCATCTGCACCGCAGTGGTGATTTCAGCAATCAACGCCCTGACCCTGAGTCCGGCGTTATGCGCCATTCTGCTGAAGGAACCCAAAATCGCCCAGCGTGGTCCCTTTGCCTGGTTCAACCGGAGCCTCGAAGCCTCACGCAACATCTATATAACCGGCTCGGCCTGGCTGATCCGTCGCCTGGTCATCACCCTGTTTCTGTTTATCGGGGTTATCGGCGGAGGCTGGTTTCTGTTCTCCCATAGTCCTGCCAGTTTCCTGCCCCAGGAGGATCAGGGAGTTTTATTCATCAATGCCCAGCTCCCCGAAGGCGCTTCCCTGGCACGCACCAACAAAGTGATGCAAACCGTCACGAAAACACTCAAAGGCATTGATGGTGTCAACGATGTACTCTGTGTAAGCGGCTTCAGTCTGCTCAGCGGAATATCCGAGAATGTGGGATTCGGTGTTGTGGTTTTAAAACCATGGGATGAACGTACCCGGCCGGATCAGCAACTGGAGGCCATCATCGGACAGGGCATGGGCAGGTTGTCCGGCATTGCATCCGCCAACATTTTTGTATTTGCACCGCCGCCCATCATCGGTCTCGGTACCACCGGAGGCATCGATTTCCGGCTTCAGGCTCTGGAAGATCAACCTCCCCAGGAGATCGCCGCGGCAACGAGATCCCTGGTCATTGCCGCCAACCAGGATCCCAACCTGATGCGGGTTTATTCCACGTATACGGCCAATACGCCGCAGATTTTCGTGGACCTGGACCGAACCCGTGCAGAAACCCTCAAGGTTCCTGTCAGCCGGGTCTTCACCACCTTGCAGCAACATCTGGGCTCGGGTTATGTCAATGACTTCAATCTTTATGGACGAACCTATCAGGTCAAGGTTCAGGCCCAGGCGCCCTATCGGGATACCATAGATGACATCGGTCGTCTCTATGTCCGCAGTGACGACGGTAAGATGGTGCCCATGAAGAGCCTGATCACCTTGTCTACGGTATTGGGCCCGCAGATCATTTATCGCTACAACCAGTTTACCAGCGTTCAGATCAACGGTGGTGCCGCTCCTGGTTCTTCATCCGGCCAGGCCATGGATGCCATGGAACGTCTGGCAGCTAAAACGCTCCCTGCCGGTTATGCTTTTGAATGGTCTTCCATGTCCTTTCAAGAACGAAAAGCCGGAGGAAAAATTGCGGGATTATTCGCCCTGGCGCTTCTTTTCGGCTATCTTTTTCTAGTAGGGCAATACGAAAGCTGGAACATCCCCTTGTCCATCGTCCTGTCCATCCCTGTAGCCAGCCTGGGTGCGCTGGCTGGTTTGTGGGCGGTACAACTGAGTTTCAGCATTTATGCCCAGATCGGACTCATACTTCTGGTGGGGCTGGCTGCCAAGAATGCAATTTTGATCGTGGAGTTTGCCAAAGACCGCCGGGAGCAGGGATTTTCGATTGAAAAGGCGGCCATTGAAGGTGCCCAGATCCGTTTCCGGCCGGTATTGATGACCGCCTTCACTTTTATTTTTGGTGTAGCCCCCATGGTGATCGCAACCGGTGCCGGCGCCGGAAGCCGAAGGGCTATCGGCACCACGGTTTTTTCCGGAATGCTGGCTGCTACCCTTTTTGGTATTTTTTTGATCCCGGCTTTGTATTACATTTTTCAAACCATCGGTGAAAAAGGCAGCGCCTGGTGGTCGCGGAATAAAGAAAAGGCGGCATCCTGATGCGACAAATCCGTTTCGTCCCCAAATGTTTAGAAGGTGAAACAGCTATGCACCATCCAATTGTCCAACGCGACTGTTATCGATTTTACATGAGAGAAAAAAGGTTTTTCCCTGCAATTCTTTTGTTCACGGCAATTGTAACCGGTCTTTTCTTGACGGGATGTGCCGTCGGGCCGGATTACACCAAAGAAGAACCAGCGTCTCCTTCCCAATGGCGCAGTGAACTCGCCGGAGGTCTGACCCCTGATGAATTCCGGCCGGAAGCTCTGGCAAAATGGTGGACCACACTGAATGATCCGAAACTGACAACCCTGGTGGAGCGCTCGATCAAAGGAAATCCGGACATCAAAATCGCCATGGCCAGAATTCGCGAATCCCGAGCCCTGCGGGGAATCAGTCGCGCAGGTCTTTTCCCCACACTGGATGCTTCCGCCGGGGTGACCCGGTCCCGCAGCAGTGAGAACAGGGAAGACGGTACGGAAAGCACCCTTTATTCCACAGGCTTCGACGCCGGGTGGGAACTGGATGTTTTTGGGGGAACCAGACGCTCGATGGAGGCGGCCCAGGCGGATCTGGAAGCTTCCCAGGAGGATTTGCACGATGCAATGGTGACTATGCTGGCTGAGGTGACCTTAAACTATGTGGAAGTACGTACTTTTCAGGCCCGCCTTTCGGCAACCAAGGCCAATATCAAAACCCAGCAGGAGACCTATAGCTTGAATGAGTCCATGTATCGTTCTGGAATCATAAACGAACTCGTGGTTCAACAATCCCTGCGGACTTTGGAAACCTCCCGCTCCCAGATTCCGGGCCTTGAAAAAGGATTGGCAGCGGCTGAAAATCGTTTATCCGTGCTCCTGGGAAATCAGCCCGGCGAACTTCATCCGGAACTGGCTGAAGAGCAACCCATACCGGTTCTTCCGGCAACAGTGGCGGTCGGGATACCCGCCGAAACCATTCGCCGGCGACCCGATATCCGTCGGGCCGAGCGCAGACTGGCCGCCCAGACTGCCCGGATCGGAGTCGCTACTGCTGATTTATATCCGCGCTTCCGTCTGCTTGGAACCATCGGGCTGGAATCCCTCCATAGTGATAATTTTCTGGAAGGCGATAGTCTGGCCTGGAGTGCCGGCCCCGGTATTTCCTGGAAGATTTTTCACGGCGGCGCCATCCGGCAGAACATTGCGGTACAGTCCGCCCGCCAGGAACAGGCCTTGATTCAGTATGAATACACGCTGCTAAAAGCGCAGGAGGAAGTAGAAAACGTTTTGACGGCCTATGTCAAGGATCAGCACAGGCGAGAGTCGCTTGTCAAGGCGGTTGCCGCAGCCCAGCGGACAGTCCTGCTGGCAAAGGAGCAGTACCAGGCCGGTCTGGTGGATTTCAACAATGTGCTGGATGCCCAGCGTTCGCTGCTTCTGCTGGAAGATGAACTGGCTCAGAGCAATGGCGCTGTTATCTCCAACCTGATCAGACTGTACAAAGCTCTGGGCGGCGGCTGGACGAATCAGGTTCAGGAGGAAAACAGGCCATCGTAAAAAAAATGAATATAGATAATGTTGTTGACACTCAAATGACTTTCACTTATGTTCATACACATAAAAAATAAGCTCTTATCCCTTCATTAGGATCGAAATTCATAATACCGGAAAAAACCATCACGTAATATAAAAGACCATGCGGAAAACACACAGATCCTTACCGACCAAAAACCCGAAAACATACGGCAAGTTGAAAGTCTTTATTCTTCTTGTGCTGGTTGTCGGGGGCATTTCGGGTATTGCCGGCTGGGAAATGCAAACGTCGCGCCTCCAGGCCATATTTTTTTCAGAAATCGCCAAAACATTCAGCTTTGAGGTTAAGCCGAATGAAAGCAAAGACATCCACTTTCCTGTTCAAGGGCCTTATGATATTCGTCTCGGGTATGTCCGTATCCAGGAATGGATCGAACAGTTAAAAAATAAAGGATTTATTGTCACGGATCAAGCACGATGGTCTTATGAGCTCGAGCATTGCGCTAACCTGGGACTGTCAGCGATATATGCAGAAAAAAGCCAGGCCGGCATCCGGATTCTCGATAAAAATGATCAGGAAATTATCGACACTGCCTTTCCTCAGCGCATATATACGAGTTTTGAATCCATACCACCGATTGCCGTCAATCTGCTGCTGTTTATCGAAAACCGCAAGCTTCTGGACGCTACGACACCTTTTAGAAATCCCGCTATTGAATGGGAGCGCTTAGGGAAAGCCGTCATCGATGCCGGAATCAATGTTTTTGTTCCCGGTCACCGGGTTCCGGGCGGCAGCACACTGGCAACCCAGATGGAAAAATTCAGGCATTCACCGGAAGGGATCACCGACAGCGCCAAAGAAAAACTCAGACAGATTCTATCCGCCTCCCTGCGGGCATACCTGCATGGTCAAAAAACCGAAACCGTGCGAAAACAGATCGTGCTGGACTATATTAATTCCATTCCGCTATCTGCAGCCGCAGGTTTTGGAGAGGTCAACGGCATGGGGGATGGTCTGTGGGCATGGTATGGAATGGATTTTGATACCGTCAACCGCCTGCTTCTGGATGTTGAAAAAAAGGGACTGACGCCTGAGCAATTACATGAGACCGGGGCTGCGCTAAAATCCGTCCTGAGCCTTTTTCTGGCGCAACGACGCCCTACCGCGTATCTTGCCAAAAATCGAACCGCCCTGATGGATCTTACCAACAGTCATCTGCGGCTTCTGTTCAAACAGGGGTTGATTTCACGCGACATGCACGACGCTGCATTAAATGCCCAGCTTGGCTTCAGTCACGATACGATGCTGAGCTATACTCTCCCAAAGGCTCAACGAAAAGCCGCCAATCTCACCCGCTCCAGACTGATGACCAACCTGAAAATCGACAAGTTCTATGATCTGGACCGGATTGATCTGACTGCAAAAACAACCCTTGATATGGAGTTTCAAAAGAAAATCACCGAGGCGCTTGGTAAGCTTAAAGATCCTTCCTGGGTGGAAAAAAACGGCCTGAAAGCACCTTTTCTTTTAAAGACCGGAGATCCGTCCAAAGTATTATACAGCTTCAGCCTTTTTGAAAAAACATCGGAAGGAAACGCACTGAGAATTCAGACCAACAATTTTGATGGTCCTTTCAATATCGACGAGCAGATGAAGCTTGATCTGGGGTCTTCCGCCAAACTGCGCACCCTGCTTCATTATCTTGAAATTGTGGCCGAACTCCACGGCCGCTATGCTGCTTTATCTACTTCAGAGCTTACCGGGCTTTCCGGAAAACCGGAATTTGATCACCTGTCAAGATGGGCGGTCAATTACCTGCTGCAATCCACAGATCGGAATCTTCCTGCCATGCTGGAGGCTTCCCTTGACCGCACCTATTCCGCCAGTCCAGCCGAACAGTTCATGACCGGCGGCGGTCTGCATACATTTGCCAATTTCAACGATGAAGACGACCAGAAGATACCGACCGTTCGTGAGGCGTTTCGGTTTTCAATCAATCTGGTCTTTATCCGCATGATGAGAGATATCTCCTATTACCATATTTTTCAACGATACGGCATCACTCCCCGTTCACTTGAATACATTCAAGCACCTGAAAAAAAACGGCTCCTGACGCTTTTTGCCGACAAGGAAGGAATAACCTTTATCAAACAATTCTATAAATTATTTCAATACAAAACCCCTCAGCAGATCAGAGATTTTCTGCTCATGGAAATGCCCCATATGCCCAAACGGCTGACCATGGCATATCGGTTCCTTGATCCGGATGCAACGATTGAGACCTTTTCCAAAGTCCTCGGCCGCTATCTGCCCGACTCCGGTTTAACAGAGGAGTTTGTTGATGGTCTTTATTATCAATATGATCCTCAAAATTTTTCCCTGGCGGATATCGGATATTTATCGCACATCCATCCACTGGAGTTGTGGGTTGCCCGATATATGCAGCAGAATCCGGATGCATCCTTGTCCGAAGTCGTTTCCAAGAGCGCGGATGTTCGTCAGGAAGTATACAACTGGCTGTTTAAGACAAAGAGCAGCAAAAAACAGAACAAAAGAATCCGGATTATCATCGAACTGGAAGCATTTGAGGATATCCTGAAAGCCTGGAAAAAAACCGGATTTCCTTTCGACTCTCTGGTGCCGTCCTATGCCACCTCTATCGGCAGTTCAGGTGACCGTCCGGTAGCGCTGGCAGAGCTTGCCGGAATTATTCAAAACAATGGGGTACGATACCCCAGCTTCCGGTTTCAATCGCTTCATTTTGCCAAAGATACACCCTATGAAACCCGGCTGACCTTGTTGCCGGCCAAAGGCGAACAGGTTATCCATCCGGAAGTGGCAAAGATTGCGAAGAACGCAATGATTGATGTTGTTCAGGAAGGAACCGCCAGACGATTGAAAGAGGTTTTAACATTAGCAGATGGAACAACCATAACCATCGGCGGAAAAACAGGAACCGGAGATCATCGTTACAAGACGTTCGGCCCCGGAGGCATATTGATCGGCTCCAAAGTCATGAACCGGGCGGCTGTTTTTGTATTTTTTATAGACGATCGTTTTTTCGGTTCGATCACTGCTTATGTCCCTGGAAAAGACGCAAAAAACTACTCATTTTCCAGCGGACTTCCGGTTCAGGTTCTGAAAATGATGATCCCTGACCTTATCCCGATGATAAAAGATCCGGGGGACATGCCCTTATAAAGCAATCTGATGATCTGAATCTCCATATCATGAGTTCATCTTTTTCAGTAACTGGTTTGCCGCGGTCAGCAAGGGGTCCCATACCGGGCCAAAAGGCGGCGCATAAGCCAGATCGGTCTGGCTGAACTGTTCCACCGTCATCCGACTGTGCAGGGCAACCGCAGCCGCATTGATCCGGTGGGCTGCACCTTCATTTCCGGTCATCTGAACCCCCAGAAGCCGTCCGGATTTCCGGTCCCCGGTCATATGAACCAGAATGGTGGATGATCCGGGATGCGCATGGGCGCGGGATCGTGATGAAATGGTTACGGATACGGGATCAAATGAAAAACCCGCCGCCTCTTTTTCCAAAAGACCTGTCCGGGCAACCTCTTTATCAAACACCTTGAACACGGCCGTACCTACGATACCGGGAAGCTCTGTTTTTTCCCCGCAGACAGTATCCGCCACCGCCCAGCCGGCACGATTGGCCCGAAGCGCCAGAGGTATCCAGGTCTTCTGACCGGTCACCACATGATAGGCATCGGCGCAATCTCCTGCTGCATAGATATGGTCATTTGATGTTTTCAGGCTTCTGTCCACAGCAATGGACCGGCCTACACTGGTTTGAATCCCGGCGTTTTCAGCAAGTTCACTGTTTGGAAGAATCCCCATGGCGAGCAGAACCATATCTGCATCCAGGGTTCGTCCGCTGCAATTCAGACGAATGCCCTGTCCGCGGGATTCAATGCTTTCCACCGGGCAGCCCAGATGAACCCCGACATCATGGGCTGCCAGTTCCGCCTGAATCGATTCCGAAAGCTCCTGCGCCATCCAGGGAAGAAAAATCGGACCCGGCTTGACCATATCCACCTGGATGGACAGGTTTCTCAAAGCTTCGCACATCTCCAGACCGATATATCCCATGCCGATGATTACTACTTTTTTCACATGATTCTTTTGGATATATTCCTTTATCTTTCTGCCGTCTTCCAGGCTCTTCAGCACATGAACCCCGGGATGACCGATTCCCGGAAGATCCGGTATGATGGCACGCCCTCCGGTTGCAATAAGGAGCTTGTCATAGGTGAATTCAAATTCTTTCCCCTGTGCCGTGATTCCGGAAACCTTTTTTCCCAGAGGATCAATCAACTCCACCAAATGCCCGGTCAGAAGGTTGATCCCCTGCTTTTCTCGAAAAACCCTGGCATGCCGGACAACCAGATCATCCATCTCCCGGTTTTTATCTGCAATGTTATAGGGCATGCCGCAGGCACTGTAAGAGACATCCCCGGTCTTTTCCAGAACCGTCACATCTAGATCCGGCATGTTTCTCTTTGCCCGGCTTGCAGCACTCATCCCGGCTGCATCTCCTCCGATCACCAGAAATTTCATCTCTCACCTCCTGATTGAACCCTGTTCTCGAATCCTTTTTCCTGAAGCAGGATGTGATCAATAATTATTGAAAAACGATTAAAAATCAAATATGAAATTTTATTATGAAGAAAAAAAGCATCGATCACACCTCCATGATGGAAACATCACAACTTCCGCCATGGGACAGAATTTTTCGGTTCGCGAACCGACTGCTGGTCTGGGGTATTATTTTCGGAGTGATTTTTCTTCTCAAATCATTTTTTCTTCTTCTGTTCATGACCTTTGTCTTTTCCTATATCCAGTCAAGAAGCGTTCACCGACTGAGCCCGTTTATCAAAAACCGGGTTCTGCGGGTTTTCCTTGTCGCGTTCTTTTTTCTCGGGATAATGACAGGCACCGGGCTGTTTATTGTTCCGGAGGTCAAAAACCAGGCTGAAATGTTTGCCCGGCAGTTTGGAACCTATGTAGCACGGGTTGACCAGGAGATCATCTCTCTCAGTGAACGCTACCCGGTTCTCAAGGACACCATCCCTCAACTGAAAAACACCACCATCGAAAAACCAGGGCAGAAAAAAACACCGGCCCCGGTGTTTTCGCCGTCTGCGTCACTGTTCCATGAGATTATCGGTGTGGATGACGAAAATAAAGGAGTGACCAATATTTCCCATCTTTTTGACGCTGTTCAGAATGTTGGGAAAAGACTGGTTGCCATTGCATCCGCCTTTCTGCTGGCGCTTCTTTTTTCTTTCCTGATTGTTCTGGATCTTCCTGCCCTGACCGTACATGTACGGGCGCTGGAACATACGCGGCTTCGCTTTCTTTATGTGGAAATCGCAGACCGGATCTATGATTTTTCACGGGTCTTGGGTCAGGCACTGGAAGCCCAGTTCATTATCGCCCTTGTCAACAGCATTCTCACTGCCATCGGAATTTCCCTGATCGGGCTTGGAAGTCATGTTGCGTTTTTAAGCGTGATTGTTTTTCTGTGCAGTTTCATTCCTGTGGCCGGTGTCTTTATCAGCTCCATCCCCATCTGCCTCATCGCCCTTCAAGTGCTGGGACTCAACACCATGTTCCTGGCCATCATCATGATTGTCATTATCCATCTGATCGAAGGCTATATTCTCAACCCGAGAATCTATGGCTCCCATATGCGTTTAAACCCCGTGATCGTTCTTTTTATCCTGACGATCGCGGGCAAATTGTTTCACTTCTGGGGCCTGGTTCTGGGCGTTCCGGTTTTTTCATACATCTTCGGACATGCCATTCATGTTAACCCGAAAAAGATGGAATAAAAAAACAACTACTCCTGCATGTTATAGGAAGCATAATGAGTGTCATATGGGAAATCGCAGCCCAGACGTTGCAGTGCCCGCCGGCAGTAATCGTCAATACGTTTCTGCTGATAAATTGAAAGGAGTTCCCCCGATTTTCCTTTTTCCCCGCTACGAATCATCTGCCCGCTTTTCAGGCTGAATGGCGTGATCCGGCCGGGGTAGAATTTATCACCGATGGACTTCATATGGGCATACGAGCTTATATGGCAGATACGGTCGGACTCCTCTGGAGTCAACGACACACCGGTCAGGTCAGCAATCTTACGGATGGTTCCTGCCGGATCGTCTTTCATTTCTTCATACGTAAGAAACAGGACATTGGGCCGGTCGCGCCACTTCCAGTACCCGCAAAGAAAATCAGCCCACTGGTCATGCATGGCAACCGGCGATAAAAAAATATCCAGCCATGTGGCCACAGTAGGCATGAGATTCCCCAGCACCACGGAACGCACATAATGGTAACTCGATACAAACACATCTTTCGGGTCCCGGACCACACAGATATATTTCGCGTCCCTGGAATAGGGCATGGAATAGGCAAGGGAGTGCGTCTTGATCACACGCAGACCGGTAATGGATTTTTTTTCTGAAGTTTCAGAAAGAGGAACCGCCAATGCTTTTATCGGCGCATCCGGCCAGGGGACTACATCGTGGATGTTATCATATTCTCCGGCTCCCCGGTTGGCGATCTGATAGGCTATCTGCATGGTCCAGTTGGTACCGGCTTTGAAATAGGAGCAGACAAACACATCGTTTGCTTTCGGTTCATAGCCGGTAAACGCTTTTTCCATCCGGTTATTAATATTTCTTGAAACAACTCGGAAAATAAGCCGGAACAATATGGATTCCAGACCGCACCGGCGGGTCAGCCGGATGATCAACCGTAACAAAAAGATCAATGGCAGCAAAAGAATTCTCAGCAGACCGGCATTGGCTATAACCTTTTTTCGGGCTGCTACAGGATCATGCTGTTTACCTGCTGACATCCGGCTCCTCCTTGTCATCCAATGAGCAAAAATCTATTTTTCAAATTTTTTACGAAGCCGTTCCATATAAATATAAAATACCGGGGTTACAAATAAAGTGAGGAACTGGGAAAATAAAAGACCGCCTACTACGGCGAGCCCCAAAGGCTGGCGGGACTCTGCTCCGGCACCCAGACCTAAGGCAATGGGCAGTGTGCCGACGAGGGCAGCCATGGTGGTCATCATGATCGGACGGAAGCGAACCACGCAGGCTTCGAAAATGGCTCTCTCCGAATCCATCCCTTTGTCCCGCTGGGCTTCGATGGCAAAGTCTATCATCATGATGCCGTTCTTTTTAACCAGTCCGATCAGCATGATGATACCCACAAATGCGTAGATACTGAGTTCCACCCGAAAAATCATCAAGGTCAACAACGCACCGAATCCGGCAAAAGGAAGGGCTGAAAGGATTGTAATCGGATGAATAAAACTTTCATACAGAATGCCGAGTACCAGATAGATGACCAGCAGCGCCATGATCAGCAGCAGACCCAGACCCTGTAGAGAAGATGCAAATGCCTTGGCCGTGCCCTGGAAACCGGTAGTGATTTGTTGCGGCAAAATTGCTTTGGAAAGGGTTTCGATCTCCTTGAGCGCCTGCCCCAAAGGATAACCGGTTTGAAGGTTGAACGAAAGGGTGACCGATATGTTTTGCCCGGTGTGATTGACGGAGAGAGGCCCGAGATCCATTCGGATGTCGGCCAGGGCATTGATGGGAACAAGCTGGCCTGTCCTGGAGGTGACATACAATGTGGACAGCGCCGCAGGGTCCTGCTGGAATTCCGGAGCCACTTCCAGAATCACATAGTATGAGTTGGTTGGTGCATAAATCGTTGAGATCTGCCGGGAGCCGTATGCGCTGTACAGGGTGTCCTCAATCTGTTCTACAGATACGCCCATTTCCGCTGCTTTATCCCGGTTGATCTGGAGGCTCAATTGAGGATTTTTCAGCTCCAGGTCGCTGCTGATATCCAGAAATCCGGGCAGCGCCTTCATTTTTTCTTCCATGAGCATGGCATATTTGTACAGCTCCTTTGTATCCGTTCCTTGAAGGGTAAGCTGATACTCACTCTTGGTCATTCGTCCGCTGAAGCGGATGGGCGGCGGATTCTGAAGAAATGCGATAATACCGGGGACTTGCACCATCTGCGCCCGCAACCGATCAATCACCTGATCTACCGAAGCTTTTCGTTCACTGCGGGGTTTCAGACGCATGAACAGAAACCCGGTATTGCTTCCGGTCATCCCGCCCCGGGAGCCAGCGGCGGATATGAAGGCATCCACATCCGGATCTTTCTGCGCAATGGCTGCAATTGACTGCTGATGCGCTGCCATAGCTGTAAAGGAAATACCCTGGGCTGCCTGGGTGAACGCAATCACCTGGCCGGTATCCTCGCTGGGCATGAAGCCTTTGGGAATTTTGGCAAACAGAAAAAAAGTAGCCAACAGGATGACCGCGGAAAAAAGCATAACAGAACGTCTGTGGATCAGCGACCAGCGCAAACCAGCCTGATATCCATTCAGCATCTTCTGAAAAAAAAGCTCGGAGAGGTTATACATCCGGCCATGTGTTTCTTTCCCCTGCGGCTTCAGAAACAGGCTGCACAGCATGGGGGTGAGTGTCAGTGAAATGAACCCTGAAATCAGAATGGCAATGGCGATGGTGACTGAAAATTCATTGAAAAGACGTCCGAGGATTCCTCCCATGAAAAGCACGGGAATAAAAACAGCCGCAAGCGAGATGGTCATGGAGACGATGGTGAATCCGATCTCCCTGGCTCCGTTCACCGCCGCCTCGAAGGGCTTTTCTCCCATTTCCATGTGGCGCACGATATTTTCAAGCATGACAATGGCATCATCCACCACGAAACCAACGCAAAGGGTCAAGGCCATCAGGGAGAGATTGTCCAGGCTGTACCCCATAAGGTACATGACTGCAAAAGTGCCGATAATCGACATGGGAAGGGCCAGACTCGGAATCGCTGTGGCCGATACATTCCGCAGAAACAGAAAGATCACGACAACCACCAGCAGCAAGGTCAGGAGCAGGGTAAGTTTGACGTCATTTACCGATTCCCGGATGGTGTCCGATCGGTCAAAAAGAACGCTCATGGTCACGGATGCCGGAAGCTGCTGGGAGAGGGTATCCATCATGCTGCGCACAGCCTTGGCCACCTCTACCGTATTGGTTCCCGGCTGGCGCTGAATGGCCAGAACGATGGACCGCTGGGATTTGCCCGACTCTACAAACCAGGCTGCAACCTTGTCGTTTTCAACACTATCGACGGCCATCCCCAGATCCTGAAGACGTACAGGACTTCCGTTCCGATAAGCAACGATCAGGTTATTGTACCCATCCGCTTTCGTTATCTGACCGTTGGCCTGAACCGTATAGGCCACGTGCTTTCCCGAAAGCGTCCCTGTCGGCAGATTCACATTGGCTTTCCGGATCGCCTGAGCAACCTCGTCTATTCCAAGATTCTGGTTGGCCAGTTTATCCGGATTCAACCGGATGCGAACGGCATATTTCTGTGCGCCGTACACCATGACCTGCGCGACCCCGCTGATCATGGAGATCCGCTGGGCCAGCATCGTTTCTCCATATTCATTAAGCGTGGACAGCGGCTGCGATGGCGAAGTGAGGGCGATATATAGAATCGGCTGATCCGCCGGGTTTACCTTCTGAAAAGACGGCGGGTTGGTCATGTCGCTGGGAAGTTTTCCCATGGCTGCGGATATGGCGGTCTGGACATCCTGGGCTGCGGCATCGATATCCCGGTTTAGATTGAACTGAATCGTTATGTTGGTTCGGCCGATGATGTTGGAGGAAGTCATGGAATCAATACCGGCAATGGTTGAAAACTGCTTTTCCAGCGGAATAGCTACAGCCGAAGCCATGGTTTCCGGACTGGCTCCGGGCAGGCTTGCACTGACCTGGATGACCGGGAAATCCACATTGGGCAGATCGCTGACCGGCAGTTTGCGATAGCTCATGACGCCGAACAGGAGTATGGAGAGCATGACCAGCGTCGTCATGACCGGCCGCTGAATGAACAGATCCGAGATGCTTTTCATGAATGCGAATCTCCGCCGGAGTTCTTTTCGTTTTTCAGGACGACTTTTACTCCCGGAGCCAGCTTCAAATGACCGTCGGTCACCACCGTTTCATCGGCAGCAAGTCCTTTTTCAATAATCGTATGATGGTTCGCCCGTGCGCCGGGAGTGACAGGGCGGGATTCCACGGTAAGATCTTTTTTAACGACAAAGACATAGCTGCCCTGCTGCCCCATCTGAATGGCTTCCGAAGGCACGACCACGGCTTTAGTCCGGATTCCCAGCGTAAGTACGACATTGACAAACTGGCCCGGCCACAGGAGGCTCTCCTTGTTATCAAATTCAGCTTTGAGGGTGATGGTGCCGGTGTCCGGATCGATGGTGTTGTCCATAAAAGTCAGACGCCCTTCTTTGATTTTATTCTGTATTCCCGGTACGGAGGCCATCACTTTCAGTTCCTGCCGGGACATGAGATCCTGGATTTCCGTAAGGCGGCGTTCCGGAATGGTGAATTTTACCAGCACCGGTTCCACCTGGTGAATCACCATCAGCGGTTTGGTGTCGTTGGCCTTGACCAGATTGCCCTCGTGGATCAGGATGCTTCCGGCCCGGCCGGTTATCGGGGACAAAATCCGGCAATAGTCGACATTGAGACGGGCATTTTGAAGAGCCGCCTCATCACCGTTGACCATGGCCTTCAGGGCCTCGGCATCTGCCAGCACCTGTTCATACTGAGCCTTGGTAACATAATCCTTTTTAACCAGATCAGCATATCGCTCCGCATCCTTGATGGCTTTTTCCAGCCGGATTTTGTCACGGGCCAGGCTTGCTTCGGCTGCCGCCTGCATGGCCTGATAAGGCCTGTCATCGATGCTGACCAGTATCTGCCCGTTTTCGACCGTCTGTCCTTCCTGGAGATGGATTTTCATCACCTGCCCGTCAACTCTCGAAGTGATATTGACAACCGAAAACGCTTCCACGGTTCCATTAGCCGATACCTCAACCGGAACATCCTTCCGGGATGCAGTTGCGGTCTTGACCGGAACCGCTGGATTGGGTTTGGATTGTTCCTGCTTTGAGCACCCTCCGGCCAGTACCGTGATTATGGATAAAAAAATCAGGACAGTCCTGCTGAAAAAAAAGAATATCCGACTCAAATCCCGAAAAACAGTATTTTTGAACTTTTTCATTGCGGTCTTTCCTTTATAGTTGTAGCCGGGAACACATCCATGATGCTCTCCTGCCCTTCCGGCGGCTGCCGCCACAGCATACCGGTATCCCGGGCAAGCTGGACAAACGAGATATACCAGTCTGTCTGGGCAGACACCCGTTGGGCTCTTGCCCCCTCAAGCGTACTCTGGGCAGACAGAAGATCCAGCAGCCCGCCCACACCCTCCTTATACCGACCCAGGCTCACATCATAGGATTGAAGTGCGCTACTCAGCAGATCCTCGCTGGTCTTGACCCGTTGAGCCGATGTTTTCAGGTTGAAAAAGCTGGACCAGACCTGAAGGATAATGGTTTGTCCGAGGCTGTCAAGCTGGGCTTTCCGGACTTCCGCCTCCTGCTTTGCCTTGAGCGCATCATAGCTCAGATAATAACCGGTGAATATGGGAACCTTGACCATCAGCGCGGTCTTGTTTTGGCTGGTCCAGTCATCGCTTTGATTGTCAAAAATGCCGTTCAGGTCGTTCTCGAGAACAAGACTGGGGTTTAATGCAGAATCCAGGGTCCGGATGCGTGCCTGGGACTGTTCCACCTGTCTCTTTTGGGCTGCCAGATCCGGCCGGTTGATTTCCGCCTGGTGAATATACGTCTCCACCTTCTCCATCATCCGGTCAACCGGCGGGTTCAATTCCAGATCCTCGATATCATACGGCGTATTGGCCGGAATACCCATGGCTGTGGCCAGGACACCCCGAATGGTCTGAACCCGCCCTTGAACCACGTCCAGATTGAGCTGGGCCTGAGAAAAGGCTGTCTTTGCCAGCAGGACTTCAGCAATGGTGGCCAGCCCATTCCGGTGGCGTTCCTGAACCGCTTCCTGATTCGTGGATGCTTCGTTGAGTGATGTTTCCGATGCTTTTAACAAAGCCTTGACACTGGCGTATTGAAAATAGGTTTGCAAAACCAGAAACACCGAATTCTGGATCGCAGCATTATGTGTAAAATCAGCAGCCAGCAAGGCTTGCCGTTTTTCCTCGACAGCGGCATCCCGTCCGCCAAAGTCAAAGAGAAGCCAGCTCAGCTCCATGGAGGATTCAAAGCTGTTCATGGAGTCTCCGGAATCCTTTTCCGGAGCAATATATTCCGTATGTGCAAGGCCGGCAGCGGCATTGATTTCCGGATAGTACTTCCCTTTTTTGGCAAGCCAGTCTGCCGCAGCCGCCCGTGCAGCATGCCAGGTTGCGCGGGTATCCGGATTGTTCCGAAGTGCGGTTTCGATAATATCGTCCAGTTTCCATCTGCTGCCAGCCTGAAGCAGTTCTTCCGGGATATCGACCTGTTTTTTTTCAGACGGACTTCCGGGCGGTTCGGCCGGAACGGCCTTCCATTCCCGATCCGCAGACGGCGCCACCCAGTCTTTCAGGGAATGATCGCTGCCCCGATGTCCGCAACCGGATAAAAGCAGCATTCCGCCTGCCAGTATGATCGCGGACAAACGAAAAAATCTTCCCTGCCGTCCAGGCCGGCAAAATTTTCTCTCCGGACAACCGATTCCTTTTTTTTCAACCCTGCCGGACGACAGGTTATTCAGCATTGCCAGCATACGAGTGAAAATACCTTTCTGATCGGAAAACCGTTTTCAAGTTTATGATCTGTCAGTTATAGGTGTATTTATATATTTGAAATCATATTGAGTGTCAAGAAACGGGAATCCAACAAAAAATGGCATCCAGGGGGTCCCCAAATGTGGTCTGTACTCGATTTTCCTCGGTGTTCGAGGTGTTCAGAACAACGGCGGCCCTGGCTCACAGCAGTCCGACTGGAATGCCTTCACCACCGGAAAAGGCGCTGTTAAAGTGAAACCTTGATAATCAGCCATTTTCACCACCTGCATCAGCCGCATCGAAAGGGGGAGATGCATGGGAAGCCAGACTCCAAATCCGGCCGGATAAAGCATCAGATTCACCTCAAGAGGCAGCTTGCCGGTGAGCCACAGGCTCATCATCGTCGCGGTAAGGTTTGTCATTCCGGCGGAAGCCGGACACGCAGTGAAGCATAGCGCTATCCAGACAAATACTGGATGCCGGATCAAGTCCGGCATGACGGAATTATAGTATTTATTTGCCGGGTTAATAACCAGTACTTTACCCAAGGTTTATATTTTCCCGAATACACGGACAATCGCACCTGACGGCTATCCGGTCCCGCAATACCACACTTTCTCAATCATATACCACTCCCGGGTTGAAGCCCAAAATCGTTTTTCAATTTCTTTTTCGAGTTTTTATATCACTGTCATATTTCGGTTATTAAGGAAGGAGGATGGATCGATATTAAATGTAGAGGCGTGGTATTTTCTGTATTCTGTGTTATAGAAATCAGACATAATGTAATCGTTCTGTTTAATTATATGGGTTTATATCACACGGGTTCACAATTAGGGATATAGGCACTGTTTTGTCAAGAGGTTTGCGGGAAATGCAGTCTCAGATTTTTAGCCTGACAAGAATGGTGAAAAAAAACATATCATCGAGGTTTAGATGAGGCGCGTGTATTGATCATCTGGGCCATAAATGGAGTTATAAATGAATGACGGAATAAAGCGGGCCGACATCCGGCCTGGATTGAAGGTTTCCATTGTATTAAAGCAGGATCAAAGAACCGGACGGCTTACAGAGGGAGTTGTGCGGGATATACTGACAAAGTCCGCTACGCATCCTCACGGAATTAAAGTTCGTCTGGAGGACGGCCAGGTGGGAAGGGTAAAAATCATTTTTTTATAATTATTGTTAGCCCTGCTGTGATTATGTCATAACACCTCCGGTGTAAAAATGTA
>DYJC01000008.1 GCA_020723305.1 Desulfosudis oleivorans
ATCTTCTGATCTCTTGCTTTTCTCCGTTGTGCCAGAAGCTCTTTGGGATGATCCGTGGAAATATGGGACGTACATTAAAATATGAATTGACACTTTCAACTCAAGCCCCACATGATGGTATGTACTCCCATATTCCACAATATGATTACTGGATTCAATAAAAAAACGTCCATCGCGTCATACCCGATGCTATTGAGATTTCCCTTCATATCAATATGAAAATCACTCTCTATAAAAAGTTGAGATCTTTCGTTGTTAATTGTATTTTGTTTTCCATTTGGGCGATGAACAGACAGTTAAAACTTACCCTGGATATTTGGTTTCGTAATCTTCTAAGCTTCATTGGTAAAATATTTCTCAGATTGATTGATGAAATCAGGAGTGGGAATATTTCCAGGTTGAAGCGGAATGAATGATTTTATAACGAAGTCGTTCACTGTCTGAGTGGGTTAGGGATCGTTTGGAAAAAACAGTTTATATCTACTTTTGTTTTTAGCCGGAAGCAATCTGGAAAAAACCTGATCGATTATTTAATTCCTGTGGTTCTGTTTTTTCCTTACGAGCCCTTATCCACGAGTTTGAACGACGAAGTCTTAAAATTATTCATGGAGCGGCATTCGAAGAAAAAGTTTTTCTTCATAAACGCAGGGGGAGATGTGGGACGTACAGAAAGCGCCGGACGGGGATGTGCGGGATGTGGGGCATTAAAATATGAATTATCACTTTCAACTCAACCCTCAAATGATGATATATACTCCCGGATTCCACAATATAATTGTTGAATTCAATAAAAAATCATCCATCACGTCATACCCGATGCTATTGAGGTTTCCTTTCATATTAATATGAAAAACACCCTCGAGCCAATTTCAAAAGTCTCTTGTTGTAGTTCCGGCGAAAATTAAAATCCAGTATTTTCGGCTCTTTTCTGAGCACTGACTTTCGCCGGTGTGACGCTTTATAATCGTTTTGAAATTGGCTCCCTCCATACAAATTTGAGATCGTTGCGATCCAAGAAAATTAGGTGTTCATACCGTTCTCCGGGAAAATATTTGATAGCTGGAAAGGATATCTGATTTATAGCTGCCCTAAACACATGTTATCGGCAAAATAAATCCATCAGGATACGGAAAACAGGTTGAGTTCTTCTAAGAAACTGTTAAATATATAAAAAAAATTAGAGTCTTTTAAGAGGTGACATGTTGAAACAATTAAAATTTTTAATATATACTCGACCCTTTATTTTTTTTGCCTATTATCTTATCCGAATATATAGTTTGACGTTTCGTTTAACGGTCGTTAATGAAGAAAAATGGCAAGCGTTGTTAAAGTCAGACAAAACGATCCTTCTTTGCACATGGCACCAGCAATTTTTCTCCGCTATCCGGCACTTTAAAACCTATTCAAAATTTAATCCCGGTCTCATGATCAGCCAAAGCCGTGATGGGGATCTGATTTCCGGCGTGGCCAATAAAACAGGCTGGCATACCCCCAGGGGCTCATCCTCACGGGGAGGAAAAAAAGCAATGGGTGAAATGATCAAGCACTTGAAAACGTATAAATTTGGATGCCACATTGTTGATGGCCCCAGAGGTCCAATGGGCAAAGTTAAGGCCGGGATCATAAGAATGGCTCAGGAAGTGGATGCCTTGGTTGTTCCATTTTATATCTCTGCAGAAAATGCCTGGTTTTTTAATTCCTGGGACAAATTTATGCTTCCCAAACCTTTTTCCAAAGTAACCATAACTTTTGGTGATGAAATCTACTTTGGAAAAGATGACACGCCTGAAGCCTTTGAAGCCCATCGGCAGTATTTGGAAACCATTATGCTGCCCAAACTCATCGTAAAAACTCCATTCAATCAACAATCCGAACCGGATATCTCAAAATCATATCCATAAAATAGTGAAGTCTGATAGTGCCCTGTTTATTTGAAAGAAATGCATTTCTTGTGATTTGACAGTCTGGTTACGATCAAATATAGTATTCCCAATGCGTTGAAAATTAAAAGGACTTTGCAATAAAAATGAATAAGCCTATTTCCAAAAATGAAATTATTGCACTAATTAAAGAGGAAAAAACTTATTTAAAAGAAAATTTTGGCGTTCTAAATATAGGGCTGTTCGGCTCTTTTGCAAAAGACCTACAAAATTTTGATAGTGATATTGATTTTTTAGTTGAATTTTCAGAGCCTCGTTTTGACTGGATCGCCGGCTTACAAATATATCTGGAAAAAAAATTCGAAAGAAAAATAGAAATCGTCCGGAAACGCAGCCTAACAAAAAGTCGCTTTTTTGAACGAGTTGAACAGGAAATTATTTATGCTTGATGATATTATTTGGGAAAACTTGCAATTAATTTCAGAGTCACTTGATTTGATCAATAACCGATTTGAAAAAATATCCAAACCGGAGGACTTTGTTTTGCATGAGAGTGGCGTTTTAATCCTTGATGCAATTGCTATGAGACTGCAGGTCGTTGGTGAATTGTTAAGAAAAATAGATAAAGAAGATCACTCCTTTTTAAAAAAATACAGCGAAATTAATTGGGACAATATCATAAGGTTGCGGGATATTGTCTCTCATCATTATGAAAAAGTAGATCATGAAATTATTTTCGATATTTGTAAAAACCATATTCCGAAATTAAGAAAAACAATTCAAAAAATGATCAGATAGTTTCTCTCTTTAAAGTGGCTCTACGAAAAAGGAGATACCATGAAAATTCTTGTCACCTATTTCAGCCAGACCGGAAATACCAGGCAGATTGCAAATGCGATTCATAACGAAATTGTAAAAAAACAGGATTGCGAACTGATCGCTCTGGAAAATATTCACCCGGAAGATCTGAAAAAATATCAAATGATTTTTGTCGGCTCACCCATACATGCCGGAGGTCTTGCAGCGCAGGTTACTGCTTTTCTTGATTCCATTCCAATTGATCCGGGATTCACGATGGCAGCATTCATTACTCATGCTGCCTCGGTTTATGAACCTGCAAGTTTTAATAAAGGCGTAAAGGCTTTTGAGGCTTCTGCTGCCCAAAAAAATATTGCTTTTCATGGTATATTTTCCTGCCAGGGAAAACTTACCACAGCGCTTCACGATTTTGTAAAAGCTTCCAAAAAACTTTCAGATGATGAATGGGAAAAAAGAAAAGCGGAATTCAATCAGCACCCCAATGCAGAAGATGAAAAAATGGCATCTGCTTTTGCGCGGAAAATCATAGAAGATGCAACATGAAAATGGAAATAGCCCTCTGGTGTGGATTTCTGTCTTTGCGCTTGCGGATTTTCATGTGTAGGAAAAAATCAGATTGTCCTGTCGATAATCGAGCCATTCAGAGAAACAATTTTTTCGTCTATCTGTTTCAATGCCTGTTCAATGGTGGAATAGCTGATTTCCGGCAAACGGCTGCCCCAAACCTTTTCAGCCTCCTTGAGACCGCGAAGCACACCCTCGCGTCCGGCTTTAAGCTTTTCAATATCATCGCCGGCACCATTTAATACAAAATCTGCGATTCTTCCGGACGTCTGTTTGACCCCGAAATATCCGTTCTCGCTGACCAGGTCCTGGGCATTGGACACAATTGAATTTTTACTTCCGGATATGGTGAATGAAAACTCTCTGGTGGTCAGTAGATTGGCGGTATCTGCCTGAGTATAAATATTTTTCCCTGACCGGTGTTGGGTCTCCATTCGAAAATCAGCATACGTGGCTTGCTGGATGTTCAACAGCAAGGATTCACTCCCATTGGTATTGTCATATTTCCGAACCGTCTGAAAAGAAAACGTACTGAATTCCTGAAGACGCGCATAGCCGATTGTTTGATTGGATTGTTCAATCATGTGTTTCACCTTTTGTCATATTGTTTACCCTGTTGATAGTATCGACATGTTCAGGCAAAAATTTAAAAATCATTTTTGTCTTATGATAAACAATTCTACACCAAATCATCTACCTGTTCATTTATCCTCCTGTAAAATATAAACAACTGGGTCATCATGCCCCAGTTGGTGGATGAAAATCATCTCATCCCCTGGACTCTCCTGCTTGCTCCTTTTTCTGAATTGCCAATTAGTAATATAATAACAGGTTGTTAAATCAAGATGGTATTGACCTGGCATTCAATTTGCTGTATTTCCGGTTTCAAACAAGACTATGAGCCAATTTCAAAAGTCTGTTGTTGTCGTTCCGGCGAAAGCTGGACAAACAGTAAAACGTAACGCTATCCAGTATATTCAGTTCTTTTCTGGACATCGGCTTTCGCCGGTGTGACGCTATTAACCTGTTTTGAAATTGGCTCCCATGTCATTTTAATAACCGTATCAGGAGGCGATACCATGCAGAATTCAGCCGTGAAGAAATTGAATGTGAAAAGCACAGCTTTCCGGACAGGCGAAACAATCCCTTCGGAATATACTGCTGACGGAGATAACATCTCACCGGATCTTTCCTGGGAAGGAACGCCTTCCGGCGTAAAAAGCCATGTCATCCTGGTGGAAGACCCGGATATTCCAATCCCGAAATTTCTGGTATCTTCATGGGTTCACTGGGTGGTTTACAACATTGCACCGGAAATAACATCCATTCCAAAAGCGTTTCTGAACCATGGATTATCTGAAAATGGCGCAACACTGGGCATGACATCTTATCGGAAGCTACAGTACGGCGGTCCCTGCCCTCCCTTTGGGACCCATCGATACTATTTCAAGGTGTATGCATTGGATAACACGCTGGATTTGAAGCCCCAAAAAGCAACCAAAAAGAATATTCTCAAAGCCATGGATGGTCATATACTGGCCTTTGGTTATTTAATGGGAACCTATAAACGTCAAAAAAAATAAAGAACCGGACAAGTGGGTCATAGCGACCCACTTAATGACCCAATCCAGTCCCTTTTCTAATACCTCTACCCATTGTCCGCAGGATTAATTTTCAAAAAATTATTATTATTTCAAATAATTAAATCATTATCCCCCTGCATGGCACCCTAATTGCTCATTTGGTATGCACGCAGATAGTAACCGTGTTTACAGCAGTGATAAACTTTTTGAGTGCGTGTTGGAGGTGTTCTGCATGAATCAGAAAAGAAAAATCCGCGTGCTGGTGGCCAAACCCGGATTGGATGGACATGAAAGGGGCGCTCATGTGGTTGCGTATGGCCTGAGGGATGCCGGATTCGAAGTGATATACACAGGGCTTCGGCAGACAACGGAACAGATCGTAAATGCAGCGATCCAGGAAGATGTGGATGTGATCGGTCTTTCCATTCTGTCCGGAGCCCATGTTTCATTAACCCGGAAGGTACTGGATGAACTGAAAAACCAGAAAGCCGAAGATATTATGGTGATTGTCGGAGGAATTGTTCCGAGTGAAGACATCCGGGATCTAAAAGAGATGGGAGTACGTGAAGTGTTTACAGCCGGGACACCGATTTCAGCAATATCTGATTTTATCGAATCCGCAATACCGGCAGACTGATTTTTATAACAACATATCCAAAAACACCGGAAAGGGCTTTTCATGGCTGAAGACAACAAATATCTTGAAAAAATAAAAACCCAGCAAAAAGAGTGGGAGGAGAATGTTCTTCAAAAACGGGTCAAACGATTCAACCTCAAAGAAAGCCCGACAAAATTTTATTCTCCTCTGTCCACCATAAAAAACGATTTCTGCGAGAAAGTCGGTTTTCCCGGGCAATATCCCTATACATCCGGCAACAATCCGTTTGATTTCTGGAGAGCCTATGCAGGCGATGCGGCTAAAATGGGTTACCGACCGGACTGGGGTGGTGCAGGCGGTGTGGGCAAATACGGCGGATTTGGAACAGCAGAAGACTACAGGGACTACCTGATCCGAATGCATTCCATGGGACGAACCGGTGGACCCAACATGGCTTTTGATCTGGTCACCCAGTGCGGTTATGATTCCGACAGCCCATTCGCGGACGGAGAGGTCGGACGGGTCGGGGTTGCGATTGATACCTTCCGTGACTTTGCCACCATTTATGAGCCCTATACCGGCGCTCTGGAAATCGATAAAGTCCCTTCCAACTTCACCATCAATGCCCCCGCAGCCATTATCATCGCCATGTATGCCGTTCTTGCCGATAAACGGGGCGTTCCGCTGAACAAGCTCAAGGGAACACCCCAGAATGATATCCTGAAGGAGTTTATTGCACGCGGTACTTATATTTTTCCACCCAAACCTTCTTTGCGGCTTTTCCGTGACACCTGTGTGTTCTGCACCCAATTAATGCCGGAGCTGAATATCAACAGCATGGGTGGGTATCATATCCGGGAAGCCGGCGCATCCAGAGTCCAGGATCTTGCTTTTTCCATGGCCAATGCTGCTGCCTATCTTCAGACAGGCATCGATGGCGGCCTTGCGGTGGATCTCTTTGCTCCGAAATTTACCTTCAATGCATTTGGTGGAAGCATGGAAATCTATCCGGAAATCGCCTTTCAGAGAGCGGCAAGAAGAATTTATGCAAGGATGCTGAAAGAACGTTTCCATGCAAAAAATCCAAGAAGCATGCTGATCCGTCAGCCGATTACTGCACATATCGGTTGTTCTTCCACTACCCTTCAGCGTCCCCTGAACAATCTGACGAGAGCAGTGGTAGGAGGCATGGCAGCCGGAATGTCCGGAGGAATGCCGGGCGCGTTTCCTCCTTTTGATGAACCCATGGGACTAGGACACAGCCAGGAAGCGGTACAGCTTCAACTGGATGCAACCCGAATCCTGATATACGAAGCCAAGGTTTCCGATGTAAACGACCCATGGGCCGGTTCCTACTTTATGGAATCATTAACCGATGAGATCGAAGAGCAGACAATCGCTGAAATGGAAAAAATTGAAAACATGGGCGGAGCGGTTGCTGCAATTGAAAACGGATACATGCAGAAGGCCATTGCCAAAAGCTCATATCAGAAACAGCGCAAAATCGATAAGCAGGAGGAATTCGTAATCGGCGTCAACTGCTATACCGGCCAAAATGAAATCAATGTCAATGTAAACCGGGAAGTGGAAGCCTCCTACGATCCGGAGCTCATGAAAAGCGCTGAAAAAAGACAGAAGGAAAAACTGTCGAGATTAAAAAGAGAGCGGGACAACACAACCGTCCACTCTCTTCTCTCAACCCTCCGGCAGCATGCAAAAGATGAGGCGGTGAATCTGATGCCCGATATCTGCAAATGCGTGGAAAACGATGTCTCTCTCCAGGAAATCTGTGATGTGTTCCGGGAGGTGTTCGGCGAATTTCAACAAGCCAAGCTTTGATATCGAAAAAGGATAAAACGTGAAGAATTCATGGGATAAATTGATCCAGGGTATCCGGGAAAAAGATATCCGTGCCATGGCACGACTGATCACCCGTGTCGAGAACCGGGAGGACGGCTGGAAAACAGCGATGACGGAAATCTATCCCCTTACCGGGAAAGCCCGGGTATTCGGCATCACAGGTTCACCGGGTGCCGGCAAAAGTACGCTGACCTGTGAAATCGCTAGAGAGCTTGCAGATAGAGGGCACACCGTCGGTATTATCGCAGTGGATCCTTCCAGCCCCTTCAGCGGCGGCGCCTTGCTGGGTGATCGGTTGAGAATGCAGCAGATATTTACGATAAAAGAGATCTATATCAGGTCCATGGCAACCCGGGGAATGCTGGGAGGATTGTGTCAGGCTGCCCGTGATGTGATCCGGATCATGGATGCATTCGGAAAGGACGTTATTCTGATTGAAACGGTCGGGGTCGGACAGGATGAAATCGAAATCGTAAAAACCGCAGACCGGGTAATGGTTGTCTGCATACCAGGCATGGGAGACGGAATTCAGGCCATCAAAGCCGGTGTCATGGAGATCGCGGATCTGTATGTCATCAACAAGGCTGACAAACCCGGTGCTGATGAGGTTGAGGCGGATATTCAGGCGATGCTTTCACTATCCTCTGATTTAGAGTGTGTTGCCCCGCCCGTATTACAGACATCTGCCCTGAAAAAGCAGGGAATCCTGGAACTGGTTTCCGCCCTTCTGGAAAACCCTGCGGATACAAAAAAACAGAAAGTCAAAGAGGAGATCCGCATCAAGGAAGAGATCCTTTCCCTCATGGAAAGGGAAGTGTTTCGACAGGTTCGCAGTGTGTGGGAAAACGAGGGATCGCTGCTGGATTCAGTTTCCCAGGTGATGCAGAAAACCAGTGACCCCTATACAATTGTAAAACAGATGCTGCTGAATCACAAACACCGGTGATTCAAGAAAAGGAGCGAAAGCAATGACAGAGATGGCAATGGGAATGACCCGACGACTGGCTGAATTTATTGTAAACACAAATGATTCCAAAATCACCCCGGAGATTTATGAACACGCGAAAACGGCATTTCTGGACTGGCTGGGGGTCACCATCGCCGGCAAGGATGATCCTATGATAGAAAGGCTGATGGCCTACGCGAACGCGATGGGTGGAAATCCTCAGGCAACCATCATCGGTTATGACATGAAAATGAGCGTTGACCAGGCAGCCCTGATCAACGGCACTTCTTCTCATGTTCTGGATTATGATGATACCCTGGTATCCTTTCTGGGTCACCCCTCTGTCACCCTTTTTCCTTCCCTTCTGGCTCTCTCGGAATGGCATGGCAAAAACGGCCGGGACTTTTTGACTGCTTATCTCGTCGGACTTCAGATTGGCGGCACCATTGGGGTTTGTGCAGGCCTGGATCACTACATGGCCGGATGGCATGCAACATCGACACTGGGACACCTTGCATCGGCAGCAGGATGTGCAAAACTCTTGGCGCTGAATGTAAAAGAGACACAGAATGCTCTTGGGATCGCCGCCACACAGTCATCGGGATTAAAACGGGTTTTCGGTACCATGTGCAAGCCCTTTCATGCAGGAAGATCCTCCCAGGCCGGATTGATGTCCGCTATTCTGGCCGGAAATGGCTTCACCAGTGCTGAAGATATTCTGGAAGGACCGCAGGGATTTTTTCAGGTTCTAAAGGGAAAGGTCAATGAAGATGTTCTGGGCCTGCTGGGTCTTGGATGGGATGTCGTAAACATTTCCCAAAAATATCATGCATCCTGCCACGCCACCCATTCTCCCCTGGAAGCTGCCCTTGAAATCATCCATTCGGAAAAAATCCCCCTCGAAACCATCAATAAAATCACCATTCGATCATCCAAAATGGCCCTTGATGCGGCTGGAAAAGAAACGCCTTCCACTGGCCTTGAAGGCAAATTCAGCATTCCTTATTGTGTGGCCAATGCACTTCTGCGAGGAGAAACCGGCACCCAGGCATTCACGGATGAAAAGGTCAATCAATCTGAAATCAAGGCATTGATGCAGAAAATAAAGGTTGTTTTGGACCCGGGTAAAACCGCTCTGGAAGCGCATGTTGACGTTGAAACAAAAGAGGGAAGAAAGTACAGCGGTTTTTCCGATATTCTCCAGCAGATCCCGCCGCTATCAATTAAAAAAGACCGGGTGGGGAAAAAATTCATAGACCTTTGCGAAAGCTATCTGTCCAGGAAAAAAGCAGAACAGATATTTCAAAAGGTTCAAACCCTGGAAAAAATCAACAACATGAAACAGATTGCGGAAGAGTTGTCGTCACCGGAAAGCAGAAGGAAAAGTCATGAGTAAACAGATTCTCATCACTGAAATTCAACGGTTTGCGGTGAACGATGGGCCGGGGTTTCGAACCAATGTTTTCCTGAAGGGTTGCCCCTTGCAATGCCGGTGGTGTCACAACCCGGAAACTATGGGCGAACTTCCGGATATTTATTGGAAAAGAAGGCTCTGTGTTCAATGCGGCGAGTGTATGGATGTCTGCCCGAATTCGGCGATCAATCCGCCGACGCCACCGGATGTAACGCGAATGCCGGAATCCGGTTATCAAAAAATCATACGCGCCCGGTGCGATCTCTGCATGAACTGTATAAAAGCCTGCCAATACGGGGCGCTCAGTATTGTGGGCAAACCCATGTCCACTGAAGAGATTCTGGAAGAGGTGGAAAAAGACCGACCATTTTATAATAATTCCGGCGGAGGGATGACTCTGAGCGGCGGCGAGCCGACTGCCCATGCGGATTTTTCAATTGAGCTTCTCAGCCTGGCCAAACAGAAGGGAATCCATACCTGCCTGGATACAAACGGTTTCTGCAGTTGGACAGCCATTCAACAGATGATTGAACATGTCGATATTGTCCTGTTTGACCTGAAACATATTGACGCTGCAAACCATCAGAAAAAAACCGGTGTGAGCAACATCATGATTCTGAAAAATCTATCCCGGCTTTCTGAAACCGGAAAAGAGATATGGGTGCGCATCCCGGTCATCCCGGGTTTTAACGACACCATCGACTTCCATATCCGTACTGCTGAATTTTTGTCCAATCTTCCCGGAACAGTCAGCCGGGTTGATCTCCTGGCCTATCACAACTGGTGTCAGGACAAGTATGACTGGCTGGGCATGGACTGGAATATGAAGGAAGTAGAGGCAACAGAGCCATCCTTTCTGGAAATCCCGGCAGACATTTATCGGGAAAAAGGATTTACGGCAACCGTCGGAGGTTCAGGGTTTGAGTCCCCTGAGAAAATGGTCAAATCACAATAGCCCTGATGAAAACAGGTGTGTTGAAGTACGGATTCCATGAACACCGGGGGAAAATCCCCTAAGATCATCCCACAGGAGGTGAATAAAATGACAACATGTGAAAATTGTAAACGCTTTTTCCCTTTGGAAGACAACCCGGAAAAAGGAGATTGTGTACAACGCGTCGTGGACCCCAGACAGGCTTATTACAAGTCGAAACCCGTTAATGCAGGTGATGATGCAGTTTCCTGTTCTTCATTTCAGAAAAAATAAAGAACAGGATCAACCTTTAGGGTACACGTTAAAAAAAACCGTCTTAATGGAAGGAGATAACCATGGCAAAGGCAGCAATAGCAGATAGAAGCGTGAAGGAGTTCGAAGAAAAACAGGAGTGGTGGTGGGCAGCGGAAAAAAAGCGTTCAAGCCGGCTGGATTATCTGAGAAAAGCCATATGGAAAAAAGGCGCCATCGGCGGCTTGTATGCCCCGGGAGTGAAAACCGACCTGGAAAGGGCGGTATTGCAGACGCAAAAGGCCAGAGAGCTGGAGTTTTCGCCGGATCCTTATGTGATCAAATTTGCAAAGATGCTTGCCCATGTGCTGGATAACAAGTCCATCTTCATCACAGACCATGCCCAGCTTGTGGGGTATACCGGAAGTCTTCCCCATACCATTGCCTGGGATCCCAGTTGCGCTTCTATTCTAAATGAAGAAGTATATAACGATCCTACGGCGATTCCTGACCCTGCTGAAAAAAGTCAGCAGATCATCCGGGATGTGAACAACTACTGGATCGGAAAATCGGATCTGGACAAGATGATGCCCATCTTTGATATGGAAGATCTGATGAAGATGCTTTCCGGTTCTATCGGGTGGGGCGTGCCGCTCGCCCGCGGCGGATATTCCAGCAAGGATTATGAATATATCATGACCGGAAAACGGGCCTTTCAGGCAATTATTGATGAGCTGAGCCAAAAAATCGATGAGGCGGATGAACAGACCCATGCACCTGGCGCAACACCGGATACCACCCGGATGTATGACAAGATCAACAACTGGGAAGCCATGAAGATCACGCTGGAGGCCGGCATCCGGATTGCAAAACGCTATGCCAGGCTAGCCGGGATCATGGCTGAACATTTCGAAGAAGACACTATAAGAAGAGAAGAACTTCTCAAGATCGCCGAAACCTGTGAGCGGGTGCCGGCTTATCCTCCCCGGACACTTCAGGAATCTCTTCAATATGATATCTTTATACAGATGATGAGCCGGACCGAAGCGATAGAAGGTGCCTGGCCTTCGAGACCGGACTACTATCACGGCCCCTACTATAATAAGGATGTGAATATTGATAAATCTCTTACAAAAGAAGAAGCCATTGATCTTCTCGGCGAATTTTTGATCCGTGCAGCAGAAGTCTGCCAATTCAAGCCAAAATGGTCCCGGGAAGGACTTCAGGGGATTGACGGCACCTGGGTCTGGACCATCGGGGGTGTGGACAAGGATGGACGCGATGCATGCAATGATATGACCATTGCTCTGATGCAGGCAGCCAGGCTGGTCAGAGTCGCCAACCCGACATTCGGTTTCCGTTGGCATCCAAAAGTAAAGGATGAGGTCATGCGGGAGATTTTTGAATGCCTGCGCCAGGGACTGGGATACCCCAATCTACGGCATGATCCGATTCTGATCGCCAATACCATGCACTGGTATGGTCATCCCATTGAAGAAGCCAGACTCTGGTGCAATCAGGCTTGCCTTTCTCCATGCCCGCCGACCAAACACGGTTTTCAACCCATGCGCATGGCCAATGCCACGGCCAACTGTGCAAAGATTATCGAGTATGTAATGACCAATGGATATGACCCTGTCGTGAACATGCAGGTTGGAGCGGAAACCGGCGATGTAACATCCTTTAAAAACTTTGAAGAGTTTTTCGAAGCCTGGGAAAAACAGATGAAAACGATTTTCAGTATCCTGGTTCGTGCGGTAAACCGGGCCAGAACCCTGGCACCGAATCTCACACCCAGGCCTTACCTGTCCGCTTTATCCGAACGCTCCATTGAAAGCGGCATGGACACATTGACACCCTCCCTGGAACGGGGGAATGCATGGATTACGGCATTTACATGGGTGGAAAATATCGACAGCCTTGCCGCCGTCAAAAAACTGGTCTTTGAGGATAAAAAATACACCATGGCGGAACTCAAAAACGCTATTGATAAAAACTGGGAAGGCTATGAGCAGATGCGTCTTGATTTTGTCAGGAATGCGCCCAAGTGGGGGAATGATGATAATTATGTGGATGACATCATGGTTCGATGCCTCAAAGCAGCGGCAAAATTTTCAAAAGAGCTGAAATGCCCTTCGGGTAACAACTGGCCGATACTTCCGGAAAATGTCAGCGGTAACATCCATTATGCCAACATTGTCGGCGCTCTTCCGAATGGCAGAAGACTTGGAGATGCATTATATGACGGCGGCATCTCTCCGGGACCCGGTCTGGACAAGAAAGGCCCGACAGCCGTCCTCAAGTCCTGCGGTAAGATCAATCATATCACGGACGGCAGGGCTTTCCTGTTGAACCAGCGGTTATCGCCTTCTCAGCTTGCCGGAGAAAAAGGATATCAACTCTGGAAAGCCTATATGCGAACCTGGGCGGATCTGGAACTGGATCATATTCAGTTTAATGTGGTGGATGACTCCACACTGAGAGCCGCGCAGAAAGATCCGGAAAAATACCAGGAGGTCATTGTCCGGGTTGCCGGATACAGTGCTCATTTTGTGGATATCAGCCGAAAAACTCAGGACAACATCATTCAGCGGACAGTTCAGGGGCTGGGATAACGGAACGGATTTTTGCATGCTTTTTTCATGGACAACCTTCAGCCCTGATCTGGAAGAAGGATCAGGGCTGCAAACCAAAAAATCCAGAGGGGAGATGATACCCATGTCACGAAGAGAAGAAAAACGAAAGGCATATGCCGGCATCCTGATGCCGCAAAAACATGAAAGCAATGCTGCGCCTCCCAAAAAAACGGATAAGCTGTGTGGAACATGCACCAACTACTCTGAAAGTTCCTGGTCCAGCGATGGAAGGGGTTCCTGCAAATATTTGAAACTCGGTTCAGATATCACCCAACGCCCGCCGGTTTATGTTTTTGAAGGGAAGGAAGGATACCTGACCAGGACACTCGCTGATGCTTCCACTTGTGAGCATTATCAAAAAATGAAAATGATCGACAAGGACGGATACGAATGCAGTGATCCGACATTTCGCCGGTCTATCCGGCAATTTCAGGAATAAGCAGTGATGTTGACGTAAAAGACACCCTGGACAAGGCAACCCGAAAAAGGAGAAAATTATGAAATGTATTGAATGTGGCCATGATGCACCATTGGCAAACTTCCGCTACCTGTATAATGCCCGGATTGATGCTTCCATCAGCATCCGGCAGTGCACAAACTGTGAAGAGTGGCTGGCAGTAGATGAGTTAAAGGGCATTGTAACACAGAAAATAACTCAAGGGGATGCACCATGGGGAAAATCCGCCGGCATTGAAGGTCTTGCCGCTGATTAAAATCGGAAGCGCCAAAAAGAACTTTTCTTTTAAACCGCCGAAAGCCTTGAACAACTTGATAAAATGGAAACAGAATGAATCGTGAAACCACAAAATTGGCTGTTCCGGAACCGGACCCACATTTTTTTCTTTCGGAAGATGTGATTGAAAGCATGAACCGGATACGCCTTCTTTCAGACCGCCATCCTGTGAATGTTCTGATTGCCGGCAAACAGGGATGCGGAAAGTCAACTATGGTCAGGCAGTTTGCTGCCAGAAACAACCGTCCCCTTGCCACCTTCCAGATCGGTATGCTTTCCGAACCCGGACAGTTGTTTGGAGAGCATGCCCTGAAAGACGGAGAAACCTATTACCGGAAATTTCTGTTTCCGGATGCGATCCGGACAAAAGGCTGCATCATCCACCTGGAAGAGATCAACCGGCCGGAACATCCCAAGGCCCTAAACATGCTGTTTTCCGTTCTGTCGGAGGACAGGAGCATCTATACGGATGAACTGGGACATATCCGGGTTGCCGATAATGTTGTCTTTTTTGCTACCCTGAATGAAGGAGATGAGTTTGTGGGAACCGAGATGCTGGATGCGGCTCTTCGGGACCGGTTTTATGTAACCCTCCTTGATTATCTGCCCCGTGAGGTGGAAACCAGGGTTCTTTGTCTCAAAACCGGAATCGATGAAGCAGACGCTCTGACCATTGTCAATGTCGCCAATCAGCTTCGGGAGAATACACGGGAACCCATTGTCGTATCCACCCGTCATACATTAATGATCGCGGAAATGATCTCTGTCGGAGCCGGTATCGAAAAAGCATTTTCCATCAGCCTCCAGATCAGCCTGGATATGCTTGAATCGATCTTGCTGTCTCTTCATGTTGAAACCAAAAAAACAAAAAGCAGTTATCATGGCCAAACCTATCAGCGCTATTAACATGGATCCGGTTATTTCAAGGAGCTGCTCCGATTCCCTTTTCCCTGTCATGACTTCCGGAAAAGCAAATCACTCTTCGGACTCATTCCATCCAACCGGGATTTCAACTTACTGGAGAAAAAATATCTCTTTCCGGGAATCTCTTGAACTCGCCAATCTGCTTAGGGCCCTGCAAAAAATCGCAGGCCACATAGGGGATAACATCGGCCGAATCGAATATACCGGGATGTCTTCTACTTCTGATTCATCCATCCGGATCAATCCTGAACTGGTCATGGGGAGCTATCCAATTCCATCCGATCGGGTTGATTTTGTGATCGGTCTTGTTGTTCATGAGGCTTTTCATAAAATAAAGTGGTCGGATCATGTATGGAAACTTCTCGAACCTGCCATGAAAAAAATGTCTCCGATCCAGCAGGTTATTTTTCAGCGGGTCGTTTTTACCGGAGAAGATATCTATATTGACCAAATCTCGAATCAGACTGTTTTCGGATTGTACACAGAGATTGCCAGAAAAAAAGAGATGGCTGCCCTGAACCGAGAAATCCCCTCCAAACGATCTTCCCTGGATGAGTTGTTGCTTTTCTGGTGGGCCAGGCAGTTCCGGTGTATTCTCAATCGGGAACAAAGACCCGAATATGAAAATCTTCTTTTCCAACTAAAGCAACTGTCGGATGAGGTATTTCAGACAAACAATCTGTTTGCCGGCATTGCAGAAAAATGCCGGAAACGAACTCTCTTGTTTCTGGATACCTGGGAACAGATCAAAAAGCCCATTCAGGAACTCTTTGTTTATAAAAAGCAGTTATACTGGTTTCATACCCTCGAAATACCTTTGGGCAAAAAAAGCCAACCGGACAGTAAAATAAAAATAACCGGACTTTTACCGCCTCAACTGGTCCGGGAGATCCAAACCAATCTGGCGATGGATACCGTCGATATCACTCCGCTCATCCAGTCGGTTGTCGGATTTGATAATGATACTGTTGCTCCCATGTCCAGATGGGATTTTAGCATTCCATCCCACCCTGTGATAGACAAAAGAATGGTCAGTAGGTTGAAAGCGATTTTCCAGCATTATGCGGCGCGAAAAAAAGTTACAAACCGTGGATTGGTAAGCGGCAGAATTGATCAGAGGCGCCTGTATCGCGTGCCGGTAACTGGAAGATGTTTCAAAGAGGTTGAACAGATTCCAAGCCTTGACTGGAGTGTTTTACTCCTGATGGATGCCAGCGGTTCCATGCAGGGAAGCAAATGGAAAATGGTGGAAAGTACGGTAGCCAATATCCATAAGGCTCTTTCCGGCTACAGCAACCGTCTGAGTGCTTTTGCTTATTTTGAGGTAAACGGAATCTGCATGATTTCCAGGCTGCTCAAAGATAACAGGCTATTGTCCGTGCCGCCTTCCGGGCAGACTGCTTCCGGTCAGGCGATCATCGCAGCAGGAATGATGATGCCGGAAAAAACCAAAAACAAGATCATGATCCATGTGACGGACGGAGAATCCAATTTCGGGTGTGATGTTTCCTTTGGGATTGATTTCTGCAAACAAAAAAAAATTAACTTGATCACATTGGGCTGCGGCTATAAAAACAAAAAGATTATGGAAGAGCAATACAGACATGCGATCCAGTTTGTCGATCATTTCCAGCAGCTTCCCCGTGCTGTCGAAAGACTGTTCAAATGGACGTTTCTGTATGGCAACCTGCAATCATTCAAAAGTCCTTCCCTGAAAACCACGGATGGAAAAGGAGTGTAACATGCCCGATACCGAACTGATCAAGGAAATCAATCATACTGTCGGAACCCTGAAATTCAATCGGCCCGAGAGAAGAAATGCACTTTCACAAAATCTTCTCGTCGATCTTCATCTGACCCTGAAAAAATGGGAAACGGAAAACACTGTCCGGGTAGTCGTCATTACCGGAAATTCCGACAAAGCCTTTTCCGCAGGATATGATATCATGGCCATTCCTACGGAAATGACCCCCGAAGCAGCGGAAATATTGAAAACAAGCAATCCTCTTGAACTGGCCCTTGACAGTGTGAAAAACTTTCCATACCCGGTGATCGCCATGATCAATGGATACTGTTTCGGAGCTGGTCTGAACCTGGCCATGTGCTGTGACATCCGGATCGGGGCCGACCACATCAAGGCTGGAATGCCTCCGGCAAAACTGGGACTTGTGTATCATCCCGAAGGTCTGAAACAGTTTATCGAGGTGATCGGAATCGCCAGAACCCGTGAAATCTTTTTTACCGCACACACCTATGAGGGAAATCAGCTCAGGGAAATGGGTCTGGTGGATCATATAGTTCCCATGCAGACACTTTCGGAAACAACATACCGGATTGCGGATGAAATAGCGAACAATGCCCCCCTTTCCCTCAGGGGCATGAAAAAGATTATCAACATGCTCGGGAAATATCCTCCCATGAGTTCCGAAGACACAGCGATGGCACAAAATATGATAACCGAATCATTTAACAGTAACGATCTCAAAGAGGGTCAGACAGCATTTATTGAAAAACGAAAACCGATTTTTACCGGTAAGTAGACTGTTACCGGTAAGTCTTTTAATGAACAACAACTGAAGAAGAAAGGAGAATCACATGTCATCAACTCCATGGGATGTAGGATATATACCCTACAAACATAGTATTATGCATCCGGAAAAAACAGCAATCATTTTCGAGGATCAGCCTGTTTCCTACCGTCAGTTAAATGAAGGAATCAATCGATGCGCTCACATGCTCCAGGCCAAAGGAATCAAAAAAGGGGATCGTGTATCGGTCCTGATGCTGAACTGCATGGAATTTCTGGAAATCTATTTTGCAACCGCAAAATTAGGCGGCATTCTGGTTCCGCTGAACTGGCGGCTTCTGGGGCCTGAGCTGGAGTATCAGCTGAATGACTGTGAAGCACGGTTTCTGTTTTTCCATGACTCCTTTCTGGGAAGCATCGATCTCATTCGGTCCAGGCTGAAAGTAGAGGAAGATAAATTCATTTTTCTGAAGAACGGCGGCCCCCAATTTCCCGGTTTTGAGCTGCCGGGTTGTCCGAATTGGGCAGAAGAGTATAAGGATATCGTAGCCGAACACCGTACAACAGAACCGGTAATTACCGAGCCGGTATTTATGAATGATCCAATTTCCATTGTTTATACTTCCGGAGTCACCGGTAACCCAAAGGGTGCTGTCCTCTCCCATGAACAGACATTTTTTAAGAACTTCCAGATCGGAACTTATACCGGCTCCAATCAGAATGATGTGATTATCGCCCAGATGCCCCTTTTCCATTCCGGAGGACTGTTTATCGTCGCCACTCCCTCCCTGAATTCAGGGTCCACACTGGTAATGCGGAGAGGATTTGATCCCAATGAATTTGCCGAAGATATCCAGAGATACCGCGGCACCATCGTCTTTGCGCTGACCACCATGTGGAAAATGATTGTCGATACCGGAAAACTTGATGAAATCGATGTCAGTAGCGTCCGGTGTGTGGTAGGTGGAGGAGAAAGAACGCCGGCAAGCCTGATCGAAGGACTTGCGAAACGGGGACTTCAACTGCAGCAGGGATTCGGGCAAACCGAGAATTCCGCCATGATGTTGCTTCCCAAAGAAGACATCCTCCGCAAGATGGGATCGATTGGCAAACCGGGATATTTTACGGAAATCTGGATTGAGGACAAAACCGGGAAAAGGCTTCCGGCGGGAGAGGTCGGGGAAATTGTGGCCAAAGGCCCGACCGTCATGTCCGGATACTGGAATCTTCCGGAGATATCGGCAAAAACCATCGTCAACGGGGTTCTCCACACCGGCGACCTGGGGTATATAGATGAGGAAGGATATTTTTACATTGTCGACCGCGCCAAGGATATGTACCGAAGCGGCGGTGAAAATGTCTATCCTGCGGAAATTGAAAAACTTCTTTTAAATCATCCGGATATCAGTCAGGTTGCCATCATTGGCGTCCCCGACAAAAAGTGGGGAGAGGTGGGAACGGCTTTTATCGTTCCCAAAGAGAAAGGAAAAGTCATTCCTGTCGAAGATATCCAGGTCTATCTCAAAGACAAGGTAGCGAAATACAAGCATCCGGCCCATATTAAAATGATGACCGAACTACCACTTACCGCAACCATGAAGATCAAGAAATCGGAACTCAAGGAGAAGTATGCCGGCTTTAAAAATTGATATCAATGGCCGGTAATCTTACTTTATAGATCAGGAGAAGACAATATGGATGAATTATTACAGAAACGACTGGCCGAACTGGATGCTGTCCGGAAGAAGGTCATTCTGGGCGGCGGGCAGGATAAAATCGACAAGCATCACCGGCAGGGCAAACTCACAGCCCGGGAACGTATCGATCTGCTGCTGGATCCGGATAGTTTTCTGGAATTGAATATGCTGGCTGCCCATGCAGTCGACATGCCCAGCGACGGTCTGGTATGCGGCAGTGGAAACGTCAACGGCAGACAGATATTTGTCTACTCACAGGATCGAACGGTTCGTGGGGGGTCCGTTGGGGTGGAGCATGGATACAAAATGTACAAGACCGTCGAACGGGCTCTTGAGATGCGGGTGCCGCTGATCGGTCTTCATGATTCCCCGGGCGCCCGTCTTCCCAACTCCGATGAACTGGAATGGCTCGGCCGGCGGAAACGATCCATTTTTTCCAATATTTCCGAAAAACACGGAGGCGCTGTATTTTTTCCAAATACCCTGAGCTCCGGCATCATACCCCAGATTTCCGCCATAGTCGGAACCTGCGGCGGAATATCCGTGTATTCTCCGGCCCTGAACGATTTCGTGTATATGGTGGATAACATCAGCCATATGTTTATTACCGGGCCCATGGTTGTCAAAATGGTAACCGGTGAGGATATTTCCATGGATGAATTGGGAGGGGCGGAAGTCCATGCCCGGAAGACCGGCAATTGCGATTTCCGGATGCCGGATGAAAAAACCCTTTATACGGAGATCCGTCGGCTGCTCAGTTTTTTGCCTGAAAATTGTGATGAAAAACCGCCTGCATATCCAAGCAAGGATGATCCTAACCGGATGTGCACAGAACTGAATGAGATTGTTCCGACAATCCCGAACAAACCATTTGACATACATCGTGTGATTGAAAGCATTGCAGACAACGGTGATTTTCTGGAGGTCAAAAAGGAGTTTGCAGGTGAAATCATTGTAGGTTTCGGCAGAATGGATGGTAAAACAGTTGGTTTTGTCGCAAACCAGCCCATGGTTAAAGCCGGTTCCCTGACCGTTGACAGTTCCGACAAGCAGGCACGGTTTATCCGTTTCTGCGATTGTTTCAACATCCCCCTGATCATGCTGGTCGATACACCTGCCTATATGCCGGGTTCTGATCAGGAACATTCCGGCATTATCCGACACGGTGCCAAGGTGCTGTATGCTCTTTGTGAAGCCACCGTACCCAGAATCGTCATGGTGCTTCGAAAAGCATACGGCGGCGGAAACCTGGGCATGGGAGTTCTCCCCGGACTTGGAAGTGATCTGGTACTGTACTGGCCGATTATGGAAACCGGTATCCTGGGAGCGGATCAGTCGGTCATGCTCCTGTATGGGCGAGATCCGAATTTTCATACACCCGGATGGCTGAACCGGAAACTGGAAGAATACAGAGAAACCTATGCCAATCCGATTTATGATGTGTCCTCCAATATCAATGTGGAAGAGATTGTTGCTCCTGCGGAGAGCCGGAGGTATCTGATTCGCGCATTGCGGATGCTGGCCGGCAAGAAAAAAGACCGGCCGAAAAAACGGCATGGGAATATTCCGTTGTAAAGGACTGCCCTGGAAAGCGGCTTTACCAGCGGTTTCTTGAAAAACCGGTTATGAATAAACGGATGAAACAGTTTAGATCAAACTTCTGTTTTATCCGTTTTTATTATATACCGGTATCAAAACCCATGATAAAAAGATTGATTTTAGACGCCATCACCGCTACATAACAGGATATTGACTTTTTTCTGCATAGAACCTTTCTCTGTATCGCGAGGCGAGGATAATGACGGAAAAACCTTCTTCAGAAAAACTTGAAAACAGGATTGCCGAACTTGAGGAAAAGATACAGAAATACAGCCGGCAAAATCAATTTTTTGACCTGTTGATCAGCAGCCTGCCCGGACTTTTCTATCTTTTTGACAGTGATTTTTTTATCCATAAATGGAATAAGAATGTTGAAACCGTAACTGGTTTTACAGCAGAAGAGATCCAGTCTAGGCACCTTTTTGATCTGTTTACCGGAGAGGATCTGATCCTTATTCAAAAGGGTATTGAAGAAACCTTTTTAAAGGGTGAGGCCACTGTAGAGGCGGTACTGAATACAACAGATGGTCAAAAAATCCCTTATTACTTTACCGGCGCAAGCACCACCATCGAAAACAAACATTTCCTGCTGGGCGTGGGGATTGATATCAGCAAAAGGAAAAAAGCTGAAAATGCTTTAAAGGAAAGTGAAGCGCTGTATCGGATATTTGCCGAACGCATGACCGAAGGAGTGATTCTTTTTCATAATTTTAAAATCCTGTTTGCAAACAAGGCGTTTACTTCCATGATCGGATATAAAAATCCTTCCGACCTGATCCGGAAAAACATCATGGATATGATCGCAGAAGGTTTTGAGGTCTATTTTCGTGAAATGTTTGAAGCCATTCAGAATGATATCTGCAAAGAACGATTTTTTCAGGCCCGTTGGCGGACCACAGAAGAAAAAGAGATCTGGGTGGAAGGAAGAGCCAACCTGATCAAATGGAAAGGAGAGCGGACTGTTTTGCTGACGGCCAGAGATATCACCGAGACCAAACTCATAGAGATCTCTCTGCAGGAGGAAACCGAAAACCTGAGAAGGGAAAATGTCACCCTGCGTTCCTCCATCAAGGACCGGTATCGCCTTGGTGAAATCATTGGAAAAAGCAAATCCATGCAGGTTGTCTATGAACGGATATTAAACGCCGCTGCATCCAATGCCAATGTGGTTATTTACGGTGAATCCGGAACCGGCAAGGAGCTGGTTGCCAGAGCTGTTCATAAAATGAGCAGGCGTTCCGAAAAACCCTTTATCGCTGTGAATTCCTCTGCCATACCGGACAACCTTCTGGAAAGCGAATTTTTCGGATACAAAAAAGGAGGGTTCACCGGTGCCCATGCAGATCACCAGGGGTACCTTGACCGGGCCGACGGCGGTACGCTGTTCTTAGATGAGGTAGGCGACATCAATCCGGGACTCCAGGCTAAACTCCTCCGCGCACTGGAAGGAGGCGGCTATTCTCCCATTGGAAGCAGTGTTGTCAAACAATCTGATGTTCGAATCCTTTCCGCAACCCATAAAAACCTGATGAACCAGATCAAGGAAGGAAATATGCGGGAGGATTTTTTCTACCGGATTCATATCATCCCCATCCATCTCCCTCCTCTGCGGGAACGAAAGGACGACATCCCGCTTCTGGTTGAACATTTTTTAAAAATCTATTCCTATGAAAAAGGGCTGAAGCAGCTCAGCGGGCAGGTCATGGAAGAACTGATGCAATATGACTACCCGGGAAACGTTCGGGAACTGCAAAATATTATCCAGCGGTATCTTGCCGTAAAAACAATCGATTTTATCTGCCGGAATGACACCGGCTCCCCCGGCAAAGAAAAAGAGAGTGATGAAGTTCAGAAAAGCATGGAAAACAGCCTTCATTCCAATATCGGCAGCATGGAAAAAGAGATGATCCGGAAAGCATTGACGGAACATAGAAATAATAAAAGCCGTGCTGCTGAAGCGCTCGGCATATCGCGTAAAACCCTTTCCCGGAAAATGAAGCGATTGAACTTATAGCTTTCCTTGTTTACCGTCCAGCACATCGCTTATTTTTGCGCCAAGATCCTTCATTGAAAACGGCTTCTGGATGAAATGCACTCCCTCATCCAGCACTCCTCGATGGACGATTGCGTTAGCCGTATAGCCGGACATAAACAGGTGCTTAATGTTGGGGTTAAGACAGACCAGGTTCTTGGCCAAATCGTGGCCATTCATCTCCGGCATGACCACGTCGGTGATGAGTAGTTGTATTTCACTCCAGTGTTTTTGCGCTATTCGGAGTGCCTCGCTTGGAGCGTTGGCGGTCAGTACCTTATAGCCCAGCTTTTCAAGCATGGCTTTGCTCATCTTCAGAATATCTTCCTGGTCCTCTACCAACAGCACAATCTCGCCCTGGCCTCTCTGAATAAATGTCGTGCTTTCATCTTTTGGTGCCAGGATTTCCCCTATGAACCGGGGCAGATAGATTTTAAAGGTCGAGCCCTTGCCCGGTTCGCTGTAAACACTGATGAATCCATTGTTTTGTTTGACGATCCCGTAAACAGTGGACAGACCGAGTCCAGTCCCCTTTCCCACCTTCTTGGTGCTAAAAAACGGCTCGAAAATGCGATCCAGGATTTCTTTATCAATACCCTGGCCATCGTCGCTCACAGAGAGCATCGTGTATTGTCCGCTGACAAGGCCTGGGTGAACAGCACTATAGGGCTCATCGAAGACTATGTTATTTGTCTCGATGGTGAGGTTGCCAACCCCGACGATAGCGTCCCGGGCGTTGAGGCAAAGGTTGGCCAGAATCTGATCAATTTGTGAAGGGTCAACCCTGACTGGCCATAGTCCTGCTTTCGGCTTCCAGAGGAGATGAATATCCTCGCCAATCAACCGTTGCAACATCTTGAGCATACTTGCCAAAGTGTCGTTCAAATTTAATATTTTGGGCACCATAATCTGCTTGCGTGCAAAAGCCAAAAGCTGTCGTGTCAGGTCTGCAGACCGTTGAGCCGCATTCTGGATATCTTTCAGCGTCCTGTAGACTGGCTCCGTGTGACTGACCTCCATCAAGCCCAACTCCGCAGACCCGAGAATCACCCCCAGCATGTTGTTAAAGTCATGGGCCACTCCGCCGGCCAGAAGGCCCACGGATTCCATTTTTTGTGACTGGTTCAATTGAGCCTGCAACTTTTTCTGTTCCATTTCCGACTGTTTACGTTCGGTGACATCCTGAAAAACAAGGATGCCGGCTACAATGGCCCCATCAGGGTTATAAATGGGCGCGGCATTGAATGAAATCCATTTATCCCGGCCTTGGGCATTACGGATAATGACCTCTTCGTCTTGGATGATCTCACCCTTCACCGTAGACCTCAAAAAAGGCAGTTCTCCCTTGGGATACGACGTTCCATCAGTCCGTAAAACCTGCCAACCGGCGTTGTGGCTACTGATTTTATTCTCAGATGAAAACAGGAGGGTTGGATCACAAACGTTCAATACCGCAGGATTGGCCCAGCGGATTTTGGCATCATTTGCGTCGGAGATGATGATGCCTGTGGGCGAATGCTCAAGAGCAGCCTCCAGCAGGGCACTTATTTGTTCTTTTTCTTCTGTTCTCTGCCGGACCAACTTGTCTAAATTCCCAAGTCGGCCCTGAACCTCCCGGTTCAGCTGCCATTTACAGGTTAGGGCATGCGCCAGCTGAAGCACCTCCAAATTGTCGAAGGGTTTTTTAAGGATCAGTAAACTATCGGTCTCTCCAAGTACTTTATGAATTTCCTGCCAGGAATAGTCTGCGTAAGCCGTGCAAAGAACCACCTGCAAGTCCGGGCATTCCTGCCAGAGATGGCTGATCGTTTCGATGCCGTCCCACCCCGGAGGCATGCGGCCATCCACAAATGCCAGTGCATAGGGTCGTCCAGAAAATCGCGCCTGCCGGACCTTCTCTAACCCCTCTTCCCCTTGGGAGGCACAATCAATTTCAAATTTGATGGATGCCATGGGCTGGATCTCCGTACCAAATAGCACAGACTCCATGTTCTGTAAGGCATCTCCTGACGTAGCTGATTTAATTAATACTTTTCTAAAATCATCATGGATTGCTGTGTTATCGTCGATCACCAATATACGATGGGATTGATTGTTCACGTGGGTGTCCATGTTCGCTCTCCTGGTTGGCAGGGCAGTTCAAGGGTAAAGGTCGCACCAAGGCCGGGTCCGTCGCTGAACACGGTCAGGCTGCCGCCTATGTTTCGGGCGACCAAGGCACCACTGTGCAAGCCAAAACCATGCCCGGACTTGCGTGTGGTAAAACCGTGCTGGAAAATTCGGGTTATATTCTCCGGTAAAATGCCAACACCATTATCCGCAACTTGCATCCGAATACGATCCGTGCCATGCTTCAGCAGCCTTAAAGTGATGATTTTTTCATAGGTGCCGCTGTCGCTGTTGCAGGCATATTTAGCGTTGTTGATCAGATTGATAAGTATTTGCAAAACAGAATGCTTGTCCACGATGATCGGCTGCATCGTCTCATACTGGCGCTGCACCGTGATACCGTGCCGGGCGAGTGCTCCGGTATTGAGGTTGAGGGCATCTTCCATGAGTTGTTTTGCATGGATGGTTTCGTTGATACCGAAGACACTGCCGTAGCTCTGTTGCATGGTCACAATTTCTTTGATGTGCTCAATGCGGCTGTGCAGAGACTCGGTCTCCTTGAGCATCAGTTGTTGTTCTTCTATCAATGCATTCGCCAGCGAGGACAGGTAAACCGGAATTTGCCGGCCGCGGGGGTCATCAGTTAGAAAACGGGCCAGACCGCCCTCGGGTTCGCCCATCAGATCTGCCACCTTGGAAACTTTGTCTATGTGGGATTGCCGAAGTTTATCCATAAGCAGCGTGCAGGATACATTAACGCTGTTAAGAACGTTGCCCACATTGTGTATAACGCCGGTGGCCACCTCTGCCATGCCTGCGGCGCGTGAGGCTTCCAAAAGAGAACTTTGGGCTTCGGCCAGGTCAGATAAAGCCTTCTCCTTGGCACTCACTTGTGTTTGAAGTTCATGTGTACGTTCTTGTACTCGCTGCTCCAGTGTGGTCTTGGCTTCCAAAAGGGCTGCCTGGACTCTCTGGCGGGCGATGGTCGCCCCGAGCATATCCGCGGCGGCGCGCAGGCTATCTTTTTCGGCATCCGACCAGATACGATTCTGAACAAAGTCATCCAACCCCAGGAATCCCCACCACTCGCCCACTACAAAAATCGGAATGACAATTAGAGAACGAATGCCCTGAAGTTCAAGAATATTTTTCTCAGCGGGATCCATCTCGGAAATCGATCCAAAGAGGAGCTCATTGCTGCTTAACATTGCGCTCCATCGGCCAAAACCAGAATCGATGTATGGAATATTCTGAAAGTCTGGATTGGATAACTGCGGGTTTTTTCCCTGCACAACCCATTCGTCACGCAGGGAGCAGCATAATCGCCCGGCATCATCCGTGTGGTTCTCAAAAACATAAGCGCGATGGACCTCGGCCGCCTGACCAATCTTACTCAGCACTTCGTCGATAGCGTCCTCCCATTGTGAGCTGCGCATGAAATACTGAGCGGCAAAACGGACACTCTCCAAGATTCGGTCCCGGCGATGCAGAGCTTCAGTCATGATATTAACAGATTCGGCAAGACTGCCCAGCTCATCGTTTCTGTATTTTTCCACACGGATGGAAAAATCACCGTCGGCGATTTGCCGAACGATCTGGCGCAAGTGCAAAATAGGCCTTACCATTTGCCTGGCATACATCAAGGAGACAATAAGACTGAAGATGATACACGCCAGCGCCAACAAGATGGTGTTGCGGTAGAGGGTTGCCACACTTTGGTCATATAAGTTCAAAGACAACCCGACGTGTATCCAACCCCATTGGATGTTCGAGTAATCAAACGGCTGCGCATAGTGAAAGACACGCCTGCCATGCAAAGGGACTACTTCTATAACGCTAATGGATTCTCGATTTTTTGGCAGCCAGTATGCATCGGCTTTGGGTACGGCCCTCCAGCCGCTTTGCTCAATGACCAGAGAAAATCCGTCGTTTTTCGTGACGACTAGAAATTCGACTTCCGGATCTCCTTCGAGCATGCTTTGAGCGGCGCTGACCACGCTGGCAAAGTCCTCGTTGACTGCGGCGCCCGCAGCTGCGTCATGCAGGGATACGGCCACGCTGTTGGCTTTGGATTCCGTGCTTTGGAGAAATATTTTTTTTTGCTGAGGTATGGTCACCAAAACAAAGATGAACAAGGTAACCATAGCTATCAGCCAGGACAACAGGGTAATGCGCAGTGAGATACTCATGCTGCGGTGCCGGCTGTGAAACGTAAACATCCTGTTTTTGCCGCTCGGTATAAGTGAGCTCATGGTCGTGCCCCCTGTGATGAAGAATCTTTCATCAAACGCTGATGCTCTGTCAGGAATTGCATAGTGGAATCCAGAATGGATCCAGGTTGCTTCTCCATCCGGGAATTCTGGAAAACAGTGAGCACTTGTCGGCCACCCGGAGTGGTATGCAGCTCTATAATAGCCTTTTCCAGCCTCTCAGCGGATTGTTTTTTGTTGATGGAATGAAACAGGAAAAACGACGTGATGAAAGGTGGCGATACGAACAACACATTAATGTCTTTCCGTAATTGTGGATTCAGTTCACAAGCCATTTCAAAAGCATCCTGGGTGATCAAAGCTGCATCCGATTGACGGAAATAGACTTGCAGTATTCCCTTGGAGGGATTCTCCACTGTGGTCAAGTTACTGATCCAATGGCTGTTCCTTTTCCCTGTAATGCTGACCAGTAATGTCTCCAGCCAAGGCAAAGCCAGAACCATTCGCTGTCCCTCGTGAATGATCAGCTTGCGACCAATCAGTCCGTCAAAATTTATTATTCCACTTTCGCGACGAACAATGATGGCATAACGAACGTGAAAACCTTTTTCCGATGCTCCTAAGTAAATAGCCTCCGGTTGTATCTTCAGTGACATCAATTCCTCGACGGTAATAGAAACGGCGTCCAGCTGATTCTGGAGGAAAGCGTTGCGCAACCCATCAACTGGTCCGTCAAACATTTTAAATTCAATCTTTTCAAGAAGATTCTGCTCTTTGATAACTGTGGCCGACCAGACCTTGAGGGCTGCAAGTGCATCGTTTCGGTTAATTTTTTCAAAAGTGTGGGAAGATATGCCGATGCGAAAAATTGGGTCTCTCTCTCTTTCAGAACCGTGTACCCCTGACGAAATCAGAACGCAACACAGCGCCAAAAAAATAAGGAGTCTTTTCATAGGAGTTGTTTCTTCCATGTTGCTCCTTAGTTGGTTAAAATCAGCACCAGTGCCTCGTTAAGGTCAGGCTCAGGATATTGCCTTTATGCCATTATTTTGGAAAATTGTCCTGGCATTTAAAATTATTCTCCTATGGTTTCACTGGAAGCCTTACTTACAGAGCTTGCTTTTTGATAGGCCAGAAGTTCGAGAGCACTGTCCAGACAACTGACCGGATGTTCTTCGAGTCTGTCTGTCTGGAAGATCGTCAGAATCTGCTGACCAGCCGGTGAAATATGGCAGCGCTTGAGCTCTCTCATAAGCCTGCTTTTTAAAGGAGCGCTGTAGTCATCCCGAAAACAGAAGATAGTCGGTACAACCGGCGGCGAGGTAGCCAATACCTTGAGTTGTTTCCCGATCTGGGGATTGAGTGTGACCATGGTTTCAAAACTGTTACGGGTGGTTACACAAGCGTCCAACTGATGAAAGAATACAGGTAAAACCACTTTGCCGATCTTCGTTGCCAAAGCAATCTGTCCGAAGAAATCAGAAGAAGAAGGCAGGCCCTCCCGCCCCAGGAGGGTTTCGAGCCAAACCGGAGCAAAAGATGCACGTGCAGTCCGAAGCAGGCCGAGTTTGCGCCCCTGCAAATCGCTCATACTTTTCATGCCGCTTGTACGATGCACGATAAGCAAGTACTCATCCATGATCGAACCGGATACTACACCGGTCACAATACTGTCTTTAGACACAAAACCGCGTATTGCTGCATATTCAATCGTTGTCAGGTTAATACAATCAATGGTTTTCTTTGTCAAAGCCTCGGTAATTTCGGAAATGTCGTGAAAAATAATAGGTTTTGGATCAACTGGAATAGCGCTTTCATGCGCGACAGCCTGAGACCAAACACGCATTGCAGCAATAGCGTCGTTTTCATTCACCTCAACCAGTATCGTCGAAGAAAAACCAATGCGAAACTGGGACGTTGAGTCATCACTCGCACTGAGCGGAGTGAAACAGAGCAAGGCCACCAGGATCACGCTGAGATAGCAAGACAACCGGCAACACGCACAACTGGCCCTCGCCAATTCGATACCGGTCTCCTTTGCAAACTGTAATGTACTATTGTTGTGCATCATTCCTCGAGCTTCTTACGCACTTCGGTCCCCACCACCAGGTTCAGCTGCGACTGGAGTGCAATATGATCGTAACGCGCCTTGAAATGCTGCGCAGACATTAATGCTTCCATCAACTGAGCACGGATAACCTTTTCGGTGTCCACCAGCTCTGACTGATAGGCCCGTGTATTCAAATCCCGATTTTCCGTTGCAGCGTTCATAGCGTCCAGCGTGGCCTGGTGCGATTTCTCGGCGGCGCTCAACGCAAGAAAGGTGTCCCGGATTTGCAGGCCGATGCCCTCTCTGAGAAGAATTTGCTCCTCTTTGATTTTGGCCACTCGGGCGCGGGCTTCAGCTACTTTATGCTGAGTCAGAAATCCGCTGAAGAGTGGAATCTCGCCCCCCAGGCCAATGTTCCAGCCCTCCTTGTTGCGGTCGGTGGCCATACCGGAGTCGTAGTCATTCCACCATTTATGCAGTTCACCGGTTACCGCCAGTTTTGGATAGTGACCGCTTTCTGCTGTTTTTACTGCACCTTCCGCAGCCTGGATACCTGCCTCAATCTTAGCCCAGTCCGGGTTGAACCGGTAGGCAGTGCTAACAAGGCCGTCCAATCGGACACCAACTGGTGTAAACGGCATTTCCCGGTCGACCGGTTTCACACTGGCATCCCAAGGCATGCCCATGGTATTGGCCAGTGCGGCTTGCGCCATCAACTCATTTTTCTCCAGCAAGGCGACCATGGAACGTAACGTCTCGACCATTACTTTATTGTCGAGCCAATCGGTCTTCATTACCCTGCCACTGCCCTCTTTATACATCGTTTCGGTGAGGTCAAGTGTAGCCTCCATACGAGCCAACGTGTCCTTACCAACCTGGTGCAGTTGGGCTGCCAGCACCGCCCCATAATAAAATCGCTGGACGCTGTCAATTATTTCAAGGTCTGTGCGTCTGCATTCCTGCTTCATTATTTCAACATATCCTTTTGCTTGTTCGCGATAGCCTTTGCGCATATCACCGTCATAAAGGAGCCAGGTAGCCTCAAGGGAGGCCCTGTAAGATTCCTCGTCCATCAACTTGATATCTTGGGCGGGAACATCAATGCCACTCACCGGAATGGTCCCCACACCGGTAATCGTAATCGGAATGCTGCCGCCCATGGGCAGGGACATGGTGGAAGAAGGAAAAATGAAATTCGATGGTTCGTCCATGAGTTGATAACCACCCTTGAGGCTGATTTGTGGCCAATATCCAGCCAAGGCTTGACTATGTTGTGCCTCGGCCATCTCCACTGCATAGCGTGAAGCCGGACGACGATGGTTGTTTTGCAGCGCCGCCTGAAGGCATCCCTCCAGCCCGGCTTCGTCCAGTATCACCGTCTCTCCGTTGTCAGGAGTGACCTCGGCAGAGGCCGGAAACAGTGCGGCCGAAGAGGTGATAAGGATTAACAGAATTGAAGCCGTGAAAGTCAGTATGGGTCGATGAGGCATAAATACCCTTTTGATTGTTTTACATGAGCAGACCGCGAGCCGGATTTTGAAACAGATGAATAACGATTTTGTCAACATCGAACCTCCCCCTCTTGAATTGGAAAAAATAAAACCCTTCCACAATCTGATGGAAAGATGATGAAAAAAAATACGACACCTGCGTATTCAATATGTAAAGTATGATTATAATCTTATTTTTATTATGGAATGCGCATTAAAAGGTGAGATGATCTTAGCATTCTGCCGATGACTTTGCAAATAAACAATAGAGCCGATATCCGCAACCAAGCGAACAAAAAATATTCCTTTTTTGTTATAGAAAAGAGAAAATTTTGCTGTTGGGTATCTTGCAAGATGAGTACCACAAATGAAATAAAAAATCTACTGAAATTTCAGACAGAATTTCTCCGGACATATACGTATTTATTAAGCTGATCTCTCATGTCCCAATTTGCAGGATTTTTTGTATCAGAAGATAGGACATTATCAAGCTCAAGGTGTGACGCTTTTCAATGGTTTTGAAATCGGCTCTCATGAACAAGAAATTTTGAATCTCCCAAGGAGGAAATCGCTATGCTCTTTCAATTTCTAAAGTGTTAGCCTTTATTCATACGTTTCTTTTTCGCTGCCTTTTTTTGGGTCCTGCCGGTGCCGGGAGACTGCCTTCCGTTGGCACGGGTCCAGTTTTGGTCTGTGAACCCATCAGCGAAGCCACAAGGATCGAAGTTTGGGGAGATCGATAAAAGTTTTCCAGCCGGGCCCGGATGCGTTCTTCCAGGAACCCGATGGACAAGGTTTTTTCAATGCCATGCGACAGGGTTTGCACCAATTCATTGACTACCATTTTCTCGGTCACCCCCACCTCATCGGCAATCTGATCGAGCGACCAATCTCCGTATTTTTTAAAAAAGAAATGAACCAGATCCGTGTAAATCTCCTTGAAATAAGACGTCTTCCGGAAGTGAAGCCAGAAATCAAGGCCAATGGCATTAAAATCTTCCACATCCTTTTCATTCAGAATTTTACAATATTTCGACAATTTTGTTTTGGCTATGGCGGCCCAGATTTCATCTCCCATTTCAATAATATGGGGTTTATCGAAATAATCGTTTAAGGATTTCTCGCTTCGCCGGATCGTATTTTTAAGATTGTTTTCAATGTAGGTTTTGACGGTTTTTTCAACCGCGACCTCCAGGGGATGCAAGGTTTTATTGACTGCGAATTTACCGAGTTTGATCAAAGATGAAAGGCCCGGAACCTTCTGGGCAAAAATATTTTCAGTTAGCAGATATTCCTTGATCCCGGTAAACAGAACCTCTGAAATCTGCTGGGAGTAAATGGAACTGGTGACCAGCCAGTGGATGTAGTCTTTTCTGGCGCTCTCCAGATCACCGATTTTATCTACAATATCTTTGTAGGATTTACGGGAAAAGATATCTGATAATGCGGTGGTCTTGTTTTTCGGAAAAGCCAGTACCCGCCGGCTCATTTCATTGACCAGTTCCGTAATCCCTTTGGCGACAGGGAGTTCAACCACATTTCGTTCCATCAGGCTGATAATCTGTTCGGGCGTGACAATTTCCCGCAGTTTTATTTTTTTTATCCATTGAAAGACCGCTGAAACTTCTTCCCGGATTACCTGCCGGTACTTTTTGGATTTGAAACAGCCCATCTCATGCTGAACATGGGCTTCCAGTAATGTTTTAATCGCCTCTTCCATATCCGCTCCTGGGTTGTGTCTGTTCCGGAATCAAAACTACCGAGAATGATCTTTCGGTTTCTGATCATCGGATTGCATCAATGGTCTGCTGTACAGCTTCTTCAATCACTTCGCGATGAAGTTCAAATGGATATTGCATATTGGTTTTCCTGGCATTTACCTGTAGGGAAAACAGAATCCTGTCGTCCCACATACAATACATATTTTTTTCCAAATCCGAAAACGGATTTACAAAGGAGCTAATTTCAAAAGTCTGTTGTTGTAGTTCCGGCGAAAAACTAGAATTCAGTATTTCGGCTCTTTTCTGGGCACCGACCTTCGCCGGTGTGACGCTTTTTAATGGTTTTGAAATTAGCTCAAAGTATTAATTCGGATATCATGCCAGGATAATCCAGGCAAGTTTATATTGTGCGATTTTTTTCAGAAATGATGGTATCCCGTCCAATAAAAACAATTCCAGGTTCACCAGCAATATGATGTTCAAATCGTTCTTTACCATGCTATGTCCTTGTGATAGAAAAACACTCATGTTTCAATACCGTCAAAAAAAAATCCATATGAAACAAAATGTCAAAAAAATTTTCTCCATGCTCCTACTGATTATTATCCTATCCAGCAGTTCAATCGGGAGAAATGTCCTTCGGGCTGATTCTTCAGAAAATTTCCGGATTGAAAAAAACCTGAATCGTCAACATGATCCTGTAGTTGTTCCCGGAGATCTGTTACCCGGTTTTCACGGTTTGGATATCAAAAATCTCCGGTTGTATTCCTACCGGGAAAACCAGCTTTGGATCATTCCCTTCCAGGTTGATGAGCGCAATCCAGAAGGGGAGTTTGTCTTTACAGGCGGAGAGGACGCTGGTGAAGATACGGATAAAGGACATTTTGATTATAATGATGAAATCATCTTCATGGCCAAAGACACCGGTGGAAAAGCGCCTCAGGCATTATGGTCAAAAACCGGCTATATCGGCGCAGAAATAGTGATCATCGACCCAAAGGACAGCACTCAAAAAGCCTGGGTCTATCTTATCTATTTCTCAACCATGCCTCCGCCGCTCTCAGACGAAGATTATGTAACCTATATCCCGGAACAGGAAAGAGTGTATAGCAGATATTATGGAATGAAGTACAGGAAAGGTTCTCCATTTTATATGGACCTCAGTTATCCTGAGGAAGCCGGTGGAAATGGAAAAGATTTTTTTGACAGAATAAAGGTCCGGCTTTCCGTTAATGCTTTCTTCAAGCTGCTCGAGATCAAAAAAACAGAGGAAGATTTCCGATCCATTGTGGTCGGATGGAAAGACGGTCCCATACGGGCCATGCGAAAAGTGGAAAACTACTTTCGAATCCTGTTTAACCTCTCCTCTCCCTCAATTTTTTCTGTGAATGAATATTATGAACGAATGACCTACACGCCTGTTCAGCTCACCATACCTTTCAAACTCAAGTGGGTCTTCAATTCTTTTGGCGTGAATGACTGGACATGGACGATTTATGGTGATTTCCCCGGATTAAAAGGAGGTGCTGCCTATACGGATCAGAATACAGGCGGGTTTCAATTTACCGGAAGCCATTCCACAAAATATCTGAATCAGCATATTGATATGTCGCGTTTTTCCTGGGGATATAATACCAAACCCGGTGTAGGAACATGGTTTCCCAACCTGTTGCTTCCTGAAATACTGTATGGGATTGTTACGCTGCATATTGTGGATGATGAAACACTCCTCGATCCTCCGGAAGACACACCTGGTTTGATCGGTGCTGGAATGAAAAGCCAATGGAATTTCGTTCATCCGGATCTGATTGAGCTGCTGGAACCCGGGACATACGAGCTTTCCATGGACACGTACTTTCCCCATCCAACGATCCGGATTGAGGAGGTTGACGAGTGGCTGCAGATCAGACAATTTCCCCTTTGGGTTGAAGTTGCAGAAATGCAGATCAATTCATCTGTTTCACCGCCTTCCGGTCAAGCGGAAAAAGCAGAAGGAATCATGGTACCGAATCCGGACAATGAAGAGAAAGGATTCATAGGAGTGATAACCGATACCCGCGGCCGTGTGTTTTCACTTTCCCATATTTTCTTCTATTCAGGTTCATATCGTGTTACGCCCAGAACAAACATCCTGGGAAGGAGATTTTCCAAAAATGATTACAGACTCCTGGAATTCAGTGATATCAAGAAGATTACCCATCGATATGAAAAGATAGACCCTATCTCTTTGATGAAAAACCCCATGGTTCAGAAAATTGAATTACAGGAAGGCCGGACAATACAACTATTGGGATGCAAGCCCTGTGGTTTCAGCGGCAGACTACCGGATGGAAAAAAAATATTTTTGTGGGATACACAGATCCAGTCCATCGTGTTTTCCGATTGAGCCTCCTCGATCCTCCCAGTTTTCAAACCAGCCTTGACAGTAAGCCGGATATCCAATATGATTCTTTTTAAAAAATAATTTTATTTTAATTATAAATAGTTATCATGAACTTCAAGCAGACGCAGAGGGCATAGGACATGGAGCAAGCGTTAGAAAGAACTCACCAGAATCTATCCAGAAAAATCCAACGAACCGCTTTTGACAGAAGGGCAGGAAACGACCGGAGGTCCCATTTATTCCAGAATTATGATGGTATTGAAAAACGTCATTCAATAGAACGTCGGGTGGTTATTAAAGAAAAAAGATCGGGCTGGATACGGGACACCAAGTGGAGCAGCGTAAACCTGGAGCTTCTGCGATAGGATGGTTACTCCGATCCCTCTTCCAGAACTATTTTTTGAAGAATATCCGTTAATTGTGGATTCGACTGTTCAATCTCAAAAAGCCGCTCCCGGTCCAATATGGTATCCAGTGTGGGCAATGGAATAACAATCTCCGATTCACGACGAATGCTTTCATAGACAATAGACATGGCATAGCACAAAATATATTCATAAATTTCCGCTTCCGGAACCGTTATTTTACTGGATTTTATGATAACCCCTTTTTGATGGTACATGATTTCCATGACCGAGGTCAGCATCAGGTTTGAATAAAGGTCCGAAAAATCATACTCTTTTTTCTCTTTTTCTTCCGCAGGCAATGCCGCTGTCCGGATAAAATGCTTTGATCCTGTATAAATCATCTCCAGCCATTGATCATCAAGATTTTGAGGTAAAAGCGCCTCTGGACCATTTGCGACAACCTCATCCATAAATTGATTCAGCATGATCTTTGTCCCTGATTCCTGATTTATTTCTGATAATGAATTATGTCTGATTTATGAATTGTTTTTTGTAAAGTTTTACCGTATTGATGTCCGAACTGAAACAAAAACCAAGAAAAAGTATTTTTTGAATAGCGTTAAAACAAAAATTATACAAATGAAATTTTTTACTCCCTATTTTATCCTTTTCCTGATCTGTTCATGCACCCCGGGCATACCCCAACCGGATAAAGTCAAAACAGAAAGTAAAATGGATCCGCCTCAAATATCCATTCTCGGTGCATGGATGTTAACCATGGATGATGAATATACGGGGCAGACTTTTCCGGAAGAAAGGTTGTATTTTCACAAGGACGGACAGCTTCTGGTTGACGGAGAGGATTTCCTGTGCGGACGATATGAGGTGATCGGAGATCAGATTCAGATCATCGCACCGGTGAAAGGCCAAGAAATTTCATATTTTCGAAAATTCATTCTGGACCAGACCGGGCTTCATCTGAAAAACATTCACAAAGGATTTGCCCATTATGAACCCATGAAAGGAATGGTGGAGTTATGCATTCCGGATGAACAATGGAAACTCCATGCAGTTGGTTATTTTTCGTTTAAGGTACCCCAGGACTGGACGTTTCTCGGAGAAGCTCCGAAAAAAGATGGCATTCAGGAAGTTCAGGTAATGAATCCGGATGCATCCAAACTGCTCTTGGCGGTCAGGCTTCCGGTGAACATGGGTTATCCGCAGCAGGAAGTGATTAAAATAACCGGAGAGATTGCATCCAAACTGATTCAGAATACACCCATGGCTGGATTTCAGCTCAAACCGGCTGGTGTAAACAACTATTTCGGGATCACGGGAACCACATTCCTGGCGGAAACAAAAACCCCACCCCTGACGCTGAAGGTTGTCATCAAACGACTTCAAACATCTGCCGTTATAATTTATGTGCTGTATTCAAGCGATCTGTTAATGGAACTGGAAAATGTGGCACAACTGATTTATGTTGACGGTGTACCGGTTTTGTCTGACTGAGGCAGATGTTTTCACAGTCCCATACGTTTGAAAACAGCCTCTGGAATCGACTTGATCACAAGCATGATCCATCGCCAGAACCATTTGGTATAAATTATATTCTTCTTTTTCCGAAATGCCCTGTAAATATCTTCTGCAACTTCCTGTGGCTGAGCTGTCAGCAATTCCGGGAGTTCAAGGGATTCGGTCATCTTTGTATGAATAAAGCCCGGAAGAACCGTCATCACGTGAACCCCCCGTTTACACAAACGGTTTCGCATTCCACTCAGATAGGAATTAAAGGCAGCCTTGGATGACCCGTAAATATAATTGCTTTGCCGGCCTCTCTCTCCGGCCACAGAGCTGATACCGATGATTGAACCGTGTCCCTGTTTTTCAAAATCCCCAGCCACGACTTCCAGCATCGCGGCTGCACCGGAAAAATTGATCGCAAATATTTTTTGCGCTTCCTTGTAGTTTTTTTGTGCATCCGCCTGTTGTTCCGGCATATATCCTGCGGAATACACAACCACATCCGGCTTTTTCTGAAGGGATTCATAAAAAGCAGCATGGGATTCAAAATCAGTCACATCAAAGTAGCAGCACGAAACCTCCACACCATACCGTATGGTCAGGTCCTGTACCTTTTTTTCCAGCAGTTCCATATTTCGGGATGCCAGCAGAATCGATGCCTTTTCATGCCTGGCAAAAGCAGCAGCCACCGCATATGCCACATCCGAATTTGCACCGAGTACAAGAAGATTCATGATTAAACCTCCAATCTGCGGGACTGAAGAGAATTAAACTTTTCTTTCATTCCCATTGTTTCTCTCAGCTCTGCAAATGTTTCCCACAAAGGGTATCCCTTTCTGAAAACATCCTTGCTCATACGAACGTCCTTTGTTAAATACAACCGTCCGCCAAAATCGATCACGATCCGATCCAGTTCATTCAGAAAGGGAAATAATTTTTTCTCTATTTTCAAATCCAAGGCTAGTGAGTATCCTTCTATTGGAAAAGAAAGGTCATTGCCGTTACCAGGGCCGCATAACTTCAATACCGCAAGGAAAGATCCCAGCCCTTGTTTTGCGATTCGATCCAGAATCAATTTCAATCCTTCATAGCTGGCTGTTTTGGGAAGTACTAGCTGGTATTGGGTAAAACCACCCTTTCCATAAATACGATTCCAGTGCCCGATACTGTCAAGGGGATAAAAAAACGGGTCCAGCGGAACCAGCCTGTTTTCAACAAAAGTTGACCTTGTATGGTAATAGAGCCGGTTAAACAGTTTCACCGAATACCGGTTCAGGCAAAATCCCGGAAAATCAAACGGAACCGAAACAGGCCGGTTTAATTTTATATCAAGAGAGCCGGTATCCGCATGTTCACCGGCCATCAAAACCGATCTTCCCACCTTTTCACCAGATTCAAGGCAATCAATCCATGCAACCGAATAGGGTAGTTTCTGATATTGTTCAAAACAGTGAAAAATCTCTTCCAGATTCCGGCATTGCTTCACGGTCTCCCGGATAAAAGCGCTCTTCACCTTCTGAAGCCGGATAACGGCTGTCAGGATGATCCCGGTCAGCCCCATTCCGCCGCATGTGGCCCGGAACAGCCGTTCATTTTCTTCCCGGCTGCACAAAACAACTTCACCACCGGGCAGCATCAATTCAAAAGAGTCAACAGAAGTGCTGAAACATCCGGCCACATGATGATTTTTGCCATGTACATCGCTGGCAATGGCACCCCCGACAGAAATCAGTCTGGTTCCCGGGGTCACGGAGAGAAACCAGCCCTGAGGCAGGAATACGGATATCAGCTCTTGCAGGGAAACTCCGCTTTCACAGGCAACCAGACCTGTCTCCGGATTGAAATTCATTATTTTGTTAAACCTGCTTGAAAATACTACTCTCTGGTTTAATGCGCTGTCTCCGTAGCTTCTGCCCATCCCATAAGCAATCAGATCTCCATCCTGATCCATCTGCCGTTTCAGCTGTTCCCTGGTTTCAAAATGCTTGCCTGATGCCTTGATTCGGGGATATCTTCCCCAGCTTGTTAGTTCCATTTATCCCCACTGCCTGAATATGCAAACGGTTTTTTCAGTATCAGTATATCAACAGATAAACACTGACCAGCCACAACAAAACAACGATTTTGAGAAACAGATCCTGAATCATGACAACTGTTGGTGACCCGCTCTTCTCCTCGACAAAAGTGATCTGCATATACCGGAGCAGGCCGGCAATAACCCAGAACGCACTCAAATAAAAATTTCGAGAGCCATGTTTCTGGATCACCTCAGGCGATAACGTATACAGAAGATAGGACACAATAATTACGGAGGCCATGACGACCATTGCGGAAGACACAAATTCCCGATTATACCCGTCAAGGGATTTTCTCATCTGAGAACCCTCATCAGACAACAGCAGGTCATCCCGTCTTTTGGCCAGTGCCAGAAACAATGCAATCAAAAAGGTCATGATGATAATCCAGGGGCTGTTCTCAATATTGGCTACTGTTCCACCGGCAAATATCCGAAGAACAAACCCCAGAGAAATACAGATCACATCAATGATGGCAATATGTTTTAAAAAGGCGGAGTATAGAAGGTTCAGTACAATATACCCGCCAACAATCCACCAGAATTGATACGGTAAAAGAAAAAAGGAAATCGCAGACAATGCCGATAAAAAAAGGATTGAAATAGATATGGCTTCCCCCCGGCTCAGGTCGTTTGCCGCCAGAGGCCGGAACTGTTTCGTTGGATGAAGACGGTCTGACTCGACATCTTTAAGGTCATTGATGATATATACAAAACTGGCTGCACAGCAGAACCCCAAAAATGCATAAAGCGTATGGATCACTGCATCGATATTGCCCAGCCCATACCCAAAAAAAAGGGGAAGCCAGATAAAACCGTTTTTCAGATATTGATGAGGTCTGGCAAGCCTGACAGCTGCCTTAATCGTGTTTATCCATTTATCCAAGAATCAATCTCTTTATATAGATCTGATGAAGTATAAAAATCCGGATTCCGCTTCAATAACAGAAAAGGCATTCCCGCCTTTCTGGCACACGCCCCATCCTTTTCATCCCGGTCACCGATGAACAGGCAGTTGTCAACGGGAACACCCAGTTTTTCAGCCGTAATCAACAGCCCTTTTGGATCCGGTTTCAGCCGGTCCACATCCTTGTCAAGTGAGCAGACAATCACATCTGCCCGTAATCCTAAGGCACGGATCTTTTGGCTTGCCGGATAATCTGAAAATATCCCGATCCTGATATTCTTTTCCGATAAATACCGAAACAACTGCTGCGCCCCCTCATATCTGCACAAAGGCAGATACGGAAGCGGTTTTTCAAACATCCATTTTTCAACAACTTCCCGAACCTGTTTCACTGAAACCCCGGAACGCTCAGCACCCCAGGTATACTGCTTTTCTTCAATCCCGGATTCTCCTGAAAACGAATTCTGTTCTCTTGCCTTTCTGAAATCCCAAATAATTTTAAAATCATAAAGGCATGACGGGTGCCGTATAGACGTTGCGACCATATCAAATAATATCCGCAAACGCAATTTACTTTGATCATACAGCGTACCATCCACATCAAAAATCACTGCCTTCATGCTTTATTCCCTGTTGGTATTTTGAAATTGGTTCAGATTATATCCCATTCAATTATCTCAATAACAGAATACCATCCTTCACCCAAGCTTTTTCATAAACAGCATGAAAACAATTTCACCAAAAATATAGATCTAAAAAAAACTTGACAGGCAGTATATACTTTTAATATATAAAACCTATATATAAAAAGTATACATTATCCACGAAGAAAAGAGGCATTATGGCAATCAAATATTCGATTCTTGGACTATTACATTATAAGGATATGCACGGGTATCGCATCAAAGAACATCTGGAGCGAAATTTCGGGCATATGTGGTCTATCAATTACGGACAGATCTATCCCAACCTCAAAATATTATGCGATGACGGATGGATCCGGATGATGGATTTCTCACAGAACGGCGAGAAAGGGCCTCCGCGAAAGCTTTATTCCATAACGGAAAAAGGACGGGAAGAGTTTTTGCGCTGGTTGTCCGCCTCACCGGAGCGCGCCATGATTTTGCGTGATCCGTTTCTCATGCGGTTTGTTTTCTTCGGATTCGGAGACCGGGATAATGCACTGGCTCTCATCGATGCTCAGATCGACATTTATGAGAAACAGATTGTTCGCAGAAAAGACAATCAGCGCAGATGGGATGAATTGGGAATGTATGTCCAACTGGTTGCGGATCTGGGTATTACTTTCAATGAATTGTTCCTCGACTGGCTGAAAAAGGCACGAGCGAGAATCGCAGAAGAGACTCATAAAAAACGGAAGGCATCATGAGCAATGCAGGAATTTCCCTGGTAACAGGTGCGGCGGGATTCATGGGAAGCCATGTCGTGGAATATCTTGCCAAGAAAGGAGTCCGTGTCCGTGCGACCAGCCGGCCCCGCAACGACACATCTTTTTTTGATCGTCTGGGCGTTGAATTTGTACCTGCGGATCTGATGCAGCCTTCCTCTCTGGAGTGTTTGTTCGAAGGTGGCGTAGACCGAATTTTCCACCTGGGGGCCATCTGCAACTTTTCAACTCCTTATGAAAAATTATATCCGACCAATGTTCTCGGGGTCGACCGGTTGACCGATCTGGCCATACGGAAAAATGTGAAATGCTTTATCCATGTAACCTCAACAAGCGTTTATGGTTATGATCAGGGTCAGCCCTTCTCGGAAAACTCGCCTCGTCAGCCCATGGACGATTATGCCCGGAGTAAAAGGGATGGTGAAGATATTGTATTTGAAAAAATATCCAGAGGGTTTCGTGGCATCATTGTAAGGCCATGCACCGTTTATGGCCCGCGATGCAATGACGGCGCTGGAAAAGTTTTTTCACGGCCCAGTAAAATCAAGGCCATTCCCGGCAGCGGACAGCAAAGACTCTCCAATATACGGGCTGAAGATGTCGCAGCGGCAGTTGATTTTTTATCCGAGAGGGATGATACCCTGGGCCAGGTATACAACCTCGCAGATGATTCTCATCCAACTGTTTCAGAAGCACTGAAGCTTGCTGCCGCAACCTTTGGAACATCAATTCCTTCTCTTCGTCTTCCCTTGGGACTGGTGCGGATTGTTGCCCGGATCGAGGGGGCTTTATGCCGGTTCAACGGCAGAATACCGGAACTGGAGTTCGATGCAGCCAAATACCTGTCTGCCGACTACATCGTTGATAACACAAAAGTAAAGCAAACCGGCTTTCAGTTCCAATATCCGGATTTTGAGACATCCATGCATCAATTGGGGGATTTGTATCGCCAACAAAAATAAAACAACTACAGAGAAAAAATTGTAAGCAAAAAAAGGGGGAGCATCATGGGACAGGTCATTGTCATTACAGGACTGGCAGAGGGAATGGGACGTGAAGTCGCGACCCTGTTGGCAAAATCCGGCGATACGATTGCCGGTTTTGACATCAGCAAGGAAGGGATCGACAGTCTGACAAAAGAACTGTCTTCCATTGGCTGCCCCTTTCATCTTGAGCCCCTGAATATCAGCGACCGTAAAGGAATCCTGCAATTCCGTGACACGGTATTGAAAAAATTCGGGTCTGTGGATACCGTGGTTTCCAATGTCGGTATCGGCTTTTTTGGTCCTTTTGAAGAGATTGACCTGGAAAAAGCATTACAATGCTTTGAGATCAACGTGATTGGTGCCTCCGCGGTATTCCAGGCATTTATTCCTTTTTTGCGCAAACAGGGGCATGGCAAACTGGTGGCCATGTCTTCCCTGGTGGGGCGTATTCCCTTTCCCTTTGAATCCATCTACACGGCTTCCAAATTTGCACTTCAGGGATTGGTAGAGGCGATTCAATATGAGGTTCGTCCCTTCGGCATCGACGTGGCCCTGGTTGAGCCCGCCCAGGTATCCACCAATTTCGCTTCAAAAATCCATCAACTTCCGCCGGAAGGATCACCCTATCGTGAACGGGTACGCCGGTTTATCAACCGGGACAACGAACTGATCAAAACAGCAACCACGCCGCAGGTTGCAGCCCGGAAAATCGTCAGCGTCATTCGCCGGAAAAATCCGAAACTCCACAACCAAGTGGATTTTATGAGCACGTTTTTCCTAGCCCTGAATCGCATCCTGCCCAAGTTCGCCAGGGATATGATTCTGATCAACCATATGGATATCCGCGTATAAAGGAGGCAATATGGAAACTGCGACAGCTTCTCCCGCTATGATCGCCGAAACCCGATTGGGAAGAATCCGGAATCGTATCATCAACGCACCCCAGGAAATCTGCATTGAACGGGCCCGGTATCTTACCCAAAGCATGTCATTGCATTGGGACAAAGATCCACTCACACGGATGAGTCTCGCCCTGGAATATATTCTATCGAATATCCGTATCATCATCCGTGAAGACGAACGGATCGTGGGATGCCGGACCAGCAAACTCAAAGGCGCTCCGCTCTTTCCGGAAAATAAAGCACGGTGGATTGAAGGCGATGTCGAAAACTTCGACCTCCGAGTTGTTCAACGTGCGCTTATCACGGAAGCAGAGAAAAAGGAGGTGTTGCAGGATATCCTGCCCTTCTGGAAGGGTCGTACTGTAGAGGAGCGGTTCGAGGCAATACTGCCCCCGGATATCTCGGCAGACATGGACAAGTATATCTTTACGATCATGCTTGAGATTACCTATGGCATCGGCCACTTCACCATGAATCATCCAAAGGTGCTGCGATCCGGCCTTGCAGGAATCATCTCTGATACAGAGCAGAGGTTTGACTCGCTTCCTCCGGAAAAAGAGTCATCCAAAACCGGATTGTATTATCAGGCTGTCATCCGCTCCATGCGTGCCGCGATTCATTTTGCCCATCGCTATGCAGACGAGGCTGAAAGACTGAGTCAAAAAGAAACCGATCCTCAGCGCCGGAATGAACTTACAACCATAGCAAAAATTTGCCGGCATGTGCCGGAACACCCTGCCCGGACTTTTCAGGAAGCTGTTCAAAGCCTGTATTTCATCCATCTGATCGCCCAGATCGAATCCGGCGGAAATTCCATCTCCTTAGGAAGAATTGATCAGATATTATGGCCGTATTATCAGCGCGATATCGAAACCGGCAACATTGCGCCCGGTGAGGCGGGTGAGCTGGTGTCTCTGCTGTTTCTGAAGACCAATGAAATCTGGAATGTATTGGAAGAGGCCTATATTCCGGGAGGAGAAGGAACCGAAGGCAAGACCACACAAAACGTAACGGTCGGAGGTATCGATATCCACGGGGAAGATGCAACCAATCCTCTGAGCTACATCTGCCTGGATGCTTATGCTGCCATCCGTACGGTGCAACCCAATTTCGGCGTTCGCATCAGTTCAAAGACGCCGGAATTGTTTTTCATGAAAGCAGCGTCGTACGCAAAGGATGGTGTGCTGCTGCATTTTTTCAATGACGATGCGATTGTGCCTTCTCTTATGGAAGCCGGTCATACGGAAGCAGACGCCCGTGATTACGGTGTTGTAGGATGTCTGGAACCCAATGCTCAAGGCAAGAGTTTCGGTTCCACCTTTGCGGTTCAATTTAGCGGTATCAAATGTCTGGAGCTGGCCCTCAGCAACGGCATCGATAACATATTCGGATATCGTACAGGTCTCGAAACCGGGGAGCCGGGTTCGTTCCGAAAATTTGAAGATGTCTGGAATGCCTATGATTCCCAGATGACCCATTTTCTCGGACAAATGGTCAAAGGCATACATTGCCTGGATCAATCCATTGCAGAAATGCTGCCCTCACCGTTTGCATCCGCCATGATTGAAGGGCCGCTGGAAAAAGGGTATGATTTGACTAAAGGGGGAGCTGTATATAACGCCACCGGTGTACAGCTCATGGGATTTTCCAATGTTGCTGACAGCCTGTATGCAGTCCGGAAAACGGTCTTTGAAGAAAAAAAAGCCACCATGGAAGATCTTTCCAGATGGCTCTCGGATGACTGGATGGATGCGGAAGACAAACAGGCTTATTTCCAGCATAAGATTTCAAAATACGGCAATGATTGCGATGAAGTCGACCAGATGGCCCGACAGGTCATCCACCATTTCTGCGATCGGCTTTCCGTGTTCCGGAATTACCGGGGGGGTGCTTTCTGGCCGGGCATCTTCTCCGTGGGATTTCACGTATCCATGGGAGCGTTTACCGGTGCAACTCCGGACGGGCGCTTTGCCGGAAATATTCTGGGTAACGGAATCACACCCAGCAACAGTGCGGCTGTAAGCGGCCCGACCGCCATCATGAACTCGGTTTTAAAGCTGCCTCTGCACCGTGTGTTCAACGGTATGAATCTCAATATGCGGTTTCAGGGAAAGACAGTCAAGGCAAAAAATTTAATGCAACTTGTGTCTGCTTATTTTGCCAAAGGCGGCTTCCAGGTTCAGTTTAATATGGTGGACAGCCGGATTCTGCGGGATGCCCAGAAACATCCGGATCAATACCGCGATCTGATCGTGCGGATCAGCGGTTATTCCGGTATTTTTGTAAACTTAAGTGATATTGCCCAGGAAGAGATCATCAGCCGGGCGGAATACACATTATAAAACGATCTACGGAGGAACTGCATGAGCAAGGTCATGACAAGCAAAGAAGCCGTCTCCCGGTTTATACAAGACGGCACTTTCCTTTATATCGGCGGATATGTATGCCGTCCGCCTTTTGCCATCATTCATGAAATCATTCGTCAGCGGAAAAAAGATCTCACCATCACACGAAGCAATGCAGCAGACGATTTTGATATGCTCATTGGCGCGGGTTTGGTCAAGCGGTTCATCGGTACATTTCTATCCCTTGGGGTATATGGTCTGGGACGATGCTATCGCCGCTCTCTGGAAAAAGGGATACCTCATATCGTCGAAGTGGAGGAGTACACCAATCTGTCCCTCCCCATGATGCTCATGGCCGGTGCCATGGGAATGCCGTTTGTGCCGGTTCGGGACATGCTTGGTTCCGACCTGATGAATGTGAAATCGTTTATGGGGGAAAATAAATACAAGAAAATCGAATCCCCCTTTGACGGAAGTCCTGTGCTGCTTGTTCCGGCCCTTAAACCGGATGTGGCGATTATCCATGTCCAGCAGGCAGATGAAAATGGGAATGCGCAGATGTGGGGAATCGGTGGAGATTGCCAATATGGGGCCAATGCAGCCGCCAAGGTAATTGTCAGTTGCGAGCGCATCGTATCCCGGGAAACCATCGGAAAAGATCCTTCGCGAACCATCGTTCCGGCCATGAAAGTCGCAGCCGTAGTAGAAGAGCCTTTCGGCTCCCATCCAGGATACACGCCTGGATTCTATGATGTTGATTTTTCGTTCGGATATATTTACCAGCAGGCCTCGAACACGGTAGAAGGGTTTGAAGCCTTTTTAAAGGAATGGGTTTACGATATTCCGGATCGAAATGTTTATACACAGCACTATATCCAGCGGTTCGGCTACGGCGCTTTTAAAAAGCTTGCAGCCAAATTCGATTATTCCTATCCGGTCAGTTATGCATATTAAAACCCGCGATTGAAATATAAGGAAGGAGAGTAAAGATGACGGAGCATGCAAATGATTATATCAAACCGGAGCTGATGGCTTGCTGCGGTGCAAGGGAAATTCAGGATGGGGATGTGGTTATCGTGGGAACGGGTTTTCCCACCATGAGCGCCAATATTGCCAAACATCTTCATGCTTCGGGCGCGGTCATGATGCAGGAATCCGGTGTTATCGACGCGCGTCCCAATCGACCCGCCTTATCCGTAGGAGACCCCTGTCTGAATCCTGGGGCCGCCATGATCGGGGGGCTTACCGACATTATGGGCATGTGCCTTCAGGCCGGCCTGGTGGATGTCGGTTTTTTATCCGGCAGCCAAGTGGACAAGTTCGGCAATATCAATACAACCGTGATCGGTGATTACTCTTGTCCAAAGAACCGCCTTCCGGGAAGTGGCGGGGCCAATCCCATCGGGTCGCTGGCCAAGCGAACCCTGATCATTGCCCTGCATGACAAACGGCGGCTGGCGGAACGAGTGGATTTTATAACAACACCTGGATACATCAACGGGCCAAAGGCAAGAGAACAATGGGGGCTGCCATCCAATACAGGTCCTCACTGCATTATCACCAACAAGGCTGTAATGCATTTTGACAAAGAAACCGGTGAAGCCTACCTGGTGTCTTTTCACCCCGGCAGTTCCATAGAAGAGATAAAGGCACATACACCGTGGGAATTAAGGATAAGCAAGGATGTGCATGAAACAGAACCGCCTCGTGATGATGAACTGAAGGTGATTCGCGAAGTACTGGACCCTCACCGGATGATTAAAATTTACGAACAGCGGGGATATGTCTGATAACATAACAGGAGGAGTGATGCGACACACGGAAAAACTGGCTGAATTTTGTTCGGAACTGTCCTTTACCGACATCCCCGAACACGTAGTTCAGAAGGCCAAAATGTGTATTCTGGATTTTGTTGCCAATGTTTACGGATCACTGGAACTGGCAGCAGTAAGACAGGTGATCGACTATATCCGGGGAACAGGAAGCGGTGATGCGGCTACTGCATTGGGATGTGGATTTAAAACCAGCCTGCCGCAGGCCGCATTCATCAACGGCACACTGGCGGAGGCCATCGAGGCCCAGGACGGCGTTCGATTCGGCGGAAATCATCCCGGTGCAGCAGTGATTCCGGCAGCGATATCTGTTGCCGAATCGCTTCATCTGACCGGAAAGGCACTGATCTCCGCAGTCGTGATCGGATATGAGGCAGCCAATCGCCCGGCGGCTGCCATGCACCCATGGCATACGCTTTCCGGATTTTTACCGACCGGTACCTGCGGAACATTTGGAGCCGCTGCCGCAGCCGCTTACTTAAACGGTGCGAATACGGAACAGATGCTGAATGCTCTTGGGAATGCCGGTTACCTTCTTCCACTCTCCATGGCCGAACACCTCATGAATGGATGCACCATTAAAATTGTTCAAGGAGGCCAGGCTGCCGGTGCCGGCATTATGGCTGCCGGATTGGCATTAAAAGGATTAAGCGGTTGCCGTGAAGTGCTTGAGGGATCAGCTTTAAAAGGTGGCTTCACTCAGATAACAACACGGGCTGAACCGAAATTCGATAAAATCACAGACAACATCGGCACCCATTTCACCCTGATGGATGTCTATTTCAAACCATATACAGCATGCCGTCATACCCATGGCGCAGCCCAGGCGGTTTTGGAACTGATGAACGAGACAAAAATTTCACCTCAGGCCGTGGAACAGGTCGATGTTTTTACTTATGGGATTGCTGAACTGGCTGTCGGCAAGGGGGTTGAATCTACAAGCACTTTTGTTTCCGCCCAGTTTTCAATTCCATATGTGGTGGCGGTTTGCATGAGTGATGGAACATTAGGCCCCCGTCAATTGACGGAAAAACGCATGGCTGACCCGGAACTGATTGCATTGACCCGAAAAGTCAGCGTTCACACGGAGGATGCTTTAAATAAGCGATATCCGGACGTCACGGCCAGCCGGGTTGAAATTCTTCTAAAAAACGGAAACAGACTTCAACGGCAGATCGACATTCCCAAAGGCGACCCAAGGGACCCTCTTTCGGAAGCGGATCTGACGGATAAAGTGATCGCCTTTGCCGGTGATCGAGACAAAGATACCCTGGCCAGGCTCTCCCGGTTGATTCTCAATCTGGAAACGGTTTCGGATATAAGAGAAATAACCGCAATGATTTGATGGTGAAACAAGAGGAGGACGTGTGGATTTTTCTTTGAGCAAAGAACAGATCATGCTGATGCAGTCTCTGCGGGATATGGGTAAGCGTGAAAAATTTCAGGAGCTGGCTGCGCAGATCGATGCCAGTGGTGAATTCCCTCATTATCTGTTGCATAAATACAGTGAGATGGGACTGCTCGGCATGGTGTTGTCGAAAGAATTCGGCGGTGAAAAAGAGTCTTCTCTTACAGCGATTCTGGCCATAGAAGAGCTGGCCAAATTCAGCCCTATGATCGCAGCCCCGGTTTTTGAATCCAATGTCGGTCCGGTGCGTGTCATCGACATGTTCGGTACGGAAGACCAGAAGCGTACGATCATACCGGGTGTCTGCCGGGGTGAAAACAGCGTGTCTGTCTGCATGACCGAGCCGGAGGCTGGATCGGATTTAACATCGCTGTCCACAACTTTGGTGGAAGACAATGACGGATATATACTGAATGGCCGGAAAGTTTTTATTACCGGAGGAGGAGAAGCCAGCCATTATCTGGTATATGCAAGATTCGGCGAGACCAAGGGCTACAAAGGGATTGGCGCTGTTATTGTTGAAAAGGGGATGCCTGGATTTACTTTCGGCAAGCAGGAACAATTCATGGGCCTTCGCGGTATGCCTTCCTGTGATCTGTATTTTGATGATGTCCGGATTCCCAGATCCAATGTGGTAATCCGGAGTGGGGACTTCGGTAACCTCATGCTCACCTTTGATATCGAGCGGTGCGGCAACGCTGCCATGTGTCTGGGGATTGCCGGAGGTGCGCTCGAAGCGGCAAAGCAATATGCGATGGAGCGGAAAGCGTTCAATCGTCCGATTTGTGAGTTTCAGGGTATTCAGTTTACCCTTGCGGACATGGCCATGAAACTGGATGCCGCCCGTCTGCTGGTGTACCGGGCAGCCAGCAATGCCGGCCAGGGCCTGCCATCGATTTATGAAGCATCTATGGCCAAATGTTTTGCCAATGAAATGGTCAAGGAAGTGACGGACAAAGCCATGCAGGTGTTTGGCGGATATGGATACAGCAAGGAGTTCCCCATCGAACGGATGTTGCGGGACAGCAGGGCGTGGAGCATTGCCGGTGGTACGCTGCAAATGCTTCGGATCACAATGGCCAGTGTACTATTCGGCAGACGTTTTGATCAGCGCCGGTAATAATAACATAATTCATGAAAAGGAGAATGGAATGAGTATTTATTATCGGGATGCTGCGCATCTCTACGAGATTTATGGATATTTCATGGACAAGGTGTTGTCGGACGAAAAGATTGGACCCAAAATGGCCAAATCGGGCATCATCATCCGTTTTATTTATACGGATCCGGATGCTGAAATCACCATTGACTTCCGAAACAAACCGGAGAAAGAAGGATACTATGGCAACTTCTACCTTGGCCCCACACCGATAAAAGAGGATGTCTGGTCCAAGCAGAGTGCCGATCATTCGCACCGGTTCTGGCATGGATTTGAAAATCCCATTGCCGCTGTTGCCAAAGGAAAGGTAAAGCAGGGCGGCAAGGTGACCGCCATGCTGAAACTGCTGCCGGTGGTCAAACCCACATTTCAAAAATTTCCGGAAGTTCTCAGAGAGATGGGCTACAATGATTTGATCGTTACCAAAAGCTAAACAGCTAGGAGTGAACATGAAAACATACAATTCTGTTTATATCGATGGGAAATGGGTTAAATCGGACAGCAATGAAACCTTTGCTGTCATCAATCCATGCAACGAATCTGTTGTGGCAACCGTGGCCATGGGGAATGCAGTAGACGTTGACAATGCCGTCAAAGCAGCCCGCAAGGCATTTGCTTCCTGGTCGCAGACAACTGTAGTTGAACGAGCGGACATCCTTTCGAAAATATCGGATGCGCTGGCAGACCGGCAGGATGAAATCGGGGATACCATCGCACTTGAAATGGGTATGCCGTCAACCTGGGCACGAATGATTCAGGCGGGCCTTCCGATTTCCACATTTGCCAGTTTTTCGGAAATTGTAAAAGACTATTCTTTTGAATATGCCCAGGGGACAACACAGATCATAAAAGAATCAATCGGGGTATGCGGATTTATCACCCCCTGGAATTATCCGCTCCATCAGATCGCCGGCAAAGTGGCCCCTGCTTTGGCTGCCGGTTGCACCATGGTTCTCAAGCCAAGCCGATTAGCGCCATTGAATGCGTTTATCCTTGCAGAAATTATGGAGCAGGTCGGTGTTCCGCCCGGTGTTTTCAATCTGGTCTGCGGCAGCGGTTCGGTTGTAGGGAATGCCATTACCACGCATGCCGATGTGGATATGCTGTCACTGACCGGATCGACAGCCTCCGGCATTCGCGTTGCACAGGCCGGAGCTTTGACCATCAAACGGGTGACATTGGAGTTAGGCGGAAAATCCGCCAATATCCTTCTGGATGATGCTGATTTTGAATTTGCCGTTCCCGAAGGGGTGAACAACTGTTTTCTCAATTCCGGGCAGACCTGTTCGTCCTTGACGCGTATGCTGGTTCCTGCGGAACGGCAGTCTGAAGTAATTGAACTGGCCAGAACGGAAGCGGAATCCCTGGTCATCGGCGATGCATTTGATGATGAGGTGTTTATCGGCCCGCTTGTTGACGCCGGACAACAGCGCTCGGTCAGGGAGTATATCCAAAAAGGTATCCATGAAGGCGCAACACTGGTTACAGGAGGCCCTGAGCCCGTGGATGGTATGGAAAAAGGCTTTTATGTCAAACCAACCATTTTTGCCGATGTCAGATCTGATATGACCATTGCCCGGGAAGAAATTTTCGGACCGGTGCTGTGCATTATGCCCTATCAAACCGAAGCTGAAGCGATTCAAATCGCCAATGACAGTCCATATGGTTTATCAGGATCGGTCTGGTCTGCTGATCCGGAACGGGCAATTCAGGTTGCCAAACAGATCCGGACCGGTCAGGTGTTCATCAACGGGGCTGGTTTTGATGTTCACGCGCCTTTTGGCGGATATAAACAATCTGGAAATGGCCGAGAACGCAGCAAATATGGCCTGGAAGAATTTCTGGAAATTAAAGCAATCATGGGGTATTATCCGATCTGAGGCCGTCCAGACCTTTCTGTCCAAGAAGGACTCCCACGCCATCAAGATCGTTCTGGAACACGGACCAGCCGGCAGTGGACTATCAAAATAATGCTGGATGGAAAAACATGAAAACAATACCCGAATGTGAGAAAATCATTTTCTTTGCCCGACAATCCTGTTTTCAAGGCTTCCCAGCAATTCGCTTTCAAAGCGAATGGTATCGCCCGGCTGAAGAAGATCCGCTTCCGATGCTCCCCGTATTTCCAGCCCGCAACAACCGGAAAGCGTGCCGGTGCTGATCACTTCACCTTGACATACTCCGCCGTCCCTGCGGGCAATGGAGCTTAGAACTTCTTCCGGCGAAAAAAGGGCATCCTGGGTTCCCCCGGTGCATAGCCTTTCAACTGTTTTATCCGGATGAATGACATCAGCGGTTATTGAAATTTTCGAAAAATCAACATACTCCGGAAACACCAATTTCCAACCCGCTGCATTGAGATGCTTGCTGACCGAAAACCCGTGTTTCACCTTATCAATTTCAACCCCTTGTGTTTTCCGATGCGTCAGGTCATTAAACAGAAAATACCCTCCTACCTTGTATGTGTTCCAGGCCTTTACAACCAGCATTCCGATCTCGACTTCAAAATCAATACTCTCCCAACCTTCGGGCAGTTGAACATCGGTTCTGTGAGAAAACCAGTTTATGTGATTGCCCTGATAATAGGTAACCTCCTTGTAATGTTCCGCAGGCGGGGAAAACGGCCCCCCACCGATCATTTTTGCGATTGCCCACTGAACCGGCATCAATTCTCTGGCCCAGGATTCTCGGGATCGGGTGGCGTGTCCTTCAAAAATGGAACCGGCAATCAGCTTTTTCGGTTCAAGCGGGGTCAGCAACTGAACATTTTCCGCTTTTAATAGAGGATAATGATTCTTTTCCGCATGAGTAGCCAGCAGATTGGCAAGGATTTTCCCTTCTGATCCACCATCCATAAAAAAAGCTTCAAGAGACTCCAACAGCTTACTGTTTTCTCCATTGTTCAGGCTGGAATAAACAGCTTGCAAGGGAAGGATTTCATCATTCTCCATCACTGCACCTAAGACAGGATGTCCACTGTCCGGATCAACAAACCGGCAGAGCGTTGTCACTTCATTTGCAGAAAGGATAGTTGTTCCCATAAATAACAGTCCTAACAACATAAAGAGAATCATCTTTTTCATCATCTGTTTTCTCCCCGGATAAATTCAACACGAACAGGAATTGATCTGATTTTGATTGGAAACAATTTGAATTACCAATAAAAATCTTTTTCATGAATCATGTATAATCAAACCCCGACTGCATGTCAATAATCGGGTATGACTCAAAATATTGACAAACTCAGAATCACACGCCTTGTTCTATTTCATTCATATTATGCCTGTATCGATCCCAATAATACAATGTGTTCAGCTTGACATACGGACACGATCTATATATGGATAACCAAATATTGAATCGATTTTATATAACGCACTCAACTCAGACATGACTACAACCTTTGGTTGCGCCACCCTGTTTATGAAAAGAGACCGCCTTTCGTCATCATGAACCCATCAACGGCGGTAAAAATAAAGGAGCTTTGCATGATCGGGAAAAGCATCAAAACAAAAATTATCGCCATCTGCACCACCGGCATTGTCGCCATTACAATACTGATCGTTTCCGTCCTTATTTTTCAGGACAAAATTATTGAAAAGGAGAGCGCCCGGTCTGAGAAGGAAATTGAATCACAGTTATCCGATTTCACCAAAAATGAGGCTGCCAAGGTTGCCCGTGGAATTTATATCATGTGCCGCGCCTTACAGGAAGCTACCCAAAAAAAGGTGCTGCACGACTTGAATGTTGCCCGGGAAACCCTCAACCAGGCCGGCACAGTTTCCCTCCTGGAAGAAACCGTTGAGTGGGATGCAGTGAATCAGTTTTCCAAAAAAACAGAAAAAATCACCTTGAACAAAATGGCTGTCGGAAACCAGTGGCTTGAAAAAAATCATGACTTTTCCAAACCATCTCCTGTTGTGGATAAAGTCAAATCTCTGGTGGGAGGAACCTGTACAATTTTTCAACGGATGAATGAAGCTGGAGACATGCTCCGCGTCTGCACAAATGTTGAACAAAAGGATGGTACAAGGGCCATCGGCACTTTTATCCCCAGGATCGGCACCAAAGAAGACCCGAATCAACCCAACCCGGTCATTGAAACCGTTCTGAAAGGAAATACTTTCAATGGACGGGCTTTTGTGGTGAATGCCTGGTACATTACCGCTTATGAACCGATCATTGACAGTGCCGGAAAAGTTGCAGGTGTTTTATATGTTGGTGTCAAACAGGAAAATGTGGACAGCCTGCGAAAAGGAATTCTGGATACCGTTATCGGGAAAACAGGATATGTTTATGTGCTCGGCGCCACAGGAGATCAAAGAGGTCACTATATCATTTCCAAGGATGGCAAACGGGATGGTGAAAACATTATGTTATCCAGAGATGAAAACGGAACCTTTTTTATCCAGGAGATCGTCCATAAAGCCCTGGCCATGAGAGCAGTTGATGATCAGATCCCGATCAACTTTCAGCGCTACCCATGGATCAACCCCACTGCCGGAGAAACCGTGCCCCGGATGAAAATCGCCGCCATCGCATATTTTGAGCCCTGGGATTGGATCATCGGAGCCGGAGCGTATGAAGATGATTACCAGGATGCGCATTTACGTGCGGAAGAATCTCTAAAAAACATAAATACCTCCGTGGAACGAATGATTCTCTATACAATCATCTGTGCCGTCATCCTGACGATACTTTTTATCGTTTTTTCTTTTTTTGTAGCCGACTCCATCACATCTCCTCTGATTCTGACAACGCGATTGCTCAAGGATATCGCCGGCGGCGAAGGCGACCTAACGGCACGCCTCAAAGTCAAAAGCAATGATGAGGTAGGCATCCTGGCCAGGCATTTCAATATATTTGTTGAAAAAATTGCCCACATTATCACCGATGTGTCTAAAAACTCGGAAAAATTGAATCTGTCATCAACCCGGTTTTCCGATATTTCCCGAATCATTTCAAAAGCCGCTGATGAAACCTATAAAAAATCAAATTCCGTTGCCACATCATCCGGAGAAATGAGCACCAGTATCAATACCATTGCCTCTTCCATGGAACAGATTTCCACGAACGCCGGTATTGTGGCTGCCGCAGTTGAAGAGATGACCACAACCATCAACGAGATCTCAATAAACTCCGAAAAAGCTCGCAGCATCAGCGAAAGCGCTGTATCCCAAGCCAGCATGGCATCCGGTCGAGTCAGGGATCTGGGGCAGGCGGCAAAGGAAATTGGAAAAGTTACGGAGACCATTACCGAAATATCCGAACAGACAAATCTGCTGGCCCTGAATGCTACCATCGAGGCAGCCCGTGCCGGCGATGCAGGTAAGGGGTTTGCCGTTGTGGCCAATGAAATCAAAGAACTAGCCAAACAGACGGCAAAGGCCACCCATGAAATTAAGGAAAAAATTTCCAGTATCCAGAATTCCACTTCCGGCACTGTGGATTATATTGATAAAATCTCATCGGTTATTAACCAGATCAATGAAATCGTTTCCATGATTGCCGCATCCATAGAAGAACAGTCAGCAACCACCAAAGAAATCGCCGGCAATATCGCTCAAAGCTCAAACGGCATCCAGGATGTAAACCAGAATATCGCCCAGATATCAACGGTATCCAAAACAATTGCCGATGAAATTTCAGACGCTAGTCTAAAAGCAGCAGAAATGACCGACAGCAGCGCACAGTTGAAAAAAGATTCCGAAGACCTTCGGAACTTGTCACAGCAATTGAAAGAACTGGTGGCTCGGTTTAAAGTGTAATCCCTTCATTTTTCGAAATCAAAATGGTTGACAAATCAAAAATAAATTATTATATGTTCATATAAGCATATGATAATTTAATAAAGGATCAAACAACCATGCCTCAAATTACTTCAAGACATAACAAATCAGTATCTGAAACCTGTGAAACAATCGGAATTCATCCGGAAGCGATCTCCATGGTTTCAGCAAAAATGCCGGATTCATCCTTTCTTATCGAGCTGGCAGATCTGTTTAAACTCTTTGGCGACAATACCCGGATTCGGATTTTATGGGCATTGAGCGAATCTGAAATGTGCGTTTGCGACCTCTGTGCCTTGTTGGAAATGAAGCAGCCTGCTGTTTCTCATCAATTGAAAAATCTGAAACAGGCCCGAATTGTTAAAACCAGAAGAGAAGGAAAGGTGATTTATTATTCACTGGATGACACTCACATTCGTTCATTGCTCAACCTGGGCATGGAGCATATTCAGGAAATGTAGCATACTTAAGGAACAAGAATCATGATTGACCAGACTTTTCGTGTAAAAAATATTGATTGCGCAGCCTGTGCAGCTAAAATTGAGTTGGGGTTAAAAAACTCGGAAGGCGTGGAAGAGGCTGTGCTGGATTTTGTCAATTTGACACTGCGCGTCAAAGCGATTGATCTCAAGCAGGTGATCGATAAGGTTCGTTCCATCAATCCGGAAGTTGAACTGACCCCTAAAACCAGGTTTATGGAAGAAGTAGCAGATGGGGTTATTTCCAGAAATTCAATTGCTGTTCTTTTTCTATCCAGCATTCTTTTTCTGGCTCAGCTTTTTTCTGAAACGTGGATTTATAAGCAACCATTTGAAAATCTGGAAATCATTATCGTTCTTGCGGCCTATGTTCTGGCCGGCTGGAATGTTCTTCTGAATGCCGTAAAAACCATACTACGAGGGGACTTCTTTGATGAAAATGTGCTCATGGCTATTGCCACAATCGGGGCGATCCTGATTCATGCCTATTCCGAAGCCATCGGAGTTATGATTTTTTTTAAAATCGGAGAACTTCTCCAGCAGGTGGCTGTGTCCCGCTCCCGCCGGTCGATCCGGGGTTTGTTAAATGCCCGGCCGGATAAAGCACAGGTACAGACACCCAATGGTTATCTGGAAGTTCATCCCGAGGATGTTTTGGTTGGAGAGATCATACTGGTAAAACCCGGCGATAAGATACCTCTTGACGGCAAAATCCTTTCCGGAAACTCTCAGATCGATACCTCTGCATTAACCGGTGAGTTCATTCCTGTAAGCAAAAATCCAGGTGATTCGGTCATGGCCGGTCAGATCAATCAAACCGGGGCATTGACCATCAAGGTCACACGCCCTTTTCACGAGTCTTCCATTGCCAGAATACTGGATCTTGTCGAAAATGCAGCTGCCAAAAAAGCAAAAACAGAAAAGTTTATCACCACCTTTGCCCGATACTATACGCCAATGGTGGTCATCATCGCTGCCTGCATTGCCTTTATGCCGCCATTGTTCATTGAAGGCGCCTCATCTGAAACCTGGATATACCGGGCATTGGTGATACTGGTCATTTCATGCCCCTGTGCACTGGTTGTAAGTATCCCTCTGGGCTATTTCAGCGGCATCGGGAAAGCCTCCAAAAATGGCATTCTGGTGAAAGGGTCCAATTTTATCGATGCTCTATCTTCCGTCAAAACCGTTGTATTCGACAAGACCGGAACCCTGACCAAAGGCGTGTTTGTTGTTCACGATGTGATCACCCTGAATGGATATTCCAGAAAGGAAGTACTCGAGTTTGCAGCAGCGGCGGAATATCAGTCCACCCATCCCATTGCAACATCCATTTTAGCAGCATATTCCCTTACCGGCGGTGAACTGGAAAGTAATCAGATATCCGGCCATAAAAGCGTGAATGGAAAAGGGGTAAGTGCCATTTATAAAGGGCATTCGGTTCTTGTAGGAAACGACAGTCTTCTTCATCAGGAAGAAGTCAATCATGACCAGTGCAGCTTTGACACAACCGTAGCTCAGATTGTCGTGGATGGAAACCTTGCCGGAATTATTTCCATCGGGGATGAAATCCGGCCCGATGCCCAACATACGATCTATAAACTTCGGGACCAGGGAGTCAAACAGATTGTGATGCTGACCGGCGACAACAAATGCGCTGCCCAGACGGTTTCGATTGAACTCGGACTTGATCAATTGTATTCCGATCTTCTACCGGAAGAAAAGGTTGCTGTTTTTGAAAAAATCACTCAGCAGGTTCCGAAAGGCAGCACTACCGCCTTTGTGGGAGATGGGTTGAACGATGCCCCAGTTCTTGCCCGCGCAGATGTGGGCATTGCCATGGGTGCGATGGGTTCCGACGCTGCCATCGAAACCGCCGATGTGGTTCTCATGTCCGATTCACCGTCAAAAGTAGCAGAAGCCATAACTATTGCCAAACAGACCCGGAAAATCGTATGGCAGAACATCTTCCTTGCCCTTACGATAAAAATCGTTTTTATCTCTTTCGGCGCCTTTGGCCTGGCATCCATGTGGGAAGCGGTTTTTGCCGACATGGGCACAGCGCTGCTGGCTATACTGAATTCAGCCCGTATTCTACGTATGTAGGGATTAAATTTTTCCATATTTTTACATGGAGATAGGACTTTATTAGGAGCTATCCAAACTTAATTCCCTCCTTGAGGGGCATAAGCGCTAACTTAACAATTAACCATTAATTGTTGATTATTGATTATTTTAAAATTTTCGGGTTTCTTGTGAGAGTGTCCTTCCAGCCGCGAAATAAATTTTTATGCCTGTAAACTATTCTCAGCTATATTTCCGGTCATACCGGACTTTTGACTCATTTTTCACCGCAAAACAGGACGTAGCCCTTTTCTTTGTCCTTTTTCCAACCGGCTTTTCCAAGCTTCTCAGACAACACACTACATATCACGTGTAAAAACTGTTGACGCATAATCAATTTTCACATATGGTCTTCCTTAAAAAAAGCAAGGTCTTATCCTACTACTATAATATTAAGAGTGAAGTCGTTTAGGGTCTTAAAATCACCTTTTTGGCAGCAAAAAAAATGGTTTTAAGAAAGTTCAATCATTAAAACCGGTATTCCTCAATTAAAGCAATTATTATCTTAAATGGCTCGTGCGAATAGACACCATTCTGATGTTGAACAAAAAACGAACAACATACGTCATGATTCATTGGCACGGGTTCATCGTAATCGGATGGATCTTGTTATTGCTATTCCAGGGGCTCCTATCGGCAGAAAAACTTCATGCAGCTGATCCCTCATCAGGATGGGATGATATCCGGTCTGCCCAGGATACCCTTTCCGGTCATGCACAGTTCCGGTATCGGGTTAAACAAGATCCGGATGAATCAAACACCAACCACTATACGTTTCAGAGCCTGGATGTTTCCTTTATTCCTTTGGCAAACGATTCGGGTTTTGTATTTTCCGGAGACCTGTACGAAAATGTCGGAGGGCAGGATGAACGGCCGGAATCTGTCTGGACTACTTATGGTGATGTCCATGGTTTTGTCAACGAAACTTATGTGCAGGTCAACGATCTTTTTTCAACCCTGAGCATCAAGGCGGGCAGACAGTACATTCCCAATGAGTTGGCCGTTCATCTGGATGGCCTGCATACGCAATACCGATTCCCGGACGGAAAAGGGACGGTCTATCTTTTCGGCGGATATGCGGCAGACCCATACGGGGACACGCCCTGGGATTCTTCCAAACAGGTTGGAATCGGAACCCGATACCGCATCATTGATCGAACACAAGCGGGAATCGAATACCTTGCCTCACGGGAGGCGCCACCGGATAGTACCGACGAAACATTCCATCAGGCCGCATTATCCCTTGCTCATCACTTTAAAAGCAGCCGGGCCTGGCTCAGTCTGTCTTCCTTTGATTCCGATGCGGCATCGCTCAAGCTCAATACATCTTTTCTGGAAAGCATCGGCAGCGATTCGGAAATTGGCTTTTCGTATTTCCACCAGTTTATCGAAATTAAGCGGATGCCCTCTTCCCAGTCCCCTTTTATCAGCCTGCTCGGGCCGGTGAAACCGTATCAACAGGCCGCGATATATGCGAACAAACAATTTTCCGATCACTCTTTTGGTGTATCCACGGGTCTGGATGTGCGAAATCTTTTAAAAAATGAAAGTGAATCGGAATACAACCATTCCTACCTACACGGTTATCTTGCTTTTGATCAAACCGATCTGTGGAGCCGGGATCTTCGTCTGACAGTACAAGCCGATTACTGGCGGAATCTGGATGCAGGATCGGATAGCAAAACCATGGTAACCGGAGGCGGAGAGATGGAATATGGCTTCAGTTCAAAAACAGCATTCTCCATTGGATCATTCTATTCACTATACACATATGACTATTACACGGACCTCCATGAAAAAACCGACGTCTATTCGATATTTTCCAGAATCAAACATCGAATCGGCAAGTTGTTGCAACTCAAAGGTGAATATGAGCTGGATATATACGATCACAAGGAACATCGTCTGAACCTGACTGCTGATGTACAATTTTAGCAGTTTTACAGGAATTACTCTATGCAGACAAACCAGGAATATCGATGAAATCAAAACTTACGACATTTATCATTCTGATACTGATCTGTTTTTCCTTCTGTTTGGCGGCAGAAGATAGCGACCGGGTTGTTTTTCCTCACAGCCGTCATGTGGAGGAGCGGGCCTGCACCGATTGCCATAAACCGCATACCAACTCGACGGAACCGGCCCTTCCCGATACTGCCATCTGTTCAGAATGCCATGATGATTCACCGGAAAAAAGAGTGAATCCCCGGGGGCGCATAGGAACAGCAAGCTGTTTTATCTTTTCCCATGGAGTCCATCAGAAATCAGAATGTCAGGTCTGCCATTTGCTCACGGAAAACGATCCGCCCAAAATCCCGGAATATATCGTTTGCATGGAGTGTCATTCTTTAATTGGAAGAAAAACAGGATGCAGTGATTGCCACTCAATGCCATTTACCCCGGAGTACCATAAAGGGTTATGGCGGAAATCTCATGGTGACCCGGCAGGAATCGTCTCGGACAACAGGATACATGGCCGGAATTGTGGTTCGTGTCATCCCGATCCAACCTGCATACGCTGCCATCAATCCATGAAACCACAAAGCCATACCGGATTTTTTCGACTGCGAGGTCACGGGTTAGCTGCTGCCGTTGAAACAACATCATGCCGAACCTGTCACCGGGAATCTTTCTGCATCCAGTGTCATCGAGAAACACAGCCCCTGAATCATAGAGGTGCCTGGTCAAGTACTCATGGATATGCCATTCCCGGAGGGATAACCGGTTCCATTGGGAAATGCGGAGTTTGTCATAAGACAACTTGGTGTCAAGCCTGTCATAACCGGTAAAGAAAACCAATGGCTGGACTGGAGGAACAAGGGAAACGATGACGATAGAAAAATCAATGAGGCCGGATTCGTACTCCTCGTCACCATCCGGCAGTGCAGCCGGATTTTGGTCCGGACTCGCAATAACCGTCTTTCTTTGTTTTTTGATCGGTTGCACGGAGCCATTGCCTGACGGCCTGCCTGATACCATCGCCGATAACAATGCATGTTCAGTCTGTCATGGCAGCCAGGATAATGCCGCCCCGCCGCTGTCCGTATCCGGATTGTCTTCATCCTCGGATATCGAAGTAGGGGCTCATCAGATCCACTTGACCGGCGGAAACATCCGCGCCGCCCTGCCATGTGAGAGTTGTCATATTGTTCCGCTTACCCTGGATCAACAAGGACATAGGGATGCTGCTCCTGCTGAAATCACCTGGAGCGCTCTTGCCGCAACTGGTGGACTGTCTCCGGTCTGGAACCGATCGGATGCAACCTGCTCGGCTGTTTATTGTCACGGATCAACGATCAGCGGAGGGAGTTTGAAAAAGCCGGTCTGGACAAAGGTTAACGGTACCCAGACCGCCTGCGGAACCTGTCACGGAAATCCGCCCCCTCCTCCCCATACAACCGAATCTCAATGCTACACCTGTCATCCCGGAACGGTTACCGCAGCCGGAAATATTGATATCACCGGCAACAGACATATCGACGGTGTGATTCAATCTTTTCAAACCCCCCACCCTGCCGGATGGAATGAACCTGCAATCCACGGCGACGCGTTTTATGACACCCCGGAAAATTGCAAAACCTGTCATGGCAACAACCTGGACGGAGGAACCTCAGGCCTGTCCTGCGATCAGTGTCATACAGGGGGTAATGCATGGCGGACAAATTGTTTATTCTGTCACGGCGGTCTTGACAACGCAAGCGGAGCGCCGCCATACGGACTTCGAGGGGAAACATCAGTTTCAAGTCCGGTTGTCGGCGCGCACACAGCCCATCTGACCGTAAACCCGTCTCATACAGCCTGGGCTTGTTCGACCTGTCATACAGTGCCTGCATCATGGAGTGATCCGGGGCACATCGATAGTGGAACAGGCGCTGGGATAAATTTTTCCTCAACGGCCGGAAGCAACGCTATCTATAACAGGACAACGGCCACGTGCAAAAGTCTATATTGCCATGGTAACGGAAAAACCGTCAGTAGCAATGTATCCTGGACTTCTTCCACGGCTCTTACTTGCCGATCCTGCCATGGGGATTCTAACAATTCCGGTTCATTGTCCGGCGAACACAGCCAACACATCTCCGAAGGGGTTACCTGTTCTGCCTGTCATAAAACGGTCGTCAACAGCGCAAACAACATCATCAACAAAACCACCCATATCAACGGAGCAGTTAATGTATCCCTGACAAGCGGAACTTACAATCCCACGTCCCGATCATGCAGCGGCACGAATTGTCATGGATCGGAAAGCTGGTACTGACAATGGATCAGGAATTCTTCGAGTTTTAATCTCTGCGATTGGTAAGGTGTTTAATATTCATGACACCCCATGGCTTCTTGCATACAAAAAGCTTAAACTCGATGTTCAAGTTTTTTATGACTGAAAAGAAATAAACCCCGTCATTCCGGGCGGAGCGAAGCAGAGACCCGGACACGCAGTGAAGCTATGCGCTATCCAGGCAAACTATCAAAACCACTGGATTCCGGCTTTCGCCGGAATGACAAAAATAACTTGAACATCGAGCAAAAGAGGCGATTATCTGTTTTCGTCATATCAATAAAAAAATCAGCATTCTTGCTGATGTGTAAAAACTAAACAAGTGTTGACCAATCAGGCCGCAGTAACCGCCATTGATGCACCCGCGATTCCCGGCGAGGCGGTATCGGACAGCCTGACGACCGGCGCCGGATGCGGCCTGGAGACTGACCTTGAGATTCTAAATGTTGCGGAAGTGGAATTAGGCGATGTTGGCGGCGGGATATACAAGACGTAGTTCACGACCACGATCCGCAATAATGGTCCGACATGTTCGGAGGGATTGGTGATCACTCAAAATTATCCGATCCCGAGCGGAAATCCGGAGGCCATCGTTTCGGGCGATCCCATAGGCGACCTCCTGATCTGTGAAGACATTCCGGCGCAACACCAGTTTTCGCTGTGAACTGCCTTGGCCCCATAGTTTTGCCGCGGGTACCAGCGCCACTCTTGTCATGCAAGTCACCCGTTCCGGGGAACTTCAGCGGTATGCCTATGATCACCCTGTCTGCGACTAATGCTGATACGTATCTTCCCAATAATGAGTTGATTGCCCCGTCACCAATAGGTTTCCTGCTGCTCGGATTGGCTTGGCTGACCTACTATCGCCTTGTGGGGAAATAGTTGTCACCCATCAGTCTACGCATTGGGCATCGACTTGACAAGTCGATGCCATAAACGGGAATTCTTGTTGAAATTCTCAAAGGACCGCCTCCGATGGCTTCAATGGCTCTATGAAGCGAGAAAACGATACGAACTGAAAATACTAGATTATACGGTGACATCCAATCATAATTGGCAAAGAGAATGCACATTGCTGGAACATAAATCCTGAAATATCTGCCTGCTAACTTGATGCGACCCGGTGCGCCCAAAGTGGCCAACTGCAGCATAACCCTTTATGGCGGAAATTATGATTTCTATATCCGGGAACGTGAGATCCGGCGGGGGGAGAAGATTGCCGTGGTGGGGGTGAAAGGGGCCGGAAAATCCACGCTTCTGAAAGTCCTGGCTGGAGAAACCCCGGTATCGAGTGGTACGGTGACCATTGGTGCCACAATGTCGGCATCGGTTATTTCAGCCAGCATGCCATGGACATTCTCGATCCCGGAAAGACCGTTTTTAAAACCGTTCAAGACGCCATTCCCGTTTCCAACATCGGGATCGTGAAAAATCTCTGCGCCGCCCTTCTGTTTCCGGGAGACAGCGTTGACAAACGCACCGATATACTTTCCGGAGGCGAAAAAAGCAGGGTCGTACTCGCCACCCTTCTCGTCCGGCCGGTCAATCTCCTGATCCTGGATGAACACACCAATCACCTGGACATTCCGGCCAGAGAGGTTCTCCCGGAAGCCCTGAAATCCTTTACCGGCACTGTGGTGATCTTTAGCCATGACCGCTATTTCCTGAAATTCCTGGTCACACGCGTTTTTGCCATCGATCATGGCGAGATGATCGCATACGAAGGCCCTTATGAGTATTATCAGAGCAAAATCAAAACACAATCCCAGGACAGGATGGCATCCCTGGCCTGAAAAAAACTCCCATCACCTCTGTATCCATCATATCCGGTGAGATCGTGAGATCAACTGCAAAACCATCTCACGCGTGACCGCTTCGCGCGCGGAGAAATACATTTTCCCCCTAAGAGCCAAAAAAGGCGCCTTTTTCCTCCCCATGAGGACGAGCCCCTGGGTGTATGCCGGCCTGTTTTATTGGCCACGCCGGAAATCAAATCCCCATCACGGCTTTGGCTGATCATGAGCCCGGGATTGAATTTTGAATAGGTTTTCAAGTGCCGGATAGCGGAGAAAAATTGCTGGTGCCATGTGCAAAGAAGGATCGTTTTGTCTGACTTTAACAACGCTTGCCATTTTTCTTCATTAACGACCGTTAAACGAAACGTCAAACTATATATTCGGATAAGATAATAGGCAAAAAAAATAAAGGGTCGAGTATATATTAAAAATTTTAATTGTTTCAACATGTCACCTCTTAAAGCGGGATCTCCATATTTGCAATAGTGTTATAAGTTTTGTATAAAGACAAATTCACATAATGAATTATTTTTTTCAAAGATCAAGTTAATATACTGATAATAATAAAATATTTCTATGGAGAGAAACGCTGTGGTGCAAAATGATAATAGTCAGCTTGCCCCGCTTACAAAAGAATTCAGAGTTATTCCTGTATTAGCACTTTTATACTCTCTTACACTTGCAATAATAATTTTATACTTAAATAGTGATTTCTATCACGATGATGCATATATAACACTCCGATATGCAAGAAACTTTATAGCCGGCTCGGGAATTGTCTGGAATCCTGGTGAATATGTCCAGGGGTATACTAACTTTCTACATTTGATTCTTATTTCGTTCATTAGCAAGTTCGATGTCAATTTAGTTTTGGCCTCTCGGATAGTTGGCATGACTGCTCTTGTAAGCCTTTGTGGGGTCTTATTACTAATCAGGAGTGACTGTGATCGATCATTGTACTATTTACCTTTGATACTAGTCATGACCTCAACTCCCTTCCTCGTTTGGTCTATCGGTGGATTGGAAGGTACTCTATTCAGTTTACTTGTCACGTCCGGGTGTCTTCTTTTTATAATGGACCTTGGGCTTGGAATATCACACTGGCGTTATGCTTTAAGTGGTATTTGTTTTGGTTTGAGCTTCTTAACACGACCCGATGGTATTGTTTTTATAGCGGTTTCATTTATTTGGCTTTTGTTGCAGAGAAATACAAAAAAACGTGACATTATTGCTTTTACGATCACAATAGCGATTATTTTGTTACCTTATATCGTCTGGCAAATATGGTATTATGGTGATATTGTACCCAACACTTTTTATGCAAAGGCAGGGGCGTTTTCGTATCCCAGACTCCTTTCAGGCGTTAGGTATATCGTAAATTACGCAATATGCCCGCCATTCCTTCCACTATTTTTTTTTGCTTCCTTTATTTATTTATTAGTGACGCGGAAGTGGGACTTAAAGATTGCCTATCTAACACTATCCATCCTTGCCTACACTATATTCATCGTATTTGTTGGCGGGGACCATATGCAGGCGTTTCGTTTTTTACTTCCGCTAATACCTCTTATGAGCATAATGATTACGATGACCTTATCCTTTTTTACTTTGCAACGCGGAAGGTTGACTATCAACTCCATAACAATAGCCACTTTATTACTTGTGGGTTTTCAATTAGTAAATGGTAAGCTAAATCCACGAAGAGAAGATTCTGCTTCATTCATAGGGACGATTGTGGGGAAATATATCGCAAAAGCTTGGCCAAATGGTTCCGTGGTTGCCCTCAATACTGCGGGTTCAACGCCTTATTATGCAGGACAACATTGTTATATTGATATGTTAGGACTAAATGACTCGCATATTGCCAAGCGCCGCATTGATAAGATTGAACTATATTGGCAACGTATTCCAGGGCATTTGAAGGGAGACGGAAATTATGTTCTTTCAAGGTGCCCTGATTATATAATTGTTGGTCCTTCACAGGGAGCCTTAGTATGGGAACCATGGTTTTTATCTGATTTAGAAATGGCTCGGAATCCAAATTTTACGCGTGACTATTTATTGAAACAAATTTTGCTGGATTATTCTGGCCGACCAGTTACAGGAAAAGGTTTACTTTTTACATATTACGAAAGAATAAAATGTAAGAGCAAGTAAAGGTAGTGATTTCATATTTTTAAAACTGATTCCGTAAAATATGGTAAACCGATATTACTAAATTTGGTCAACGTCTGAGGTTGGGATTTTTTCCAGACTGATCAACGATTTCAAGGTTTTTGAAACCGGTGATTCTTTTTCAGCAATCCTCATCTCAATTTATCTTCTCTCAACCCCTCAATTCCATTGTAATCTCCTCAAGAGATATCACAAGAAAAACAAACAAATCCCGTCCGGACTTTGAACAAAAAACGGAAAGCTTTTGAAAAATTCATCATTGGTTTTTGAACTATATAGAAAAATTCAGATGCCGGCATGGATCAAGGAGGTGTTGTTTGTATTGCTGTAACTCACTGATTGAATGGTGCCCCCGGCGAGAATCGAACTTGCGGCACATGGATTAGGAATCCATTGCTCTATCCACTGAGCTACGGGGGCGTATGCAAAAAAATCAATATATTATTTGGTGAAAATCCACCTCCTTTTCAGGTATGTACCGGCAGATTTCGCCTTGCATTGCTGAGGAGATTTACACCAATTCCGGCTTTTATACAAGCCCTTTTCCAGGTCTTTTCAAACGGGCTGCTCCCGATATGGCCATCCGGATTTGTTATTATATAACATAAGAGCCAATCTCAAACGATTCAAAAGCGTCACACCGGCGAAGGCCGGTGTGACGCTTTTGAATCGTTTGAGATTGGCGCTTGACATTATATTTCAAATGGGTATTATAATACCCATTATATCTATTTAGAGGTAAATTTATGGCTCGATTATCTTTAGGTATTGAAGGGATGCCGAATTCCTTACGGAAGCAGCTCAAAATGCTGGGGGAACAACTATCTCTGGCCCGAAAGCGACGTGGCTTGACAATGCAGGATATGGCGGAAAGAATGTTTGTTACCCGGAAAACCCTCAAACGGCTTGAGGATGGCGATCCAGGTTGCAGTATCGGTGTCTTGTCATCAGCACTTATGGTATTGGGGTTGGAAGAGGACCTGAATCATCTTGCTGATCCAGACACCGACCATATGGGGAATGCGATTGATCGCTCCAAATATGCAAAAACAAAGCGTGTTAAACCCTTGAAACCTAAACAGGTGGATATGAATTTTTAATCGTTATGACCATATCCAATGAAACATATGTGTTTATTCATATTGATGGTGAATGGCTGCCTTGTGGATATCTTACGATCCAGGAAGACGGCAGACAGATTGTTTCAACCTTCAGGTATGGACTCAAATATCTGGAGCGGAAGAATGCCATACCAGTTGATCCAGTGCAATTACCGCTCTCAGACGGAATATTTATTTCTTCTAAAAATTCGCCTATTTTTGGGGGTATAAGAGATGCTTCACCAGATGGGTGGGGCAGGCATTTGCTCGACAGAGCAGCTGAGCCGAATTCTCCATGCGAATTTGAATACTTGACGGCATTACCCTTGGAAGACCGTATTGGTGCTCTGGGGTTTGGCAAAAGCATTGAAACGGGCCCAGCTCCAATCATACCAAAATGGAAAATCGATCCTGTTTATGGCGCCGACCTTTCTATGGAAGATATGATAGAAGCTGCTGATAAAATAGAAAGCCTCACAGATCTATCCCCAAAACACCGCAGGTTTCTGATTCAAGGTTCCTCAATAGGTGGTGCACAACCCAAGGCGCCTACCTTTTACAATGGGAAACAGTGGATCGTAAAATTCAGTCGGCAATATGATGCATGGCATACATGTCGTATTGAAAATGCCAATATGCGCCTTGCCGGTAAATGTGGGATCATTGTTCCTGAAACCCGCACACTGACGATTGCAGGAAGGGATGTTTTGTTGATACTCCGTTTTGATCGTGAAGATAATGCTGAAAGATTGCATTTTATTTCAGCGGCCACACTGCTTGGAACAGATGACATCACCAGCGGTTCATATCAGGAAATTGCTGTCCAAATAAAAAGATATGGCGCTCAAGATCGTGTTAAAAAGGATCTTGAGCAGCTTTTCCGGAGGATGGTTTTTAATATTTTGTGCAATAACACGGATGATCACCTGCGAAATCACGGGTTTTTATATAAACAGAACCAGGGCTGGGTATTATCGCCGGCTTATGATATGGTTCCTCAACCGGATATGGGATCTGGAGAGAAAAGGCAGCTTACCCTTGGCGTTGGAATGGACGGCAGCAGAGCCGCGACACTTGAAAATGCAATATCATCCTGCACTGTTTTTGGATTATCTAAAAAAGATGGCAAAAAAATAGTTGATCAGATGAAAGCAATATTCTTATCAACTTGGGAAACCACTTATCAAGACTGCAATGTATCCCAAAAAGACTTATTGTCCCTGTCTGAATCCTTTTCTAATCATCTTCTATAATTTTCACCTGAGCTTTGATACGGGCTGTCCATTCTGTTTGGAGATGGTCCTCTGTTCAGCTTTTATAGTTTTCTTTTACCGTATCGAAAATGACAAAGGGTGTCAGCAGCAGAATTTTCAGGTCCAGCCGGAAGGATTGTGTACGTATATAATGGATGTCCAGCCGGATCATCTCTTGATAGGTCAGGTTGTTTTTCCCACTGACCTGCCAGAGACCGGTCAGCCCCGGGACAATGTCAAACCGGTCACGGAACCAGTTTTGATATTGTTCCACTTCATAGGGTATGGGGGGCCGTGGCCCGATAATACTCATTTCGCCTATAAGTATATTGATGAGTTGAGGCAGTTCGTCCATACTTGTGCATCTTAAAAAGTTACCAAAAGGGATTATATGGGAATCGTTTTCGATTTTTTCCATGGTCGTGCAGGTATCGATTCCTTTAAAACAATCCTCGGCATGGATCAGTTCGGACAGATATTCTTTATGAATTGATGTATCGGTATTGCTCTTCAAGGTTCGAAACTTGTACATGATAAATCGTTTTCCCCCATACCCTACCCTTTCCTGTTTGAAAAATATAGGCCCGTGAGAAACAACTTTGATTAAAATTGAAATGATAACAAACAGGGGAGACAAGAAAAGGAGTCCCATGGAAGCACAAATAATATCAAATGTACGCTTCCAGAAAGGCATCTTCCGGATAAACAAAGGATGCAGGTCTGCTATGTCGAAGACCGAATGGTGGACATCTGCGATATCGGATTGCATCTGGTTGTTCCCTTTACAATCGTTTGCGCTGAATTCTCTCCGGGTTATCCTTATCCGGAAAATATTTATATATTGTAGATATCACGTCCTTTTTCAGTTCCATGATTGAGGCCATAATTTTTTGCAAAAAGCCTCTGGCTCCGTTTTCCGATGTGTATGGCATGATAACCCCGATATTCTCCGTATCATATCTGCCGATAATATCAATATCCCGGATACGATTATGTATTTTTTTGATCAGTTTTTGTATTTTTTCCTGGTCGGACTGGGATGAATTCATTTTTAATAATATAAGAGAGAACGATTGTTCATTATAGACGGATCTTCTGCACTCAATTTCCAACTTTTTATGAAACTCTTCTTCAGAACGGCAGATGTTGCCTGTAGGGAGCCCCTTTTTTCTGAAAAAATTGAAAAATCGATTCATTACATGATACCATTGTGAACATGATTTGTTTTAGAATAATAGCGATCGCAATAATTATGTTGATTTTGCCGCAGAGTCAATAATCGATTTACATTTTTTCAGGCTGGAAAAATATTCATTGCTGATGGATCAGGAGGGAGAGAGATTCATGTTCATAAGAACAGCGGCGCTCCTTCAGAATCAGGAGACGGTGTGAAAAAGGTATTTTTGATTCGGAAATAGTTTCGTAAAAAGAGCAGCACGGGTCTTCTGAATGGGTAGATTTTTTTGGGAAAAAAGGTCAGCTTGTTGAGCTTGTCAAAGCCATCGATCATGTTGTCCGCACTCCATTGAACGACATTACCGGATTGCTGAAAATTCCATGTGTTGAATCGATCCGCCAGTTCCTGTGTGCGGAATTCTGTTTCAAAGAGAAGCGGCTTTTTCAGGATGAATGGCTTCATGGCGGCTGCATCCCGGACCGCCTGGGCTGCTTCCTGTCTTAATTTTTCTCTGCCCTGTATCAGATACTGCCTGCTTTTTTCGCCGGAAGTATAGGTTTCTTTATTTTTATCCACGACAACAGTCTTGATCCAGGGAAGGGAGGCTTTTGCCTGCTCTACGGCAATCTCTTCTCCGGAAACAAAGCCAACAGGTATCCCAAAATCACCCAGATACCCTCCATACACCTCCATTTCACAGACATTTTTCCCATTGATTTTTACTTCTGAAAAGATGCCATAGTGTGTATGGGGAAAAAAGGCGTCCGGTGTTCCGGAAGCTGCATGGATCGCGACATATAAAACCAGGTCATAGGCCTTGATGTTCCCAAAAAAGGATGGCTGGATAAAGTGGCCGCCCACATAACCGGCTCTGGAATCCAGTTTGCGGATCAGGCAGTTGAATCCGACTTCATGGGTATCTTTTACCGTAACCTTATCTGCACCGCCGTCAAATGCGCCCTGGATCACGTGGTTTACGTCAGCGGTAAGGCATTCTCGGCCATACTGCCACTCAGCGGTACCCATTTTGCACTGGCGCATGCGCCAGATTCCAAAACTTCCTTCGATGTCGGCAAATACGCCTATATGCATTTTCCCCCTCTTTTTCCGGTAGTCAAGTGAAAATCCGGCTCGGCCGTGTCTTTATTTTGTGGAAACAGCTTTGGCTGTGAAATCCTGTATCCTGTATTTATTCCAATTTTTCCAGCAGATGTTGCAACTGGTTCCACTCTTCTTTGGTAAACCGATTCAGAAAATCCCCGTTGATCTCATGAAATATGGCCATGAATTTTTCCTGATTTTCTTTTGCTTTGGAAGAGAGATGAATGCTCAAGGTCCGCCGGTCTCCAAGAACCGGCTTCCTCTCCACCCACCCATCCCTTTCCAGGCGGTCGATCAAGCCGGTAACTGTAGCACGATCCGAGTCTGTTTTTTCAGCCAGTTGGCTCGGAAGCAATCCCTGAAACTGGAAAACAGCCATGAGCATGAAAAACTGGGAATGGGTTAAATTGAATTCCGCAATTTTATCTCTGTATTCCCGGGTGATCTTCCGGCTGAGGCGTCCAAGCTGAAAGCAGATGCAGTTTTCAAATGTCATGCAGACCCCTTTATCAATTGTCAAAACCGACCCATGTTGTCAGATTGTCTGCATCTTCCCGTTTTGTGTGAACCCGGTTGGCCGGGAAATCCGGGTCCGGATATCCGATGGCAATGGAGATGATGATCCGTTTGGTGTCCGGAATACCGGCCATTTCCCGAACAACCTCGGGATACAGAACCCCTTGATCTTCAATACAGGTGCCGAGGCCGAAATTCAGAGCCGCAAGGCAGATATTCTGCATGACCGCACCCACGTCAAGCAATGGGCCATGCTCTGACAAAGCCCGGTCCGTCAGGATGACAATGGCCGCAGGCGCGTCAAAAAATCGAAAACCCCTTTCCAGCCACTGAGCCCGTTTTTCTTTATCCTCCCGCTGGATATCCATGAGTTTGAATAACTCTTTTGCCAGTTCAACCTGTCTGTCCCGATAAACACTCTCTTTGCTCCAGCCTACGACCAGATGCTCTGGTTTCATGGGCTCCATATTGTGCAGCTTTTCAACAACGGCGGATCGAATCCGGTCAAGCACTTTCCCTGTGATCACCGCAAATTCCCAGGGCTGGGTGTTCATGGCCGATGGGGCTCGGCAGGCAATATTGAGAATTTCTTTCATCATCTCTCTGGATATTTTCTGAGAGGTAAATGCGCGAATGCTTCTGCGGGTTTGAATGGCTTTCATCAGTTCCATTGCCGACTCCTTTTCTGTTTTTTTAACCTGTTTTTGAAAATGGAATGCTTTGAGGCTTTATAATTTGCACACAAATTATTTAGATGCAAATAATTTTTTAACAGCAGGACTTAAAATTTCAAAAAAGCCGTGATTTTATCAGCTTGCTGACCGTATCCATCTGTTATGCGGTATCACACTGACAAAACGGTCTGGTTGTTACGGGTTGTCCTGCGGTTCCTGATCATAGGAGGTAAGAATTCCGATGACGCCTCGTTTCAGTGTATCCATGGCCCATTCGGTTGAGTGCTTTTCCGGGGATAAATACCATCGGGTTGCAATGCCCTGGTAAATCGCTGAGATGGATCGGGCGGTTGAATCCGGATCCATTTTTTGGCTGAATATGTTTTGTTTTTTGCCTTCCATGATCGGCTGCTTTAAGAGCTCAATCCAGTTGTTGATCCAGTTGATGAAGATTTCCCGGTATTCGTTGTCATGAACCGCAATGGACATGAAATCGAATAATATCGGATACCCGAGGGTGGCTTCCGGGTCATTGGCGTCATACAGCCATCCAAAGGACAGGAGCTGATCCAGCGGGTTGCTGTACCCTGCCATGGTTTCTTTTCCCCGCTGAAAAATCCGTTGAAAAAATTCCTTGAAAACATCCATGAACAGGGCTCTTTTGGATTGATAATAGTGAGCCAGTCCGCCTTTGGACATGCCGGCAGCGCGGCAGATGTCGGCCATGGTGACATTGCTGCAACCGGACGTGGAAATGGTCTGCAACGCAGTTTCGATAATATGATCTTTTCTGATCTTCTGAAGTTCCGGGATCGGCGGCATGAAAAGAATTCCTCTTGGTTAATAAAATACGCTTTTACACTAAAACTAAAAAAGATGAAAAGATAATTTTCTTTTTTTCGAAAGTTACACCTTGTCTGGATTCAGTTCGTGATGGGCTATAAATAAACCATCTTAAAAATTTCAATTTTTAAGATCATCCATAAATTCCGAAGCAGGAGCAACGCCTGTAATCAGGAGTTGATCTCGCGCACGGGTGCAGGCAACGTAAAGAAGATGCCGCTCCGTGTTGTAAACTTCTTCCAGATCCGCATCATCTGAAACAGTCTCAATTCGTTTCTGGAGCGGGATAATCTCATCATCACACGCCAAGACAGCGACTGCACGAAATTCAAGTCCTTTGGCTAGATGCATGGTGCTGATGGCAATTTTTCCGAAAGCCGTGTCAACTTTTTCATCGAGAATGCTCAGTTCAAGTCCTGCGCTTTTAACAGCTTGGCAAGCCCTGTCCAGTTCATTATCAGAACGGACAAACACGCCCATTTCATGGGGTTGAATCCCTTCAGCGGTTTTTTCTGAAAGCCATTGAACGACTGCCTGTATCTCGTCTTTTTCATTGTCCAGAATCATAATCACCGGCTTCGGGCCATTAAACACGGAAATCGTCCCTTTTCTCTGTTCCAGGTTGCCGTCAACATCCGACAATTCCGGACTCAGTAAACGGTCAGCCTGCATTCTTATCTGGTGCGATGTTCGGTAGTTGACCCTCAAGGTTCTGGATCTTCCTCTGATGTCAACCCCAAGAGCTTTCCATGAAAAAGGCTGCTGAAAAATTCTCTGCCCAAGATCACCCGCAAAGAAAAGGGTGTTTAAATTATCGGAAGAAAAAAGGGCAGCAAGGAATCGTAACTGCTGAACGCTGATATCCTGAGCCTCGTCCACCACGGCAAAATCAAATGGTTTTCGTTTGCTTTGAGTAAGATGAGATGCGATTCTGTTGAACATCCCGGATTCGGTGATGCGGTTTTCTTCCTGAAGGTTGACCCGTACCTGATTGAAGATGGACCAGAGAACGACACGCTGTTTTTCAGGAAGACGGGTTTTTCTGCCAAGGCGTTTTGCATCTCGATACTCTTCCCAGGTGCTTATCTGCCATGCATCCACAACGCTTTCCCACTCGGTTAAAAGAAAATGGGATGAAAATTTATGGCCATGGATTTTTTCAGAGGCATGGTTCAGCAGATTTCTGGTTTCGTCACGGGTGAGGATCTGAATCCGGCCAAAGGTCAACTCATAAAGCCTCTTGCCGATTTCACTCATGGAGTGTATTTCCAGACGTTCGCCAAGACGGGGTTCATTGCTGATCAGCCGTCTCAACTTTGTCCGGAGAGCATTGGCCATTGTCCCTGAAAAAGTGGTCAGGAGAACCCTGGAATTGGGGTTTGCCCGAGTGAGAAATACAGCCCTGTGAAGTGCCACAATGGTTTTTCCGGTACCTGCTGAACCTGAGATCCGGACTGGACCGCCATAATTCTTTTCAACAATCTGTCTTTGATCCGGGTGAAGAAACACCGTCCATTTTTCCCAGGGGTAGTCCAGGGCACGGGCCAGTTCTTCCACATTGCCCATGACACGGAATCGTCGCTGGGCGTCCGGATGACTGAACGGGTCAGATCCGGCAACCGCTTTTGATACTGGTTTTGGCTGTGATCCGGTTGCAATGTCAAGCAATGCTTCAGCCGCTTCTTCAGGTAGATGATCCACCAGATAAAGAAGAGTTTCTTCATTGACCTGATGGACTTCGTTGATCCATTCGTCAGGCACACCATACGCCAGCAGCTCGTCATCCGATATGTTTTTAAAAATCAGGGGTTTTTCCTGAACGGATGTTTCAGATTCAACATATCTGGGAATCTTAATTTCCTTTACCGTCTCCCGTATTTCTACAATCTGCGCTGCCCCTGTTCTGGGATGGGTTTCGAGCTTCCGTTTTTGAGCCCAGCGGTATGCATCATCATGGTGACCCACATAGCACATCAGAAGACTTTCATCTGTCCGGTGAACAATCAGACGGATATCAAGACTCACCCTGACAGACCAGAAATTCCGGTCCTTGGCTTTGTCCAGCTTGTGGAACTGAAATCCCGGATTTGCCGGATTCATCTGAAGATCAAAGGCCGTGGTCTTGACCAGCTTTTGTTCCTGATCGGTCAACCGGGCCAGGCTGTCTATGAATGTACCGGCTATGCGGAATTCCATTATACCCCCACTTGTATAGGTATTTTAATTTGATTGGATATGGCGGTATAAAGATCAATTTTTATCTCGGGTGCATGTATGGATACTATCAATGAATAACGAGCAGCCTTTTCATAACTCATAAGAGCATGACGAGTTTTCCACCATCCACTAGTAGGAAAAACAGCAATAACACCTCTGCTCGCTAGATCCGCAGCACTTCCACGCCAGATATCCGAGTGCAAGGATCCTTTGTGACGATTTTTAGTACCGATCAGCCAGTTGGGATCATCTCCTGAGGTAATAGATCCCTCGTCTTCGGCCCTTGCCATAGAATTGATGCGAACACGAAAATTTGTTTCCGATTCCAGGGGGCGTTTTACATCAAATCTCAGCCCGTGTGATTCATAGCGGTATCGGGATCTGAAACCACGCTCAGAAGGGTTTGGTTCAATGAAATAGGAAAGGGTAACCCTCATTTCAACCTGTGTTTCACCCAGAGATTCCAGTTCTGCAAGCGGCCAAGGCAGCTTATGAAGGTTCATGTCCCTTAAGGTTGGCAAACTGTTTCCTTTTCGAATAAAAGGGTACAGCGATTCTTCAAGAACCATTGTCAGTGAATTTGACACACTCCACATCGCTCTCTCAAGATCCGGAACCCCGAAACCACAATGGCGAACGAGATTTGAATAATCCGACTTTGAGGTCTTTCCATTTTTGGGTAGAAACATCTCTTTCATGTTATCAGTCCATTTGGCGGAATGAACTATCAGCGCTCGAATAGATTCTGGCCATAAATCCGGATATGCTGCCATAAGGCGGGCTGCCATACGGGAAGCAAGGGCCGTGGCCGCACTGGTTGCATTTATTGTTGTAAACAGGTTCTTTTCCGGTAAATGATGAGACGTAAGAAGGCTGAGACCGTGCATTGAAAATACCCAAGCCCCATCCTTGGCAACATTACCGCCTTCAAAAACAACATCGGGCTTTAGTGGCCAAAAAGACTGCCATGTAGCCGAAGTCGTACTGAAAGGGTTGAGACCACCCTGTGCGGCAACCGGTGAATAATGCCCACAATCTGGATCAGTTATTTGCGTAAGTTCAGTGTAAGCCCCAACCGTTAAAGCATTCCAGGATTGGCCAGGATCATGAATGCCGTCGGTACTGTTGCTGTGTGGATAACATTTCCATGCATCGGTATCTTTAATGTTTCCTGCGGACACGATCATCAAACAGGGATCTGCACCATAGCCATCCACATCGGCAGTCAGTTTATCAACCATCGCGGACCATGCCGAAGGCCGCCCACGATCCCTACTATCCTTTGTTGTCACAGCCATCCCAAAAACCCTTTTTCGCATGGGTGCTGTAATTTCAGGTCGAGCGACCGCTTCAGCCGTTAGATAAGCGTGATGATTCGGGCTGCCTTGATTTGCACCATTCTTGGGCAAGAGTTTGACCGATTCCAGACGATGATCAATTTCAATGAACACTTTTGAATCAAGGGCTTCGGTCAGATCACCAAAAAGTGACAGCCCCGCCATTCCTGTACCATGACCCTCACCATCATGTGTTCCCCATGCCGGTTCAACCGTATGCATATCAGAATCCGAAAGGGATGGATTGATCAACGGATGACCATTATTGACACCTGTATCCAGTAGACAGACGCTTGGAGTAGCCCTATCATCCGGACTTGCAAATCTGCTCCTGCCAAGCAGTTCAGCCACCCATTCCGGCTGCTCCTCAGGTCTCAGCGAATCAAAAAAATCCGCTGTTTCTTTTGCCCGCCTCAATTCAGCAATGCAGTTAATTGTCATCATGGACTGCTGCATCTGTTTTTTTGTTGCCTTTATCAGGACCACTGTACGTTCAGGGAATTCAACTTTTCCCGGCGCAACGGCAAAATTCTGTGCTTTTGCCAGTTTATAAAATGTATCCAATGTGGCAATACGGTTTTTTCTTACCGGCAGCCAGACTTCCCACCAGAAATCCTCTTCATCATTTTTAGGGAAAACAGCGGGATCATCGGTCCAGAGTGCCTTGAGGGTCGCTGCTCTGATTTGGCTTATTGTGTTGATAAGGGCTTTATGGTCACGAAGCCCACCTTTTTTATCTCGTTTTTCTTCCAGATAGTCCCTTATCAGGGCCTCGAAATGTTTGAGTTTGCCATCTGGAACAAAAACGGTGGCAAAAGTCGAATGTTCATCATGCCGCGCATTCAGCAATTCGATCCCATAACTTTCACGGGATAGTCTTTCAAAAGCGAGTTCGATATCCGGAAAGCTTTCAAACTCTATCTGCAAACCAAACTCGCCATCAAGCCCTGCGTCCTTCTGTGCTTTGCACGCCGAAAACATGACAGGTTTGATTGCAGCAATCTGACCCTGCAATTCTGTTCCGTGGCTTTTTCTGTCACGATCAGGTAACGGCTTTAATCCGAATCTCGATGCAGGTCGTTTGAATTTTTCTGTATCTGTAAAGCCTTCAAGTATGAAATGCCTGTTTTTCCCGTTCTCAGAGTTTGTCATATTAGAATAATGCCGTCCTTTTAAATATTGCTGTTAAGTCGTTGTGCAATATCCTGACGTTCAATCAACATTTTACGGATATCGGTTTCAGTTATTTTATCGCGTTGCTGAATCAGTATGGCTTTTAAAACTTCATCCGATGCTCTTGTTATTTCTGCATAGCTCAAACCCTTGGAGATTCCGGAAAGTTTCTTCCAGGAAACCTTTTTTGAAACACGATGTGCAAGGCGGGTTTTCAACAAAATAGCGATTTGATTTTCATCCGGCAGAGCAAAGTGTAGGACGTCATCAAAGCGTCGAAACAAAGCGTGATCGAGAATTTCAGGATGATTCGTTGCCGCAACAATCAGGCTGTGAGAAATATCCTGTTCTATCATTTGAAGGAAGCTATTGAGAACACGGCTGATTTCACCGACATCATTTGCAAGTCCGCGTTGTGAACCGATGGTGTCAAATTCATCAAAAAAGTACACCCCTCTTGTCTGACCTGTGGCTTCAAAGATCTGTCTGAGCTTGGCCGCTGTTTCCCCCATATATTTTGTAATCAGACCATCAAGCTTTACCTGAAGCAAGGGTAGCCCCAGCTCACCGGCCAGTACGGACGCGGACATGGTTTTTCCTGTACCTGGAGGGCCAATCAGCAGCAGCTTCCGTCTTGGGGCCAATCCATGAGCCAGAATGTTGGAGGCATGACGTTGTTCACGGATTATTCTCTGTAGTTGTCCGGAAAGAATTTTATCCATCACCATCTGCCCAAGACGGGATGTTGGATATGAAACCGTCAGAAGATTACCCATCTCCCCCCGTGGCCGACTGATTGGAATCGGTTGGGTTCCTTTATGTTTGGCCTTGCTTTTTGCGTCATCAATCATTGAGCGTATTTCTTCAGCAAGTTTGCCGTGTCCTAATTTTGCCTCATGTGCAGCGATCTGCATGGCTACGGAATAAAAATGCTGATCATCACCTTCCATGTGAGATTTAAGCAAAGCTTTTAATTGATCAGAACTTGTCATGGCTTTAGTCTCCATAATTGATTTTTTTTTCATACCCTGAACACCTTCATCACCTCATCGCCCAAGTGGTTGATGACTTTGACGGCGATTCTGCCGGATGCAGGTTTGTGGAAGGGCCGGGAAGTGTCGCTGTGGAGGGTTTCCCAGGCATCCTGGTTGATTTCGGCTTTGAGTGTTGTCTTCAGGGATTTGTACGGGTCGTTTGCACCGAGGAAATAGGCGTGGCGGACAAAAAAGCTTTCCTCGTTGTAATCCGTATCAATGAACCAGCAGGCAATGCCATCGGCTCCGTCGCTGCGGACTTCTCCGGTATTGGGATGAAAGACATCGACACCGTTTATCTTGACCTGAATCTTGTCGTTATCTGGTTTACGGATATCAATATCCGGTTCGCCGAAGATAACGAACAGGTTGCCTTTGCCTGTGTTCTTGAGGTCATCGGCCATGTGAAGGTCAGCGTTCATCCGGGCTTTGAGGATGGGAATGTTGCCGAGATTTTTAAAATCCGATGAATGGGCATCGTAGTTGAACGCGCAGGTGATTAAGGCATCAAAACCAGCATCTCCGGCTTCTCTGGCAGCAGCCACCAGATCCGGGCGGGACACGGTTCCGAATTCCGGGCCGATAAAAATCCCGGCGCGTTTTTCCGCGCCTTTCTGCTCATCGCCTTCCCAGTACCGGCCTTCTGCACAGATATAATGACCCGGCCAGGGCGTGAGGGATGAGAAGGTGATTTTATCGTCCTTGTGGGCCTGCTGCACACCGGATGTTTTCAGGTTTTCCAGAATCACCTGGACAAAATCGTATTCTCCGCCATAACGGGCCTGGGATTCCGCCACGGTGTCCAGGATTTCGTCATCCGGCCCTACAGATAGAACCCGGTGAGGGGAAAGGCTTTCCACGGTGAACGGCCCGGCCACCCGGACTTTCTTTTTATCTTCATAGGGTTTGTCATACAGATATTCGGAATCCGCTTTGGCGGCAATGGATGCATCCATCTCCTTCTGGCGGGCGATGCGTTGTTTCCACCACTCGCCATGATTTTTTTTTGCTTTTTCCGGCCATGATTTATCCGCGTCACGGGGGATTTCCCACTCTTCCCAGGATCTGCCAAGTGTTGAATTCAGTGATTCACGCAGGGGCTCAAGGGTTTGCTGGAATTTTTCCCAGATCACGTCGATTTCCGTATTGTTGGCAATGGATTTCAGGGTGATGTGGGGAACGCGCTCGTACACAAACCCCTGACGGATATTGCTGTAAACCGGTTTGGTTGACGGTGCTTTTTGTGTGATTTCCCCCTCCTTGACCTGACCTTCCCGGCTGTCTGCCAGAAGATAATAGGGATAGCGTGCGCCCATGATCCGGGCGCGGGCAAGGGCAAGAGCAACGCGGGATGTGTCGATGGTGATCCATCTGCGGCCCCATTGTTCGGCTACGTAGGCGGTGGTTCCGGAGCCGCAGGTGGGATCTATGACGAGGTCGCCGGGGTCTGTGGTCATGAGAATACATCGCTGAATGGTTTTTGAGCCAGTCTGGACAATATAGACCTTTTCATCTGTAAAACTTCCTGTTCCAGTATCTTCCCAAAAATTTGCTATTGCCATTGCTGGATAGTCAGCAATGTATCTGCGGTATGCAAGTGAAGCTCCAGAGGCTTGAAGACGATCTGCCCTTAGCAATCGTTCAAAACCTTGTGAAGATGATTTCCAAAACCCCTTTCCAGGTGTAAATTTTCGTCCCTCAAACTCGAAGGTGAACCCAGTTGAAGAACTCCCGCTTTGAGATCTCAGGTCACTCAATCTAAAAATCATTAGATTTGGATCAATAGCCTCTGGATGTGTTCGTTCCTCTTTGGTAAGACGACGCGACACAGAAATGACACGGCGTGCGAATTGATAGGTATCCACTCCGTCTCCACCAAGCTGCTTCTCAATTAATGGCTTTCGATATTTTACATTCTCTTTTTTCTTTGCAAACCATATTAAATAGTCGAACGATTCGGGAAGAAGTGCAAGTCCACGACCTGTGGTCTTTGCAAATGCAATCTCTGTGATGAAGTTCTCGTCCCCAAACACCTCATCCATCAACGCCCTTACCCGATGCACATTCTCATCCCCAATCTGCACAAAGATCGATCCGGAATCCGTCAACAAGTCACGGGCCACGGTCAACCGGTCACGCAGATACGTCAGATAGGAGTGAATTCCGTCCCGCCAGGTATCCCGGAACGCCTTGACCTGCTCCGGCTCGCGGGTGATGTGGTCGGTGTTGCCGTCTTTCACATCCCGGCTGGTGGTAGACCACTGGAAATTGGAGTTGAATTTGATGCCATACGGAGGGTCAAAATAGATGCACTGAACCTTGCCGCGAAGGCCTTCCCGTTCGGCCAGGGAGGCCATTACCTGGAGGCTGTCTCCCAGGATCATGCGGTTTGTCCAGTTGGCATCGTGCTGGTAAAATTCCGTTTTTGCGCCTTCATCGGGAATGCCGTTGAAATCGGAGAAAAGATCAAGCTGTTGAGGCTTTCCTGTCTTTTCCTCTGTTTGGGTCTGTTTCATCAGGTCGTCGATCAGAACCTTGGGATGGAGTTTTTCCTGAATATAGAGAGGCGGCGCATGGACTACCAGATCCGACCAGTCCTGTTCGTCTTTTCCCCGCCACACAAGCTGGGGGTCCAGATCCCGGTTCCGGCGCTCATAGGCGATGCGGACAGGGTTCATCTCCTCTTTCCGCATGACCGACTGAAATTCCGCCGTGGGGATGTTTTTCCGGGTTGCATCATCGTGCTTGATGGATTCTACAGTCAGCGGTGTCTGCTTTTTGGCCATTTTTTCACTCGTAAGGTTAATCGTTCAATTCTTTTTGAATAAACACTTTCAACTCTTCCTCGGTCGGCAAGGCCAGTTTATACTTGGATACAAACACCTGATTGTCCATCCCGGCCGTTGCAAATTCAACATGCTCGGCATCCTTTGCCGTACACAAGAGGATTCCCACAGGCGGGTTATCGCCTTCCGCCATTTCATATTTTCTGAAATAGTTGAGATAAAAGTTAAGCTGGGCCACATGATGATATCTGAATTTTTCGGTTTTCAGCTCAATCAGAACATGGCATTTCAACAGGCGATGGTAAAAAACCAGGTCAATGTAAAAATGCTCATGATCCACGGTTATCCGTCTCTGCCTGGATTCAAAACAAAATCCTTTGCCAAGCTCAAGCAGAAACTCCTGAAGATGATCAAGCAAAGCGTTTTCAAGATTTTTTTCCAGGAGAACTTCGTGAGATGACAGACCGAGAAATTCGAAGATATATGGGTCTTTGATGATCTGCTGTGCTGAAACCATGACGGCTTTTTCGTTAGCAACCCGGATCAGTTCGTCCTTATTGCGGGAAAGACCTGTGCGTTCATATAACAGGCTCCCGATCTGCCTCCTCAACTCTCTGACAGACCAGTTCCCTTGAACGCATTCTACCTCGTAAAAAAGACGTTTCAAAGGATCATCAAATTGAAGGATTTCAACAAAATGACTGAATGAAAGACGGTTGATCAGCCGCTTTCTGTGTTTCATAAACTGAGGGTCTGCTGCAACCAATTGGTCCGACAGTGTCGGGCCAATTGAGCTTCTGCCTGTAATAACAGAGTCTTGTATAATTTTTTGAAAAGAGCTATCGAATTGGTCCGACACTGTCGGACCAATTTCAGGATAGAGGAGATAAAACTGACGGCAAAGTTTCAAGGTTGTTACTGAAACCCCTTTTACGCCTCTTTCAGAGAGCGACGCCGAAAGACTCTCTATCAAACGGTCGCCGTATTTGGCTTTATCTTTGCCCTTCTGTTCATACTCGACAATGAAAACACCAAAACACCAGTTCCTTACCGTCATTGTACGGTTCACGACGGCAATGGCTCTATCCTTAAGATATTCTCCAATCCCTACAAGATTCTGAAGTAACTGATCAAAGTCCATGATCACCCTCACCATGAACAGTTTTATGGATCATCCGCTCAAATTCCGCTTTCACCTTTTTTCCAAAGTCCGTCTGCATTTCAAACACATCGGTAAACTCGGCAAAGGCCCATCTGCCATACTTTTTGTGGTTGTTCATGCCCGGCACCCAGTAGTTTTCCATGGTGGATTTTTTCTCTTTGGCATCCTCACGCCGGTACCCCTTGATTTCAACAATCAGGTTCAGCGGGTCATCCTGCCCGTCATCCACTTGAACGATAAAATCAGGCAGGTATGTCCGCATTTCAGATCCATAGCGGTAGGGCACTTCCAGACCCAGGCCGTGATTCTTGACATAAGCCTTTACTTTGGGATGGGCTTCGGCGACACGGCAGAACTCGGCTTCCCAGTCACTGTCCAGGACAACATAATTGATATGGCTCTTTCGTGAATCGGTTTGCCACCTGTCGGCTTTGGACGTAAAAAAATTCACATGGACAGTTGAGCCGGTGGGGTTGTATGAGTCAAGAACAGCCTTGATGGGGATCTCTCCAATCAGGGAGCGCGTAATTCCGTCTGTAATGCGGCTGCACGCCATGTCCGCCAGTTCCTGATACATGAGCTGGGCGGGATATGTGCCGCCTTTGCAGACAAGGCAATGGTCAAGCCACTGTCTGGCAATGCGTTTAAGCTGGCCGAACAGATGAAGTTTGGGCTCTTCACCTGGGTCACGCCATTTTGTATTGATCAGGTGCTTGGTCAGATGGAAAAGCAGTGTGGATTTCCGAAGGTCTTTTGTATGAACCAGGCTTAAATCAACATCCTCGCCGATGATTCCCTGATTTTTGGTGATGGAAGGACCGACAAGGTCAGGTGTCAGTTCCAGTACAGAATCCTCATTGAATGCGGCTGTCAACTGCTCATGCTGAAGTTCCACTCTGTATCCGGCCACACGCGGAAATCGTATTTCAAGGCTATCACGCTCAGGCCGTACTGCTTTGACATGGATGGTCTCACGGGGCGGTTTGGGTTTGACGACCACGGGTTTGGCCGTGAAATCAAAAGGGATTCCGAAAACATCGGCATATTCCGCATCAAACAAGCCTTCATGGTTCAGCTCATAGGACTGACGGCGAAGCGCCCGTCCAATCACCTGTTCGCACAGAAGCTGGGTTCCAAAAGCCCGGATGCCCAGAACATGGGTTACCGTATTGGCATCCCAACCCTCGGTCAGCATGGCAACGGAAACAACACACCGTATGGATTCGCCCAGGCGGCCAGCCTTTCCTACCGTGTTCATGGCTTCACGGAGCAGATCATTGTCCGATATGTTTTCTCCCTGCCGGATGTCTCCGGTTCTTTCAATTATTTCCCGCCGGAATCGGTCAATTTCATCAGATGCCATTTTGCGGAAATTGGGATCCAGGGCTTCGCCGGATTCAAGCTGTTCGCTGTCAATCAATAATGTGCGGGGGCGTGCCAGGGGGTTGCCATATTCATCATAATTTGAAAACAGATCAAATGTTCCAAGGTATGGCGGCGGTATTACTCCGTCCTCATCGGCAGGTTTTTCAAAGCCTGCAATATAATCATACACCAGCTTTGACGTTGAGGTGTTGTTGCATACAACAATAAAGCAGGGAGGGGACTTGATCCCGTTCTCATTCCATATATCAAATGTTTTTTTGTAATGACCGTAAAGCGCTTCCAGGGCGGTCTGCAATTCCACAGGCAGACTGAGCGGATCGAGATTTTTTGCCTTTCCCCTTCCTTTTTTCGGCATCCTCAAACGGATATGCTCCCACAGATTTCGGAATTTCGGCATTTCTTCGCCGGGGATATTGTCCGCAACCGGCACACGGGGAAGTTTGACAATGCCGCATTCAATGGCATCCATCAGCGAGAAATCGTTCATCGTCCATGGGAAAAGGGTTCCTTCCACATAACCGGAGCCGCTTAAGAAAAAGGGAGTGGCGGAAAGATCCATTACGCGCGTTATCCCAAGCTTTCGGTTCACCGCTTCAAGGCCTGAAATCCATAGGCGGGCTGCTTCATTGTTTTTCTTGGCTTCTTCCTTTTCATCGCCTTTCAGATCATCATTTGTTAATGCACCGGGTTTTTCCCTGTAGCAATGATGGGCCTCATCGTTCAGCACCATGATATTCTTAAGCCCCATCAGATCCGGCATGATCCGCTGAATCATCTGGCCCTCGGTTTCAAGGGTGTCAAGCGATTCGCCTCTTCCCTGAAGCAGAGATCGGCCACCTTTTGACAAGGGAATGCGCTCCCGGCGTTTGAATGCATGGTAATTGGTGATTACGATTTTCGCCCGCTCCAGATCGGGGATCATATCCGCAGGAACAAGCTCCCGGCTTTTATAGTAGCTGTAAGGATCGTTAGGCTGAAGCACCTGGAGCCTGTCTTTGATTGTCAAGCCAGGGGTGACCACCAGAAAACCACGGGTGAATTTTTTGCTGTTGGGCCTTCTGACGGCGTTTACGGTCTGCCAGGCGATCAGCATGGCCATGACCGTTGTTTTTCCGGCTCCTGTGGCCAGTTTCAGGGCAAGTCGCATGAGTTCAGGATTGGCTTCGTGGTTGGCATCGGCAAGATGTTTAAGAAACCCTTTTCCTGAATTTGTCTGAGGAGCCACCTCTGAAAGCCAGATGGCTGTTTCAACAGCTTCCACCTGGCAGAAAAACGGCCGGATGCTGTTGAAACGATGATGACGCCAATGTTGAAGAAGACGGGTTGTTTCAGGGGTAACTTTCCAGTCATTGGGATTTTTGAAATTTCTCCATTGATCCACATCATGACGTATCTTGTTGATTATGGACGTGGGGTCATATTGCTGCTCTTTTGTTGAAACTCCCGGGTCATCATCAAACTGGAGGTCAAGCTGCCTTTGGGCTGATCTGTTTTTTCGGGGTTTGGGAATGGGGGTGATGAATTTCGCAATACGGCGGCGTTCAATAATTTTTTGTGTCGGCTGCCCATGATCGTCAAGCTCCCAATACCTTGAAGGGTATTCATATGGAGAATTCAGAACCGGTTTTTCAAAAAACGGATTATCCATGTTTACGAACCTGTATAATTTGAAAGTAGCAGCAATTTATGGAGCCATTTGTATTACGACATATCTCTTTGTATTGTAATCCTTTTTTTAACCATCCACCTGTGAGAAAAAATCGAAACAGATTGAAGCCCTGTAACGTAAACAAACTGATTGCATGTTACCTATCCTGACTGTGGGTGTCAAGGCAGATATGACCTTAACATAATGTATTATTTATTCAATATTAGAGTGTTTTCTGAAAATCCGGATGGAAAAAGGTGGGGCGCCTCTATTGTATTTTGATCAAGATAAGAAATATTGAATAAGAAAATCGTATCAGGACAATCGGTTTTTATAGTCCAGGTATCCGAATTTCCGGATCATGGTAAATTCATTCTGATCCGGTTTGTAGATTGCAATGGAAGGGAGCTGGATTCCATTGAAGGTTGTGGTTTTGACCATGGAATAATGGGCCATATCCAGAAATACAAGTTTGGTTCCGATGGAAAGGGGAGAAGAAAAGGAGTAGTCGCCGATAATATCTCCGGCCAGGCATGATGGCCCGCCAAGTCGATAGGTATGGGGCAGTTCTCCCGGCAATCGGGCTCCAACAATCTCCGGACGATAGGGCATTTCCAGAACATCCGGCATATGCGTGGATGCAGAGGTGTCTAAAATGGCGATATCCATATCATTGTGCACTATATCCAGCACAGATGCCACAAGAACGCCTGCATTCAGCGCAACAGCTTCACCCGGTTCCAGATACACATCCACACCATATCGATTTTTAAAGTTTGTGATCAGCTCGCATAAAAGGTTGATGTCATAATCTTCCCGTGTAATGTGGTGGCCGCCGCCGAAATTGATCCAGCTCATTTTGGGAATGATGGTATCAAATTTTTTTTCAAATGCCTGGATTGTTCGCTGAAGGGCGTCCGCGTTTTTTTCGCATAGGGTGTGGAACAGCAGACCGGTGATTCCGGAAAGAGAATTTTCCTGGAACCGGCTTCGGGTCACACCCAGACGGGAACCTGGACTGCATGGGTTGTATATATCGACGGTTACTTCCGAATGCTGGGGATTGACCCGGATGCCGCAGTATATCTTTCGATCCTGCTCCTGTACAAGATTTTTAAAACGGTTCCATTGTGAAAAGGAATTGAAAACAATATGGTCACAGATCCTGAGAAGTATCTGAATATCAGACTCGCTGAAGGCTGCCGCACATGCATGAACTTCTCCGCCGAACTCTTCGCGGCCCAGCATGGCTTCGTGGGGAGAACTAGCACAGATTCCTTTCAGTGTAGTGCGGATCAATGGGAAAGTGCTGAACATGGCAAAACCTTTTAAAGCCAGAAGAATTTTACATCCGGTCCGGCTCTGGACCCTGGATAGTACATCCAGGTTTCTTTTCAAGGCGGATTCATCCAGAACAAAACAGGGAGTTGGGACAATATTCAGGTCCAGTTTTTCAGGATAGTAATGGTTCATGTTTTTCCTTATCTTTCAAAATAGGTGTATCCGCGCATCCCGGAACGGAAAGCATTCATAATCTTTTTTCGTTCCTTTGGGGTAATCAATCCATTCCGGATAGATTGTTCGGCAAGATTTCGAAATCGGGCAACCATGTCTTTGGTATCATACTCTACATAGGATAGAACATCTTCAACAGAGTCACCTTCAATCTCCTTGATAAATTCGAAATCCCCTTCCTTTGAAATTTTGATGCTGACGATATTGGTATCGCCCAATAGATTATGCAGATCTCCTAAGGTTTCCTGATAGGCCCCAACCAGAAAAATTCCCAGGTAATATTCTTCATCCAATTTCAGATCATGAAGGGGCAGGGTGTTTTTCACATCGTATTGATCAATAAAACGATCGATTTTTCCATCGCAGTCACAGGTAATATCTGCCAGGATAACGTTCCGGGTAGGGGTTTCATTCAGCCGGTGAACCGGCATGATCGGGAAGAGATGACCAATGGCCCAGGAATCCGGAACAGATTGAAATACGCTGAAGTTTCCGTAATAAATGTCTGCAATGGAGGTTTCAATTCCTTCCAGTTCCTGTGGAATGGTTTTCAGTTTTTTTACTTCTTTGATGATCCGTTGAATTACATTCCAGAAAATGTTCTCACACAGTGCTTTTTCCCGCAGCGTGATGCTTCCGTGTTTAAAGAGCTGCCGGATTTCATCCCGGTAGTAAATTGCATCGTTATAGCACTCCTGAAGATTTTTGATATGCAGCACCTGCATGACATCCAACAGTTTGAACATGAGCTCATGGGATTCTTCCGGAAGTTTTGAGGGTATCGGATAGGTTTCAAAACAGCTTGCATCCAGCACATTGAACAGCAGGACAGAGTAATATGCAACTGTTGCGCGACCCGATTCGGTTATGATGGTGGGGTGGGGGATGCCTTTTTCATCAAGGGTGCCCATGATCACCTCAATGATGTCCGCGCAATACTCGTCCAGTGAATAATTGCGGCTGCTGGTGTAGTTTGTGTGGGAGCCGTCATAATCAACCGCCAGCCCGCCGCCAAGATCCAGGTATTTCATGGAAGCGCCTTCAAGCACCAGCCCCTCATAAACACGGATTGCCTCTGTAACGGCAAGACGGATATCGCGGATATTGGGTATCTGAGATCCAAGATGGTAGTGAAGGAGTTGAAGACAATCCAGCATATTCGCATCCCGTAACTGATCCACTACTTGGAGAAGCTGAGTTGTATTCAATCCGAAAATGCTTTTGTCTCCACTGGATTCCGTCCAATGCCCGCCTGCCTTGGTAGAGATTTTGATTCGGACGCCGATCAGCGGCTTGATATCAAGCGCTTTTGCCCGTTCCAGGATCAGGGGAAGCTCACTCGGCATTTCAATGACCAGGCAGCAGATGAATCCCATTTTTTTTGCATACAGCCCCAGGTCAATAAACTCTTCATCCTTGTACCCATTGCAGATCAGACAGGCGTCCGGATCTTTCAGAAGGGATATGGCGGCAATCAGCTCGGCCTTGCTGCCTGCTTCCAGTCCGTGGTGATATCGTGAGCCAAAATGGGTGACTTCTTCAACCACCTGCTGCTGCTGATTGACCTTTATTGGATAGACACCCCTGTAAATTCCCTGATAACCATACTCCTGAATGGCATGATTGAAGCTTTCGTGAAGCCGCATAATTCTGGATTGCAGGATATCACCGAATCGGAGAAGCACAGGCATACCCAATCCCCTGTCTTTAATTCCGGATATGATATCCATCAGGCTGACCGATTTTTTCCCTTTTTTTCCGGTCGGGTGAATGACGACTTCTCCTTTTTTGGAAATATCAAAATAGCCGGAGCTCCATTTCTGAATACCATAGAGGTCTCTGGCATGATCGATCTGCCATCGTTCCAGGATTGTTTTGTTCACTTTATTCTGTTTGGAATGATTCATTTTACTTCTTTCCGGAAATTAGGTTAAACTTTTATTTCATCCTGCTTTTAGACAATCTTTCATATTATACAGATAAACGATTTGATCTTCAACTGAAACCCTTATTTTTCAAAGGAACTGGTTTTTTTAATAGTTAAGACTGGGGAGCCAATTTCAAAACTATCAAAAGGCGTCACACCGGCGAAGGCCGGTGTCCAGAAAAGAATTGAAAATACTGGATAGCGCTTCACTTCTCTGGATTCCGGCCTTCGCCGGAATGACAACAACAGACTTTTGAAATTGGCTCTGGGTGTATGCGGTCAGTGATTTTGATTATACCGGATATGATTTTCAAAAAGAGAAAATTATACAATGGTTAAAGCTCCTCAGGCGTAAAAGTGACAACGTCATCAATTTTTTCCGCATTGGTCAGCAACATCATCAGTCTGTCCAGGCCAAGGGCATTGCCTGCTGCAGGGGGCATTTCCTCCAGGGATTGGAGAAACCGCTCCGGCATAGGATAGACTTTTTTATCCATGGTTTTCCGGGATTCCAACTCTTTCTCAAATCGAGCCCGCTGCTCTTTTGGGTCTGTGAGCTCAGTAAAACAGTTACAAAGTTCAATTCCATTCATATACAGTTCAAAACGTTCCGCCAATTCTGGCTGAAGCGGTTTTCGTCTGGCCAGTGCTGCACAGGCCGAAGGATAATCATACAGAAAAACCGGCTTGCCATATCCGAGGCGGGGTTCGATTTCAATACCCATGATTTCATCGAATCGATTTTCTGCAAGTGCTTTTTCAACGGGTAATGAGCCATATTGCATAAATGCATCCGAGACTCGGAGCCGATTCCAGGGGGGATGCATATCTGTTTTTTGATTTCTGAAATGGATAAATGGTTCCGGTTGCACGGAACCAATAACTTCCGACAACATATTTTCGCATTCCGTCATCAGGTCAAGGTAAGTGGCGTTTGCCTGATACCATTCCAGCATGGTCAGTTCGGGAATATGAAAAGCACCTCTTTCTTTCTCCCGGAAACATTTGCAGATCTGGAAAATTTTTTCATAACCGGAAGCCACGAGACGTTTCATGCAGAGTTCAGGCGATGTTTGCAAAAACCAGGAACCGGATTCCTGGGCATCGATATTGGCCTCTGGTGCAGGAGCAGGAATCCGGACAGGGGTTTCGACCTCAAGATATCCCGAACGGAAAAAATAGGAACGGATGGCCTGAATGACTTTTGAACGCAGCACAAGATTGTGTTGTATGCGGGTCTGCCTGGAGTAGTGCATGGCTATCTGCGTAACAGGTTTTTTTCAAAAAATTTGTCTTTTGTCCGGTTCTGAAGAAAGGCTTTTTGAAATGGATCAGAACCCGCTTCTTCATACCATTGCTGCCCTTGTTCAATACATTTATCACAGGCATCTATCGGGATATGGACAGCAAGAACATGTGAACCCGTGTCTGCCGAAGTGTCGATTCGAATGGCACCCCCACAGTCCCGACAAACCTGGATTTTTTCCTTCTGAAGTTCTGTGATTCCATCCGTATCGTAATAGATCCTCCGCATTCTTTCCACAAAACCGTTTTTTGCTGTTTTTTGCAGTTGTTCTCTGAGTTGTTCCCGGGTACGCCAGGTTGCAAGAACGGTTTTTCCGACCTCTTTGATCTGGGCCGTTACCTGAGGAGACTGCCTGATTTTTTCCGGATTAAAATCCGGCTCACGGATTTTGCTGTAATCAAGACCCGCCATTGCCAGAATAATGCCCGTATTCACATACGGAAGCGCACCTTCTATGGAATAGCCTCCCTCCAGCACAGCAATATCTGCTTTGAGCAATGAGGTCAGTTCTGCATATCCTTTTGCAGAAAAGTTCATGTTGGTGATGGGATCGGAATAGTGATTGTCCTGACCAGCGGAGTTGATAATCAGTTCCGGTTTGAATTCATCCAGTATCGGCAGTACGACATTTTCAATGGTATATAAAAAACCTTCATCCGACGTATAAGGGGGCAGGGGAATGTTCAAGGTTGTTCCGGCAGCATTGGGTCCACCGGCTTCATTGGTGAATCCGGAGCCTGGATAGAGGGTTCTGCCATCTTGATGGAGTGAGATAAAGAGTGTGTTGGGGTCATGCCAGTAAATATCCTGGGTGCCGTCTCCGTGATGGCAGTCCGTATCAACAATGGCTACCTTTCCAATACCATAGGCGGCTCTCAGAAATTCGATCATGATGGCTTCAATATTTACATTGCAGAATCCCCTTGCACCATGAACAACGCGCATGGCATGATGGCCGGGTGGACGCACCAGCGCAAATCCGCATTCCACTTTTTTTTCAAGAACCGCCATTCCGATGGTTTTGGCGCCACCGGCACTGATAAAATGGGATTCGGTCATCACATGCCAACAATCCGGCACGCAAAAGTGTATTCTGTTGACATCATTGATTGTAACAATGTCGGGTTTATATTCTGTGATGCCTTCTATATCAAAGATCCCTTCTTCTAAAACCTGATCCTGAGTGTAGAGCAGTCGCTCTTCTCTCTCCGGATGCGTTGGATCAATTGCCCAGTCAAAGGCAGGAAAGAAAACAAGACCTGTTTTTCGTTTGGCCTGTAGCATTTACGGCTCCGTTATTGAGTAAAAATCAGTCAGTGTTTCATTGTATTAATCAGAAATTTTTTGCAAAATCGATTGATATCGATGAATCAAACCGGGCTTCACCTGTGCCTTTATGCGGATATTCTTGCCGGTTGTGTGAAAGCCCCGTACCATATTGAATTGCTGATCTTCAAGAAGCTCAATCTCAAGATCCTCTGAATCAGCACCTGTTTCAACAGCCTTGTGTTTTAACAGATCAAAAGCGATTTTGATTGCTTTTTCCCGGGTAAAGTCAGTACTGATATTTTTTTTATATTTTTCTTCAGGTGAGGTCAGGATACCTCTTTCGGTGTCGGCAAAGAGGGAGACTTCACAGGTTGTTCGCGCAAGCGCGGCTCCGATTGCGTTGGCCACTTTCCATCGGGGAACCAGGGTAACCCGATAGTCGGATATTTTTTCAAAGTGTTCGGCAAAATAAGGTGCCGGCCCGCCCAGAACCATAATTTTTTTGGGTTTAACCTGATATCCTTCCTGAAGCTCATGAACAGTGTAAACCGGCTTGCTGTTTATTTCATTCACCATTTTTTCCGCTTCCGTCAGTATCTTCCGGCAGGCATGATCAAAAATCATATTGGCTGCTTTTTCCACAGGCACTCCCAGTTTAGAAGCAATGCTCTCAAAACCTTTGAAGGCTTTTTCCGTGTCAACATCTTCTAATTTGCCCATAATGGCCAACGCATCGGTCGGTGTCGGTTTGTTGCCGCCATATATCATGGCAAAGCCTTCACGATCCGGCCCGACCTGAATCTGTCCATCGATTATACGGATTACACTGTCCCCGCCAATCCCAAGAGATTTGCTCTTCAATGATCGAATCAGGGTTTTATAGCCCCCGAGTTCGATCCCAAGCGGATCAAGCAAGGGGACCTGATTGATCAGAATGGCCATGTCCGTGGTGGTGCCGCCAATATCAAAAATAAGGGCATCCTCTTCTTTTGGTGAGAAAGCCATCGCTCCCATAATACTGGCAGCCGGTCCGGAAAAAATAGTCTGGCCTGGAAAACCAATGGAAGATTCAAAATTCATGGTTCCGCCATCGGCTTTTAAAATCTGTATCGGGATGTTCATTCCCTGCTGGTCCAGGGAACGTCGAACCGCCAGGTAAAATCTTTTGTGTACTGGAAAGACTGCCGCATCAAAAAAGGTTGTTGCGATTCTTCGTTGAAAATTCAGATTTCCGGATACCCGATGACCCAGGAAAAATTCATCAAATTGATTCCGTAAAATACGTCTGATTTCAAGTTCATGACTCGGGTTTCGTGCTGAAAATTTCCCAACGATTCCAACGTAGCGGACACCCTCGTTCTTCAGTTTCCGGCCAATACTCTGGATTTCATCAGGGTCAATCTTTTCAATTCGTCGTCCCCTGTGATCAATCGATCCAGCAACCGGATAAAAATGCTTGTTGGTCTGGAAGAGCATGGGATCAATCCCTGGCCCGCTGGAAACAATCATTCCTACTTCAGGCGTTTTTCCTTGAATAATGGAATTGGTTGTAAGCGTTGTACTTAAAACAATTCTTTTGATATCTTTCGGATTGATATCCAAGGTGATTTTTTCAAGGCCGGCCAGAACGGTTTTAAAAAGATTGGTCGCATCCGTGTGAACTTTGATTTCTTTGACAATACCCTGCTTGTCAAGCAGAACGACATCCGTATGCGTACCGCCCACATCAAGTCCTATTATCATGGTTTTTTCCTGGTTATGATATTGAAAGAATGTATGTGGCAAAAATGCTCATCAAAAAAGAATTGTATTTTATTCACATTTAATCTCAATCCGATTCAATCAGAATCATAGGTTTTGATTTTCAAAGCAATAATGGTTGAGTTGACTGAAATAAACATCGTTTGTCACACAGAACTACCGTAAAAAGTGTAACCTGTCAATAAAGAGTAACGGTGAATTCTACGGACACTGCCTATTGAAAGGTTCAGAAGAATTGAGTAGGGTCAAACTTATTTATATGATCAAAAGTTTGAAAAGGAAAAATTATTATTGAACGGAGAACTGACCAAATATCTGAATAAAACGATTGTCATCAGGGGAAGGGAGATCCGCAATCGGCTATTTTTGGCTCCCATGTCCGGTCTTGGACATATTGCTTTTCGGGAATTATTGGAGGCGTATGGCGGATATGGGCTTCTTTTTTCTGAAATGTGCAGTGCCAGGGCAGTTCCACAGGAAAACAGGCATGTTTCACCGGTTTTCAGTTGGCGGGATCAGGAGCTTGATCGACTGGTCTGCCAGCTTTTTGGAGCTGATCCAGACACCATGGCCAGTGCTGCCATGCGTGTCGAACAGGAAGGCTTTTACGGGGTGGATATCAATTTTGGCTGTTCGGTGGCGGCAATCTGCAAACAAAATTGCGGGGCAGCATTGTTGCGGGATCCACAGCTTGCTGCAGGCATTGTGTCGGCTGTTCGGAAAAAAGTCTCTATTCCCCTTTTTGTTAAATTCCGGATCGGCTGGAAGGATGATCCCGAATATGCAGCCGATCTTTCAGAGAGGTTTGAGGATGCAGGTGCGGACGCACTGACGTTTCATCCCAGGGTTGCCCCGGACAGACGATCCAGACCACCGAAGTGGGAGTATATCGGATGGGTCAAGGATCGTGTTTCCATACCGGTATTTGGTAATGGAAACATTTTTGATGAAGAGGATTGCCTGATGATGTTGAAAAAAACAAACTGTGATGGAATTGCAATCGGACGGATTGCCATTGCACGGCCATGGATATTTTCCATGTGGACGGAGGGTTTTTCTCCGGATCAGAATATATACAAAGATGTTGCATTACAGATGAGTTTTTTATTGGAAAAATATTATAATCCCACAAGGGCCGTAAAACGATTCAAAAAGTTTGCCATCTACTTTGCAGCCAATTTTCGATTCGGCCATTCCATTTATTCAAAACTCTGCAAAGGGGAAACCATGCCGGAGATCCGGGACAATATCCAAACTGTTTTTCAGACAGTTCCGGAGGTTGTTGAAAGACCGAATATGAACATGTTTACAAATTAGGTGAAATGTTTTTCCTGTTCAATGTGTAACAGCCGTGCAGCGTTATTTCCGAGGATATCCTTTCGTATTTTTGGATCGATGCCCGTGGTATCCAGTTCTTTAAAATACCGGGCAGGGGAAAGCAGCGGGAAATCACTCCCGAAAAGGATTTTCTCATGCCCGGCTATAGTGCAGGATAATGAGTATATTTCCGGATTGTACAGAAATGGGGATGCGGCTGTATCATAATAGACATTTTTCAATACATCCTGAGTCTCTTTTTTTAATAGCCGGTAAAAGAAAATTCCTCCTCCCCAGTGAGCCAGAACAATTTTGTTGTCAGGAAAGCGCAGCGGAATTTCATAAATCTGCAAAAGAGTATTTGGTGTTTTCCCCGGATATTGGTGTCCGACCGGCTCATTGGTATGAATCAGTATCGGCAGGTTTTTTTCTTTGCATATCTCCATGATCGGTTGGAGAAGGTCCAGACTGTCCCGGTCAATTCCGGACTGATAAAAGGCGAGTTCTCCAACCCCGGAAAGACCTCCCTGGATACATCGTTCTGTTTCTTTTGCAGCATCTTCTGTGGATGGGTCAAAACAGGACAATCCTTTGAACCGTTTTGGATATCTGGAAACCACCTCCAGGATATAGTCATTGCAGAATTTGCTGGTTTCCATATTTTTCCAGGGAAACCCGAATATGACCGATATGTCAATCTGATTATGATCCATGGAATCCAGGATGGTTTCCGCAGCCACCAGTTTTGATTTGGGGGAATCGTATAAAAGCCGGAATGCCGGTTCATGGTGAAAATATCTCTCCCGGTTCTGACAGATCGCCTCTGGAAAAACATGGGTATGAAAATCGATGATCATGATGACCTTTTTTTACAGTATCCTGTTATTTCTTCCCATCAATTCTGTCTAGGCAGAAAGAATCGATAGGAAGGATGTATTGGTTTTAATACCGGTAGTGATCCGGTTTAAAAGGTCCTTCAACCGGAACGCCAAGGTAATTGGCCTGTTCCTGGGTCAGTTTGGTGAGCTTTACACCGAGCCGGCCTAGATGAAGTCTGGCCACTTCTTCATCCAGCGTTTTCGGAAGTGTATACACCTTTTTTTCCAGCTTCTTTGTTGCCAGTTCTATCTGAGCCAGGCATTGATTGGTAAAGCTGTTGCTCATCACAAAGCTGGGGTGGCCGGTTGCGCATCCCAGGTTGACCAGCCTTCCTTCTGCCAGAATAACCAAAGATTTTCCGGATTTGAGATTCCACTTATCGACCTGGGGCTTGATCTGATTTTTTTTGCAATCCGGGGATTTCAGCAGATAGGACATTTCGATTTCATTATCAAAATGACCGATATTACAGATGATGGCCTCATTTTTCATTTTTTCCATATGTGCACCGGTGATCACATGATAGCATCCGGTTGCGGTAATAAAAATATCTCCCATAGAGGCCGCATCTTCCATGGTCAATACCTGGTAGCCTTCCATGGATGCCTGCAATGCACAGATCGGATCAATCTCCGTGATGATCACCCGTGCCCCGAATCCGCGCATGGATTGGGCGCACCCTTTACCCACATCTCCATATCCGCAGACAACCACAATTTTACCGGAGATCATGATATCCGTTGCCCGTTTGATTCCATCTGCAAGGGATTCCCTGCACCCATATAAATTGTCAAATTTCGATTTGGTTACGGAATCATTGACATTGATGGCCGGGAACAAAAGCTCGTTGTTTTTTGCCAGGTGATAGAGGCGGTGCACACCGGTGGTTGTTTCTTCTGATACGCCAAGAAGTTTTTTCGATACTCTGGTCCAGAAGTTCGGATCTCTTTTGTAGCCGGCTTTCAGTCGGTCTATCAGGCATTTCATATCCGAACCGTCATAAGTCTTGTCCAGTAAGGATGGATTTTTTTCAATGGCTACACCCTGATGAATATAAAGGGTCGCATCTCCGCCATCATCCACAATCAGGTCCGGTCCGGTTCCATCGGGCCATATAAGTGCTTGTTCCGTGCACCACCAGAATTCTTCAAGAGTTTCCCCTTTCCAGGCAAATACGGCAGCAGATCTGTTTTGGGCAATCGCAGCGGCTGCATGATCCTGGGTTGAAAAAATATTACAGGTGGCCCACCTGAGGTCAGCACCTAGTACTTTGAGGGTTTCAATCAGCATGGCTGTTTGAATGGTCATGTGAAGGCTTCCCATTACTTTTAAGCCTTTTAATGGTTTTATAGTCCCATATTTTTCCCGGACTGCCATCAGACCCGGCATTTCGTTTTCTGAAAGCTGCATCTCTTTAAAACCGAGATCGGCAAGGGATATATCCGCCACCTTATACGGGAGGGAAAGATCGAGTTCTTGAAACATGTTTGAGTCAGTCATTTTTTTCTCCTTATGTTATGTTTAATTGATTTTTATGGATTTGAATATGTTGATTGAAAGTTGTTGTCTCAGAGGATAGGATTGCTGGGATTGCAATGTAAAACCAGCTGTATGTAAAAAATCGGTTATTTCATCCGGATGAAAACCCAGCCAACGATCACCATAGGATTTTCTCATGATTTCATCATCATGTTTATTCAGATCTGCGATCAGCAGGGTTCCCCCGGGTTTCAGGATTCTGCAAGCTTCGGCAATGGCAATGGCGGGAGCGGAAATATGGTGTAAAACCATTGAAATAACGACCAATTCAGCTTCTCCATCACTGAGGGGAAGATGTTCCAACTCCCCGAGTCTTAGGTCAGGCACCCCATTCTCGGATGGAAATCGTTTTCTGGTTTCTGTAAGCATTTGTGCAGAACTATCCACGCCAATCACTTTTTGAGCTTTTTGTTTAAGGTGAAAAATCAACTCACCTGTCCCGCATCCAAGGTCTACCGCTGTCGTGCATGGTTCAATTTCCTGTACGATTGCCTGGTTGAGATCAAATCGGCCCAGAATTTCCTGTTTTAAAAGATCCCAATCGGTTGCAATGGAATTAAAAAATTGTCTGGTTCTGATGTTGCGCTCTTCGATCATATTGGATGCCCGTACAAGGTCTTTTTCCAGGGCAGGATCTTTTTTGAAAAGATATTGTATGGATTCAACAAACTTTTGGGAGTATGGCTGATCGGATACTGAATAAAATGCCCAGACACCGTCTCTTCTGCATTTCAGGATTTCCGCATCGGTCAGGATTTTAAGATGCCTGGAGATTCTGGATTGTCCCATGTTCATGAGAGCGACAATTTCATTGACGCTCAACTCATGATGGATCAGGGTATTTACCAGTCTGATTCGTGTGGCATCTGCAAGTGCTTTGAAGTAGTTTACTGTTTTCATATTATTATATCAAGATTTATTGATATAATAATATGGATGGTAATCGGAGTCAACCTGTTTTTTATGTTGACTCAATAACTTGGTTAAATTATTCTTTTAAGTACTTAATCGTATTGAATAAAGGATAAGGAGGAGAATGAATGGATTTTAAAGTGTTGGGTGCCAATCTCGGATTGGAGGAGTCTGAATTTATTGAGCTTGTGGAATTGTTTGTCAGTACGGCAAAGCAGGACCTTCAAAAACTTACTACTGCATATCAATCCAGGGATTTCGAGGCAGTGGCCGAATCCGCTCATTCTCTGAAGGGCTCTTCCGGAAATCTCGGTTTTATGGAGCTATCAGCACTTTCAAAAAAGGCAGAGGATAAAGGAAAAGTAAATGATTTATCCGGTTTTGCTGAAATTATTGATTCCATGAGTCAGCAGATTGGCAAAATCAAGGAGTGTCTTGAACAATCCATCTGATTTTGAACAACAACGGACTGTTGAAATTGGCTCGGAAGATAATCGAATATGAAGATCGCGGATCAATCTCTTCAAATTTTAATTGTGGATGATAATCCACTCAATCTGAAATTACTGGAAACAACGCTTTCCAAAGATGGCTACAAGGTTCTTTCTGCCGGGAATGGGCCGGTTGCTCGAGAAATGGCAGTTGCAGAAAAACCCGATCTCATTTTGCTTGATATCAAGATGCCGGGAGAAGATGGTTTTCAGGTTATCCGGCAACTGAAAAAAAATTTGGCGACAACAGCCATACCGGTAATCTTTCTCACAGGAGTAAGCGACATGGATACCAAGCTTCAAGGTTTTGAACTTGGAGCTGTTGATTATATTATAAAACCGTTTCATCCAAGAGAAGTACTGGCACGCGTACGTCTTCATTTAAAACTATCGATTGCAACAAATTCACTGATTGCAAGCCAGGCGAATAAATTAAAGCAGATTACCGAAGCACAGACTTCAATGCTTGTAACGCCGGAAATGTATCCACGCGCCCAATTCGGGGTTTATTATTCAGCCCTGAACGAGGCCGGTGGTGATTTTTATGAAGTGCGGCAGATCTCAGATGATATTTTCGGCTATTTTGTTGCCGATTTTTCAGGGCATGATATTAAAACCAGCTTTCTTACCGTATCCATAAAGGCACTTCTTCAGCAGAATTCCGCGCCCGTATATCAAGCTCACGAAAGCATGCAGATGATCAACGACGTCCTGGTTGAAATTTTGCCGGAAGGAAAATATTTAACCGCTTGTTATGCAAGATTGAATCGAAAAACCAAGCAGATGACCATTGTTAATGCAGGGCACCCCCCAGGGATTTTTGTTCCTTCAGAGGGAAGTGCAACCCGAATTGATATGAAAGGAGATATTCTGGGTATTTTTAAAGAGGTTTATTTTGGATCACACACAATTGACGTCAATCCCGGCGATCGTTTTTATTTGTATTCTGATGGGTTGATCGAATCCTCTGAAGAAAAAATTGTATGGTCTGCCGGTTCGAATAAATTAGTGGCTGCATGCGAAGATGCCAAATCCTTTCCGATTCAGGAAGCACCAAAAGAGATTGTACGAAAGTTATTCAATGAGAATGTTTCGATTCATGATGATATTGTCTTACTTGGAATAGAGGTATGATTCATCGGGCAATTTTTTTTCAGCTGTTTTGCTGTCGGGGAAAATAAGTATGGCCGGGAATGATGACTTTCACATAGTCCATGAAGCGGATCGGCTGACAATATCTTTTCAATCCACAATGGAAAATATTGACCGGGTGGATCAAGAATCCAGATTTTTCTTGGAGAAAGGTGGACTTCAATCCGAGATATTTTCCGTTTGTTTATGTATGCGTGAAGGACTTACAAATGCAGTGCGGCATGGCCACCAAAACAATGCATCAAAAATTGTGAAATACTCACTATCCAGAACCGGGCAAGGTTTGATTATGGAGATTGAGGATGAGGGAGATGGTTTTGACTGGAGAGCTATTGAAAAAAGAAAGCCGGATTTTGATTCCGAACATGGCCGGGGACTTGTTATTATCCGGAAGTATTTTTCAACCTATGCATTTAATGAAAAAGGAAATAAACTTACCCTTGTAAAAATTTTATCGTAAACAGCTCCTTGACCCCGTCGCAGCCTGGATTTTAGTTTTTTTCCCACCGCTGAATCTTTTCATAAGCGTCTGTCGCTGCTTTAAATAAGGTTTTCAGATCCACAGGTTTGGTGAAATAATCTTCAAAACCAACTTTTCGACAATCCGACAATTCATAATGGGATGCATATCCGGTGATTGCGTAGGAAATCGACATTGGATACAACTCTCGTATGGTTTTACACAGATCCATGCCATTCATTCCAGGAAGCTTGAGGTCAAGGAACATCACTTGAGCCTTGAATGTTTGTAATATCTCAAGCGCTTCTTCCGCACTTTCTGCGCATATGACTTCATACCCTTCTCTCGTCATAGCAGCTTCCAGCATATTACGGATCATTTTTTCGTCATCCACGACAATCATTTTTTTTTTCATGCAATCCCCGCAATCATTCCTGATAGTCCACACTATTTTTTAACCGGAACGTGTATTTTGGTTGCTCAATATCATGTTCAATATGGCAAGGCCCTTATGCATTTTTCAGGCTAATGGATAAGTAAAGTTAGCATAGGAAAAATATTGAGGCAAGGTAAAAACTGGAAATAATCCCTGTAATTCATATGCCCGATCTGCTGGATGCCCATTAATTTACCTGGGTCTCAATTATTCAGAAACCAAGGTCTGTTGTGTTGGTTGACTTTTTGATACGATTGCTTTACTGTCGCGGGAAATGGATATGTTTCATCTTTTTTTAAAATAATTATAAGCAGCATTCAAACCAATTAATGCTGGAGGAGACGGTTATTAAAATTGTTACAACCATCAAGGAGATGCAGGCAAGATCTGAATCCATACGGAATCAGCAGAAGAAGATCGCTTTTGTTCCCACCATGGGGTTCCTGCATGATGGTCATTGTTCATTGCTCCGAAAAGGGCGTTTATCCTGCGATGATCTTGTTTTGAGTATCTTTGTGAATCCAACGCAGTTCAGCGCAGGTGAAGATTATGATTCATATCCAAGGGATCTGGAAAAAGATCTTCAACTGGCTGAAAAGGAAAGGGTTGATGCTGTTTTTATACCCACCAAAGAGGAGCTTTTTGGTAAAAACTTTCAGACCGGAATAGCGCTCACAAAATTACCGCGACACCTTTGCGGACTTTCACGACCTACCCATTTTCAGGGTGTTGCACTTGTGGTTACAAAGCTGTTCAATATTGTGAAGCCGCATGTGGCCATTTTTGGTGAAAAAGATTTCCAGCAACTGGCAATCATCCGTCAGATGACTCAAGACCTTGACTTTGATATCCGGATTGAGGGAGGTGCGATTGTTCGGGAAGCGGACGGACTAGCCATGAGCTCCCGAAATACATACCTGTCTTCGGAGCAGAGGAAAACAGCTCTCTGTCTCTATAACACACTGCAAAAATCTAAGAGGATGGTTGAACAGGGGGAAAAAAACAGTTCCCATATTATTCATGAGATGACGCTTTTTATCCATAGCCATAAAGAATCAGAAATTGATTATATCTCAATTTGTGACCCCGATACCCTGGATGACATTGAAAGCATAACGGGACCAGTGCTGATGGCATTGGCTGTCAAAGTCGGAAAAACAAGACTTATTGACAATATGATCCTTTCGCCGTAATGATACCATCTTCAGAAAAAATGGATATACATACCATGAAGCAGATTGGGTTGAATGATTTCATAATTTTTTGAACAAAAAAAGAGATTAATTTCCACAAACAAGGAGACTTGAATCAAATAAAGGAGCCACCATGAGCGAAGAGAAATATTTTTTTACGTCAGAGTCTGTAACTGAAGGGCATCCTGACAAAGTTGCGGATGCGATTTCAGATGCAATCCTTGATGCAATTATGGCCCAGGATACAAAATGCCGTGTTGCATGCGAGACCCTGGTTACTACCGGTATTGCTTTTATTGCCGGTGAAATCACAACAGACTGTTATGTGCATATGCCCCAGATCGTCCGAGATACAATTCGGGAAATAGGGTACTCCTCATCCCAGATGGGTTTTGACTGGCAGACATGTTCAGTGATTACAAGCATCGATAAACAGTCCCCGGATATCGCACAAGGTGTTGATGTAGGGAAGGGCCTTTTCAAGGAGCAGGGTGCCGGTGACCAGGGATTGATGTTTGGATTTGCAACCAATGAAACTGAAGAGATGATGCCGATGCCGATCATGCTTGCCCATAAATTGACCAAACGGCTGGCAAAGGTTCGGAAGAACAATTCCCTTGATTTCTTGCGTCCGGACGGAAAATCTCAGGTTACGATCGAATATCAGAATGGTACACCAAAGCGCGTGGATACGGTTGTTCTTTCCGCTCAGCATAAACCTGATGTGAACTATGAAGATCTTAAGGAAGCAATCATTGAAGAAGTGATCAAGAAAGTGATTCCCGCTCATATGACGGATGGTGATACCCGTTATTTTATCAATCCTACCGGTAAATTTGTTGTGGGCGGTCCCATGGGAGATTGCGGTCTTACCGGTCGTAAAATAATTGTTGATACCTATGGAGGCCAGGGCAGCCATGGCGGCGGGTGTTTTTCCGGAAAAGATCCGTCCAAGGTGGATCGCAGTGCTTCGTATATGGGGCGTTATATTGCAAAGAATCTTGTTGCGGCTGGTCTGGCGGATAAATGTGAGATTCAGGTTGCATATGCAATCGGCGTTGCCCAGCCTGTTTCCGTACTGGTCAATACTATGGGCACAAACAAGATTCCACAAGGAAAAATTGTGGCACTTGTCAATGAAGTTTTTGACCTGAGACCTGCTGCGATTATTGAAACCCTTGATCTGTTAAAGCCGATTTATAAAGCGACCTCCGCATATGGCCATTTTGGAAGAAATGAACCGGGATTTACCTGGGAACGGACGGATAAAGTGGATATCCTGAGGGATAAGGCAGGTTTATAGCATAGAACAATAGCATATATCATTATGACGCGGGATATGAGAAAACTTCCCATATCCCGCATCGCAATCGGTATTCATTTTACTCATCAACCTCCTTGATTTTTTCGTCCCTTCTTTTGTTCCATTGAACCCACTCATCCTCATCTGCTTCAGGCGAGAATTGGAAAGGTTTGGATGCTGTTCCATCCGGTTTGATAATGATCTGCTGCATGGAGCGAACAATATGGGTCCATTCTTTTAGTGATACGGCATGGGGGCCTGGTATCGGATGGGGCCCGGATACCGGTTTTGGCCCTTGTATACTATGAGGCCCGCTTTCCTGCTTTGTTGATTTTTCAGTGCTGCTGCTGACAAGGACTTCGCCATAGTAAACTTTTACAACAGCAGAATTGTCTTCATTCACATTCATTCTGTAGACAGTGCCGCGGACACCGGCAACGGCTGTTCTGGTTGAAATGGCAAATCGACCTTTCCCAGCAAACAGTTTTGACGCTTTTGCCCATACCCTGCCGAAAAACATTTTAACGCTGATGTCTCGAATCTTTTTTCTTGAATTCAAGGATGCGGATTCAAGGATGAATTGAGTGTTCTCTCCAAACCGGATATAACTGTTATCCGGCAGCAGTATTTCAATCCGTGAGTTTCCGCTGGTTTGAATCTTATCACCCTGCTGTAAGAGATCATGAATTTTCAGAGAGTCGTCTTTGGTTATCCCCTTCCTGGTAAGATAAGCTTCTCCTTGCAAGAGGGTTATTTTTGCATTTCCGTCATCCATGCCGATGGTTATAATATCTTCTTTTGTGACACCCGATTCAAGGGGATATAATAGAGAAAAAGGGATGATCAGGAAAAAGAGTACAATATAGATTTTTTTCTTATTCATTGGATGGCTCATCGGTTAGTCCACAACAATAATGACTCTGCATTGTTTTAAAAAAGAGAGATTTTCAGGGGCGCCTCGCAGGTTGGAAGCTTCGGTATTGTTTATGATAAAGTCTGTCTTGCCTGGTCCCTCTGTTTTAATCGCTTTAACAATCAGCGGATTTTTGGTTACGCGTTGATTTTCTGTTGCTGCGTCTATATTTTTTGAGTAACCGCTCATACCCTGTTGGACAGCATATTCACGACTCACAAAGGCAGCGCCATAAACTTCCTGTCCATTTTCATCTAGAACCCTTGGACTCATGGCCGGCTTCGCATCCAACCCCCTTGCGTCCACCACAAGTCCTGTATAGGTTGTTGCGGCATTTTTCTGATTTGACGGCGTTGGGGAAGATGCAGAATTGCTTTGAATCGGTTCTACCTGTTTAATCTCTTCAGGCAGAACCAGTTGGGCAAAGCCACCCTTCAGGTTCATTTCCAGTGTGACCTCAACCGTTCCGTCGCTCATGTATTCCTGTTTTGCAACCTGTGCACCCCTGACCATACCGTTTACCTCTGCGCTGATGGAATCATCAGCCATCATGAAATTTTTGACTGTTGTGCTGGATTGAATTCGAACCCCTTGAATAACTTCAAGAATATTTCTATATGCATCCATTTTTGCAGCTCGTAAAGCCATAGGGCGCGCTTCGGGTTTTCCATAATAATTTTCAGGCGGGGCACCAATCCCTACTGCACGTATTAATCCGCTGGTCCAATTGATTGAACCATTACCGACGTTTTCCAGCAACTCACCCTCTTCCTGGCAGGTTCCAGCGGCCGGAATCAATAATACCAAGGCCGCAATCAATATAAACCGGTTGAAAAATTTCATGTTTCCTCCTTCATTCAAACAGATATTCAAACTTTGAATATCTATATACAGGCTTTTTATCTATTCGCCCGGATCGATTCTTATGGTAACTATTTTATGATTGTCGATATTTGTTTTTCAATTTGTCAAGATCCAGTATTTGGATTTTATTTTCATTCAGTTTGATTATTTTTTTTTCGCGTAAAATTTTTAACTCTTTGTTGATACTTTCCCGTGTTGCGCCGATCATATCACCCAGTTCTTTTTGAGTGAGAGAAAGATTGATGTGAACAATGTCCCCCTCTTTTTGACCATGGGAGGATGCAAGCTCAGTCAATTTTTTTGCCAATCGAACAGAAATGTTTAAAAAGCATGTATCTTCAAGCAGTTCGTCTGTTGATCTCAGTCTTTTTGATAGCATGGAAAGGATGGACTCGATGGCATTGATATTGGATTGGAGAAATACAAGAAAGTCGTTCCTCTTTAATACAAAAACTTCAGAAGGTTCAATCGCTATCGCATCTGCAGATCGCGGCTCTCCATCCAGAAGAGCCATTTCTCCAAAAAAATCTCCGGCGGAAAAAATGGTAACGATAATTTCATCGCCGATTCTTGAGGGCAGTACGATTTTTATGGTTCCTTTTGTTACAATATAGAGGGCCGTGCCTTCATCTCCTTTGTGAAAAAGGGCCTGGCCCTGTTTGAGTGATAATCGTCTTAAAGAGGCTGCCAAGCCTGTGATATCATCACCACTTAACATCTTAAACAGCGGTATCTGTTTAATGAGTGTTGTGATTTCCATGCCTTTTTTACCTTGGTTGTCTTGGGGTTACCTTCACAGATTTTTGATCTTAATTCCTTTGTAATAAAATTTCAAGATATCTTGATAGGATGACCCTGCCTGGGCCATCCTTCTAGCGCCCCATTGACTCATGCCGACACCATGTCCAAATCCTTTTCCCTTAAACAGGATTCCACCCTGGCTGGCGTACATATGAAACAAGGTGCTTTTTATCCGGGTCTCTCCGATGGAGGCCCTGAAATGATTGCTTGATAACTCGGAAACACCTTTATCGGAATAGATCAAGACTTTGGAAAATCGTCCGGATCTGGATCTGTCTTTGACCTTTATCCGATCCAGTCTGGAAATTCCAAGACCATATTGATTCAGTTGTTTAATGGCATCCCTGTAGGAAAGAAAGAATTCCCATGTTTTTTCCGGTTGTTCCTGGCTGAATTGATCCGGGATTCCATTGAGATAAGGAATTTTTTCCGTACTCCAGACATTGGAGGGATCCTCTGTGTGCCCACCGCTGTCTGAATGGAAATATGAGATAATGAGGCTTCCATCATGGGTCATGACCTGGCCTCTTGTCAGATTAACCGCCTTGGTGGATCGTTCTGATTCGTTATTGATACCTCCATAAACCTGGGAAGCGGTTGTTGCTTCCAGATCATAAAAAGGATGATTGCTTTTTTCCCGGATATATAAGGCGTATGTTCTGGCAGCAACTGCCTGAGCCATCAGGGCATGTTCTTCCCAACTATCCGGCATTTCCTTTGGAACCACCCCGTAAAGGTAGCTTTCAATTTCAACATGGTTGATTGCATAGAGACCATTACCGGGTTCGGTTGTGATGATAAAAGATCCGCGATAGGGGGTGTTATTCATGTGTAAAACAGAGGATTCTGAAGTGATGCGGTATGTTGAATAGGGTAATGGTTGATTGTTTAATCTCATCATTCCATTTCTGGTTATGAATTGAACCGGACCCCAGCCGGAGTATACCATTTTTTGGTCCTTACAATTTGTGACAACGATCAGTTTTTGTGACTTGAATTGAATCCTATCCATTTCCTTTTTAATCAATACTCTTATCCGGGGAGTAGTCCTTGATACAGGCAACCGATTTTCTGGTTTTTTGCGGGTTAATGCTTTGTCCTTTATTTTTTGGGAAAGAAATGGTTTTACAATTTGTATCCATATTTCTGCATCCTTTTTATGAATGCCGAATGGATAATCCTCTATGTACTTTGAAAACACAATATTTGCTTTTTGATATTCCTGTTTATCAAACAGGAGAATTCCAATTTGAAAAAGAGCCTTAGATGCAGCATTGGTATCCGGGAATTGATATAGGATTTTAACAAAGCGTTTGAGTGCAGCATCCTGATTGTTTAAATAGGTGTTCTCGGCCTTTGCAATCAGAAACAGAGCGGTCGATTTAATATTATTGTCGGTTGAATGCGTTGCAATTTCATTCAATAGCCCTATGGATTCAAGATATTTTCCCTGGGCCAGGAGAATCTCTCCTATTGCCAACATATGTCGATCGGTTTTGGAACCAAGAGCATGTTGACTGGATCCGGTCAATAGGAATAATACCAATATCAATGACAGGAAGAATTGATATACGGATTTGATTTGTATCATACCCTTATTGCTTTCCGAGTATCCTCATCATTTTGTTTTCATAGAGTACGAACCATTCCAGTCTTTTCCCGGAGGGTTTTCCATAAATTCTTTACATCGGTGGATCATGGTTTTGCTTGGGCCATCTTCCGGGGTTACTTCAAGTGCTTTGGTGAAAAAGCGGATCGCCTGATCCCAGTTTTGGGATCGGTAGGAAGATAATCCTTTTGAATAAAATTCAATTGTCTGAATCATGGCTTCATCCACCTGATTGATAAAATCGATGGGCTCATAAATCGTTACCGGCACTTTTTTTCCGACAACATTGATGGAATCAATTTCCCGTGCCAGAATTTTGTTTTTGACGGCATGATATGTTGTATCCCCGATCAGGGTGTATATTCCGTAAATCTTATTTACACCTTCTAGCCTGGATGCTGTGTTTACGGTGTCTCCCATCATGGTATAATCCATACGATTTTTCGAGCCCATATTCCCAACAACCGCAGGGCCGGAGAAAAGACCGATCCGCATTTTTAATTCCGGTTTCCCCTGTTCTATCCAGATTTTTCTCAATTCAGACATTTTTTTCTGCATATCAAGGCATGCCGCGGTTGCTGTCTCTGCATGGTTTTCCAGGATATTGGGTGCACCAAAAAAAGCAATAATCGCATCACCTTCGAATTTGTCTACGGTACCTTCATATTTTAATATGATATCGGTCATTTCTGTTAAAAAAATATTCAGGAGTTCGACCAGCTCATGTGGGGACAATTTTTCGGAGATGCCGGTGAATCCCTGGAGATCGGAAAAAAAGGCGGTTATCTCTCTTTGCTCCCCCCCTAGTACGAGTTTTTCCGGAGATTCAATGAGCTGCTTTACCACGGATGGGGCAAGGTATGTGGAGAATGCATTTCGAATAAAACGTTTTTGCCCTTCTTCAATAAAGTATTTATACGCTGTAACAGCGATATAGATAAACATCATCAGAAGGATGGGATATACCATGTTCAGAATTCCTCCCGCATAAATAAAGAGGGAGATGCAGAAAGCGGTGTATCCGCCAATCATGGAAAAAGCAATTAGACTCCCTGAAATCACACCAGCTCTGTTCAGGAAATGGCCGAGGAGCATGCCTGAAAAAAGAATGACCAGAAGATTTAAAAAATGATAAGCAGAGGGGGGGGCCAGAAAGTCTCTGGCTAATGCGGCATCAATAATATTCGCATGGATCTCAAGTCCTGGGAAATTGGGAGAAAGAGGAGTAACGCGCAGATCATAAATACCGACGGCAGTTGCGCCGATCAACACGATTTTATCCCGTAATGCAGAATCCGGAATTTTTCCGTTTAGAATATCGGAAATAGAAAAATGCGGAAATGTATGGTCTTTTCCGCGGAAATTGATGAGAATGGAACCATCCTCATCTGTCGGGATGCACAAGTCATTGCCGATACAGGCTTCGCTTACTTGACCCTCACTTCCGATTTCAAGATGCAGGCGCTGATTAAAATAGGCACTCAGGATCATCATGGAGAGGTGGGCATATAATTCATCGTTATATTTTCGTACCGCCCATGTTTGTCTGAAGCTTCCGTCAATATCCGGTCGAAAGTTGAAAAAACCGGAATACGCCGCCGCATCGGATAGGATCGATATGTTTGGTTCCGGTGCAATTTCATTAATATATGAGAGATTCACATCTACGCTTTCTTTCGAATGAGTATACTGATACCGGGACTTGTGAATATTGTCTTCATATTCCTGCAGCGTTTTTTTGCTCAGGTGGCCCAGGCTGTCCAGGTTATCGTGGAAGAACCAACCTAGAACAACTTTTGGTTTTGAATTGATAATGGCATCTGCCAGAATTCGGTCATTATCCGATTCTAGTTTCAGATGATATAAATAGTTGTGAATATCATTATTTTGGATTTTATATTCGGTTATGGTTTTTTGGATTTTATCAATCGTATTCAGCAAACTTCGATTTTCCGGTTCATGAAATCCAATATCAAATCCAATGACCTTTGCCCCTGCATCGGAAAGCCGGGTGACCAATTTAGCAAATTTTGAACGAGGCCATACCCATTGCCCTTCCGTATCCAGGCTTTTTTCATCCACAACAGCCAGAACAACCTCATTGCCCGGTTTTTTCCCCCCCCTTGCAATAAAACGGTAATCAACGGTTTTCAATTCTATGATTTCAAGATAATAGATTCCGGTCATATAGGCGATAATTGTGATTCCAGTGAACACAGCGGATAAAAGAAATATAGGGTGACGGATGGTTTTTAACATAAATTAATACAACATGTTATCTATTAATTGGGGGATGTGCTAATTCTGTTGACCTTGCTGATTTTTATATTGTAAGATCCGGAACAAGTCAACCCAAAGACAAAGAATCAGGTTTCATAAAATTATACAAAACCGATATTGGAAAAGTGAAACAGGTTACTCTTTTCGATAAACATCATTGAATATTCCTCGCATGTATTTAAAAAAAATGATAATGCGTGGAGACGTTTTTCTCATGATTTTATCTCTTGCGGAATGGATATACTGTCAGTATGAATCGTAAAAATTTTTAGCAGGGGTTGTTTTTTATGACATCAATGGTAGTTGCGGTAATCATTTCTTTTTTGTTGGGGTCGTTTGGCTATGTTGTCGTTTATTTTTGTATTCGTCCGATTTCAAGGTACCGAACCATACGAAAACAGGTGATTCAAATTTTAGCTGATTATTTGAACTCCTTTGATCAAGCGGATGAAGGGGAAAACTTTCATGGCATTGTTGACCAAAAAGCAGCGCATATTCGTAGCCATTCATCAGATTTAATGGAATGCTATCAAAATATATTGCCGAATTGGTATCAGGCACTTTTACGGGGACGCGGCGAGTATCCTGAGGAAATTTCCAAACATTTGATGGCACTATCCAACACCAGGGATTATTATCATGCCCGAAATCGAATGGAGAAGATACGGCAGCTATTCAAAGTTTAACCGGGAATATTCCAGGCCGAAGGATTTTGGGATGATCGCAGGTATGCTTTAATTCGTTTCCCTGCGATCATGGAAATTTTGTTTCAGATTTTGGCTATTTCAGAAGATCCAATGCTTTTTCAACAATTTTTTCTGCAGTAAATCCGAATTTTTTCATATTGGTTGCGCCAGGAGCGGATGAACCAAAATGGTTTATGCCGATAACCATCCCTTTATCCCCAACATATTTTCTCCATCCGATTGTATGCCCTGCTTCAATGGCAATCCTGCTGGTTATGTTCGGTGGAAGGATGGTTTTTTTATAGCTCTCCGATCTTTTTTCAAACAACTCCCAACTCGGCATGCTGACAATTCTTGCAGAAATGCCTTTTTCAGCCAGAATATTCCCGGCTTCTATTGCAATATGAACTTCCGAACCAGTTGCAATCAGAATAATATCCGGCTGTCCGATACAGTCTTTAATAATATAGGCTCCATTTGACAGGTTATTCGTGTTATCCGCATCGACGCGATCCAGTATCGGGAGCTTCTGTCTACTCAGAATCAATGCAACCGGTCCATCCGATGTTTTGATAGCCTGACGCCAGGCATCTGCGGTTTCGTTGGCATCAGCAGGCCTGATAACCGTGAGATTGGGGATGATGCGGAGAGATGCGATCTGTTCTATGGGTTGATGCGTCGGGCCGTCTTCTCCGACCGCAATACTGTCATGTGTGAAAACATAGATGAGCGGGAGCTTCATCAGGCTTGCTACCCGTATGGATGGCCGGATATAATCGGCAAAAACCAGGAATGTACCGCCGTAAGGTCGCAGACCATTATGAAGAAACATCCCACTCATGATTCCGCCCATTGCGTGCTCTCTTACTCCAAACCGGATATTGCGGCCATCGTAACAGTTTTTTTGAAATTCATGGGAAAATTCAAGATAGGTTTTGTTGGATGGCGCAAGGTCGGCTGATCCGCCAATCAGGGTTGGAAGTTTTTTTGCAATTGCATTGAGAACTTTTCCGGATGCAGCTCGTGTAGCCATGGGCGTATCTTTGGAATAAAAAAGGGGGATCTCGCTGTCCCAGCCTTCCGGCAGAAATCCACTCATAGCATTGACCCATTGGTCGGTTAACTCCGGGTGGGCTTCTTTGTATTCCTGGAATTTTTTCTTCCATTCATTTTCTGAATTTTTTCCGATTTCCAGGCATTTTCGAAAATGGGTCAATGCTTCTTCCGGAACACAAAAGGGGTCTTCATTTTTCCATTGAAGGCATTCTTTAGTCAGGCGGATTTCCTCTGCTCCGAGCGGCGAACCATGAGCATCGGCCGTATCCTGCTTGTTCGGACTTCCATAAGCAATATGGGTTTTCAAAATAATAAGAGAAGGTTTCCCGGTTTCGGATTTGGCTGCATTCAGAGTTGAGAGTATGGCATCCGTATCGTTCCCATCTTCAATGGAAAATACCTGCCAGTTATAGGCCTTAAATCGTGTTGCAACATCTTCGGAAAAAGTGATGTCTGTTTTTCCTTCAATGGAGATGTTATTGTCATCATAGATACAGATCAACCTGCCTAATCCCAGATGTCCGGCAAGAGAGGCTGCTTCAGATGTGATCCCTTCCATCATATCACCATCGCCACACATGATATAGGTGAAGTGATTGACGATTTCATGTCCGGGATGGTTAAAACGGGATGCCAGGTGGCGTTCCGCCATAGCCATTCCAACTCCGTTGGCAAAGCCTTGACCCAATGGCCCTGTGGTTGTTTCAACTCCTTGAGTATGTCCGAATTCCGGATGGCCTGGGGTTTTGCTGCCCCATTGCCGGAAGTTTTTAATATCCTCAAGGCTGAGCGAATAACCGGTGAGATACAGAAGGCTGTATAAAAGCATGGAAGCATGACCTCCGGAAAGAACAAACCGATCTCGGTCCAGCCAATCCGGGTTGGCGGGGTTGTGTTTTAATACCTGTGTCCATAACACATATGCTGCAGGTGCAAGTCCCATGGGGGCTCCTGGATGACCGGAGTTCGCTTTCTGTATTGCATCCATGGACAGGGTACGGATTGTATTGATGCATAGGTTGTCTAGTTTCGCCTGGCTTTCAGAGCGGTTGCTATTCATGATCTGCTTCTCCTTCAAACGTTCCATTTAAAATGGTTTCTTTGTTTTCTCTCAGAATTCCGTTAAGACAAATACCGCACCATGAGAAAAAGGCTTGGGTGTCCATGGATTCTTATAACGCCCTTAAGTATTCTGGTTTCAGGGCTATATTTCCGGATATGGCCTCATCGATCAATGCAAGGGTCGAGTATTTGTCATGAGGCAGATGTGCTCTGATCGGCAAATAATTGGATGCATGGTTCGCATGGAAAAGGCCATCGGAGAGATTGGTATGGTCGATCATAGTCCTTAATTCACGAAGGGTTTCGATTGGTTCCAGAATTGGAAATGTTCCGGATTCATATTCCGTAAAAAGGGGTGTGCCTGGTATCAGCATCAGACTGAGTGCTCCGACATAGTCCGGATCGATTGCAGTAAGAACCCGACCAGTCTCTTTTGCGTGTTTTTCTGAATTTTCTCTTCCGGCGATTCCCAGAAGCACGGTAATAGAGAGTTTAATACCAGCCTGTTTTGCTTTTTGTCCCATCGCGATCATTCGTTCAGAATCGGCGCCTTTGTTGACTGCCTTTAGTGTTTCATCATCACCGGTTTCAAGGCCCATGTAGGCAATCCCCAGTCCATGCTTTCTGAGCTCAATCAGTTCCTCGATGGTCTTCATTTTTAAACTTTTTGTGTTTGCATAGACCCCTACACGGGTTACCCAGGGAAGCTGATTTTCAATTTCCATCAATATGTTTAATAGTCGTTTTTGAGGGATGATCAGTGCATCCCCATCACAGATAAAAAGGCGGTTCTGGTTTCTGCAGTGTTGGGATGCAAAACGAATGTCTTCCATGATGATATCATCAGGTTTGATTTTAAACCGTTCGCCTTTATATGCACCGCAGAAAGTACATTTATTGTGAGAACACCCTACAGTTGCTTGCAGTAAAATACTATAAGCTTCACTGGGTGGTCTGATAACATTGCCTTCGTAATGCATTTTTTTTCTCCTGCATTGTTCAATATTTTAACCATTACGCTTCATCTGAGCCGAATGCTGGTTTTATTATCTCAATCCATCTGGAATACGCAACAATTTTTCAGTTTGTTTGTGTATTTTTTCAATCGATTCCAGAGCATGATTCGAAAATCAACAATTTTACGTAAACGTATTCTCGACAGCGTGGATTTGTTTTGTTATAGAGATCGAATTGTCAAAGATGATATTGTCAATCAATTGATTTGGAAAAACGGACTGGATGAAAATTGGAAAATGATAGGGTCATAAATAATATATTTGCGATAGGTGATATCCATGGTTGTATTGATAAACTTAACGCGTTGATGAAGAAAATAGATATCGATTTTCAAACCGACTTACTTGTCTTCCTCGGAGATTATATTGATCGCGGCCCCTGTTCATATGAGGTTGTTAGTTTTTTGATTGATCTTAAAAAACAACATGAAAATATCATATTTCTCAAAGGAAATCATGAGGAAATGCTTGAAAATTATATTGCCGGGGTTGACCGATTCGCATATCTTTCAAACGGGGGACGTCAAACCATCGATAGTTATGTCAAGCATGGTTTTAAACAGGGAAAGGATCTTATTCCGATAGATCATATGACTTTTTTTAAAAACCTTGACCTTTTTTATCAGACAGATGATTATATTTTTGTTCACGCAGGGCTGAGTGAGAAGAAGATTCTTGAAGATCAGTCACAGGATGATCTTCTTTGGATCCGCCAGAAATTTATTAAATCAAAATTTGATTTTGGAAAACGAATAATATTTGGCCACACACCGCTGGCCTCTCCACTGGTTCAATCCAATAAGATTGGTATTGACACCGGAGCGGTTTATGGCAACACTCTGACGTGTGTGAAGCTGCCGGAACTGATTTTTTATCATGCATAAAACAGAAGAGTTTATGCTTTCGAACGGGATGTGAACATGAGGGTTTTGAAATTATCTGATATATATCGCAACAGGCTGAAATCTCTCCTGTGCTCATTGATAGCAATCGTAGTTTTGTTACCGAACATAGCTGCCTCATCTGAACGATTGGCTGTAATAGCAGCAAAAGCAAATATTCGATCCGGTCCAGGCACGAATTATGAAGTGCTGTGGGAGGTTGAAAAATATCATCCGGTAATTATCCTGGAAACAAAAGAAAAATGGTGCCGATTTCGTGATTTTGAGGGCGATGAAGGATGGATTCACAGACCTATGCTGGGGGAAATCGATACCGTCATAACGGTGAAGGATAAGTGCAATGTTCGGTCGGAACCGGGAGAAGGAAAACCGATTCTTTTTACGACGGAAAAAGGAATCCCACTCAAAGTATTGGAAAAAAATGATGGCTGGCTCCATGTCCAACATTCGGATGGAGATAAAGGATGGGTCCATCAATCCTTGGTTTGGTAACAGATCTTATGAAAGAGGATTCAGATGAGTTTACAGGCTGTTGTTCCTGTGGGGAAAAAAAGAATTACAGGTCTTGGATCTGCTCTTGTGGATATTTTGATCAATGAAAGTGATTCTTTTCTGGAAAAGACAGGTGCGGCAAAGGGGGGAATGGAACTTGTTGAAGCGGAAACAATCCAGGCTGTCCTTGGTCGATCAAAAGCAGAGAGAAAGATTGTTCCAGGCGGGTCCGCATGTAATACAATTATTGGTGTTGCCTGCCTGGGGGGAAAAGGACGTTTTGTCGGCAAGTGTGGTCAGGATGAATTCGGGTCGTTATTTGTAAATGGCCTTAAAAAAAATCATGTTGAACCGATATTATTTCAATCAACGTCACCAACAGGACGCGTGTTGTCCATTATTACTCAGGATGCCCAAAGAACGATGCTTACGTATTTAGGGGCTTCTTCTGAAATGTCTCCCCATGAGATAACCAGTGAACATTTTGCCGATTCTGCAATTGTCCATCTTGAAGGGTATTTGCTTTTTAACCGTGACTTAATGACAGCCGCCCTGCAAGCTGCCAAAAAATTGGGCGCTGCCATATCCCTTGATTTGGCAAGCTTTACGGTTGTCGAGCAGTCAAGAGATTTTCTGATGCGCATTGTGAATGATTATGTGGATATTCTGATCGCCAATGAGGATGAAGCACAGGCATTTACCGGTTTTTCGAATGAAAGCCGAGCGATATCTGCTCTGTCTGAAAAAACCAAGATTGCGGTACTCAAGGTTGGTAAAAAGGGCAGTTTTATTGCAGACCATGGAAATATTATGAAGGTTGAAGCGCAGGGAGCAGGTGCCAAGGTCATTGACACCACAGGCGCTGGAGATTTATGGGCTTCAGGGTTTCTATATGGAATGGTGAATGGATTTTCAGCAGAGAAGTGTGGTCAGTTGGCTTCTGCCTGTGGTTATGAGGTATGTCAGGTGATCGGTGCAGATATTCCAGAAGAAGGGTGGCAGAGGATTCGATCCCTGATTCGAGAATAGCAAGAGTTCTTTTCGTCTATTACCCAGTGCAATGGCATTGCTTTTGAAAAAATAAACAATAATTTATTTAAAAAAGAGAGAATACAATGGCAAGATATAATGAAGTATCCTTATCCCGAAAAAAAGAACTTGAGGAACCGGATGAAGTCACAGAAAACCTGAGAAAAGTATTTGCGTTCATTTTGAAATATCGGGTTCGGATTGGTATCGGGGTCTGTATATTTTTTGTATTGATCCTTGGGGTTGTTGCAGTACAATATTTTTCAAATCTATCTGAGAATAAAGCTTCTTCCCTTTTGGATCAGGGGATTACTAAATATAATGAAATGCATAATGATAAAAAACCTGCTGAGATATGTGATCTGATTGAAGGTGATTTTAAAATAATAATTACCCAATATCCGAGGACAGTTGCCGGAAAATTTGCGATGCTTCAATTGGCAAATGTTTATTACTCTGCGGATAAGTATAATGATGCCATTGCTTTATATGAGAAAGCCATAGAATCATTTGAAGGCCGTGTATTGTTTGAAAATCTTATTCAAATGGGACTTGGACTTTGTCATGAGGCCAAAGGAGAGCACCAGAAAGCCATTGTATATTTTGAAAAGGTGATTTCCGATCCTAATAGTTTAATGTTGGAACAGGCCCTATTTAATGCCGGTCGGATTTATGGGAAGATGGGAGAAGAGAGAAAACGTGTGGATGCATATAAAAAAATAGTATCTGATTTTAATAATTCTCTCTATTCGGATATTGCAAAAGAGTATATATCGGAGCCAATTTCAAAACGATTATAAAGCGTAACACCGGCGAAAGTCAGTGCTCAGAAAAGAGCTGAAAATACTGGATTTTAGTTTTCGTCGGAACTACAACAAGAGACTTTTGAAATTGGCTCATCGGGATAGAGGATTGTTTTTTCTTTACTGATTGAGAGCTACAAATTTTTCCTTTTAATAGTGTACTAATTCATTGACACTGACAATACGGACTGGTATTTTAAGCTTATGTGGTGCACGTAAGCAACTTTCTACTGATTTATAGCACCCTGTGACTATATCCTCTCATAACAAGAACTCACAAAAAAACAAATAGTTTCATAAGCATAGACGTATTCTGATTTTTATTTATAATTATCTATCAATCGGAAAGAAGGGTATCCTCATTATTGTTAATGATGCTACCATGATTCTTCATTTTTTTTACTGAAAACAGGAAAAAAGGGGGACGTAAAGACGGATTTGAAGAAAATCATCAAATTTTTTGTATTTTTTTTAAAAATTGAACTACTATATATAGTATGTATTGTTATATAGGCACTATATAATGTAAATTATATATAATTATATAGGAATTATATAAAAATTATATAAAAAGTACTTGACTTAGCCATAATCTAGGATAATTTATGTCGCAAAGATGATAATCGATATAAATTTAGGTGACTATTTAATCAAAAAGAATGAATTCAGGTCACATTAAACGTCAACTGTAGCAAGGTAAAAGAACTATGGCTAAGAACAACTCTTTGCATAAAATTAGAGAGTCTCTATTGATGAGCAAGGCTGAACTGGCCAGAAAAGCCAATGTTTCTCCCATTACGATTGCACGTATCGAAGAAGGCCAGCCATGTCGAATGGAAACCAAGAGAAAAATACTTTTGGCGCTCGGGTTTAAGCTTTCTGACAAGAACAAAATTTTTGGCGACTAGGAATAAACCATGCTATTTGGCAAAAAAGATCATCTCGTTGGACTGGATATCGGATCCAGAACAATTAAAGTTGGAGAGGTAGAGTCTTCTTCATCGGGGCAAACACTGCTCAAGTTTGGTGCACTGGATATTGCTCCCGGAATTATTGAAGAAGACGGCATAAAGAATCCTGAGGGGGCAGCGGACTCCATTCGTCAGCTTTTTAAGCTCTATAATGTGAAAGAGCAGAACGTTGCCATTTCCGTAGGTGGTTATTCTGTTATTGTGAAGAAAATCAATGTTCAAAGCATGTCCGAAGAACAACTTCAGGAAACAATTCATTTGGAAGCAGAACAGTACATACCTTTTGATATCAATGATGTGAATCTTGATTTCCAGATCCTTGGAGGGAGTGAAAACAATCCAAGCCAAATGAGTGTGCTTCTGGTGGCTGCAAAAAAGGAGATGGTAAGTGATTATCTGCATGTGATTGAACTCGCAGGACTGAATCCTTGTATAGTTGATGTTGATGCGTTTGCTCTACAAAATATTTTTGAAGCCAACTATGAGGCTACTGAAAACTGTGTTGCTTTGATTGATATTGGTGCGAATAAAACGTCATTAAATATCATGAAAAAAAATGCCTCTGTTTTTATGCGGGATGTCTCTCTTGGATGCAGCCAGATAAATCATAAAATTGTTTCTCAAATAGACTGTTCAATAGAAGAATCTGAGGAAATCAAGCATAATGAGAATCAAGACAGGATCGATCCGGAAGATTTAAATGACATTATATCTACAGTTGTGTCTGGGTGGACGACTGAAATTCGGAGAGCTCTTGATTTCTTTTACTCCACATATCCGGAGGATCAGATCAGCAAAATCATATTAAGCGGCGGAGGATCAAATATAAAAGAGTTTCGTAAGCTTCTTTCTGTACAAACCTCTACAGATGTATCCATCATCAATCCGTTTGAAAAATTTAAAATTAATGAGAATCAGTTAGATATGGCATATTTAAACAAAATGGCACCACAAGCTGCTATTTGTTTGGGGCTTGCAATCAGAAGAGTGAATGATAAATGATACGAATTAACCTACTGCCTTTTCGCGCAGCAAGAAAAAGTGAAAACATTCGTCGTCAGGTCTCTTTATTCCTGTTGTCATTAGTCTTCGTTGTTCTTGTGATGGGATATCTTCAAATAAGCCTGATCAGCAAGATCGGCAAATTGGAGGATAAAATCAAAACAACATCACTAGAGCTATCCAAATATACAGAACAGGCAAAAGAAGTCGATGCAATTCAAAAAAGCTTGGATAACTTGGAAAAGCGAACAGAAGTTATGAAGCAATTGGATACAAACAGAAGGGGACCTGTTAAGCTGCTTGAATCCATGAGTGATCTTATTGTTCCGAACAGGATGTGGTTGAGCAACCTGACGGCTACTGAAAAATCGATAAAGCTTATAGGAACAGCGCTTGACAATAAGACAACAGCAGATTTTATGAAAAATCTCGAAAATTCGGGATCTTTTAGCAAGGTGCAGCTTCATTCAATAACGAATAAAATAGCTCAAAAGCAGAAAATGATGGGGTTTACGATTACATGCATTCTGGCAATACCAAGCCAATCTAACCAAGGCAAGGAAAAGAAATAATGGATAATATAAAAGAATCTTTTCATGCAAAGATTGAGCCTCTGATTGATAAAATTGGAGAATTGACGAGGATTCAACGTTATCTAATATATTGTGGATCTCTTTTTGTGTTAATTGCTGTTTTTGTTTATACGTTATACTTACCAAATCAGAAAAAAATCAGTGAGTTGAGTGATCAGCATGACAAACTCACTCAGCAATTACAGTCGACCAGGAAAAAAGCCCTTCTTCTTCCCGGATTAAAGAAAAAAATGGAAGAAGCAACGGTTCAATTTCAGATTGTTAAAAAAACACTGCCGGAGAAAGAGGATATTCCATCTTTGTTGACGAGTATCTCTCAGGCAGGCAGAGATTCCGGACTGGACTTTTTATTATTCAAACCCAATGCCGAGATTTATAAGGGATTTTATGCGGAAATTCCAGTCTCGATAAAGGTTGTGGGAAATTATCATAACCTTGCAATGTTTTTTGACAAGGTTGCTTCATTTCCCCGAATTGTGAATATCCGCGATATTAAATTGTCAAGCGGTAAGAAATCAGAATTGAATATTTCCTGTAATGCGGTTACCTACAGGTTTGTAGAGGCAAAAGAAACAAAGAAAGAGACCAAGAAAAAAAGAGGAAAAAGACGGTAACCATGAAAAATAATTTTCTAAAATTTCCGTTTCTTGTTTGTTTATTGTGCCTTATCCCATTGTTGGGTTCAGGATGTGGCAAGAAGGGAGATGATCAAGAGAAATCTGACCAGGTTGCACAAAAGGCGATTCCAAAAGCAAACAAGATCCCAAGTATCAAAACAACATCACCGGATAATAAGATACCTGTTGATGCTTCCGTAAAAAAGGGATCTGAAAAACCGGAAAGTTCTGTCTCAGAGATTGCAGAGAGCGCAATTGCTGTGGATCGCTATAATCCTTTGGGAAGAATTGATCCTTTTCAGCCGCTGTTTAAAGAAGAGCAGGCGGCAACTGCAAATATTTCGGAAACAAAAAAGAAGCAGCGGGCGAACCTAACTCCTTTAGAGAAGGTGGATTTGAGTCAGCTTAGATTGTTAGGTGTTATTCTTGCTCCCAGTGGAAATCGCGCCATGGTTTCAGAAGTGAACGGCAAAGGGTATGTCATTACATTGGGAACATATATAGGGATCTCGTCGGGACGAGTTGTTGAGATATTAAAGGACAGGGTGATTGTCGAGGAAGAAGTTGAAAATTTATTAGGAAAAATATCGCTTCGTAAAAGAGAGCTTACACTTCAGAAACCTGCTGGAGAATATTAAAATGTTCTATCAAGAGAGAAAAAAGCTTCGGAAAATCATTTCCATCGGACTGGTTGTTTCAGTTTTTATTTTCCTTTCAGCATGCGCTTCGAATAAGGCATCCAAACAGGAAGCCGGTCAAGGGGACATGCAAAGTGTTGAAACTGGAAATAAGCTGATTACGGACATAACAATAGAGGATGGAAAAGATCCTGTTACTGTATCCATTAAAGGAAACCAGTTATTGACGTATACAGCGGTTAAACAACCGCAGCCATTAGGTTTAGTAATGTATTTTCCTGAGACATCTCTTGGAATTGCCAAGCGAGAATATCAATCTGAAGGAGATATTGTAGCTTCTATAAAAGCTGTAGAGCTGATTGAGAAGGGGCCTTCTAAAGTTACAATTTTTTTAAAATCAGATACTCCATATAAGATTGACCGGACTGGAAATGGTTTAACAATCTCTTTTGGTCAGAATGGACAGGCGCAGCAGTCGGAAACGACAGCGCAGGCAAATTCCGGAGATCAGCAGCAGCCGGCAAAGGAAGCAGGATTTGTTGAAGAAAAAGCAACTGCGCCTGATGCCGCTAAATCTGAAAAGAATATTACTGATAGCGCTTCGGAACCGGTTATTGAGGAGATTCCCGTTGCAGCTTCAACAGTTTCAGAAACTGCGGTTGTTTCAGGTGCTGCGGTGGCAGTTACGCCACAGTCACCAGTTGCTGTTGATTCGGGTGTAAATATATTCCGTGAAATTAGTGCTGTTAATGCAGATGACGGAGTCAGTGTTCTGATCCGATCCGATAAAGCGATTCAAAATTATAAAGCTTTTACCCTTGAAAATCCACCCAGGATCGTACTAGATCTGAACAACATAAAAAGTGAATTCAAAAAACCGCAAACCATATCCGTGGACAGCAAATGGGTGAAGAAAATTCGTCATTTTGCTTATCCGGAACGGCTCAGGGTTGTTCTCGATACAGAGAAAAGTTATTTGTCTTCGTATACAGTAGAGCCATCTGAGAATGGCCTGATCGTCATGATTGCAGATTCTATCGAACCGGAAAAGATAGTTGCTTCCCAGATGAAAGCTGCCGGATCGGAAAATCAAAAAAATCAATCGCAACCAATAGTTGTTGAGGAAAAACAATCCCAGGAAAAGGCTTCTGCTGAGTCACAGATTGCAAAAACACCAGAAGTAGCAGTTGCAGAGCCTCTGCCAGCTGCAGGCTCTTCTGCGGTTGAAGTCAAACCACCCGTTATTGAGCCTAAACCAATTGCTTCTAAAACAGAATCATTTGCGGGTAAATCAAAAGCTATGTCAGCAAAGGCTGCTCTGGTGAATCGAATCGATTTCCTGAGCGGGGATGAGGGGAAATCAAGTATCATTGTCGGTACTACGAGACCTGTAAGTTATCATCTTGATAAAACAGATGGAATGAAGTTGTCGTTGGATCTTTTTGATACAAAAATTCTAAGTTATCGTCAGCGTCCTCTGATCACAACCCGTTTTGAAAGTGCTGTAAATCGTATTGTTCCAATTCAAACAGCCGGGATGAAAAATAATTCAAAAATTGTAGTTGAATTGAGGGAAGCTGTTCCATTCACTGTTGAACAGAAAGAGAATGAAATTGAAATACTGTTTCAAGCATCAACCATTAAGCCTAAGCCTTCAGAGACTGCCGGCCTCACACCATTGGAAAAGGTAATGGAGGCGGCTGCCCAAGAGGCAGAAGCAGTGATTGAAAAATCAGAACAACCTGCTTCAGATTCGTCAGTTATCATTCCTGTAGAAACAGTACCTTCGAATACTGAAGAAGTGGCAGTGAAAGAGGATCGCGCTGTTTCAGGCACAAAAGAGACATCTGAAGGATCTGTGGCTAAGGCGATCGAACCCGTGCCTGTTGCACCTATAGAGGTTGCATCGGAAGACACAACAGGTGCAATTGCAGAGGAAGGCGTGAAAGTGGATGAACAGACACTGCCGGAGCTTGCAGAAGAGGAAGCAGAACCTGTTGTGGAGAAGAAAACCTCCAAAAAACGATACACTGGTGAAAAAATTGCTCTGGATTTTTACCAGACGGATATCAAAAATGTATTGCGAATACTTCGTGATGTAAGTGGTAAAAATTTTGCAATTGACAAGGATGTCTCAGGCAGCGTGACCTTGACCCTTGTGAAGCCGATACCATGGGATCAGGTACTGGATTTAATATTAAAAATGAATCAGCTCGGTCAGATTTCAGAAGGAGATATCGTCAGGATCGTTACCATCAGCACTTTGCGAAAGGAAGAGAAGATTCGTACCGATGAGTTAAAAGCCGCTCAATCCATTCAGGAACAGCAAAAAGAACTCGAGCCTTTGGTTACGGAATATATACCTATAAACTATGCAGATGCGAACTCAGATATTAAACCCCGTCTCGATCAGATCAAAACAGCGAAAAGGGGGCAGGTCGGAGTTGATGGGAGAAATAACCAGATTATCATCACCGATACAGCAGAAAAAATTGCACAAGCCAAAGAAATTATCAAAAGTATTGACAAGGTGACTCCTCAAGTGGTGATCGAGGCCCGGATTGTAGAGGTCAGTGAGAATTTTTCACGGGATATCGGCACCCAATGGGGTCTGACGGATGGGCCGGTGATCAATGGCAGTGACAGTCACACTTATACCCTGGCAATGAATCATCCACCGGCAGCCAATTCAGGTTCAATCGGATACCAGTTTTCCAGGCTTGCGGGTACAAATTTTTCTCTGAATGCAGAACTTCAGGCAGTAGAAGCAGCCGGAGATGGGAAGATAATTTCTACACCGAAAATCGTTACCCTGGATAATAAACAAGCTGCCATTTCCCAAGGAATTGAATATCCTTACCTGGAAAGGGATTCTGCCGGGTTGTCTACAACAAAATTTAAGAAAATCGATCTTGAACTAAAAGTTAAGCCCCATGTTACACCGGATAACCGGATTAACATGGTTATCAATATTGTGAAGAACGATATCGATTCCATCACAGGCGGGGTTCCCTCACTTTCAACCAACGAAGCAAAAACAGAGCTTCTTGTAAATGATGGGGATACAATTGTGATCGGAGGAATCCTGAAGACCAATGTTGCTCAAGGGGAAAGTCGCTTCCCGCTGCTTTCCAATATACCAATATTTGGATGGTTTTTCAAAAGCAGGAACAATTCAACCCAGAAAAATGAGTTGTTGATTTTCATAACACCGAAAATAGTTCATCTGGAGTCAAAGATATAATTGAAAAGATGATGAAGTAAAAACGTTCAGTTGATAAACACAACCTGTCATGTCAACTGGACGTTTTTTTTGCCCTGATGATAGTGGATTCTATTCGGAAACATCGTTAATTAAACTAAATACCCAAAAGGAAATGAAGGGGAGAATCAAACTATGAGATCAAAACCGATAGTCTTATTTGTTTTATTTGTTTTCTGTATGTCATTTGCAGGATGTTTTACAAGCGATAATCCGGCTGACGAGTCAGGAACGGTGACAACGGATACGACAGACAGGGTGTTGGGAACCGATGTGACTCCAACCGTTATATCACTTTCAGCCAGTCAGGACTCAATCCCGTTCAATTCTACTACACAGGTTATGGCAACTCTATATGATAAAACCGGAACCCTGATTCCAGGTGCTAAGGTAACATTCAGCATTGATAGGCCTGATCTTGCATCAATAACCACAAGCGCAGTGTCTGGAGAGGCAGGTGTTGCCACCGTAAATTTTACCTCACGTGAGATTTCCGGTGAGGTTCAGATTTCAGCTACTGTAGGGACTCTTACTAGCGGAACACCAAAAACAATTGTAATATATGACGGGGTTACGCCGCACAGCATCACCGTTTCATCTAATCCCACTGCTGTTGTTTTTGGTGGTACAGCAACAGTCACGGCAACGGTTTTGGATACTTTAGGAAACAGTGTTACAAATGGAACCCAGGTGGTTTTTGAAATAAACAATTCAAATTTTGGTACAATCACTGGAATTGCAACAACCAATGCAGGCATTGCAACAGCTACGTTTGAGGCAAGCAATATGCCAGGAGTAGTCTCAATTTCAGCCAGTGCCGGAAGCATAAACAGTTCTGTGGATATAACAATTCTTGATGCACCCGCTTCATCTATTGAATTTGTTTCCGCAGAACCCAGTGTAATATCACTTGCTGGCAGTGGTGGTAATGAAACATCCATGATTCAGTTTAAGGTAAAAGACAGCAGTGGTGTTCCGGTAGAAGGTGAGGTTGTTTCTATAATAATGCAAGGCCCCAATGGCGGTGAATATATTGATTCTTCTGGTGATGGAACACCAAAAACAATTGTAATTTCTTCGAATGCTTCTGGAATTGCAAAAGTTATATTGAATAGTGGAAGTGTAGCAGGGCCAGTTACTGTCACGGCATCTATTACAGTAGATGAAAAGACTATGTCTGTGAATTCTTCGGTAGTTTCGATTGGTGGCGGTGTGCCTTCTGCAAAACGGTTTACAGCAGGGATTGAACGTTTAAATGTTCCAGGCTTTGAATATGTTGGAGCATTGACAAAAATTACGACGTTTATGGCAGATCGTTTTGGAAATTATAATATTTTAAATGGTACTACGGTTTCCTTTGCAACTGAAACAGGTCTTTCAATAGATACCGCAGATGTAACCACAAATGAAAATGGCGTCGCAAGCGTAATAGCCAGGACTCAAAATGTTCCGGAAGATGTGGCTCCACTGGCATGGGAGTCAATATTGCGAGCATATATTTTAGCAAACTTTTTTCCTAGTGGCAATGCACCAACCGGTAATCCAAGAGACGGTCTGAGTTCCATCTTGATCTACACCAAAGGGGAAGAGCATTTTGATGACAACAATGCCAATGGTATGTTTGACACCGGAGATTCTTTTATTGATTCATTCGATGATCCATTCTGTGACTATAATGATGATCGGACATATACAGCCTTTACTGGAGTGAGTCCGCCTGCCGATCCTGCTGAATTATATATCGATTCAGAACCAACGAATGGAATTTGGGATGGTAAGAACGGCGTTTGGGACTCAAACAAGAATATTTTTTTAAATGTTCCAATTTTAGTAACCGGCGAACCAACATTTATAAGCGCTGATACAGGGTCATTTGCTGTTCCCGATGGTGGATCTGCTACCATTACATTTTATGTTTCCGATGAGAATATGAATCCACCTGTTGCAGGGACAAGGATTACAGTCTCATTAACTGAAGGAGATCTTGATGGTGAAATTGAACAAACCTTTAAAGAGATTAATTGGGTGGGACCGGATTGGACCGATCAGCTTGATCAATTAACATATACAGTAGTGGTTCGAGATGCACAACCAGGAGATATTGCTGCGCCAAAGCTTTCCAAGCTAACCATAACAGTTAATTGGAGCTGGACAGATGATGGAGGGGCTAACCTTTCTTCTACACATAAATATAATATTACTGGTACAGTAGACTAAAAAGGCACTATCTATTGATGACTGTTTTGTCAAAGTTTTAGTATAGCTATAGGGCCATGACTTATCTTTCGAGATTAAGTCATGGCCTTTTTATTCATTTCTGTTTGGGAAGCTGATTTGATTGACTTAAAAATTAAAAATATGAGAATATATAATTATAAGCTATCTCAAAAAAGTTTTTTGGCTTAAACTCTGCGTTGGATTCAGATTTCAAATCCTCGACATCCGTCGAGTATGCCTGCGGTTCGAAATCTAAATCCGCCTTGATTTTAAACCAAAATCTTTTTTAAATGGCTTGTAATAAAACTAATTTTTTATCTCATTTCTTGCTTGGATAGAGAGTTCCCCCTCCGGATCCAGTTCAACCACCCGTTGAAAAGCATTTTTGGATTTCGTTTTTAACCCCATCGTCTGGTAAGCTTTTCCCAAATCAAAATAGATTTCAGGTACGGAAGCATTCATCTGAACTGCTTTTTCGAGGTTCTGAATCGCTTCGGATGTTTTTCCCAAAGCCAGTTGTGTACGCCCGAGCCAGTGGACGGCTACGACAAACCGTGGCTCCAGATCAATCGCTTCCTTTAAATATTTTTCCGCAAGCTGGAAGTCATTTTTATAGTAGTAGGCCTGACCCAGGTTCGCAAGCGGATAATGGGGTGTGGCATATACATAATTATCGGTCAGCTCCTTAAAGTTTTCAATGGCTTTATCGTAATCTCCTTTTTGAAGATAAGCCAGACCGATATTGTTTCGAACCGATGCAAAATCCGGTTTTAATTCCATGCACCGCTGATAGCTTTTGATAGCCAAATCATATTTTTTTTTATTAAAATAAAAAATTCCCAAATCAAATTGAGTATATGGATCATCAGGGTCTAATTTTTCCGCCTCCTTCAGCTTGCGAAAGGCAGGTGCAGTTTTATTTTCCGCCATATAGGCCTCACCCAGCTTTCTGAGCGCTTCTGCTTTTTCTTTAAGCATGATATCGTCTTTGGAGGCAGCGCAGGAGGATAGAAGGAATATCAGGAGCATGCTAAATATCGTGCAGATATAAGTTGATTTCATCGAAATACCTCTTAATATGATTCGATTTGGTTTTTGGAGCGATGTTTCAGAAAAACCAATTTTTGAGTTGCTCTGTTTCATTTTTTTACAAGGTTCAATTTTTTTGCAATCTCTCGGGAAACACGGGATACGAATCGATCAAAGGATTCACCAGTAAGGGGTTTCCCCGGTGCCGGAACTTCGTCAAGATCATCCGGATGAATCAGGATGGGGGAATTCATCAGTTTTGGTTTGGGCGTAACGCCAAACTCAGAGGGAAACCGGTCTTCGAAATACATGTCCTGAAAACCGGAAAATTTTAAGGCGTGTGCGGTCGAATCGATCACAGCGATTTCATCTGCTTTGACAACCCCCTGTTGCCTGGCTGCAACCAGTCCGGCCAGGGTTTCACCACCATGTGTGCAGGCAATATGTCCATTTTGGTTTGCGGTCAGTTCCCAGTCCATAATATCCTGCTCCGTGACTTCTACAAAAAAAACATTTTGAAAACCGCTTTTCAGGTTATAGTTTTTAACAAGGCTGATAACGCGGGGCATGGAAACTGGATTTCCGATCATGGCTGCCTGCGCAACGCTGGGCTTAACCGTTATTGGAATGAATTTTCGTCTGGTTTCATCCTGCTCAAGATAATAGCGATAGACCGGATTGGCATGATGGGATTGAACACCAATAATTTTGGGAAGGGCATTGATAATGCCTGCTTCAAAGAATTTTAAAAAACCATTAAGAACAGCCGTAATATTCCCGGCATTCCCGATTGGAATCACCACAACCGTATTTTCCAGTTTGTAATCAAAATCCTGCGCGATTTCATATGAGTAGGATTCCTGACCCAGAATCCGCCAGGCGTTTTTCGAATTCAGGAGTGCAACATTGTACTGTTCGGAAAGAGCCTCAACAATTTTCATGCAGTCATCAAAAACACCAGGGATTTCAAATACATCTGCGCCACTTCCAAGGGGTTGGGAAAGTTGTTGCGGTGTGACTTTTTTGTGAGGAAGCAGCACAGCGGATTTTACATTGGGCTTCATATAGGCGGCATACAGGGCAGCAGCAGCAGAGGTATCTCCTGTGGATGCACATATCGCCAGGATATTGTCAACCGATCCTTTTTTCAGAAGATAGTTTATGTAACTGAATGCACTGGCCATTCCCCTGTCCTTGAAGGATGCACTTGGATTCTGTCCATCATTTTTATAAAAAAACCGGATATTGGCCAGCTCCTGCAATACTGGATTGGCTTCGATCATCGGTGTATGGCCTTCACCGAGATAGATAATATCATCCAGTGGTAAAACAGGGCCGATAAATTCATGGTACAGGTAGATCCCTTTGAGGGCTGGTATTTTGAGCATTTTGCGATAATCAAAGATGAGCTGCCAGGTTTTTCCCGGGATTTCCTTTAGTTTCTGGAAATCGATATCATGAATTAAAAGGACCTGACCGCAATCCGGACACACATAGAGAAGTTCATCAATTGGAAATTCGTTTTCACAATTCAGACATCGATAGATCAGGCTGCCCCTGACATTCGGGACTAAATTAGATTGAACTTCGGATGGAAATTTATCAAGGTTCATGATTTTATTTTTTCAACTCCTCCCATATAGGGCCTGAGGGCTTCAGGGATGATAACTGATCCGTCAGCTTGTTGATAGTTTTCAAGAATGGCCGCTACAGTTCTTCCAACAGCCAAACCTGAACCATTTAATGTATGGACCAGTTCCGTTCCTTTTTTATTTTTATCACGGTACCGGATATCACTTCTGCGTGCTTGAAAGCTTTCAAAGTTGCTGCAAGAGGAAATTTCCCGATACACGCCCTGTGCCGGCATCCATACTTCAATATCATAGGTCTTGGCAGCAGAAAAACCAAGGTCTCCTGTACAAAGCGTGATTACCCTATAGGGCAGACACAGCCTTTTTAAAATGGTTTCCGCATTTTCCAACAGAGTTTCAAGCTCATCATAGGATGTTTCCGGTTTTGTGAACTTTACGAGTTCCACCTTGTTGAACTGGTGTTGCCGGATAAGCCCTCTCGTGTCTTTTCCATAGGAGCCGGCCTCGGAACGGAAACAGGGCGTATATGCTGTATATTTGATCGGAAGAAGATCCGCTTCAATCACTTCAGTGGCGTGAATATTGGTCACCGGCACTTCTGCTGTTGGAATGAGGAAAAATTCAGTGTTCTCAATTTTAAAAAGATCTTCTTCAAATTTCGGGAGCTGCCCAGTACCGGTCATGGTTTTCCGGTTTACGATAAAGGGTGGAAGAATTTCAGTATAGCCGTGTTCAAGGGTATGGATGTCCAGCATGAAATTGATGAGAGCTCTTTCCATGCGTGCACCAGCACTCATATAGAGTGGAAATCGAGCGCCGGCAATTCTGGCGGCCCGACTAAAATCAAATATATTCAGTTTCTCCCCTATTGTCCAGTGCGGATCAGGCTGAAAGCTGAATGTCGGCGGGGAACCGATTGTTTTCAATACAACATTACTGGCTTCATCCTTTCCGATTGGAACCGAGGAATGGGGGATATTGGGCAGGCGGATAAGAATGTGATTGACGATATCTTCATTTACGATCAGGTCTTTTTCCAGTTGTTTTATTTTATTTGAAACTTCCCGCATTTCGATAACAAAAGTCTCGGCATCCTCTCCTTTTTTTTTCATTTGAGCAATCTGATCCGATACAATATTTCTTCGATGTCTCAATTCCTCAGTTTCAAGAAGGATTGACCTTCTTTTTTCATCATTTTTTGTGAAGATTTCCAGATCCGTGGAATCACCACGATTGATCAGTGCAGTTTTAATTTCCTGGATATTTTGCCTTATATACTTGATTTCCAACATAAGAGTACCTATTTTCCAATTTCATTTTGATGCTTGATTGTTTTTTTGAACCGAACCATTCGGAAAAAACAGATTCTCAACTCGGCATTCATCTTGCTCAATGGTGAACGCAAGAAGTTTAAAAATTATCATGCAGGGCATGTTTAGTCAATAATTATTGCAAGTTGCAAGTTGACAATGAAAGCTGATTTCGATAAGTATTATTTTTTTAATACGTAACACAAAAAACAGGATTTTCCAAAGGGTTATCTGTTTTAGAACGGAATAGAAACAATTCGGATATGTTGAACTGGAGAGCTCCATGGATGATATTAAGGAAAAAAAGCGTGAAATACGGAATGGGATCATTGAGAAAATTGGGAAGTACGGAGAGAAAGAACGTGCTGAGAAGATGGAAGTCCTGAAAGAACGGCTTTTTTCTTTTGCAAATTTTCAAGAAGCCAAAATTGTATTTCTTCCCTCTGCCCGGGATAACGAAATGGATGTAAAGGGCATTATCAGGCAGAGTCTCAGTATGAATAAGATTGTTGTACTTCCATTATTTCAGACGACTAAAAAAGATATGATTTTGATGAAAATAGATAATCCGGAAATGGAGTTGATTCAGGGGCCTTTTGGAAATATGGAACCGGATCCCCAGAAGTGCAAGGTAGTGCCTATCGATAGTATCGATATCGCAGTTATTCCTGGGATTGCTTTTGATGAAAAAGGCGGCAGGCTTGGAACAGGAAAAGGTTATTTTGATCAGTTTATTCCCAGATTACCCATTACAGCAAGAAAAGTATCGTTGGCTTTTGAGGATCAGATGATTCAACAGGTTCCAATGGAATCACATGATAAATATATTGATATTATCATTACTGAAAAACGAGTCATCTATAAAATTTGATCCTAAAATCATTTTATTCATTTTTATTATAAAGTTTGTTATTCAGGGTTGAGAATCTTTTCAAGTTTCAAAAGATTCTGCCCTTCGCCGACAGCGATAACCGTATCGCCAGCCCGGATGACGGTTTCAAAGGATGGGTTGAACATCATATCCCCCTCTTTTGTCTTGATCGCGATCAGGATGAGGTTAAATTGCTGCCGAATACCGGAATCTTTTAAATGGACATTTGCCAATTTTGAAGAGCTGCTGACAGGGATTTCCTCCATTTTGATATCTTTTCGCTGATGCTCAAAAGCAAGGTCAAGAAAATTGGTAACCGTTGGCCGGAGAATCCGTTGAGCCATACTGATGGCACCAATATCATATGGGGATTCTACTTTATTGGCTCCTGCTGCGATCAGTTTGGATTTGGCATTATTGCTGCTGGCTCTGGCCATGATAAAGATATTTGGGTTCAGTTGCCTTGCCGTGAGTACAAGGAAAACATTATCCGTATCGGTTCCAAGAGCAGCGACGAGCATTTTTGCTCTTTCAATTCCGGCCTGATGAAGATATATCTCTTCAGACGCATCGCCGGAAATATATGGAACATTGTCCATTTCCATGGCAGGTATATGACCTTCATTTTTTTCAATAACGACCAGATCTACGGGTTTTGTTCTCAGGTTATCACATAAAACCTTGCCGATTCTACCGTACCCACAGATAATATAATGGTTTTTCAATCGAAGAATTTTTTTATCCAAACGTCTCCTCCCTAAAATGGCTCTTACCCTTCCTTCAACAATGAATTGCATGATCGTGCTGCCAACATAAAGAAAAAAACCTGCTCCTGAAAAAATCAATAGAATTGTAAACATTCTTCCATAGCTGCCGAGTTTATTGATTTCGCCGAAGCCAACTGTTGTAACGGTAATTACCGTCATATAAAGGGAATCGAGAAGGCCCCAGTTCTCAATATACATGTAGCCGGCAGTACCAAAAACAAGGATAAAAGTACAAAGAAGCAGTGATATCAAAAAATATTTTGTTGTTTCCAAGATGAAAAGCTTTCAATATTAGGGTATAATGATTTTAAATTATGAATATTTTTCAGTAAAAATCAAGCTTTATTCAATTCTCAAGCAAAAGAATTCAGTATTTTAGTTTTAAAAATTGCAGCGTTGGAACCGCTAAAGATTTTTATCCGAATACCTTGACGAAACTATCTTAAATAGAATAAATAAAAACGGGTTTTTCTGATAAAAAAAGCAAAGGAGAAAATGAATAAAGAAGCCTTGAAATATACCCGCCTTCGCGAAGATATGGTTCAACGCCAGATCGAAGCTCGTGGTATTACGGATCAGAATGTTCTTGCAGCGATGCGTAAAGTTCCGCGTCATTTTTTTGTCAGTGAAGCACTGATGGATCAGGCATATGGTGATTTCCCACTTCCAATTGGAGAGCAGCAAACGATTTCTCAGCCATATATTGTTGCAGAAATGACCCAGGCCCTGGAGCCGAAAAAAGATGATCGGGTACTTGAACTCGGGACTGGATCCGGCTATCAGGCATCGGTGCTGGCGGAAATCGTTTACCGGGTTTATACAATTGAAAGAAAACATTCATTGTTTATCAAAACCAGGAAAATATTTGACAGACTGAAATATCATAACATTGTTACCCGGTATTCAGACGGCTCAACCGGATGGAAAGAAGAGAGTCCGTTCGATGGAATCATTGTAACCGCAGGCGCACCGGAAATACCGGCGGTTCTGGTTAACCAGCTCGCGATTGGAGGCCGGATGGTGATTCCTGTGGGAGATAGACATTCCCAAGAGCTGATTAAAATTATCAGACAGCATGATGGAATTGAAAAAACCAGCCTTGGGGGATGCCGTTTTGTGAAGCTTGTGGGTGAGTATGGGTGGGAGGAGTGATTTCAATCCCTTCTGAAAAGACGCATTTATTTGCTTTCCATTTTTTTATAGATTGCATAAATGGTTTTTCCATCCCAGGCATCATCTCCTGATAATGTTTTTAAACCATCTTCATTAAAAATTTTGGCAATTTCATTAAATGGCAGATTGTTTTCACATCTCATTTTTTTAATCTTATTGAAGATACCTTCTTTATACTCCAAAGAATTTTCTTTTTGTGAGGGGATGTCTGAAGGAAGATCCGGAACTGGGCGGAAGATACCTTCTGAAGTGGATGTAATAATTGCCGGCAGATTCAGAATCGCTTTTTCAAGAATTGCCGATGTGGTTTCTCCTGTTATTTTCTTTTCAGCATCTAAAATTCTACCGGCTTCTTTTGAAATCATACCGGCAACGGGTTGCAATCCTTTTTCTTTCTGGCGAAGCCTCCATCTATGCTGGCGGTAACGTTCGCCGGCCAGCCTTTTTTTCATTTTTTCTGCGAGTTCTTGTTCTGTATATTTCATTTTATCGATTTGATTGGTGGTGATTTTTCCGGTTTGTCACCTTGAATATGGATTTTCGGAGGTATCTGTTCTTTTGGGATAATATCGCATGTCTGGGTATGAGAATCAAATATGATTACAATTTCACCGCGATCCAGTTGAGATTTTACAATTTCCACCTTTTTTTCTAAAGGAGTGTCTACATGTCCGGAATCGATTCCATCCCTGCTGACAAATTGTTCGATCAGGTTTTGCAGTGCTTCGTTGCTTAGTTTTCTATGAGGGATCAGGTTGATTTTTATTAAATCGCTCATGTCGGGACAAAAGCCGTCGGAAGTCGAATCCGCTTATGAAAACAAAAATGATTTATTTTCGGGGGAATCATACTACTGTTGTTGTACAAACATCAGTAGTATGAATTTGTTATTATCATGAAACCACCCCGAATTAAAAAAATTATGTACTTATTAATGGCAAAAAGTTGTATCTAGAAATCTCCGAGCGGTCTCATAAATGAAAACACAAATGGCTCTTTGATTAATTTGGTATACGCTATTTTTGCATTGCCTCCAAGTGCTGAAAAGGGAAGAGAGACAACAAACAGAGCGGAACCGACGATCGTGGTAACGATACCCATGGGACGAGCTAAAACTGTGTCTGCAATCATTGCTCCTGCACTTGGATCACTTTCCAGGGCAAAGGCAGTCGATCCAAGCGAAAATAGAATCAGTATCGCTGATAAGAAAAGGGCTATCGGTTTCGTTAGGGATTTAAACATGAATGCCTCCTTTATTTGATAACAATTAAAAATCAGCTCAATCGTTTTACTTGGTTAATGATCAGGTTACATATTTTTGATGGTCGTAGCATAGTTAAAAAAGGCTTATGTGTCAATTGATTCGTAGATTTTAATGGCGGTTTTATATTTCTCCTAAAAATAAGGTATATGGTCCTTTTTTACCGGATTGCTTTTGAGGGTGGATATCCTCGAGTATTTCCAATGCCTGATGATATTTTTTAATCCGTTCCAGGTCACGATTGGTAAGTTTTTTGATCCTTGAAATAGAAAGATTATCCATCAGATCAGCACGTTTGATTTTCCGGCCCATCTCATTTGCGCCGGCCCGGAGAATATACTCTTCATAAGGCTCGTCAGGCTTCCTGGTCAGGCTCTCCAGGGCTTGAATGATTTCATCGGAAAAGCCGGATTCCTTCAGCATGGCAAGGCTATAATCACTGTCCTCAATAACATCGTGCAACACTGCGACAATCATCTCTTCCTGTGTGTTCATTTGCAGCATGATTCTCAAGGGATGCAGGATATAAGGAGCAGAAGATTTATCCAGAAATCCTTCATGTGCTTCCAGGGCGATGGAAATAGCTTTTTCAAGTGTGGCCATTGCGTATTTTTATTGACATATTGTTGTAAAGAGTCCAAGTGAAATATACAATATTTTTCCAAAGTAATCCACTTTTTATCTTTCAGTATGTAATATCTGGTGTCGGAAAAGATGCTGGGGACGATTGTAAATGCAGCTGCGATAATCACCGGGAGCCTTCTGGGCATTGCCATAAAGGGTGGAATCCCTGCTCGCTATAGCAGAATCCTGATGGATGCGATCGGGCTTTCCGTTGTATTGATCGGCCTGAAGAATGCCTTGGGAAGCAACGATCTATTAATTGTTATCCTGAGCCTTGTTGTGGGTTGTATTATCGGTGAATTCCTTGAAATCGAAAATGGGTTGGATCGCATTGGGCAATGGTTTGATAAGAAGTTAGCTGGAGCTTATGGAAATATTTCACAGGGTTTTGTCACAGCAAGTCTGATATACTGCGTGGGTGCAATGGCAATTGTGGGGTCTTTGGAAAGCGGGCTTTCGGGGAACCACCAGACACTTTTTGCCAAATCGGTTCTGGATGGGATCACCTCGATTGTAATGGCATCCACCATGGGAATGGGAGTGATGTTGTCATCCCTGCCTGTATTATTGTATCAGGGTGCAATTACAGTAAGCGCTGTTTTGATCAAGCCGTTGTTAACGCCGGAGGTGATTTCCCAGATGTCGTCTACCGGCGGTTTGCTGATCATGGCCATCGGCTTTAATCTTCTTGAAATTCGAAAAATCAAAGTAGGCAACATGCTGCCGGCAATATTCATTCCGATTCTTTTTTTTTCCATTCAGAAACTGATTTGACTGAATCAGACATTGGTAATAAAGCAATCTTTTCCAATCACCAAATGGTCATGTTTGTATAACTTTGCTTGTCTTATAATGTTCCATCTTCCCTAAAGAAAAGATGAAATTATGCCGATTGAAGGAACAGGTCATTTTCAGATGATTCAATCAATATCCTGTGCCGGCAGAAACATAAATGGAGACAACCCTTGTGGGCGTAAAAATTTTTCTTTCTGTATTGATGCTATTGATTCCGCGGATCGGATTTGCTCAAGATTACCTTGTTGAGCTTATTGAAGAGCATTATAAAGAGCAGATGATTGTCGGCGGGGGGGAGCTGAAACTTTATCATTCCTGGCAAGTAAAAACCGAATATGGTGATAAATTACTGGTCATTGTCGGGGATGATCACAAATACCGGGATTGGCTCAGGCACTTAACAATGAATCATAAAATATTTCTGGTTAAAATACCGGATGGAGGGGCTGACCGATTCAAGTATGATATGGCCGTGCTTGTGAACGTGCAGCAGATTCATTCTGTCTGGGAAAAAAACTGGAAGTGCAAGAAATGTCGACATGGTCTGCCTCCGTCAGAGTTTCCCGATCAAGGGATACCTCAGAAGAATGCTCAAGGAGCCTGATTCCGGAATTGTTGTTTCAAGTGATCTCAAAAAGTTTGAATCAGATAGGCTTCCAGCTCATCAAGCAATTTGAGTTGGGCAGGCTCCATTTTTTCTTCGGTTTTGATTTTTTGGATATCCATCAACGCTGCGGCCGGCGTGGTTCTCGCCTCACCTCTATAGTCCACAAGAGCGGATTCCGGGGATTCCGGATTCACCCTGGATAAGTAACGTGCAAATTGGGTTTCAATCTCTTTTGGCAGCAATTCAGAAAAATTCCGGGCAAGAATTCTGCCGGCAAGTGTTTTGGTTTCCGGTGTTTGAAATTGATGGATCAATTTCAGCTTCCCGGTAAAGGAGGCAAGGTGAAACTCTCTGCATAAGGCTTCTGTTTTTTGGGTATGGAATCCCATTTGATAAAGCGCTGCATCTGCATCCAGGTTTGGAATTTCAGGATATCGAAATTGTTGATGATATTTTAGGATGGAATTAAAAATTCCGATGTTTTCGTGTATCCATTCAACGTTTTTATTGTATTCAACCATACGGTTTTTTTCGATAATGCTTATATACCGTTCAAGGGGTGGTAAAAGAATTCCCGGCTCTCCAAACCGTTTTCGGATGACCCATGTTGTTTCGTGGATTGAATCCATTGTTGTTTTTCTCAGCTCAGGTAGATCCATCCGAAGCCAGAGCGTCTGGTTGGAATAGGGAATGGAACTTCCGATAAACAAAACAGGTGCCTGAAATTGCATATCCGCTCCCAATTCACCGCTGATTACTATCCCATGGGTGTGCTTGAGCGGATCATTTTCAAATAATACAGGCAGACTCTCCGCTCTTTGGCGATCCACTTCCTTTAAAAAATGGCCGGACAGATAGTTCCACATATCACTTTCTTTTATAAAACGTCGCGTCAAGGCGAGGGTTGCTTCAACATCAACAAGGGCATCATGTGCAGCCCCTGTTGCCAGTCTATTCTCGGCGTTTACATCCTCCAGCTTTAGTGAAGGCTTTCCATTTCTGCTTGGCCAGGACAACACCTTTTCCCTGTATAATCTGAACATGATTGTAATCGGGAAGAGATCCATCCTTCGGCACCCGTGATTATATTGATGTGTGTAAGGCGGTAAAAGATTGCGGTGAAATGTGAACCTCAGAAATTCGTCATCAAACCGGAGCGTGTTGTAGCCAAGGCTTATGGTACCGGGCTCGTTCATCAGACGGTGAATTTTTTTTGCAGCCTCATATTCGCTTATACCGGTCATTGTTTTTGAGATGGGAATTTTGTGGGTAATGAGTGCTTTCGGAGTCGGAATAACATCCGGCCTGAGTTTAACAAGGAAGTTATATCTCTCGATTTCATTCAATTGCATATCCGTCCGTATTGCAGCAAATTGTATGATCTGATCAAAAGCTTTGTTGAGACCACTGGTTTCAAGGTCATAAAACAGATAGCTGTTCATGGAGGCTCCTTTTCACATGAAAAATCGGTTGCCGGATAATTTTTTGTATTGTGGGTGTATACTATATCGCCATGATTTTACAATATTCGTTTTTTTTGATGATGATACTTAACCCTGATAATTTTTTTTCTTTATTCTTGACATGAAATAGGGAGTTGACTATAAAACACTTTCTTTGGGGTATAAGATCGTAAAATAATAAATTTATAATTATTTTTTTTCATTTTCCTGGAAACGGTTTGGCGGTGATCGGGTATCAGGGGCAATCATGGGGCTGAAAGAATTACTGGAAAAGAACAAGTCTGCCATTGTGAAAAAATGGATGGATATTGTTATCAACACTTACCCGATTGATACTTCCCAGTTTTTAAAATCTCAAACAGACCCGTTTGCCAATCCTGTTGGAAATGCAATATCGGAAGGGCTCTCCTCGATATTTGATGAACTGGCCTCCGGTCCGGATTGGGAAAAAACAAAACTTTTTCTGGACCCGATTATTCGAATCCGGGCGATTCAGAATTTTACTCCTTCCCAGGCGACATTCTTTATTCTCCCTCTGAAATCAATCGTTCATGAAAAATGTAAAAACCAGCTTGAGAAAAATGACGGGCTGAAAGAGGTACGTCTTTTTGATGACAATGTGGATCGATTGCTTTTTCTGGCGTTTGATATCTTTATGGAGTGTCGGGAGAAGATTTACAGTCTGAAGGCAAATGAAGAAAAAAATATAGTATTCAAGGCGTTTAAGCGTGCTGGATTGATTGCTGAGATTTCAGAGGAGCAGCCGGATTCTCAATAAGTCAACTGTTTAATAATGATGAAGGTTTGAACAGATTTTTGTCGTCGAGTCTGTTTAAAAACCGGATAGTGAGGTACAGGTATATGAATGTAAATTATATGTATTCCCTCATAGCAGTCTTGTTTCTTTGTCTGCTTTCCTATGTAGGAGCTGAGGTGATGGGCCTGCAGGGGCTTTTTGGAATCTATATCCCCTACCTGGCTGTTATCATTTTTGTTGTTGGTTTCGTGGTTCGTATTCTGGGCTGGGCCAAGTCACCGGTACCGTTTGCGATACCCACAACATGCGGCCAGCAAAAAACCATGTCATGGATCGAACCCAACTGGATCGATAATCCAGCTTCAAAATTGGGGGTATTGATCCGGATGATTCTGGAAATTTTTCTATTCAGATCCCTGTTTCGAAATACCAGTATGTCTTTCAACAAAACAGATTCCGGGGTTAGAATTACATATCGCTGGGAAATCTGGCTCTGGGTAGCGGCGCTGGCTTTTCATTATTCTTTTCTTACCGTGTTGATCCGGCATCTGAGATTTTTTCTGGAACCGGTGCCTTTCTATATCCAAATCGTGGAAAAACTGGATTCTTTTTTTCGAATCGAGTATTACAGCAAAGTTGTTGAAGTGGGGCTCCCCGGCATTTTTCTATCCGGCCTGGTTCTCCTCGCAGCAGTTACCTTTCTGTTCCTCAGAAGGGTATTTGGGCCAAAAGTAAAATATATTTCACTTGCCGCAGATTATTTTCCGCTGTTCCTGATTATGGGTATTGCATTTACCGGCATTTTGATGCGCTATTTTGCTAAAATTGATATCGTGAGTGTAAAGGCGCTGGCCATGAGCCTTGTTACCCTTCATCCTGCGATCCCGGAAGGCATCGGAGGATTGTTTTTTATCCATATTTTTCTGGTCAGCGTTCTTTTCGCATATTTTCCGTTCAGTAAGCTCATGCATATGGGTGGCGTTTTCCTGAGTCCGACACGAAACCTGACAACGGATACCCGTGCGAGAAGGCATGTAAATCCTTGGAATTATCCCGTGAAAACTCATACTTATGAAGAGTATGAAGACCATTTCAGGGAAAAGATGATAGAAGCTGGACTCCCAGTGGAAAAGGAGCAAGTGTAATGGCAGATCTTCCAAAATCAGATGAATTAATAAAGATCAATCACATCCCGCCCAAAACAGGCTGGATGGATACCCCTACGGTGATCCGGAAGGGAATTTACTGTTATGCAGCAAACTATAAAAGCGTTGAAACCCTGTCCTTACCCAATGCAAGAGAATGGAATCCACTTGATGAGGATTGGAAACTGCCGCAGAACTGGAAGGAGATCATTTTTGAAGGCTTCAGGGATCGCCTCGACAAATTTCGTTCCTTGAAGATATTTATGGATATTTGTGTGCGGTGCGGAGCATGTGCGGATAAGTGTCATTTTTTTATTGGCACAGGCGATCCGAAAAATATGCCGGTTCTCCGCGCAGAACTCCTTCGTTCGGTTTACCGAAATGATTTTACAACCGCCGGAAAGATTCTCGGCAGAATCGGCGGAGCAAGGCCTATGACACTCGAGGTGCTGAAAGAATGGTGGTATTATTTGTTTCAGTGTACCCAGTGCCGCAGATGCTCGGTTTTCTGTCCATATGGAATCGATACAGCCGAGATTACCTATCTTGGCAGAGAGCTGATGAACCTTTTGGGTTTGAATATTGACTGGATTGCCACACCGGTTTCCAACTGTTTTAAAACAGGTAACCATCTGGGAATTCAACCCCATGCCTTCAAAGATATGCTGGACTTTTTTGTGGATGATCTGGAAGAGATTACCGGAGTCCGGGTAGAGCCCAATTATAATAAAAAAGGTGCGGATATTTTATTCATCACACCTTCCGGTGATGTGTTTGCTGATCCCGGAACCTATACCTGTATGGGGTACTTGCTTCTTTTTGATTACCTGAAAAAAGAATACGGATTGGACGTCACCTGGTCCACTTATGCTTCCGAGGGCGGCAATTTTGGTTTTTTTACCTCCCACGAGGTGATGAAAAGACTGAACGCCAAGATGTATGCAGAAGCAAAACGGCTGGGTGTCAAGTGGATTCTGGGTGGAGAATGCGGTCACATGTGGCGGGTGATCAACCAATATATGGATACCATGAACGGTCCGGCCGATTTTCTTGAGGAACCGGTATCTCCCATCACCGGGACCAGATTTGAAAATGCAAAATCAACCAAAATGGTTCATATCGCAGAATTTACTGCGGATTTGATCAAACACAACAAACTGAAGCTGGACCCAAGCCGAAACAGCAAAAGGATCGTAACCTTCCATGATTCCTGCAACCCCTCAAGGGGTATGGGAATGCTGGAAGAACCCCGTTATGTGATCCGGAATGTCTGCAACAGCTTTTATGATATGCCTCCAGGAACGATACGTGAAAATACATTCTGCTGCGGCAGTGGAGCAGGTTTGAACGCAGGCGAGGATATGGAGCTTCGAATGGCGGGCGGACTGCCGAGAGCCAATGCAGTCAAGTATGTTCATGAAAAATACGGTGTTAACACGCTTGCCACGATTTGTGCGGTTGACAGAGCTGCATTACCGGCACTGATGAATTACTGGGTGCCTGACGTTGAGGTTATCGGTTTGCATGAAATGGTGGGTAACGCTTTAATCATGCCGGGTGAATCGGAAAACAGGGAAACCGACCTGCGCGGTGAGCCGTTACCGGGAATGGAGGAAGAAGCTGATGAGTGATAAAAAGTATATCATCGCCGGTTTGGTAGTCTTTTGCGCGGTTGTTGCTTCGCCGTTTGTATTGAACGTCGGTAAAAAAGCACCGGCGCCAGAACCTGTGTTGACCGAAAAAGCAAAAGCTGCCGGCTATTGTGTTCTGCCGAAAGATGAAATGAAAGCAGGGCATATGCAGGTGCTGGATATGTGGCGTGATACCGTCGTCAGAGATGGCAACAGAATATACAAAAACAGCAGTGGAAAAAGCTTCAACATGAGTCTTTCCAGTGGAGAGAATTCCTGTATTGGATGTCATTCCAACAAGGCCGAATTTTGTGACCGATGTCATAATTATGCTTCGGTTAGACCATACTGCTGGGATTGTCATAACGAGCCTAAGGAGAAGAAGTGATGAAAAACAGCAGAAGAAGCTTCTTGAAAATAGCTGGAATTTCAGCGCTTGGAATGGGTGCAAGTCCGGTAAACACCCTGTTTGCCTCTTCCGGGGTACAAGGTGTTGAAACCCATAAAAACAAGGATGCATTAACCGCCGGACAATGGGGCCTGGTGATCGATACCAGAAAAATAAGTTCTTCCGATGATCTGGAACCGATGATTGAAGCATGCCATAAGATCCATAATGTTCCAAAAATTGAAAATCCGAATCATGAAATCAAGTGGATCTGGGAAGAAGAATATAAACATGCCTTTCCTGAAAAAGTAAACAAGTACATGGATGATCGTACCAAACATCTGCCCTTTCTGGTTCTCTGCAATCACTGCGAGAAGCCTCCATGTGTGCAGGCCTGCCCCACAAAGGCAACCTTTAAACAGGATGATGGTATTGTTGTGATGGATTTTCACCGCTGTATCGGCTGCCGGTTCTGTATGGCAGCATGCCCATATGGCTCAAGGAGTTTCAATTTCAGAGATCCCCGTCCTTTTATCGCGGAGGTTGACCCGGGATTCCCGACCAGGATGAAGGGTGTTGTCGAAAAATGCAATTTCTGCGTGGAGCGGCTTGCTATTGGTAAACAGCCGGCCTGCGTAGAAGCATCCAATGGTATTCTGACTTTTGGAGATTTGGAAAATCCGGAATCAGATGTCCGCAAACTTTTAAATTCAAATTACACCATCCGACGTAAACAGAACCTGGGGACTGACCCGGCGGTTTACTACATAGTGTGAGGTTATTATGCTTGAACTGGCTGTCAAAGGAAGCAAAAAATACTATCTGTGGGTAATGGCGCTGCTCGGTTTAATCGGTATCGGATTTATCGTATATCTGGAGCAGTTTGACTTTGGTCTGGGAATCACAGGCATGAGCCGTGATGTATCCTGGGGATTTTATATCGCCCAGTTTACTTTTCTTGTCGGGGTTGCCGCAGGAGGGGTGATGCTGGTGTTGCCTTATTATCTTCATAATTATAAGGTGTTTGGTAAAATCACCATTCTGGGGGAATTTTTGGCTGTTTCCGCCCTTGTCATGTGTCTGACGTTTATTATCGCTGATCTCGGGCAACCCATGAGAGCGTTTAACGTGATATTGCACCCCACACCACAGTCCATGCTGTTCTGGGACATGATTGTATTGAACGGATATCTTTTTCTGAATATTTTTATCGGATGGATTGTCCTGGAATCGGAAAGAAACAGTGTGGCGCCGCCCAAATGGGTCAAACCGTTTATTTATGTTTCTGTTCCATGGGCTTTTGGTATTCATACGGTTACGGCATTTTTATACTGTGGTCTGCCGGGAAGAGGATTCTGGCTGACCGCCATTCTGGCTCCCCGGTTTCTGGCATCTGCATTTGCTGCTGGGCCGGCATTTTTAATCTTATTATGCTACATCATTAAAAAAACAACCAAGTTTGATCCAGGTACACAAGCGATTCAAACCGTAGCAAAGATTGTTACCTATGGACTGATCGCAAATTTATTTTTCTTTGGATGTGAAATTTTTGTAGCGCTTTACAGCGGAATCCCGGAACACATTGATCATCTGAAATATCTCTTTTTTGGACTTCATGGTCATGGTGTGCTGGTGCCCTGGATGTGGACATCCATGACCCTGATGGGCATAGCCACTATCCTGCTGGTGAATCCGGCGACCCGATCCAATGAAACAATTCTGCCGATTGCCTGTGTTTGTGTTTTTCTCGGAATCTGGATTGACAAGGGGCTTGGGATGATCTCCGGCGGGTTTGTGCCCAACCCGATGCACCATGTCAATGAGTATTTGCCGACAATAAAAGAATTGATCATTACTCTTGGTGTATATTCTCTTGGTTTTCTGATTCTGACCCTTTTATTCAAGATTGCGGTCTCCGTGAAAGAAGAAGTCAGGGCATAATTATTTTTCTAAATCAATATGAATACAATGAAGAGGACCGTCCATCGGACGGCCCTCTTTTTTATCTAATGATCCTGAGAACGGAGATTATTCCTTCTTGACAGGCCAGTGCGTATGGGCCATATATGGAGTAATCAATAAAAATTCAAAAATTCAGATTTCAATCAGCAGCTTATAATTGACGTACAGGTTTTAAAATCGGAAGCAAACCTGTTCCTATCATTTTAAAATTTTTATGGAAATTCATAGTCAATATATCATCCTGATCATTTTTCTTTTTTTATCTGCTTTTTTTTCCAGCGTTGAAACAGCATTCATTTCTTTATCCGACATACGGATTCAACATCTTATTGACCAGGGAAGACGGGGTATTCGGCGAGTAAAAAAACTGAAAGATAACAATCAGCGCCTTCTGATAACGGTTTTAATCGGCAACAATCTGGTGAACATCGCAGCTTCCTCTATTGCCACATCCATTGCCATTCAGATTTTAGAGTCCAATGCCATTGGAATTGCCGTAGGCGTCATGACGATATTGATCCTTATATTTGGCGAAATTGTACCCAAAAATATCGCCATGGCCAAAAATGAACCCCTTGCCATTTTTGCTGCCCCTATTCTTCAGGTGCTTCAATATGTTCTTTATCCGGTTATCCTGATTATGGAACTATTTACCTTGTTGTTATCCAAGCCGTTTGAAAATGATCAGTCAGACCCTATCATTACAGAAGAGGAAATCAAAAGCGTTGTCAGTCTGGGGGAAGAGGTCGGTGAAGTGCAGGAAGATGAACGAATCATGATTCATAACATATTCCGTTTTAGTGATCTTCGCGCAGATGAGATCATGATCGATCGAACGCACACCTTTTCCATTGACTCGCAAACAGAGATCGAAAAGGCAGCGGCTGATATTGTTTCCAAGGGGTATTCCCGTATTCCGGTATACAAGGGAAAACCGGATAATATTATCGGTATTTTATATGCCAAAGATATGTTGGCGGCCATATTGAGCGGACACCATAAAGAGAGCGTCAAAGAGTTTATCCGGCCGGCCATGTTCATTCCGGAATCCATGCTTCTGGATGATTTGCTGACGGAATTTCGGAAACAGAAAGTTCATATCGCTCTGGTAACGGATGAGCACGGAGGGATCAGCGGTCTGATCACGATTGAGGATCTGTTGGAGGAAATTGTCGGTGAAATCTATGATGAAACCGATAATGAGGAGATCATGATCCGAAAAGTTGATGACAGTAAAAGTGTTGTCCGGGGTGAGACGGAGATTGAGGAGGTCAATCGTGTACTTCAGTTGGATCTGAGCGAAAAGGAGGATTATGAGACCATCTCCGGATTCATTCTTTCCAAACTGCGTTTTATTCCTACTGTGGGAGATGAGCTAAAAACACACGGTGCTGTTATTCGTGTGACCAAGGCAGATGCACAACGAATTATTGAAGTGGAGATTGAAAAACAGAATGAAAACTCTCTAAAGAGCAGTCCGGTTATTTCATAAACGAATTTTTTTTCATTCTGATTTGGCGATGGCTTACATTGAAAAGGTTTTTGCATCACCAGCTGCATACAGTTTCACGATTCTGGCATGGAGATCTCCATATTCAGCAGCCGAAGGTTTGATGGAGCAATGCACCAGGTTCTGGATCTCTTCATATGAGCTGCATGGCAGATTCAGGCTTTGAAACAGGCGCCGTGTATAGGCATCCACCACAAATATTTCCCGGGAAAATGCATAGCAGAGAATGGAGTCCGCAGTCTCCTTCCCGATTCCGGTCCAAGCCAGCAAAATTTTTCGCAATTCCTCTGTTGGAAGCTTTCGCAGCGTTTTAATGCCTCCGGCTTTATGAAGATTTTTTGCGATTTCAATCAGCCGGATCGATTTCTGATTATAATACCGTGCTGATACAATGGCCAATGCCATAGTCTGTGGATCAGCCTTCATCATGTGCCGGATATCCAGCAGGTTCAATGCCGAAAGATTGATGATGGCTTTTTCCGCATTGGACCAGGTATTATTCTGGGTCAGGATCGATCCAACAATAATTTCAAAAGCTTCAATATCTGAAACCCTTCTTCCCTCTTTACCCGGATAATATACAGGCTGTTTTCCAGGTTCACGGGTTGTAGGCCACCATCCTTGTCCTCCATATTTTTGAAACAGGAGTTGGTTCAGACGGATGACTTTTTGCTTTTTTCTTTCTATATTTTTCATCTTGCAGGCCGGTTCGAACAGTTATTAAATTATGATGTGCCAGGTCAAGGAGATATCGGCGCAGTGATGATGAATTCCGCTCCTTCATCCGGATGGCTGTTACATTGGATGGTACCTTTTAATACCTGAGTAACCAGGTTATAAACAATGTGAAGCCCCAGTCCGGTTCCACCTTTGTTTCGTTTTGTGGTAAAAAACGGCTCAAAAATTTTTTCAACACACTCCTTGTTCATTCCTTTTCCATTATCCTTGTATCTGAACAGGAGATTTTCCCCCTGCTGTGATACAGAGATATGAATGGTTTTTTTGGATTCTTCCGCAAAACCGTGAATCAGGGAGTTCATAACAAAATTTGTAATGATCTGGGAAAAAGCCCCAGGATAACTGTTGATTTCAAGTAACTCCGGGCAGTCCACAATCACTTCGTGTCTTCCATTCTTCAGTCTGGGCCGCAGACTGAGAAGCACCATGTCAAGATACTCCTTGCACCTGAAAAATCTTCGATCTTTGCTGGATTGATCCACACCTACCTGCTTGAAGCTTTGAATCAGATCTCCTGCTCTTTTCAGGTTGCTTTCAATGATGGCGGTTGCCTCGGATGCAATGGAGATATATTTTTTCATTTCATCCATATTCAATTCATTTTGAGAAATCCGCTCCGCATATTTTCTGGTTTCCAGGGATAGAAAAGAGGATGCGGTGATGCCGATCCCAACCGGAGTGTTAATTTCATGGGCAACACCGGCAACCAGACCACCCAGTGCCGCCATCTTTTCAGACTGAATTAGATGATCCCTGGTTTCCTGCAAGCGGGACAGAGAATCCTCCAGGGATTGATTGGTCTGTTCAAGAGTGGTTTGTGTTTTTTTGCGTTCATCGATCTCGATCCGCAACTGATTGTTTGCAGTCCGGATGTCCTCTGTCTGTTCCCTTACAATTGCTTCCATATGGTCCTGATATTTTTTTAACGTAAGGTGGGTACGAACCCTTGCCTGAATGACAGAGAGACGAAAGGGTTTTGTGATGTAATCAACAGCGCCAAGCTGAAACCCTTTTTTTTCATCTGCTTCTTCACTTCTTGCCGTAATGAAGATAACCGGTATTTTGGAAGTACGCATATCCGCTTTTAACCGTTTGCATACTTCATATCCGTCCATACCCGGCATCATGATATCGAGGAGTATAAGATCCGGGGGATTGGATGATAATGCAATTTCAATAGCTTCCGGACCATTCACAACAACACGGATCTTATGTTCCGGCATGAGTACCTCACCCAGCATGTCGATATTCGCCGGTTCATCATCAACAATCAGTATGTTGGATTTATTGTTTGTTTCGATCATACATTATTCCGCTGATAATTTGCGTTAAGGGTTTCTGTGAGATCATGTAATGCTTGACGAGCGCTTTTAAAATCAAACCGGGAGACCTGATCCGATAGTTGATTCAATTGATCTGAAACGCCGAGTCCGGCCATGGTTTTTTTAATGTTTTCGAGATGTTGTTTTGCCTTGATATTATTCTCTGAAATCAGTTCAGAAAGTTTTGCAAGGGAGGAAAAGATTTCGTCATGGTTGATCTCTGTTACATTTCCGGGGTCCTTTTTTTCTTTACATTCTTTTTGCTTCTTGTTCACACTCAACCAGAGTGTTTTATCCAGTTCATTCCATTTTATGGGTTTGTTGATCCATCCATCTTCATATCCAAACCGCACATTGATCTCCTCCTGTCCGGCTTTGATTAAAATAATGAAAGCCGTATCGGAAAACAGTTTTTGGGTAAGGAATACTTGAACCATGTCTCGTTTCAGGTGATCGGCAATTTTATTGTCGATCAGGATTACATCGTAATCTTTTTTCAGGTGTGTATTTTTGATTTTTTGTTCTGCTTTTTCGCCTGAATCAACAACATCAACCATAAAGCCTTTCTGTGAAAAATATTTTTGAAATAGTTGGCGATAGGTAGCATTCGATTCAGCCACGAGAAATTTTTTATGTTTATTTTCCGGTGGCAGTACAGTCACTGCTGGGCGGATAGATTCTTCAGGCAGATCAAAAATTGCAGTGAACTGGAAGAGGCTTCCGCTTCCGGGAACACTCTTGGCTCTGATTTCACCGGACATGAGTTCTACCAGCTGGCGGCTGATGGTCAAACCTAGACCGGTTCCGCCATATTTCCGGGAAGTGGAACCATCTGCTTGTGTAAAGGATTCAAAAAGCTCTGGAATCTGTTCCGGATCAATGCCGATCCCGGTATCATGGACGGCTATTAGGAGTTCCACCTGGCTCTTCACTTGTGAATGCAGACGGATGTGAACAAAAACTTCTCCGGCTTCTGTAAATTTGATTGCATTACCGATCAGATTCGACATCACCTGGCTCAAACGCAGAGGATCTCCTATCAGATGATCAGGGACATCGTTCTCCGTATAGATGATCAACTCTACATTTTTATTTTCAATCTTGATGACAAATGTATCGATCAGGCTGTTGACCAGATCAGAGAGCTTGAAGGGAACCTTTTCAAGGTTGATTTTCCCGGCCTCAATTTTGGAGAAATCAAGGATGCCGTCGATCATATCCATGAGCGTGTTTGCTGATTTTTTGATGGTAAGCAGCTTGTCCTGTATTCTGGGTTGAAGCTCCTTTTGCAGGACAAGATCCGTCATCCCAAGAATGGCTGTCATCGGTGTTTTGATTTCATGACTGATGTTTGCAATGAACTGACTTTTGGTCTGGCTGGCTTTATGTAACTCAATATTTTTTTGGTGGAGAGCTTCCGTCCTTTCCTTTACTTTCTGTTCAAGCGTCCGATTGATTTCCGTCAGCCTTTCATATGATAAACCAATCTTTTTTTTCATTTCCAGGAATGCGGAAGCAAGAATGCCCACCTCATCTGTGGATTGGATTTGAATATCATCGGATGCTGAGAAGTCGCCCTTGGATAGCTGATAGGCAAAATGGGTCAGGTCGATGATGGGGCTCAGCAGTTTTGAGACCAGAAAATAAACGATCGTGATGATCATCAGCATCAATCCTATTGATGTCAGTATTGTATTTTGAATCAGGTGGCGGATCTGTTTTTGAATTTGAATTTTGGACAGATTGATTTCTTTTTCAAGGTATTTCATTGTGTAGATCAGTTGAATCTCTCCCCATGGAGAAGTACTGATCTGCAAAGGTGCAGAGATTTTGATAACCGCATCATTTTTTTCCATATGTTCGGTTACCACAAGATTCCTCTGTTGAATGGCTTGTAATTGATTTTTTTCCATCAGCCTTTTCTGCACCAGTTCAGGTTTTTTTGTGTGGACAAAAATCCGGCCGGATGCATCCGTTAGCAAGGCATATTGGATATCCTGATTTGCTTTGGCTGCATTTTTAACGGTTTCAACAACTCCTGAGAAATTATAGGCAGCGATTTCATTCTCGATCTGTCCGGCAAGGCTGATGATGAAGCTTTTTCCACGCTCAATCAGATTTTCCTTCATGATGATTATTCTTTTATGAAGCTCTCTTTCGAGCATTTTTTTCTGTTCGGACAGATGGATGTAAGTAAGGATGCTGATCAGGCAGATCATCAAAATACTCAGGAAGGTCATTGCCTTGAGTTTGATACTCCATTGAACTGTTTTTTTTGTATACGGAAAAGCCAATCCAGCATATCCTCTCATCAGAAGAGATTAATCTTCAGCAACCGCTGCATCAAATATATGGTCTATCGTATCCAGTGCATCATGATTGTAAGGAATCCCGAATTCCTTTATCTTGTTCAGGTTTACGGTAATGTGCGACCCAGCCGGAAGCTGAACATTTTCCTGTAGTAAATGCCCGGACAGAATGTTATCCGACATCACTGCCGCCTGCCTTCCAACAGTCGAATCATCCACTGCAACAATCAGTGTTGCTCCGAGTTTCGAATAAACGTGATTGTAGGAAAAAACCGGTATCTTTTTTTGGTCACAGGCCTGAATAATGGAAATTACATTTTTTCTGCTGGAAATAATCATCGGGTCCGGAATCAGCCAGAGTGCATCCATTTCCGGAAGAATTTTTTCCAGAGATTCTTTTGTCTGATCCATGTCCGAAACCGTTTCGCCTATGATGTTGATGCCGGTCTTTTTTGCATCCTCTTTTGACTGGACCATCCATTGTTCATTGATTTCTCTGGAATAGAGCACACCGATATTTTTCATATCCGGGAAAAGATTTTTAAAATGCATCAGGTGCATCATGGGATGGAGTTCGTTGGATATTCCAAAAACAGAATCTCCCTGGGGGAGTCGTCGCCAGTTCATTATAGACGAAAACAGAATTGTTTTTTCCGGAGCATGTTTTATGGCTGTAAGATATGCTTTTGTCCCGATGCAATAAATCATGCGGTATGGATTTCTGGAAATCGTCCGATAAAGTTCGGATATCTCTCCTTTGTATCCCTCAACCGTATATTCAGTGACTTTATATGAGATTGTCTTTTTGTATTCCTCCTGGGCGATTTTGTATTTTTCAATAGACGCATCGGAATTGAGCAGAAGAATATCCGGCACCTCTTCAGCTGATACAATACCCGCAGAAAGAAGGAACAGGCAAAACATCAAAATGATTTTTGATACCCTCATTTCTTCTCCTGCTGCCAGGTTACATTTTTTGTTAAATTCAACATCATCATATCTTTGTCTGTAACATCCTGAAAACCGTCCAGGCCAAGCATGCGGATCTGTTTTTGCCCTAAGGGCGTATCCGACATCTCCTTAATAATCTGAATCAGATGCTTATGTTTTTCCAGGCAGTTTATGCGTGCGGCAAGTATCATCAAGTGAAATTCCGGCCCGGTCGCAATGACTTTCATTTTCTGATAGAGAACGGGTGTCAGCAGTTTGAGACGGTCAAAATTGTTTTCAGAGATAAGCGCAGCTCCGGACATGTCAAAGCTGACAGCTATCATCGCATCAATATCTTTGGGTACGGTCAATATTTTCAATGCATCCACATTCAGCTTTTTATTAAAAAACATCTCTTTGATGGCGCTGAGCGTATGTTGAATACTGCTGGCGGATGCAACGTTTACTCCGGATGAGGCAAGATCCGAAAATTCCGTTTTTGCAATCAGCAGCCTTTTTTGTGTGCTTTTCCCATTTCGGGTTCCGATCAGAACCGGTTGGCCCTGATAGGTTCCGCATATTTTTCTATAATGCCAGCTTGAGGTCAGAATCAGGCAATTTTTTTCATGAAAAATCTTTTTTTCAAATTCAGACCGTTCCTTTACAGGCTGCAATTCATAAGGTCCGAAACGGGAAAGATAGCTATCGAATTCCATTTTTAATGATTTAAAATTATTGATGCTGGTCTCGGAACTGTGAAAATACACAAATGTCTTTTCCTCGCCGGAAAATGCTGCTGTGGAAAACAGAAACACCGTGAGCATGATCCATGCCGCATGGATCGTAAGATTCTTGCAAAAGGTGTCTTTTATTTTCATCACAGCCGGTTACCTGTAGTTCTATTGCAATTTCAGGATTTCATATACTGATCTTACCATAAAGCTAATTTCAAAACGATGAAAAACCGTCACACCGGCGAAGGCCGGTGTCCAGAAAAGAATTGAAAATACTGGATAGCACTTCACTTCTCTGGATTCCGGCCTTCGCCGGAATGACAAAACAGACTTTTGAAATTAGCTCTATATAAAAACGATTGGGCGAAATTTACAATCAATTTTTTACTTCTTTGTTTTATTCAGTTTCTCCAATGCCAGGGAACAGTCGGATGCATATCGGGCTGCCTGTTCCGATTTTGGGAACTTTAAAAAATGGAAAAGCGCTTTTTCATATTGCTGATTATTCTGATAAGAGATTCCGATACAGGTGTTCAATGGTTCACTGTCCGGATAATGGGCAATTCCTGTTTCAAGCGTCTTAATCGATTCCGGAAACGCATTCTTCTGTTGATGCAGAATACCGAGGCCTAAAAAAGCATGATGATTGGGCGCATATTGCAGCGCTCTTGTGAACATTTTTTCAGCGATATTCTGTTTATCCGGTATGGCCTCAATCCCTGCATACTCTCCATGACTGAATGTCATGCCCAGTTTGGAATAAAAATCAGCATGTTTTTCATAAAGCTCTTTTTTATCGATAAGCTCAATAGCGTCGGCAAATTGATGAAGGCTTGCATAAAATTCGGTTCTGAGTTTACGGCCAAACTGAAGAATCATATCCTGAGTCAGACAGGGGTCATTCTCAAAATACAGGATATCCTCGATATAATTGAGCCAGATATCATCATGAAGGCGGAATTTTTTTTGAAAGTCGGAATAAAGTGCTGTTCCAGGGTATAGATCCAGGATATAGAAAATTACACTCAGCGGTTTGATCCTGTGAAGCAGGTCAATGGTTTTCTGAATTGTGTCCCAGCTTTCTCCCGGACAGCCATAGATGATATAGGCTCTTGCAAGGATACCGAACCGGATGGTGGCATGAAATGCTTTTTCAATCTGTTCTGTGCGTATCGTTTTATTCAGGTATTTCCGGATTTTTTCTGAACCGCTTTCAACACCATAGCTGATCTGACTGCAACCGGCAAGCCGCATCCGGTAAAGCATTTCCTCGTCGATATAATTCACGTGCGAGATGGCTGCCCATGAGATCTTGAGGTTTCTTTCAAGGATCATGTTGCAGATTTCGATCACCCGTTTTTTCTGCAATGTAAAGGTATCATCTGAGACATAAAAAAAAGTCACCCCTTTTTGCACAAGAAGTTCGATTTGATCCACAAAATATTCTGCGGAATGAAAACGGACTGTCCGTTCCCATATCCGGGGTGAACCACAGAATGAGCAGTTGCCCGGGCACCCTCTGGATAAAGAAAGGTGCTGATATACAAAATATTTTGCCGGATTGGGTAGGGTGTCCAGATCCTGGATAAAGGGGGCTTTTCCCGTGAATCGCAGGGTATGGCTGTCTCTGAAAGCAAGGCCTTGAATTTGATGGATTTCATCAAGTTTCTGATCCTGAATACAGCGCACAAGATTCAGAAAAGAGCGTTCCCCCTCACCAATAACCATATAATCTATCACCGGAAAATGGTTCATCAGATGCTGCCATAAAAAGGTTGCCCCTGCTCCCCCAAATACGATCTGAACAGAGGGGTTTAGTTTTTTAGCGATCTCTGCAATCTCAATTCCACCCCACCGGTTGCCGTTCAGGATGGAAAAACCGATAATATCCGGTTTTTCCCGGATCAGTATTTCCGGAATCTCCGGGGAGGATCGGGTGTAATGGCAGAGATTCAGAATCTCAACCGAGAATCCATTTTCCATGAGCATCGCTCCGATATGGAAAAGACCCATGGGAACCACGCCGACATCTCCGTCATGTACACGTTTTTCAATGAAATAGGGATAGATCAGTACTATTTTCATGATGTGAATTTCTGAAATCCGGGATGCTGTTGAATTGTTTCGTAACCTCATCAAACTAGAGAATCTCCATATCCCATTTTTCAATACCGTTCAATGATATATCAGGGCAATTCTATAAGATTGCTTGACTCCGTATATGATGATCGGCTATGTCCCTGTTTGCAAAAAGAGACTTGAGACCGATAACAGGGACCTATGAATCCGAAAGTTATAAAATCCGATGCACTTCTTCTTCTCACTGCGGTAATCTGGGGGTTTGCATTTGTAGCACAACGGGTGGGAATGGAGCATATCGATCCGTTCACATTCAACGGCATCCGATTTGCTCTCGGAGGGCTTTCTCTCACGCCATTCATCCTATATCGCAAAATGCATGAACCTTTTCCAACAAAAATAAAACGTCCGGGGTCTGTTTTACATTTTTTTATCGGTAGCACACTGGCTGGTTTTTTTTTGTTTGCAGGAGCATCGCTTCAGCAGGTCGGAATTGTGTATACAACTGCCGGGAATGCCGGTTTTATTACCGGCCTTTATGTGGTGATCGTTCCGGTTATGGGGCTTTTCTGGAAACAGCGGGCAGGTGCCGGGACCTGGGCCGGCGCTCTTTTGGCAGCGATCGGGCTTTATTTTTTAAGCGTGACTCAGGATTTTACCATTGGAAAGGGGGATTTTCTCGTTCTGATCAGCGCTTTTATCTGGGCATCCCATGTACTGATCATCGGGTGGCTTTCACCCAAAACCGATTCAATTCAACTGGCGGCCTTTCAGTTCGCGATCTGTTCAATCTTAAGCCTTTGTACGGCGATTGTGTTTGAAACCATTGTGTTTGCTAATGTGATGAAAGCGGCGATTCCCATATTGTACGGTGGTTTAATGTCCGTAGGGGTTGCCTATACACTTCAGGTTGTTGCCCAGAAGGATGCCCATCCTGCCCATGCATCCATTCTGCTCAGTCTGGAAACGGTTTTCGCTGCCATCGGCGGATGGATTGTGTTGAATGAAATCCTGAGCCTTCGCGGTCTGTTCGGGTGCTGCCTGATGATGGCTGGAATGCTGATCTCCCAGCTTTGGTCATGGAAGAGAGTTGCGGAATAAAATCAAAAGCAGCATCACCACCGGATGATTTTTGATCAATCCATCGAGCCAATTTCAAAACGATTAAAAAACGTCACATCGGCGAAGGCCGGTGTCCAGAAAATGTTGAAAATAATAGATATCGCTTCACTTTACTGTGTGTCCGATTTCGCCGGAATAACAACAACAGGGTTTTGAAATTGGTTCCAAATTATTTCGGTAACTGGTCGTAGAAGTAAACCATGAGGTCGGAACGGGTGACCATTCCAATGACATGTCCATTTTCAATCACAGGTAAATGGCCGACTTTTTTAGTGATAATTTTCCGAACCGCCTGCATTGGGCTCATGCCCGGTTCAATGGTGACAATATCCCGTGCCATGAATGCCTTGACCGGCGCCTCCCATTGATCTTCCCGTTTAAGTTTTTTAAAATGGGTACGGGTAATCATGCCTACCAATTTTCCCTCTTCAATCACCGGAGCGCCCTTGAATCCATTTTCACGCAACTGTTGACGGAGCGTTTTCATCTTCAGTTCCGGAGACACCGCCAGAACCGGAAAAGACATCAGGTCGGAGATCCGCACAGACGACTGATTATGGTTTTCAATTAAATTAATCAGGAGATTTGCAATGCTCTGGGGTGGTACGGACTTGACCAGTGCTGATCCGGCAGAAGGATGGCCACCTCCGCCCAGACGACCCATGATGACAGACATGTCTGGGCCATCTCTTTTGCTTCTGCCGATCACAATGCACCGGTCTCCTTTTTGGGCAAATATCCCAAAGGCCGCATCGACGCCTATGGTTTCAGCATATTTCTGAACGACCTGGGCAAGTGTGTCTACATGTCCATCAATGGGTTGAATATTGATGCTGATAGAAAAACCGTTGACATTGACGGTTTGTACATTCTGAAGCATCTCAAAAAGCATCTTTTTCTGGTTCCGGCTGTATAATACAGAGCCCATGAGAGAGGCGACAATGTCCAGGTCAGCCTTGCATTCCAGGAGAAAACCTACCGCATAGCTGTCCCTTGGGGTTGTGGAGCTAAAGGTCTGGTTTCCCGTGTCTTCATAGATACCGGCAAGAAAAAGGGTGGCAACCATGGGTGAAATTGGAATTTTTCTCTCTTTCATCTCCTCTACCATTGCGGTAATATTGGCTCCCAGGGTTTCCTGTCTTTTCCACTGGGCATCGATGTTGCCTTCGCTTGAATGGTGATCCCATAGGTGGATTAGAAGATCCGGTTTGTCCTTCAACTGTCCCAGACCATCCAGCCGTTTCCACTGATTGGTATCCACCACAACGAGTTCTTCGATTTTGTCCAGGTCAACTTCGTCGGCTGTTTTGATATCCAGCATACGCTTATGTGCGGTAAGAAAAAATTTCACATTGGGATTGATCTGTTTTGAAAGCACCGGCACCGTATCCGGATACAGCAATGTCCCGGCTACAACAGAGGCGAGTCCGTCCAGATCGGTATTTCGGTGGGTGGTTACAACTCTCATGTAACTTGCTTAAAGCTTCTTTGGGTTATTGTATGTTAAAAACATTTATATTCTGAGTTTTTCTTCTCCGGTGTTGTGAATTCATGCAAGTACCTTTCCATATTGTCAGCATGTATCCGGTTTTCCTCTCTTTGTCAATGTGGGAGCTGGGTCAAACTTTGACTTGTAATTTGTCGAACCATCTGAATCAACACATTACAGTGAACTACAATGAAGAAGAAAAATAGCCAAGTTGTATCCGGAGATATGGAGATCATTCTATCATGATGTTTTTACAAGGAGTTTATCATGAGGGCTGTATCGGACAAGGGGCCAAAAAGTTTTTCTCTTGATTTTTTCCGGATGTTCATATTGTATGCGAACAGTGCCGAAAACCTGTGAATGGAGAAGAACCGTTTGTCCGAATACTCTATCATACCCAGCCGGGTTCCGGCATCAGGAAAACCGGATTATTCCCAGAAAATCCCAAAGATCATCTGGCAAACCATGAAATCGAATCATGTTCCTTCCATCATGAAAGGCTTTTCCAACTCCTGGATCGAAAACAATCCTGAATATGAGTATCGATTTAGTGATGATGATGAGATTATCCGTTTTATAAAGTGTGAGTTTCCGGAATATTTGGAAGGATATCAGAAGATCCAATACGGTGCATCCAAGGCGGATCTGTGGCGCTATCTGGTGATCTATCAGTTCGGAGGGGTTTATGCGGATATGGATTGCAGGTGTTTATCTCCTCTGCGCAAATGGATAAAACCGGATTCCGAGTATGTGACTCAATTGGGCGTAAACCATGATCTATGCCAATGGCTGATCATCAGTGTTCCGAAAAATCCGATTTTTCTGAGAGCTGCGGAGAAATCGCTTAAAAACATAGAAAACAAAACAACGGATCAGGAATATAGAGGTTTTGAACTAAAAGATCAAAAAATAGAGCTTCGAAAGCATGTCCCGCTTGTAACCATCCGGGATCGGATTATTGGATTGGCCGGCCCTCCTGTTTTACAAAAGGCTGCCGAAGAATGTTTTGAGGATGGCTCGATGGATGCTATTTTACAATCCATACAGGTTGTCTGTACATCAAGGGGAAGATCCTGCCAGATGAACGGCAATGTTCAGCACGATTATGGGAATCCGGAATATAAAAAAGCCCTGAAGAGATTGAAAACCCCGCACTATTCATATGGAAGGCGTTTCATAAACATGATGGAGAGGTTGAAATCTTATTTTTAAACAAACCTCCGGCATGGACGATAATGTAGGTTGTCCAGACATATTGTGAAGAAAGATAAAGATGAAATGAACGGATTTTCACACGACAAAGAAGCTCCTGAAGCCTCGCGCCTTAAAATGATTGCATCCAATCTGGCTGAATATGAGGGTCAATCCCAGGAGTTGCATTGGATAACCAGAAGCCGGGCTCTAAAGGCGGATGAAGATCGCAAAAACTGCCTGGCAGCCATAAGTCAGGCCATTGAACTGGCGTTTCACAGAACCAAGCCCAAACTGGGACCGCTATCTCCCGGATGTGTTATCTGTGGTGAGGGCGGATGGTCCTGCCTGTTCATCAATGGCAAATGCAACTGCCGCTGTTTTTATTGTCCAACAGTTCAGGATGAGGTGGGGGTCCCAGTCACCAACCGTATTCCCTTTGATAAACCGTCAGACTATGCAGACTATGTGCATTATTTTGATTTCAGGGGAGTCAGTATCAGCGGCGGAGAGCCTTTGTTGACCCTGGATCGTACCCTGAAATACCTGAAAGCCGTTCGCCGCAAAATGGGAGACAGCCTGCATCTCTGGCTGTATACCAACGGAACCCTTCTCACCCGGGAGATCGTCCAGAAGCTACAGGATGAAGGATTGAACGAGATCCGGTTCGATATCAGCGCAAAGGATTATGAGCTTGAGAGATTGCAGATGGCCGTGGGACACATCCCCATTGTGACAATTGAAATTCCGGCCATCCCTGAAGATATGGAGAAAGTTTCGAACCTGCTTCCCATACTCTACGATGTGGGCGTGAATCACCTGAATCTGCATCAGCTCCGTTTGACTCCCCACAATGTAGTGAATTTGAAAACCCGCAATTACACATTTCTCCATGGTGACAAGGTTACCGTGCTGGAGTCTGAGCTGATGGTGTTGAAACTGATGGAGATTGCTCTTGCAAAAGGAGTGAAACTGCCCATCAATTACTGCTCGTATGTTTACAAACACCGGTTTCAGCGTTCCGCTGCCCGGAAGCGCAATGCTCGGTTTATTATGAAAGCACATGAATCCTTGACAGAGAGTGGTTTTATCCGCACTATGGCATTGGTCGGAGATGCCTGGGACCTCCAACAAAAAGCAGATCAGTTGGCAGCAAAGGGTGCGAGACCTCATCAGTTGAATCTTACCGGCAATAAAACCTGCCTGTTTTTTCATGAGCAGCTCTGGCCGCTGATGGATTTTTCCGCCTGTGATTTGCAGATCAGCTATGCCGAGGCAATTCTGAGTCCCCATATTTCCTATCGTCATGCCTTTAAAGAAGTTCGCATCAATTCCGCCAGAAAAATTGTTGTTGAAAGGAATGTGCATTGCGCCAACATTCGCCTGAGCAGTGAACAGCGATCGGTTTTCGAGAAAGGAGTGATCTGCCGTGAGCCTGAAACAATGAACTCAGATACCTTTTTGAACAGTCAATTTGCTTCCTTTGAATTCATCACATCCGGGCTTCAGCAGTATTTTTAAGCAGGTTATTTTACATGTCTGGATGAAACCCGGCTTTATCGTCATGCCGGTGGAAACCGGCATCCAGAACAATTTATTACTCCGGCAATTCAATATACTAAAGGTTTGTCATTCCGGCTAAAGCCGGGCACGAAGTGAAGCACATCGCTATCCAGTATTTTCGCCACTTTCTGGACACCGGCTTTCGCCGGTGTGACGCTTTTTGATCGTTTTGAAATTGGCTCTATGGAAAGGCTGTAATTTTTTTTCCAGAGATTCGTTAAAAAAGTCTTCATCCAGAGGTGTCTGCCCGTTTTTTTGAGGTTTCAGGGCACGTTGCCAGAAATGCTCCATGAATTGGCTGCAATTCCGGCGCAAGCGGCTGATGGGAAATGAAGGAGGGATTGTCAGACCTTTGGGAAACTTGCCTTTTGGGGGGACATGCCTTGGACGCAACGGTCGTTTGGCCAGATCCCGGAAAACTCTTTGTCCATATTTGAGAAAATACAGGAAGGAGTGATAGGTGGAAATGGCTCCGGCCCATGGGTAGTGGTCCAGGTAAAATCCCGACGACAAGCGGGCAATGCTGTCTTCATCGTATTGGGAGGTATTGGATTTTTGTGCTTTGGTTTCAAAAAGGGGAAACAGCCGGAAGTCATCTCCCTTGCAGAAAAAAATTTGTTTCAAGCCATATTTTTCCGGACAGGCAGCAATATCCGAACCGCCGGTCAGACCGAAGCGGCCCAGGATGAAAAGATCGATGCTGGTTTGCTGGTTTTGAATCAGTTTCAGGGTGGCCTGTAGTTGAGGCCGGGTTTCACCGGGATGATCGGTAAAGGCCATCCAGGCAGTGGCAATGCCGGTATCGTGGAAGGTGTTGTTCACGCTACAGATCTGTTCGGAGGTGATGCCTTTATGCATGCTTCTGAGCAGTTCGTCTGACCCGCTTTCAATTCCAAAGGCCACTGCCCTTAAGCCGGATTGGTAGAGCATCCGGCAGCGCTCCTGGGTATAGTAAGGCTCAATGCGAAAGTCAGCCGACCATTTGATGTCCGCTTTCAGGGCGAAAAGTTCCCGGGCCATGGCCAGAGCGAATTTGGGCGAGAGTACATCAACGGAAAGATAGAAATTTTGAACATTGTGGGTTGCTGACAGCTCGGCAAGACAACGGGCTGCTTCGGCCGCATCCATTTCCCGGTAGCCGTGGCTTCCCGAACGATTCAATCCATAATCACAAAAGGAACAACGGTTCCAGTAACACCCCCTGGTGGGCGCAAATAACAGGGTTGGGCTTGGAGCAAGATAGTTGTTGAGGTCCAGGTCCGAGTAGTCAGGTTGAGGGTTGCGGTTCAGATTCGTAATCTGAACCGGGTTGCTGTGAAGCTCTCCGGTGCCTGGTTCCCGAAGCAGCAGGTTGGGTATTTCCCTGAGTGCATTGAAACGAGATCCGGCATCTATATCGGAACCCATGGATTCAAGCGCCCGGATCAGTTGAACTATGGCTTCTTCGCCTTCGAAAATGCAGGTGGCATCCACAAGGCCAAGCAATCGTTTTTGTACTAATGGGGATGCGTGGCGCAGGATTTGTTGGACGCAGGTGCCTCCCAGGAGAAGAAAAGCCCGGGGAGCTATCCGGCGCAGCAGATGGAGCAGATAAAAAGTCTCCGGAATCTGGCTGATGAAAGTCAGGGAAATGCCTACCACTTGTCCTGGTTCAGGCTGGTATTTATCCAGAATTGTACGATAGAATGCATCCAGGGGGCTTTGTCTTTTCCGGAAATAGCTCTCCAGGAGATCCAGTCCCCAGGGTACGGTCGCATGAGCAGCGTGGTTGAAATGAAAGTTGTATGGATAATTCACTGCACTGAGACACGCCAGCGCATCTTCGGCCTGATTCCGTGCTCTTCGGTAGTGCGCTATCTGATAGAACCGGTTGGAGTCCTGGAAAACATCGATTGCCGAACCTGCTGCGGCCAGGCTGCGCAACGCAGCCGGCCGTGCTTCGGCAAGGGTCATATAGGATAGTTGCTCCATGCCGTTGAGCTGGTTAGAATGGTTCAGCTGTTCAAACTTTTCGGTCAGATGCCTCACGCTGTCTGCAACCTGTCTGGGATCAAGCAGATAATGGGCTGCAGCAACGTTCAGATCGGTTACCACAGCGTCAAGCCCATTGGATCGCAGATATCCTTTCAGATAAGGCAGCGAAAGATAAGGCTGGGTCGGATCAGCAAAGGGAGGGTATATGAGCCAGGGCTTCATGCCCTTTTGTTTAGCATTTCCAACCGGAAATAAAAAGCAGAGTTAGCCTGAATTATAAAAAAGCCTCCACTTTTTTATAGGCATCGTCAATGAGCTTTTTATACTCTTCCCGGCCTTTCTTGCAGGCATCAAGCCAGTCCTGTACTGCTTTTTTCCCTTCTGCCGGGAGCCATGCAGCTTGCTCAATAAATGATTTTCCCATGGTCTCCGTCTGCTCCTGCGCCATGGCAAGAGTGTTGAACGCATTGTTGAAAGACGACTTGTTGAAATTGAGCATCTGCTTGACAATCTGTTTCCGGTCCATCTTCTCTCTCCTTTTTTTGGGTGAAAGGTGAAAATTGTTTTTTTCCATTTTGCGATCAAGATGACATGATTTGTAAGGGCAGGCCCCTGTGCCTGCCCTTTGTGAGATCATATATTGCATCAATATGAAAGCAAATCGGAATTAATGGGTTGCTCCAAAAAACGTCTCAAGCTGGTTGAAACCTGCGTCTACAGCGTCTTTATAGCTTTTGAGACCCTTTTTGTAGTTTTCCGTCCACGTTCCGATTACATTCCTGCCCTCTTCAGGGATGAGGTTGGCCTGTGCCAATAGTGCATTGGAAGCTTTTTCCGCTTGTTCCTGGAACAGAACAACTGCTTGATACAGATTATTAAAAGTATTTCTCTGAAAGTCAACAGCCTGTTTTAAAAGTTTTTGATTTTCCATTTTTATACCTCCTGTGAAGTCACTCACCAATGTTGTTGTTTGATTTTTCCTTATGAGCCAATTCTAAAAGTCTCTTGTTGTCGTTCCGGCGAAAACTAAAATCCAGTATTTTCGGCTCTTTTTTAAGCACTGACTTTCGCCGGTGTGACGCTTTATAATCGTTTTGAAATTGGCTCCTTATTTTGTCTTTTTGGGCCGGGCAGCTTCCTTCGGCTGTACAAGGGGTGAAAAAAGCTGGTCCAGGCTGATCCGGTTTTCTTCCACCACATCCTGGATAGCCAGACGGCCTCTGTCATACTCTTTAGTCCATTCCTCTACAACCCTTTGGCCCTCTTTGGCGACCTGGTTACCCAGCTCAATCGAAGCCTGGACAAATCTTATTGTCTGGTTCTGGAGAAGGGTGATGACGCTCCGAGTATTTTCTGCTGCGACACGATTGATATCGATGATCTGTTGGGCGAAAGCTATATTTTCCATGTTGTACCTCCATATGTTTTGTGTTGTCATCTGTTCTTACCGGGAAGATAGGGATCAAAAAACAGGTGTCAAGGAAAAATATTGCAATGCACCATTTTTTTTCAGATGGATAGGTGTTGCCGGATAGCAGGCCTGCCATTTTTAAACTTTAAATACAATATGATATGCAATTTAAAACCAAAGAATATTGACACGGTTCCGGAAACGTACTATCTTTGTTGCATAGCGAAATATATCACGCGGATCTTTTTGTGTTGAAGGAGGATATCTATGAATAACTCAAATCAGGTTTCAAATTCAGCAAACAAGACAAACTATCTGGATTCTGCTTTTGATTATATACTGGATGCAGGGCAGCGGTCGGTTTTGTTTCTGGATACCTTAAATAAACGGGGGAACAACTTTTATCAGCACATTCAAAACAAGAAACCCCCTGTATTAACATTTGATTATGAAATCATTATTGATGGAAGCACCCTTTCTCCGCCTGTCAATTTTTCCCTTGCGCGTATCTGTGACCGGCGGAACAGTGAAGACAAGAAGGGAAAATCCAGTCAGGAAAAGCGTCATACCCATTCCGGACATTCATCCGAAAAGGGGAAAAAACGTCCGATCATTATTGTTGACCCCCGTGCGGGTCATGGTCCAGGCATCGGAGGATCAAAAAGGGACTCTGAAATCGGTATGGCTCTGAACCAGGGGTATCCGGTGTATTTCATTATATTTGATGCAGATCCGGCACCGGGGCAGACATTCGCCGATGTTCATAAAACGCAGATAGCCTACATAGAGGCAGTGATCGCCCGGCATCCGGATGCAGAACGGCCGGCCATAATCGGTAATTGCCAGGCAGGGTGGGCCGCAGCTCTGATTGGTGCGGATCGTCCGGATATTGTCGGACCAATGATATTCAATGGATCACCACTATCCTATTGGGCAGGAGTGGATGGAAAAAATCCCATGAGGTATCGCGGTGGATTGATGGGAGGTGTCTGGGCCGCATCCTTGTGGAGCGATCTGGGAAACGGCGTGTTTGATGGGGCGCATCTGGTCTCCGGGTTCGAAGATCTGAATCCGGCAAACACCTTATGGGGTAAACCATATTACCTGTATGCCAATGTGGATTCGGAAAGGCAGCGATATCTTGATTTCGAACGCTGGTGGAACGGTTTTTTCATGCTGACCCGGGAGGAGATCCATTATATTATTGATAACCTTTTTGTCGGCAACAAGCTGGAAGAAGGAAAGCTGGAACTGGATGGCCGGAAGATCGATCTGAAAAATCTTCAGGCCCCGGTGCTTGTTTTTGCCTCCAGCGGAGACAATATCACCCCGCCCCAGCAGGCGCTGAACTGGATCGCCAAGGTCTGGGGCTCTGAGGAAGAGATTAAACGCCGGCAGCAGGTTATCGTATACTTGATCCATGATAAAATCGGCCACCTTGGAATATTTGTTTCCGGCAAGGTCTCCAAAAAGGAACATAAGGAGATCATTGCCAGCATTGATCTCATTGAATACCTTTCTCCGGGGTTGTATGAAATGGTGATCGATGATCAGGAAACCCAGGAGGGGCATTCTGTCCGTTTTGAGGAAAGGAGCATACAGGATATCCTTGCCCTTGATGATGGCCTTGAAGATGAAGTGGATTTCCGTTCGGTTGCCGCCCTGTCCGAGTTCAATGATTACCTGTACCGGACAATTGCTAGCCCCTTTGTCCGGATGTTCATTCACGAGGGAAATGCAGAACTGATCCGGCAGCTTCATCCATTAAGGATGGCCTGCACGACTTTTTCCGATGCAAATCCCATGATGATGCCGCTCAAGATCGCGACGCCGCTGGTTGAGGAAAACCGGAAGCCGGTTTCCCCGGACAACCCTTTTGCCAAAATGGAAAAAAGTGCGGCAAAATGGATCACGGATTCATTGAATCTATACCGGGATATGCGGGATCAGACCCAGGAGTTCTGGTTTAAAACAATGTATGGAAATCCATGGATTCAATCTTTTTTCAAGGCTGTTCCGGAAAATAAGGAAGATGACCCTGTCTGTGATCCGCAATGGCTGGAATCCGTGGATAAGGGCGGATTTGCAGAAGGAGTTGTCCGCATCATGCTGAAGATGGCCCATGCGGAAGAAAGTCTCCAGCGACGGGTCTTGAAGGCATACAATGATGTGATTGCAACCGATGACCGGCTCAATATTTTAAAGGAACCGGAATTTAAAAATATGATCCGGCAGCAATCCTGCATCCTGGTTGCTGATGAAGAAAAGGCGCTGAAAGCACTCTCCACCCTGATTCCGGATCCTAAAGACCGTGCGATTGCCGTGAAGATCGCAGAGCGTATCGCGCTTGCGGATCGGGGTCTTACGGAACAGGAGAAAAATGTAATGAAAACCATCAGGCAGGCATTGGAGTTCACGGACTGATTTTACAGACACATGAAAAATGGCCTGGGGAGAAACTTTCGTTCTCCCCAGGCCGTTTGTTCTGATACCCTTTTTATTCAATTATTCTAAGAAAATTTTCCTTTCTGCCTGCTCAGTGTACATAAGCCCATTTTATCGGACGGCATTTTTACCACCCTGCCGGAGGCCGATATAAAAGATAAAAAATTTGTTGGATAAAATTCCTTATGTATGTATGAATGCATGGATCATGACAGGCGGGAACAGATACGGTAGACAAGCGGCGGCTACCTCACGTGTTTTTAAATCAAAATCAGACCGGCTACCCCCGCAGGTGCGGAAGACCGCCGTGCTTTTTGGCGGGCTGAAGCCTGAGAAGGCAGACGCTACCGCAGCTGTTATGCAATTGCCAATTTGGGCATGGCATCCCAGGTCCTTCCTTCTAAGAGCCGCCCGGCTTTTTTCTTGTTCACTCCTCCCCACTGTTTGAAAAAGAAGTCTGTTCCTGATTTTATACACTGATTTCTGATATCCAGAACCCATTCATTTTTCATGGGGCGTGCGCCTGGTCCTGACTCACCTCCTACAATAACCCAATCTATATTGGTAAGATTGAGTTGTTTAACAGGGCCAAGTAACGGTTCCATGGACAGGAAGCGGACATTTGCTGGAACTTTACGAAGATCATCAATACGGTTTAGATGGTTTGCAGACTCTACTGTTACGCCCATCCAGACATTGGGTGACCATTGAAAATGGCCGCTTAGTTCTACCATGCGTTGTGATCGTTTTGTCAACACTTGAAATTGGTGCCTGTGGGCTTCCTGCATGACACTAAAAATGTCAAAAATAAATCCATCCGGGATATCCTCATGAAAAAGATCACTCATAGAATTAACGAAAATCATTTTTGATTTTTTCCATTGTGTCGGCATCTTTAAAACATGCGGATGGCAGGTTACATTAAAACCATTACGATAATTTGCTTGCCCCATGGCCTGGAGTCGTTTTGCCATGCGTTCAGCATAACAGTTACGGCATCCTTCACTGATTTTTGTACATCCTGTAACCGGGTTCCATGTGGACTCAGTCCATTCAATTTTGCTGGAATTCATTTTAGCACCTTTTTTTAGAGAAGCGGGCTCGGGCTTCATGTTTTTTATAACTGTCCCAATTAACGTAAAATGCCCCTTTTCTGATATTTTCATTTGTCCTTGGGTCTTTAACTTCCAATCTATTCGATTTCTGTAGTTCCCGTAAGATATCGTTGGTGTGGCCTGGCAAGAAACCATTTTCAAGAGAGAACCGGTATAATTCTATATTTGTGGGCTGTTCCGACTGGATATAACCCTCCAGGTCCTTTTTAAATTGATCCTGCTTTTTTATAACATTGTCTTCTTGCCATAATGAAAGTTGTCCATCACGGATAGAATCATTGTCGATATTGTAATTTGCTTCACCGGTCACACTGTCTTTGTCCCAGCAGACTTCGAGAAATTTTTGCAAACCAAATACACTGCGGCTTCCAAAAATCAAACCATAGATGTTCGGATTATTGCCCTTCTGGATGGAAAATGGGGCAAGATAATACTCACATCCTTTTGGGATAAGGTTCCGATAGAACTTGTTGCATATGTATCTATGGATCTCTTTTGAGCCCACTTTCCTGATCTCATCTTCCGGTAATGGAAAATATTGTTGAATACATCCTTCCGAAATAAAGCGTTTTATATGGTTTGAAGAAATAAAGAAAAGAATATCCGTAGTAGGACATGCAATCAGTTCATGGAATATCTTATCGTTAATCTGTTTTAGGCCGAACTGATCAAGGATCACCAGATTTGCAGTGTCCGGTCGTTTAAGTTCAGGAAGCTCTTCCATAAAAGCAATTTCGAAATCTTTCTTCGCAAATCGGATACTGTATGCTGCCGGACCTCTTGTTACCTCAGATATATTTTTTTTGAGATCTTCAATGTTTTTTTCATTATCATCATTAAAATAGACGCTGACAGAGACTTCCGAGGCCTTTGGAACCAAAGGATCGTGTAGGTATTGATCCAATTCATTAAGAATTATCAAGGGTGATCCCTCTTGGCCGTTTTTATCTTTGCCTGGGCCTGAGAAAAAATCAAAAATATTGACATTGGGGTAACTCACCCTTGAAAGAAAGACCGGAAGCCAGTTCCTGGTATATCCACGGAAAATTTCGAGTTTGAGCAACGTACCGGAATCAAATGCCTCTTCATGAAATCGTTTCGTCATGTGTCGTAACCTTATGAAATGTGTAGCATCACAAGTCGAGGTTGTAACCAATAATAACTGGAGCTGGAAATGAACGCTTTATTTGGCTGACGTAGCACCCCTGAGAAACATGTCGATGTTATAGAGCAATACCTTTTGTTGAAGAATAAGCTGTTTCTTTTTTTATAGATGAACATACAGAAAAGGCACTTGTGTGTCAACGGCAATAGCAATACAACATGTAGAGAGGTGTTTGAAAAGTTGAAAACAGTTGAATGAAAACCGGAGAGGCCCCTCTGATTTATTCTGCTCAATGAAGAAAAATCAATCAAAGATACTGATTTTTGACGCATGTATCGGGTATGATACGATGGATATTTTTTTTAATGAATTCAGTAATCATATTGTGGAATCTGTGAGTACGCATCATATATGAGACTTGAGTTGTTACAGCGTTGATTTTTGGAGGATCATGGTAGTTCGTTTAGCGCTAAGCTTCACTGCGTGTCCCAAAGGCCGAGATATTTCAGGATTTTTTTGGTGATATAAGGAATTTCAGTCTTCCGGGCATTTTTATTTGTTACTTGTTACCATTCGATGGCAGCGGTTGATACAATGGTCTTTCCTTTTCTTGTATTCTGATGAATATTGCAAACAATTCCATCAAGAAATGAATAATTACAAATTATAGAATACATTTAATTATCTAATTTTAAACAATAAAATAAGTTATATCGAAATAAATTCGTATACAGAAGAATACATTTTGTTATAATGTGCAGTAAATAAATCTTGGAGCCGGTAATTTTACATGATAACGATCATGGTAACTGAATGTGCAAGGTGTTGTTCTCATTTTCGCATGTCTTTGACCATTCAGAATTCAGTCTTTGAATTGTGCGTTCCGGATGTATAGAAAGTTTGGAATGAATAAAATGATCGTTTTCCCGGAGACAGGACATGAATCGCCCCTCGGTATTTGACTATTTGGATTATCGCTCTTTTTTTCAAGACATGTTTCATTTCAGAAAGAAAAAAGACAAGTTTTTTTCATATCGGTATTTTTCAAAGAAATCAGGATTTGCTTCTCCGAATTTTTTAAAGCTGGTAACCGACGGAGCGCGCAACTTATCCAATGAGAGCATTGCGAAAATCGCAAAAGGATTTGATCTTAAAAAACAGGAACGGGAATTTCTTGAGAATCTGGTTTTCATGAATCAAGCAACGGATCATGATGGAAGAAACTATTACTATAAAAAAATGGTATCGGCAAAAGGAGCCGGTGAGATCAAAAAAATTGAAAAAGCAAGTTTTGAATACTTCTCAAAATGGTATTATCCGGTAATTCGCGAAATTGTAACCATGGGAGAACGAAATCACTCTCCTGAACAGATCGCAGCCCTTCTGAATCCACCGATAAAGGTTACGGAAGCAAAAAAAGCATTAAAGCTGTTGACCGAACTAGGCATGATATATCTGGGCGAGGATGGAAGAAGAGAACAGGGAGACAGAGCTGTCACAACCGGTCCGGAAGTGAAATCTCTCGTGGTTGCCAATTATCACAGAGAGATGATGAAACTTGCCATGGATTCTTTGGAACGGTTTTCAGCCAACCAGCGCGACATTAGTGCATTGACCTTGGGGATACAAAAACATCAGATTGGGGAAATGAAAAAGAGGATCGCCTTGTTTAGAAAAGAGATACTTGACCTTGCCTGTGAGCATGATTCCCCGGATCTGGTCATCCAGATCAATATACAGGCTTTCCCATTAACACGTTTGGGCGAATCATAAAATAGAGTACATTCAGATTCGTATTTACAGGAGGACGTTATGTTCCGAAAGATAAATCAATTACTGCTTTTTCATAAACCCATCCTTTTCTTTGCATTTTGTCTTTTTGTCCTGGGATGTACAGGCGGAAGTGAAATCGGAAATCCGGAGAATACCATAACCTTTACTGAATCAGATAAAAAACTTGAAAGCTATATCAAAAATCAGATTGCCCTATCCCTTGTACCTAAAAATTTGCTACTTGAGACTGCAGATTCTGTGACAGACAAAGGAGCTTCACCCGAAGTCACACCCGTTTTCAGCGATGCCAGAGCAGGTTATTCAACCACAAACATTCAAGAGCAGGATGTGGATGAATCCGATACAGTCAAAAATAATGGTACCCATTTTTTCGTGGCCGGCAATAGAAAGGTCACCATTGTGGATGTATCCACTCCAGAGATCATGCGCGTCGTCAGCAATATCGATATCAGGGGGGAAGTGAATTCACTATACCTGAATAATAATATACTTGTAATATTGTTTATTCCGGATAATGGTGGAGGATCCAAATGGAGCGGTACCTCCTTAACCCAAAGACTGAATATCGGTATGCCTTATTGGCTTCCGGTTGGTGCCCAAGTCGGCATCCAATTTTTAGATGTCGTTGATCCAGCCAATCCAAAATGGCTATCGGAAATGATTTTGGATGGTCTTCTGGTATCCTCGCGAATGATAGATGGAAACCTCCATATTATTCAGCAGTTTTTACCGGACTTGCCACCACTTTCGATTTGTTATACCACCGAAGAGGATAAGGCACAGTCAATTTCTAAGAATCAAAAGGCCCTTGAATCCCTTTCCCTCAATGATCTGACGCCTTCCTATTCCAGAATCGGTGAAAATGGTAAAGCGATCGAAACGGATCAGCTTGTTGCCACAGGGGATTTCTACTGTCCGGAAAAGCCCCTTGGTGGTACAATCATTACGGTTACGACTGTTTCAATCAAAGACCCTCTATTGTCGTTCCAAAGCATGGGTACGGTCGCAGATGCTCACCAAATCTATGCATCAACAAAATCGTTGTATGTCGGCTCGACGAGATGGACCTCCACGGCCGCTGACAATTACGAAGACATAGAATACGATTTTCTTACAGATATATATAAGTTCAATTTTACGGATAAGGGTGTTGAATATGAAAGCAGCGGCACGATTGCCGGGAGTACCCTGAACCAGTTTTCTTTCGGCGAGTACCAGAATGTTCTGAGGGTTGCTGCAACCACGGGAAACATCTGGCAGGGGACGTCCAATAATCATGTATATTGCATGAAATCGGATAACGGTCAATTGAACGTCATCGGCAGCATTCATAATATCGCTCCGGGGGAGAATCTCTACTCCTCCCGTTTTGTCGGTTCCAAAGGGTATCTTGTGACCTTTGTCAAGACAGATCCCTTATTCACGCTGGATCTCTCAGATCCAACCAATCCTTTTATCGTTGGAGAACTAAAGGTGCCAGGATATTCGGATTACATCCATCCCCTTGGGGAAAATTATCTGCTGACGATTGGAAAGGATACAAAAGAACAGGATGGGGTTACTTTTGATCAGGGAATCCAGCTTTCCATTTTCGATGTTGGCTATCTCAAGGCACCCCGGATTCTCCATAAAGAAATGATAGGAGATCGGGGGACCTCATCGGAGGCACTTAAAAACCATAAAGCATTTAACTTCTGGGCAGAACAGAACTTGCTATCATTTCCTGTAGATCTCTTCGAGCATTTGTCGCCATCGGGAAATGCATGGAGTTATGGAGAAAGCACTTTTACAGGACTCTACACTTATAAAGTTACAGCCGAAAATGGTTTTGAATTCAAGGGAAGGCTTTCCAGATGCATTGATCAGGCAAATTGTGACACCACCTGGACAAGAGCAATATTCATCAATGACCGGGTGTACGAAATTGCCCCAAATGTGATTCGATCCGCCATAGTAAATGATATGGATGGCGAGGTTTCAACGATTGTATTGGATGAATAGGTTGTTTTCCGGATCCATTGAATCCTGCTGATATGTTATAAATATCGGGGGAAACATATCTTATTAAGTGGAGGAATCATGAAGAACATATTTTTTACCTTTTTACTACTTTTTCTTGGCATAATTATTATATCTTGTTTTGTATTATTAACAAGGGAGCAGCATTATAAGACCACACCAGGTCATTTGCCCTCAGTCTGAGTCTGTGCTTTCCATTGCTCGCGAACTTGACCTGGATGAAAAGAGCATTCGCCGCATGATTGGTCCAAGTGGAAATCCGACCTTGAAAAATTTTGTCAATCTTATTCGGGAATGCCAAAAACGTGAGAACCTGCACTTGAAAGTAGCATAGAGTCTATCCGTGACGTTGAACGACCCGGTCTCAAAAATATTTATTGAGTAGGATTATACTCTCTGCTTGTCTTTACAGCAACGCATTCGGCAGATAGCACACGCCGCTTTCCGGACGATCCAGGCGTTTGGTGACATAGCAGCCGGGCGCATCTTCCAGGTTCTTGAATTTTTTGCCGGTCAGTTTTCGGGCAGCAACTTTTTTTCCTGCATATGCCTTGCTCCATCTGATCCAGTCCAGCCACCAGGAGGTTTCGTGAAACTCCGCATGATTGAGCCACTCTTCCGCAGATTCCGGCAGATCTTCATTGGTCCAGTGACCGTATTTGATTTTGAACGGAGGGTTGACAATTCCGGCAACATGGCCCGAGGCTCCTAACACAAACCGCACAGGGCCGCTGTGCAGCCTTATTCCTTTGTACGTGGACTGCCAGATCGCGATATGGTCTTCCCGGGTGGAAATAAAGTACACGGGATTGGTGATTCGGGAGAGGTCAATCGGGACTTTGTTCAATGAAATCCCGGAAGGTTCCCGCAGACGGTTGTGGAGATACATGTTGCGAAGGTAAAAACTGTGCATTCTGGCCGGCAGGTTGGTGGAGTCGGAATTCCAGAACAGCACATCAAACGGCACCGGGCTGGTTCCTTTCAGATAGTTATTGACCACATAAGACCACACCAGGTCATTGGCTCTCAGCATGTTGAAACTGTTGGACATGGCACAACCGTCCAGATAGCCATGCTCAACCATCTGTTTTTCCAATGCCTGGATCTGTTCCTCATCAATAAAAACCCCCATATCGCCGGGATTGGAAAAATCCAGCAAAGATGCCATGTAGGTGTTGCTTGCGATCCGGTCTCCTTCCCCTTTTGCATGCAGGTAGGCTGCCGTGCATGCCAGAAGGGTTCCACCCATGCAGTAACCGATGGCATTCACCTTCTTCTGGCGTGTTACCCGTTCAATGGCATCGAGAGCCGCAATCGGCATTTAATGCTTCCTCAATTTTACTCCGATATTTTTTTATCATCGACTTAAGTGCTTGAAGTTTTTCAACACGTGATTTGTATGAAGGATACATATCCTTCTCGAATGCTTTTTTCTGTTCTTGGAACAAGCTTTTAAGTTCTATAATATTATCATTTTCAATTTCTAACTTCATGTTTTTCAATCTCACTTATTCCAAACCCGTACATGAGTTTTCTTCCCACGGATTCTGTGGGTGCGAAGCGTCTGACAAAATCAATTTCTTCATCTGTGGGAGGTGTCGTCTGGCTGATGCCATGAGCGACGTTAATGCCCCAGGGAATGTCCTTTTTGATCATATCAATTCCCCCAAGGGAGAATCCGAAGGTATTGTCAGAACGTCACCTTACAGAACAGACCATAGGACTCCATGTCGGTCCATTCGAACTGTGGAGTGAGTTGTTCCTCCACTGCACTTGCAGCACCTTGCAAGATTTGATCGGCCGCTGTAGCTGCTGCCACATCGGAATAACCATAGCCTATCAGCATAGCCGTAAGACGCTGATCCGTCAGAGAACCGTCCAACTGCCGGAACGAAGACCCTGTATCGATCTTCTGGGAATCCATGCGGTAGTAGAAGAGTCCAAGCTGGACATTTTCGATAACATCAAATTTGTATTCCAGGTGAAGATCATGGTCGACACCGGCTACACCGGCTACGGCCTCGCTTTTTCCGGTCTCCGGGGCGGTAGCCAGGGCGCCGAGAGCAGGTATGTTGCTCTGGTTCCACCATCCTGCGGTCAAGTCGGCACCCAGGACACCGGCCTGGTCAATCACCGCATTGCCGGCTGCGGAGGTAAGCTGTCCAAAGGCGTTGAAATCTTTGGTTTCGGTTTTGGTGTAGAGAACGGAAAACTCGCCCGGAATATCAAAGAAACGAGTAAACACTTTGAGTCCAGCCTGGTAGTTGTCCAATTCGATGTCCCGTTCCGCAAAGTTGGAGGAGCTGACTGCGCAGGACTCACCGTAGATGCCCTGATACCCGATACCGGGCATAAGGGAGATGGATCCCAGGTCAATGGTGTAAGTCAGCATGGTGTTGAACACCCGGTGGGAAGATTCGGACTCATAGGCATACAACTCATTGCCGGCCGGTGTTGTTTCCACAAGGGATACATCTTCGCTTCCCGTTCCCCGAACACATTGCACGGCCCCGTTCCAGCCTATGCCCCATTTTTTGGCTTCCCCCCAGATTATGAAATTGTGGGCGCTGTCCGACTCCATGAGCGCGGCAATCTGCGATCCGTCTTCCACGCCGTTCAGATAGGAAATACCGAAGCCGGTCTCTTTGGAAACATGGAAATCCAGACTGATGCCGGGAGAGTGGACAATAGCGGCCGCAGTATACAGAATAAAGTCTTCTTCAATATCACCCATGAAATAATTAAAATAGGCGGCATTGGCGGTTGCCATTACGGGGACAACACCCAGGGCGATACCGAACGGTCGCCCGCCCTGCATTTCAAACGGCCGATACATGGCTAGAACGGCGCTGAAGTCTTCACCGACCGTAATGGTGCTGCTGTTATCATTGTCCGCATCGCCATGGTCGGGGTCGTTGACATCCAAGGCGAGCTGCGCCAGCCCGAACCATTGATCCTCCGGTTTGCCGTACGTGAAAGTCAATACGGTCTTGGCACGGAAATGCTGATTTTCCCGGTAGTTGGCGCCCTCACGGACTTCGTAGATCTCGTCCAGGGGCGTCTGATAGCTGTCTTCCATTTTGGCATACGTGTAAATCCAACCGGATATGAATAACTTGTCCATATCCATCGCCAGAGCAGATGTCGCGATCAATACCAGAGATGTAACAAAAATGCTAACTATCGTGGTGTATCGGTTCACAGTTTTTCTCCTTTGATAATGGTTTCCCTCTTTACCATTCCGTAAAAAGGTTTTGTATTCCAGGAATTCATTACAGTGAAATTACGGTAACGGGATTCAGTCCCTCGTCGGCAGCCCTCCTTTCTGTTTTTGGTTTTGGGTTGTTTTTCATGTATTCTATTACGTTTGCTGTATTTTCAATCCTTTTCAAGGAATTCATCCGAATCCTGAAAGACTGGAGGCCGGTTTTCAAAATTCTTTAAAGCTATTAAGGCAGACATATATAATTCTCCTTGTGAAATTATTATTTGATTTTTCACTCTCACTTACCCTCCTGTGACAAAGGAAAAAATGAGTATGCTATCACCATCAACCAGGCTTGTTTTAGAAAAATTCTTGGTCGGAATGACTTCACCGTTACATTGTACAACATACTTTTTTAAATTACGAAGTTCCTTATAGAGATCAGGAGAGACAAGTCCGGTCTTGCGTGAAACACGCAGTAAATCTGATGGAGAACAACCTTGATCTATGGTGACCTTGTCCAGAATGTTTATATATTCTCCACAAAAAAACCCGATGATTTTCAGCTCGACCGAAATTCGAGGTTGTGATGTTTTGGATAAAAAACGCATCATTTGTATATCTCATTAGCAATATAATCGAGGCCAAGATCATTGAGTTTCACTTTGGTTGGAGCTCCGGTATTAACATCCCAATCCATGCTGCTTAAAAAGTCGTCCTGGAGAGATTTAATATCGAGTTTGATTCCTCTCATGGGTCCGGCTTCCAAGGGCGGATTCCCGCACGCTCGATCTGGCAGAGAAAAATCATGTCGGGGCACTATTCCATGTTTTACATTGAACGATTGGCGGATGTTCTGAATGCGTTCGCCGATTTTCAAATATTCTTCCGGTGAAAGAGACCATCCTGTCGCGGCGTTAGTATACGCGGGAACGTCTAATTTTCCCCCCATTTGCACGCCAAAAAGACATACGCCGGCTCCATTGATGAACTGCATGTATTTACTTGCCGTGGACAGCAGCATGTTTTTGTCTTTTGTGTTCTTATATTTGCTCTTCACTGTTGAGAGTCCCGCTGTCTTTGGAAGTTTTTTGAATATCCGATGGAGGGCGAACATTTCAGTCCATTGGTAGCCGTGGTTTGTATGCCTGCCTGGCGTTGGTTCCAGCGAGTATGATACGGCAAAGCCCGGATCATATCGTGAATCATGCATGGGAAGTTCCTGTCCCCCCGCATGAATCGCAAAATGCTCACTTCCTTTACCGATGCGTTCCGCTGCCTTCCGGGTTCCGTCCGCCAGAATATCGCCAATTCCCTCGCGACGGGACATCTTATCGAGAAGTGCAAGTGCCGCCTCGGAGTTTCCCCAGGAAAGATCCAGTCCTCCAGTATCTTCTTTGGTAAGGATTCCTTGTTCATAGCACTCCATAGCAAAAGCGATCGTAGCGCCTGCCGAAATCGTATCAAAGCCTGCTCTGTTGCAGAATTCGTTTAAGCGATATATGGAATTCATATCATTGTTTAGCTGAAGCGCCCCAAAAGCGCAGCAGGTCTCGTATTCGGGCTTGTGTGTTTCTTTAAGATTAGCTTCATCCACACGAAGGATGCTCCCGCATCCAAGCGGACAGTTATAACAATGATATTTTTTTATCTCATGATCGATTATTCTCTGCGGATTCAGGTTATTGGCATGTGAACTGATCGGGAAGTCCCGGAATCCGGCCCCCCTCCAGTTTTTAATGGGAGAATCACCATTCTCTGACGAAAGTACGTTTGAAGATATTGTACCGAATCGACTCATAGCCATTTTAACGAGGTCGCCGCTCTGTGCCATGGCAATCGGCGACACTCGCATAAACCTTCCAATGAAACTCAACCCGCCAGAAGATATTATATTGGGGCCTTTTTTAAGCCATTTTTTAAAACTTGCGTTTAGTGCCTTAACTTTATCCAGATTATCAACAACGACCTTTGCCTTGCCCGCGAGGGCTACCGCCTTTAGATTCTTTGATCCCATAACGGCTCCAAGACCGGAACGAGCTGCATATCTGCCATGGTCATTTGATATCCCGGTTATGAGCGATTTTTTTTCGGCTGCCGGTCCGATGACGGCGACACGGACCCGAGGGGCCGCATGTTCGGCAGTAATTAACTTTTCTGCTTCTATTGCGTCAGTCCCCCAGAGGTGGGATGCATCCTTAATTTCAACCTTGCCATCGATGATGCAAAGGTAAACCGGTTTGGGTGATATACCTCGGATAAAAATTCCGTCGTAACCGCAGCGTTTGATTGCCGGCGAAAAGGTGCCACCGCAATTGGCATCTCCCCATCCACCGGTGAGCGGGGATTTGCCTGCAACCATCCATCTCCCGCTAAACCAGGTACCGGTTCCGGTAAGCAATCCAGACATGAATGCTAACACATTATCCGGTCCCAGAGGGTCGGCATCCCTGGGAATGCGTTGGTAAAGAAGCAATGCGGCGAGGCCGATCCCGGAGGTTACGTTGCGGTACACCTCGTCTGGAATAATTTCTTCGTCGATTGAACCACTAGATAAATCAACGTTCAGTATTTTCCCCATGTATGCTTTGCCCATAGTTTATCGTTCCTTGTATATTGTGTGTTATGTGAAACATTACAGCAACACAGCGCCTCCCTTGACTAAAACTTCGGATTTTCCTTTTTTCAAGACCTGTATGCCGTTGACGAATACCGCTTCAATGCCGCTCGGCCGAATGTTGCCGCGTTCTCTGGTGTTGTTGTCCCCGATTTTTGAAGGGTCGAACACCACGATGTCTGCGGCTTTTTTTTCCTGAAGTACGCCCCTGTCGCGTAACCGCATGCGTTCGGCTGCAGCACCGGTCATTTTGCAAACCGCCTCTTCAACTGAGATGCATTTTTCCTCCCTTGCAATCTGCAGAAAGCGTGGAAAGCACCCATATGCGGCCGAGTTCTGATGCTCTCCCGGTTCAACCCACGCATCGGTCATAAAAAGTGAGGCGCGGTGTTTCATCAGTTTCTTTATTATTTCAGACGTGCTGTATTTGTGAACAATCAAGGCGGCCCTGCCGCCGCTTTTTTTCGAAAAGTCGATAAAGTTATCAGTTTCGCTCATGCCCCGTTCGCGGGCGATGTCGTTTAGGAACATGCCGTTGAAGCGATCCAGGTGCTCGTTATTCGAGCGGATCACCTGCATGTCCTCGAAACCGATGCCCAATATCGTCTTGAGTATTTTCAACTCGACCTTGAGGCGCATCAAAGCCTTCCAGCTACGGTAGTTCTTTTCGGTGTTCGAAATAAACCACGACGGCATAAAGCTATTGATTAATGGTGCACCATGGCTATATGCAAAGGTATCGAATTTCACATCGATGCCGTCGTCTATTGCACGGTCTATCATTTCCAGGGCGTCGTCGCAGGAGGACCATGTCTTCGTGCCCACGAAAATAAGGTGCGATAACTGCAAGCGGACTCCTGTGCGCCGTGCCAGCCCGAGTATCTCCTTCAGCGCTATGAGATTATGAGGCGTTCCGAACGGTATCACGGGATACGCTGCGGACACGGCTGAGAATGCACGCATATGCACTGCCAGCATCTTGTCGTGCTTTTCCACAAGCTTCGCAATATCCTCCAGTTCATCATCGGGCGCAAACTGCCCTGGCTCATATTGAAGGCCGAGAGAGACGCCCTTAGCTCCCTCATTCATCCCGGCTTCCATAAGTGACAGCATCAATTTTTTTTCGTCGGCTGAGAGAGGAGAAGTATCCAAACCCTTTATGGACGCGCGTACGCTGCCGTGGCCGACGAACATTGCCAGATTGTGTGATATCCCCGCGCTCGAAAGCGATTGAAAGAACTCCTCCATCGATCGCCACGGAAGTCTATCGATCCCCCTGAAGCCTTCCTTGAAGAGGTTGTCGACCACAGCCTTTTCGTTCGAGGTGTTCATTTGTTTGTTGAGGGCCGCAGGTGAAAAACCGCAGTTGCCGCCCACTAAAGAAGTGATTCCCTGTTCAGTGAAAGGGCTAGTGAAACGCTCTCCGTTTTTCATTGCCACGAACCAGTCAAGATGGGAATGACAGTCAATGAATCCCGGCGCAATGACAAGCCCGCTGCAGTCGATCACGCGTCCTTTGTCGTTGGTTATTCCATAAATTACCTTTTCGATTGATGGTCCATTCAAGAGCACACTCCCCCGCGCTCCCTTGTTTCCGAGACCATCGATAATGATTCCGTTCTTTAACAACGTATATTCACCTTTTTTCACCGATTTCATAATTAATTCCATGTCTCATATGAGTCGTTCAAACACTCAAATATGCATTGACATGCCTCCATGACTGCGGGCTGCAACCATTTTCGCAGAGGACTGTCTTCCATAAATCTATCGGAAATACCGAGGGAAAAGCATTTCTCATGCCAGGCGGGATTATTAGGCAGCAGCCGGATTTCTTTTACCTGATTGGACTTAAGGAAACGAGCGATTGCAGTGAGGTTTTCCTCCGTATCCGTAATGCCGGGAATGAGGGGCGATCGTGGTATTATCTCGAACCCGCCCTGGATGGAAAGCTTATGGAGCCTGATAAAATTTTCCAGGATGAGCGCGTTGTCGACGCCGCAGTAGCGCTCATGCTGCTCCGGGTCAAAGAGCTTGATGTCCATGTATATCATATCAGTATATGGAAGTATGGTTCTCTTGAATTCATCGAAGTTGAAATAACCGCAAGTTTCAATAAGTGTATGAATACCGGCTTCTTTCAGAGTTTTGAGAAGCCCTGAAAGGAAATCCATATGAAGTGTCGGTTCTCCACCGGAAAATGTTACTCCACCTCCTGATGAATCGAAAAAGGGTTTATCTTTAAGTACCTTTTCGATTATTTCCTCTTGCGTCATTTTCTGGCCAATTCGACTGAGGGCGCCCGTCGGGCAGTCTGCTGCACATGAGAAACAGAGGGTGCATTTTTTCCTATCGACAAAAAATACATTATCGCGGGAAAGAGCGCCTACTTGGCATTTCTCTATGCAGCTGCCGCAACCAATGCATTTTTGAAGATCAAAAGATAATTCTGCAAGTGGATGCCTGCTTTCCGGATTATGGCACCATACGCAGGAGAGCGGACAACCTTTGAAGAAGATGACGGACCGGATGCCCGGTCCGTCATCCAGCGAATTACCTTTGATGTCTATTATAAGGGGAGATCTCATGAAACTTATATCCTGTATTCGGCGCGACGAATAACTTCAAGCTGAAGATCGCGTTGCAATTTGGTAAAGTATGCTACATATCCCGAAATTCTTACCATGAGATCTTGATAATACTCCGGGTTTGCCAAGGCATCCTTAAGGATATCGGTTGTTACAACATTGAATTGTGTTTGCATACCCCCCATTTCAAAATATGTTTTTGCATAATGGGTCAAGGTATCGACAATCTTCTCGTGAGTGTCCGAAGCTCCTGGTACTATTTTCACATTGAAAGCTATATTGTTGTCCAGATTTCTGGGGTCCAGCCGTGCAACATCTCGAAGGTTATCCAGTAGGTTTACTGATGCACTCGGATGTGGTGTAAGCCCCGGGGTAAAGGGTTCTCCGGCAAGCCTTCCTGTCGGCAGAGCACCGGTTACACGCCCGTATACAGCATGGTTTGCCATGGACCACCAGCCGGTAGTGTAAATCCCACCCCGATAATTTCTTTGATTGATGTAGTAATCATGCACCATTCCGGTGACTTTATTGGCCATTTCTATGGCCTCGTTGTTACCTGATCCAAAACGGGGGACTCTTGTTTTCACTAATGCATGTAATTTGGGATTATTATAAAAGTTACTATCAATGGCTTCTTTCAAATCCTTGAAGGTAACGACTTTTTCCTCGAAGACTAATTTTTTAGTTACCATAAGAGAATCTACAACATCAGCTAAACCTATAACGGAAACACCTGTAGAATTGTAATGACCTCCACCTCTGGTTAAACCTCGCCCTTTTTCAATACAGTCATCAATCAGCACAGAGAGTAGAGGCGCCGGTTGGTGTTTCTGGTATATCTCACCAAGCTGATTATTACCTACCACTGACAGCTCAAGCAGGAATTTGCATTGTTTCTCAAATGCATTCCAGAATTGGTCGAAGGTAATGAAGTCACCACCATTAATACTGCCGGTCCCGGGGCCAATTTCCCATTTCGTAAGGGGGTGTTTCCCATTATTCAGAGCCATCTCAAGAGGTGCGACCAAATTGATTTCCAAACTTGAGGTCGCGCTTGAATGCTTCCCTGGAATGGAAGGCTCAACGCACCCATTAGCTACCCAATTTCGAACATCTTCTATCGGCCATCCATGATTGGTCAAAGCGGCAAACATGGCATCATCACCATGAATACAGGGTGTCGCACCGGTAATATAATTTACATCGCATACACGTTTTAAGTAATTTAGACTGTTTTTGCCAGGATTATAACGGGCATGCATATTCGGGTCATTCAATCCCGCAAGCTCAGTTACTTTAAGAATTATATAAGTCATATCATTGACGGCATCTTCACCATCACGATCAACACCACCAACAGTTATGGTTGTATTGGGAGCTGATCCTGAATTCTGCCAATTGCCTATATCTGGGATAAGGATCTGATGGCTTGCTACTCTATAAAAAAGTGAACCGAGGAGATCAATGGTATGCTTGACATATATTTCTTTTTCTTCTGGTGTAGAAAGTTTATTCATGTCAGAAATAAAGTAAGGCTGTAATATTTGGTCAAGCCTACCCAGCATGGGACCATCATCAGAATTCTCCATAGTAAGGCAGAGGTGTACGATGATCATCGCCTGAACAGCTTCATCAACGGTCGTGGAGGGATTTTCTGGAACTTTTACTAGAATCTTTTTAATTTGCTCGAGTTCCATCTTTCTTTTGGGGTTTTTCTCTATCTGAGCATCCTTTGCAGCCTGTTGGGCAAGGTTCTTTGCATATATATTTATTGCCTCAAGGCATATAATCATCGCCTTTAATGTATTTTTCTTTTCTTCATCAGCTTTATAATCATTATTTAATTCATCCCGTATTATTTTTATCATCCCCTTCGTTCCATGTTTTAATATTTTCTCATGACCGGGCGTGATTTCTGACATCGATACGGTTTTCCAATAAAAAATGGAAAAGAATCTGTCATGAATCTGGATCGGCAGCCCATTACCGGTATTGCTTCTCCATAATTCATGAATGTTTCTTCTTGCCCAAAAGGGAAACACATGCTTATGTAAGATTTGAATTGTTTCCTCGCTGATTTCATATGGCATGAGCTCACGATTCGCGAAAGATCTGAGCTCTCCCCAGCTGTAGCATCCAACGGCAAAGGGATGTCCGATACAACCGGATACAGGATCAGTAGTGTATGTCCCGGCAAGCAAATCATCTTCACGGATGATTGGCTTTCTTCTTTCGAGTATATATTTCAGGCTTTCCGCTTTTCGGAGGTTTGGATCCCATGTCTTGCCCTTGTTATCTACATCATAACCGTATTCAAGGTGGAAATCGGTTATAAGTTTTCCATATTCATGGCAAACCACCGCTTCCTTCTTCCTGTTGAAATATTCAGAACGAAATCTTTGGATCCGTGGAAAATCTTCAAGACCATAATTTGAAAGAAAAGGATCTTCTAAAAACATGACACCAGGATCAATGAGTGTGCTTCGGAGCCGTGTAATTTTTCTGGATGATTGTTCATTTCTGCAAATAGATGTATTGGCAACCTCTTTACCAGCAATCTTGTTTGCTTTCTTGTGCTCACTGATTTGTTTGTCTACAGATTTCTGCTGGTCTCTGCCAACAATCAAGTTGACATAGTAATTAAATAATCCGATGAGCATAATATTCCCTTCTGTCCTTACTCTTCCGGTAAGAATCATGCGGTATGCTTCATCAGGACTGGCATCCATTTGTTCAATAAGATCTTTAGGTGTGGAGAAAATAAGAGTGCAATCAACTTCATTTGGGATATAGTTGAGGAGTTTAACTGTTCCATCTTTGAAAATAATAGTCCCTTTCGCTGAGTCATCTTCCGATTTCATGCCAACTGAAACATTAATCCAACCCTGGGTTCCTTTCATTTCATTTTGTAGTGCAGAATTGGTATTAAACTTTGACGCAATGTACCCCAGAAATCCTTGAAGCAACATTTGCTGTTTATAAAGCAGTTTCCCGGCAAGGAATTGTGATGAACTTGCCAGAAGATTTATATACTCCTGTATACGATTATTTCTTATTGGTTGGTTTTGCATTCATATCCTCCTTGTTATCATAAGCAATAATCAAAACAATAATCGTGCCAGTTATGATTTTATAATCAATTTAATAATTTTTAAAATTAAGGAACCTCGAAAAATATAGTAAGGTATTCCTATGTGTGCATAAAAATTGGCAAAAATCGCTTATTCCCATTTGAGAACTAATGAAAAAAGCAATTATTAGAGGTATCTGAAGGGAAAATAACGAATATTACATAATAGAATAGCATGAATATATTGACATTTAAATGAAACATCAGTATTTTTTTGCAACATGTATGAAACATTAATTGAACATATCTGGAACATAAATGAATCAGATAGGTGAATAAATGTCAAATGATCAGAATGATAAAAATGGTATCCTTCCAACGATTGATTACAATACTCTAAAGGTATTAGACACACTGAATATAGGTTTTATTCATATGGATATGGATTCAGGTATTATTGAGGTGAATGAAAAGATTCTTGAGTGGTATGGAGGGAAGCGAAGCGATCTTGTAGGACACAACGCAAAGGAATTCTTCAAACCAGATGATTTCGATCGGTTAATGGCAATTGATTTGGGATACCTAAATAAAGGGTTTCAACAATATCAATTCGAATTCAATCTCCCAACAAAAAAAGGAGAAAGTAACCCTTTTCTTCTTAGTCTTTCTATAGACAAGAATGCAGAAGGAACCCCATATGCAACTAATGTTATGTTGACGGATATCCGTGAACAAAAACGTATGCAGGAGGAGCTGAGAAGAGCAAATAACGCTTTAGCTGTAAGCCAGGAAGCGCTGGAGAATGAAAAGAAAATGATCGAAACTATCCTATTCGGTATAGGTGACTGTGTCACCATCTTCGATTATGAGGGGAACCTCATGTTAAACAACCCGATGGGAAAGGAAATAAGAGGTGATCGGATTACGCCACTCATTGAACTTGATTCAAACGCAGAAAAGATTTTTAATTTTAATATTTCCGGGGAGCGGCGTCAGTTTGCAGGACGGATAGAAATAATCCATGACAACCTTGGACGGGTTAATGCTTATGCCGAGATATTAAATGATATCACAAACCAAATCAAACTGGAAGAGCGTGAACATGAATTGCGCATGATCAAACGCAGAATGCAACGGGGCGAAATCGAATCAGAAATGATCGGTGTCAGCCCAGCCATGGAAAAGGTTTTTGACCTTATTTTACGTTGTGCTGAAGTGGATTCATCGATTTTAATCTTGGGTGAAACGGGGGTTGGGAAAGAGCTTGCTGCACGAGCAATCCATGCACATAGTAAACGAAAAGGAGGTCATTTTGTTGCTATTAATTGTGGCTCAATACCTGAGGCCCTCCTTGAATCAGAACTTTTTGGTCACGAGAAAGGTGCATTTACCGGGGCGGTGACATCTCGCATGGGCCTGTTCAGGGAGGCAGAAGGAGGGACATTGTTTCTGGATGAGGTAGGTGACCTTAATATTACTCTCCAGGTTAAACTTCTGAGGGCTCTTCAGGAAAAGGAAGTTCGGCCAGTGGGTGGTACCCGCACGTTCCCAATAAATGTGCGTATTATATCTGCTACGAACCGTAACCTATCGGACCTTATTTCCAAGGGGCTTTTCCGTGAGGATTTATTTTACCGTATTGCCGTCGTTCCAATTATGATCCCACCTCTAAGGGAACGCCGCGAGGATATTCTGTATCTGGCAGAGTACTTTATAAAAAAACACAATAAGCATGATGATGCGATACAGAAGCGACTGGATGATGAGTCTCGACAGCTTTTACTGAGACATCAATGGCCTGGTAATATCCGTGAATTGGAAAATGCGATCGAGTATGCCATTACGATGAGCTTCGATAATATTATCAAAGCAGGCGATTTTCCGCTCCAGATGATGTCAAGCCCGACTTTATCTAATAATTCAAACAAGACACCTCAGTTAATATCATCAATACTATTGCAACAAGTAAAATCATTTGATCAATCAACAATATCTCCACTTAAGTCATGGGAACAGGATGAACGACAAATTATTGATGAGACTCTTACAATGTGCAAAGGCAATAGAAATAATACAGCCGATAAATTATCAATGTCCAGGAGTACACTTTGGAGAAAGATGAAGAAGTATCATCTTTCGTAAGCGTTACAACATCGCATATTATGCATTTGATAACTAAATATTGATTGGCGAATTATAGAGCAATGAGGTCGACAAAAATCTTTTTTGTAATTGGTTTTTCGACATCCTATTGGCAGGCGGGACCAAAAAGCGTTAATCTAAAGATATCGAAACAGTCAAAACCAGATAGGCGGATTATAAAGCCGGAAAGTGGGTGAATATGGTACTGACACGAAAATTTAAAGAGACTGTTCAAGTAAGGGTAAAACAAGATCCTGCATATCGAAAAGAGCTTATCATCGAAGCAACCAATGCTTTTTTAGAAGGCGATATCGACACAGGCAAGACACTGCTTCGAAATTATTTGAATGCAACAGAGTCTGTGCTTTCCATTGCTCGCGAACTTGACCTGGATGAAAAGAGCATTCGCCGCATGATTGGTCCAAGTGGAAATCCGACCTTGAAAAATTTTGTCAATCTTATTCGGGAATGCCAAAAACGAGAGAATCTGCACTTGAAAGTAGCATAGTATCTATCCATAAATCGTTTTTCTATCCGTTAATTTGAATAATGTAGGTGTAAAATAATCTAACAATCAATTGACATAAAATCTTACACATGCTATTTTTCAATTGTCTGAAAAACGGAGGATGTTGCCTGATGGATGCTTTTAATAAAAAGATTGGTAAAAAAATTAAAATGATTCGTGAAAAAACCGGCTTGTCACAAGAGGCACTCGCGCATTCTTTGAGCATCAATCGCGTAGCGGTTTCCCAAATCGAAAATGGGGTGCGCCAGATAAGTGCTAAGGAAATAGCGAAGCTTTCACAAACGTTAAATATACAGGCGGATGTTTTGCTTGATTTGAAAAAAGATATCGAAGTAGTTCTGGAAAAGGGTTCATCAACATCAAAGCCGCGGCAAAGAGAATCTATGCGTATCAGCGTTCCTCAGAAAAATGTGGAGAAGTTTAAAGAGGCACTTTTATATATCTTAAAACAGGTGGGATCAAAGCCGAATATCGGGCAGACGGTTTTGTATAAGCTGCTTTATTTCATCGATTTTAATTTTTATGAAAAATATGAAGAGCAGCTAATCGGTGCAACATATCAGAAAAATCATTTTGGACCAACACCAGTAGAATTTGCCAAGATTGTTGATGAAATGGAAGAATGTGATCTTGTGACGGTAAAGAGCAAATATTTTCAAAAGAAGCAAACAAAATATTTGCCGCTCCGGGAGCCGGACCTGAGCAAGTTCAAAGGGCATGAAATTGATATGATAAATGAAGTTATTAAAGAATTATCGGATATGAATGCAACGCAGATCAGTGAGTATTCGCATAAAGATGTGCCATGGCTTACCACAGATGATGGTGAAATTATTGATTATGAATCTGTGTTTTACCGCGAAGCACCTTATTCAGTGAGGTCTTACAGTGAAGAAGATATTCAATGATGTAAGACGCCTTCCGGAATTTGAAAAAGATGTCAAAAAGCTTTCGAAAAAATTCAAATCCCTTGACGAAGATCTTGAAAATTTTATAAAAACAGCATTGAAACTCAGACACAAACTCAATATTGATAATCATTCCATTGTTCAAATTGCAAATCTGGGTATTGAATCTCCTAAAATCTACAAAGCACGAAAATTTGCCTGCAAAGCATTAAAGGGTAAAGGAGCGATGAGTGGTATTCGCGTTATTTATGCATATTATTTAAAAGAAGATCTCGTTGAGCTGATAGACAGGATCTTCCGCCTAGCTTGTTTTCACATCAACGCATTCGGCAGATAGCACACCCCGCTTTCCGGACGATCCAGTCGTTTGGTTACATAGCAGCCGGGCGCGTCTTCCAGTTTCTTGAATTTTTTACCGGTCAGTTTCCGGGCAGCAACCTTTTTCCCTGCATATGCCTTGTTCCATCTGATCCAGTCCAGCCACCAGGAGGTTTCGTGAAACTCCGCATGATTGAGCCACTCTTCCGCAGATTCCGGCAGATCTTCATTGGTCCAGTGACCGTATTTGATTTTGAACGGAGGGTTGACAATTCCGGCAACATGGCCCGAGGCTCCTAACACAAACCGCACAGGGCCGCTGTGCAGCCTTATTCCTTTGTACGTGGACTGCCAGATCGCGATATGGTCTTCCCGGGTGGAAATAAAGTACACGGGATTGGTGATTCGGGAGAGGTCAATCGGGACTTTGTTCAATGAAATCCCGGAAGGTTCCCGCAGACGGTTGTGGAGATACATGTTGCGAAGGTAAAAACTGTGCATTCTGGCCGGCAGGTTGGTGGAGTCGGAATTCCAGAACAGCACATCAAACGGCACCGGGCTGGTTCCTTTCAGATAGTTATTGACCACATAAGACCACACCAGGTCATTGGCTCTCAGCATGTTGAAACTGTTGGACATGGCACAACCGTCCAGATAGCCATGCTCAACCATCTGTTTTTCCAATGCCTGGATCTGTTCCTCATCAATAAAAACCCCCATATCGCCGGGATTGGAAAAATCCAGCAAAGATGCCATGTAGGTGTTGCTTGCGATCCGGTCTCCTTCCCCTTTTGCATGCAGGTAGGCTGCCGTGCATGCCAGAAGGGTTCCTCCCATGCAGTAACCGATTACATTCACCTTTTTTTGACGGGTCACCCGTTCGATTGCATCAAGAGCCGCAATCGGGCCTTCCAGCATATAATCCTGGAAGTCTTTTTTCAGGAGGGTTTCATCCGGGTTGGCCCAGGAGATCATGAAAACCGTGTATCCCTGATCCACCATATATTTGACCATGGAATTTTTTTCCGTAAGGTCCAGAATATAATATTTGTTGATCCACGGCGGAATGATCATTACCGGATTTTTATAAACGGTTTCGGTGGTCGGTGCATATTGTATCAACTGCATCAGATCATTCTGAAAGAGAATTTTCCCTGGAGTCAGGGCCAGGTTTTTGCCGACCTCAAAGGCATCCAGATCCGTCATTTTAATCTGAAGCTGGCATGGGCCGCGGTCAAGGTCATCCAGAAGATTATTCAGCCCTTTGAGAAGGTTTTCCCCCCGGCTTTCAACGGTTAATTTCAAGAGCTCCGGGTTGGTCATGAGAAAGTTTGAGGGAGATATGGCATCCAGATACTGGTTGGTATAAAATTCAACCCGTTGTCTTGTCTTGTCGTCCAGATCGTGAATATTCTGGATGGTGTTCCGGATGGATCGGGCAGTCAGCAGATAGCTCTGTTTGATGAAGCTGAACATGGGGTTGGAGTCCCATGCCTCATCCCGGAAGCGTTTATCCGGCTTGCTGTCCGTCGTTTCCGTTTGCGCAGGTTGTCCCAGCAGTTGTGAGGCGCTTTTCTGGATCAATCCCCAGTACTCCTGCCAGTAGTTCATCTGTGAATTAAACAGTTGCGCAGGATTGGACATCAGCTTTGTGGTCAGCTCCTGAAAGCTTTTTCCAACAACCTGGGCTTCGGTCCGATCGATCTCTTTGTACCGGTTTTTTTTCTCCACAAACTTTTCAACCAGTTTCCGGCTCTTCTCATTCACCTCAGCCATGATTCCGGATAGTCTGGTCAGGTCAAAGGGGGCGGCAAAAGGGCTGTCTGGATCGGTCATGGGTATCTCTCCTTTCCGGATTGGAGTGGGTTGGATCCACAAAAGGTTGTTTTTTCATTTGCTTTTACTATAAGGCTTAAATAGAATCAAATCAACTTTCGAATGATCAATTAGCGTATTTTTTGTCTGAATAAAATCAGGATCAAAAAAGGAGGCAGGGAATGAATGGTATTCGTGTTGCAAAGCTGAACGTGTTTCTGGGAACCGCTCTTGTATTTCTGATAACCGGGTGTACGTCTTTTAAAGAAAACATGATGGTCAATACCGCAAAGCTCATGGGGAAACATGGGAAAAAAGTTGTTAACCGCTATCCGGATCCGGAGCAGATGAAAGCAGCCATGCCGGCCATGATCCTTCAATCCGACATGTTTCTGGAAATGGCCCCGAATGATCCGGAACTCTTGCTGTCTGCCTCGGAGCTGAACAGCGGATATGCAATGTTTTTACAGGAATCGGACAAGAAACGATCCGCTAAATATTATCTGAAAGCTAAAAATTATGCCCTTGGCATTCTAAAGCAAAATGAAGTTTTCAATGAAGCATTGGGGAAATCAGATGAAGAATATGCAAAGGCTTTATTATCTTTTCAGAAAGAGGATGTTCCGGCCTTGTTTGCTCTGCTGACCTCCACTTTTGGCTGGATCAGCACAGCCTCATCGGATAATCCTGTTGCTTTGCTGGATCTGCCTAAAGCTGAAGCACTCATTGAGAGAATACTGGTTCTGGATGATACCTTCAAGTATGGCGGGGTTCATGCCGTGAGCGGTACGTATAATGCTGCAAGACCGGCCATGTTCGGCGGCAACCCGGAAAAGGCAAAGTACCATTTTGAGGAGGCCTTCAGGATTTCGGAACGAAAATATCTAATGTGGCTTGTTTTTTATGCAAAGTTTTATGCATTCATGATTCAGGATCGGGAACTTTTTGTGAAAACACTGGAAGAGGTTCTTGCCGCACCTGACAATCTTCTTCCGGAGCAGAATCTTGCAAATGAGATCGCCAAGGCAAAAGCAGAAGAACTCCTTGCCCAGGTGGATGATCAGTTTTAAAAGTGCAGATATGAAATACGGAAAAAAAGGGGGATCCTTCATTTGCGTAACATGAAGAGTTTCCCTCTTTTTTTAACCTTAGAGCCAATTTCAAAACTATTACAAAGCGCCACACCGGCGAAAGTCAGTGCTCAGAAAAGAGCCGAAAATACTGGATTTTAATTTTCGCCGGAACTACAACAACTGACTTTTGAAATTGGCTCCTTAATAATTTATGAAGTAATATCGTGCGAAAGCGAAAATGCCATGCATAAAAAACAAGATTTGCGGGATCCAAAATACAAACCTGAGGATGTATTGTCGGATCAGCGTTGTTTACGCAGAATTCCTGTCAGGGAAAATGAAGGGGTGAGAGCACTTTTAAGTGTCTCGGATGGTGCTGCCTCCTATCATTTCAAGGTGGTGGATATCTCCTCCATGGGATTTTGTATTGAATCGGAAGAGCCGATTGCTCACAGGTTTTCCAAAGGGGATTCAATCGATTTTGCTTTATCCTGCTGGGATGACAGTTTCCGATTTATCTGTGCCATATGCCATATCGCGATGCTGGATCAGGATAGAGTCAGGCTCGGACTGATGCGGACCGGTTCTTCCCGGGAGAAGCAGTTATTCGATCATCCGTCTGATAGAATTTCACTTACCGCAACCACTCATCATCCATATTATTATAATGAAGATGTTATCGTACGGATAACCGGTATTTCCGAAAAAGAGTGTGTTCTGGAATGTGATGACCCTGAGTTTCTGGTATGGCCTTCCATGCCGATCCTGTTGGAACTTCATATTTCATTTGAAAGGCATGACAAGATAGAGGGACAAGTTACCTGGGTAGAAACGCCTGATCACGGGAAAACACGGTTTGGTTTGGAGATCCGGCAAATTTCGGATAAAACAAAAGAGGCCATTGTTCGCCATCTGTTTCAGCTTCATGACTGGAAGCCGCAGGAACTCCGGGAAATGGGATTTGCATTCAAAGGGTACCGGCCGCTAATCAAATTCAGATCCCTTCGCACCCATAATGAATATCTGGAAGTGTTGAAATTGAGACGGCAGGCATATGTCAGTGCAAACAAAATCGATCCGAAAAGCACTGATACAGATCTGGCGTCGGAGCTGGATCGGAAAAGCCGAATCCTGGTTGCTTATCATCACACAAGACTGGTGGGAACGGTTTCACTTCTCTTCCCGGATCATGAGGAAATGATTCTGGACACGGAAAGAACTTTTGAAAACGGCTATCCTGTAAAACTTCCGTCCAAAACGAAAATGATTGAAATTGCACGTCTGTGCATTACACCGGATTATCGTGCAACCGATATACTATGGGGGATGATTGAGCACATCTACAGAATATTAATCACTTCCGGTCGGGAGTATGTCCTTTCCTCCACAGACGATCATATGTGGACACTGTACAAACAGATGGGGTTTGAAAAAGTGGGAATCTCATATAACCATCCTGTACTGAAAGGTATTGAACACCATGTTATGATACTGAATAAAAACAGCGCACTTTTCGGAAAAGGTATTTCCCCTTTTGTGTGGTACAAATTATACAATGATATGACAGCATATTTGACGGCCATTGATGCTGTTCAACTGAATGTTTACCAGAGGGCAAGGATCAATCTGAATAAATCTCTTTATGCAATTTTTCGTTATTATTTAAAATTAAAAAAATGATCCGCGAACAAAAGGAAGATAACATGTCAAATGGTTTACTGATAAATTATGCCGGCGTACCGCATGAAATGTCCTCTCTGTTTCCGGACAACGGCCTGGCAGCCCTGGCAGGTGTATTAGAGGAAGCAAACCAGATGGTCCGGATTCTGGATTTTTCAACCACCAAAACTATTGATGATATTTATCGTTCGGATATCCGGAAGGCCCTGAGAACCCTTGCACCCAAAATATTTGGCGGGGGGCGACTGGATGCTCTGGAAATCGAGGAGTTGCGGAAAATGGATTCGGAAATCCAGGTCAGTGAAAGTGCATTTATCCATCACAAGATTGAAGAATTGAACAACGATATTGTCAAAAACAAGGTGATTTGGGTTGGATTCAAGTTATGGATGGGAAGCATACGGGAGTCCATGGAGATTGCGGCAGGGTTAAAAAAAAAGAACCCTGGGCTGAAAATTTTTGGCGGGGGGCCGAGCGTTGATATTTTTCAGCAAGCGATATTGAAAAAATATCCCTTTGTGGATGCCCTTGTTTTTGCTGAAGGAGAGAATGCCTTGCCGTTGCTGGTTGAATGGGCGGAAGGAAAAGGAGATCTGTCCCAGATACCCAATATCCTGTACAGCAACGGCAAGGATATTGTAAAAAACCGGATCGAAAGAATCAAGGACCTGGATAAGCAGCCTTTTCCGATCTATGATCCTCTCATCTATCCGGCAATGGCAGGGGATCGGAAGATGAAAATCCTTTGTTTTGATGACAGCCGGGGATGTCCCATGGGATGTGCTTTCTGCCCGGGAACAAACAAATTCGGCACTACCAGAATTGAGAAATCTTCGGATCGATGCATCACTGAATTATCCTATCTAAAAGAAAAGTACGATGTCCGGTATTTTCGGTTTTCCGGATCCAACACATCCGTGAAACTGCTGAATGAGATAGCAGAAAAACTGATTGCGGAAAAACTTGATATAATATTCGCCGTTTTTTCATCTGCAACCGGCCTGAATGCGGAAAGTGTGAAGAAGATGGCGACAGCCGGATTGTATTCCATCTTTGTGGGTATTGAATCTGCAAACAGCTATCAGCGCAAAAACTATTTGGGAAAAGCTTTGTCGCTGGATCGGCTGAAGAAAGTATTTGAAGCCTGCAAACAGTCTGATGTTTTTATCTCCACCAGTATGATCTATCCGGCCCCGTTTTCAAACCAGAATATCCTGGAGGAAAATATAGCCTTTTTAGTGGACAGCTTAAAAGGATATGAAAACTGCTCGGTTGCAGTATATCCCGCAGGTCTTTACCCCTATACAAAATGGTTTGATAATTTGGAATTATTCGGTTTCTCTATCGAGTGTTCCACCAAAGAGGCCTATATCGAACAGGCGCTGGACTATGGATATAATATTGTTCTGCCTCGATATTTGTGGAAAGAGTTGCCATACACCTTGAACGGGAAATCTTTTAAGGAATTGCTGATGGAAACCAATACACTTGCGGAAGCCCTGAAGGCACACGGTATTTTACCATACCTGGTTGAAGCAAATCTAATGATGGCCCCTGTTCTCGGGTACAGGCATTATAAGGAATTCGCGCTTGAATCCAGTATTGCATTCTTTGGCGGTGATGTCGAACGACTGGAAGCATGGAATCGGGAATTCAACCAAGCGCAAATGGAAAAAAAATAAAATTAACCATCCTTGAATATTAATGTCCCCTTGCTCCCTGAATAGAAGGTCAAGGTCATCGTTACCGGTTTTTGGCAACGTAATCAACGGCACTAAGGTGCTTACTAATAATATTTGTAATAAATACGCTATTTGACAATAACAATTTGTTATTATATAAAAAAGATGTTGAATAATTTGTCACATTTAATATCAAGGCAAATCGACCTGTTGATAAATGGTTAAGTTTATTTCAGGATTGAATATGGATTATGCTCGCAGACTTCTTAAAGGTAGAAGATATTCTCAAGATGATCTTATACACTTTTTAATATTAGTGATTCATACATTTGGAGGCTCGGCAAAGAAAAATCAAGTAGATGATAAAATGTTCGAAATACTTCATTCGGAGTTTTCGAAAGATATATATCAAGAAACTGTTGCAAATAATGTTGAGCGTTGGAAACACGACATAGCATGGGCAAAAGAGAGAGCGAAACAACACCATGGTTTTATAAAGTCTGCTGTTGATGCTGGTTGGGGTATATGGGAGCTTACAAAAATTGGTCGTGAACAGGCTGCTATATTGATTAAACAATTCGAAAATGCTGATAAAGTTAAAATTAGAAAAAAGAAAACTTAACCGTCCGCTATTGTGGGACGCGAAAAAAGCCAATGTGCCCTATAACGGCACGTCGGGTCATATATGGGAGAAAAATATGCTAAGATATTTAATGGTAATTATCTGTTTTCTATTGATTCTGGGATGCGCATCAGGGACTCAGTTGTTAGGTCAGATAGACCCTGGTATGACGCCCGCACAAGTGGAAGAACTTATGGGTAAGCGTGATGGATTTTCATCTGTTGAACGAGAAGGCCATAAATACATGCTCTACCAGTATGTTAATAGGTACTGTAATGCTCATATTTCTTTACATGATAAATGTGACTTCTATGTAATTTTTAAAGATAATGAAGTAATTGAAACAGGAGTGAAAGATGTTCGGTCAAATAGCCCAAACATGCAGTTCTTGTATATTTTTAAACAACCATAGGTCTCTTTTAATATGCATTAACATTATTTAACATTGGATAAAGAAGACCCAACGAATAAGGATAGATTGTGAGTGTATAAAGAGGTGTTTGCTTAGAGTTGCTCCCCGCCCTTCCTGGAAGTATTTCTATAGAAAAAATGTGAGAGAGTATTCTCGTGTATCGGTCTGGTCAAGTTTCCCCGTATGCTTGTTGCTATCTGAACGCTAAGAATACAATAATCACACTCCTATACTAACAACTTGACATTAAAAGTATATTATTCCTATATACGAATTCTACCATATTGACAATGCGTACAACATTGAGGGTTCTCCTACAGGGAGGGGGAAAAAATGAAAAGTATTGCTATCTTGTGTGACGATGTGGATAGAGAACTTGAAAAACTACAGAATGCTTTAACTGCCTCTGGTATAAAATCAGAAAGATTTAACCTCATTAACGAACAAACACGAATGAATTTGACTGGAGGACTAAAAGTTACCCATAGCTCTCCAATTGAAATTGTTACTTGTGCTCAAGTGTATGCGGAAAAGCATAGACGAGTTTTGAAAGCGACAAAGCCTGATTCAACAAATGAAATTGCTGTGACACAAGATAATATTCTTGATTTATTGGCAGATGGTTATTTGTTATTTTTCGAGATAAGGGAATAGATGATACTTTTCTTCTTTGTTCCAATGAGTTATAGCTGGTGTCATTAATAGTGACGGCAGCTTTTTCTGAAATAAAAATGAGAGAGAGTATTCTTGTGTATCGGTCTGGTCAAGTTTCCCCGTATGCCGGTGTCATTCTCATGAGTACACCAGTGGTACAATGCTTGATTATCTTTGGGGAGACAGAGTCTCTTGAATGAATAGCGACCAGCAGAGAAGGTATGCAAAGGGCTACTTTGCTGATATACTGCAATTTATAACCGCCTGAGCTTCATTGCTAAAATATTTCTCCGATTGATTGATGAAATCAGGCGTGGGAATATTTCCTGACAGAAGCGGAATGAATGATTTTATAGCGAAGTCGTTCACTGTCTGAGTGGGTTAGGGATCGTTTGGAAAAAACAGTTTACATCTCCTTCTGTTTTTAACCAGAAGCAATCTGGAAAAAACCTGACTGTTCATTTTATTCCTGCGATTCTGTTTTTTCCTTACGAGCCCTTATCCATGAGTTTGAACGACGCAGTCTTAAAATTATTCATGGAGCGGAATTACATATCGGTCATAAAATTGGCCTCAATGAAATTACGATTCACCTTTAAAAGCAATACGGGCAACCACAAGGAATACGGGCAACCACAAGGGATTGCCCCTACAGATGAAAAAACGATTTGTATGATTCGAAAACCATTTTTTGGTTCACTGACACCGGCATAAAAAAATGGATCGATTCTTTTGTTGTCTAATTGAGAATTCAATTGACAATTTGTAAAGAATAGATGAGGCTATACCCGATTTGATGGTATTCTTATATACGCCCTGAGGAAAGCAATGATGATAAAAAGAGATGTGTCTGAAAAAGTAATGAAATATGCAGACCAGTTTCCCATCATTACCATCACCGGGCCGAGACAGTCTGGAAAAACAACATTAAGCCGGGAACTTTTTGCCCATAAACAATATGTGTCGCTTGAAGATATTGATGAAAGGCTTTTTGCTCAGAATGACCCAAGAGGTTTCCTGAATCGTTTCCCGGACGGGGCGATCATTGATGAAGTTCAGCGCGTGCCGGATATCATCTCATATATTCAGACCATCGTTGATAATCGGAAAAAAGACGGGATGTTTATCCTGACCGGAAGTCAGCAGTTCGAACTGATGGAACAGATCTCCCAATCCCTTGCAGGCCGCACTGCGCTTGTCCGATTGTTACCGTTCACCCTGAATGAAGCGTATTCAGCCTTTCCTGACTTGCCGTCTGTGGACGAGGTTCTCTATCGGGGATTTTTTCCAAGAATTTTTGATAAAAAACTGGATCCCACAGAGGCCATGCAGTTTTATGTGAATACCCACATTGAAGGTGATTTGAGAAGACTGATAAACATAAAAGACCTGTCAAAATTTGAGATTTTTTTAAAATTGTGCGCCGGCAGATCCGGGCAGATTCTCAACTACTCGAGTCTGGGTAATGATTGCGGGATCAATCACAATACCGTAAAAAGCTGGCTTTCCGTGCTAGAGGCAAGTTATCTGATAAAATTGTTACAGCCGTATTATCGAAATTACAATAAACGGCTGATCAAATCACCCAAGTTATATTTTCTGGATACCGGACTGGCCTGTTTCCTCCTGAATATCGTCAATAAAGACCAGCTTGCCAGTCATCCGTTGAAAGGGGCGTTATTTGAAACTTTTGTCTTGACTGAGATATTGAAAAATCGGTTCAATTCCGGCAAGACCGATCATCTCTATTTTTTCAGAGACAATGTTGGAAATGAAGTGGACCTGATCTGCGAGTATGGAGAGGAGGTAAGAGCCATCGAAATCAAGTCCGGTCAGACGGTAGCAGAGGATTTTTTTAAAGGACTTTTCTATTTTTCAAAACTGCATGATAAGTCGCTCAAATCCTATGTCATCTATGGGGGGGATCAAACGTACGCAAGAAACCAGGTGGAGATTGTTCAATGGAAGGATCTGAAAGACAAGCTGATTTGAATCTCCATCTAAAACAATCAACTGAGCACAGGCAGATTTCAGTAAAGTCGGTCTGTAAAGGCTCTATGAACCTATAAGGAGAACCACATTGAATAATCCGGGATTAACAACAAAAAGATTGAAAGTGTTTTCTATCGTGTGCATGTGTCTGTTTGTATATATGGAGACAACCTGCCTATGGCCTGCCTGTGCATCTGAAACAGATGAAAAACATTCTGTACCCCCAACCCAAATTCAAACCACTCTGACAGCCGATCTGGCCATGCAGGCGAACCCGGACGGATTGATGCTGATGACCGGTGGTTACAGGAGATGGGTGCAGGAGACGGCAGAGGATGGAATGCAGACAAAATATGTTCAGGCAGGTCTGGGTCTGGGCGTTTCCCCTGCGTATGTAAAGGGATCAATACATGGGGAATGGCAGCCTGCGATCTTTGCTAATCTGCGGTTGGAATATGACATCTACGGTTTTTTCGGGTCCAACACAGGTCTGCTATCCTTCCCGGATGAAGATGCCGAATTTGGAAAACAGGAGCTGGAAGATCGTGAAGGTACAGAGGAGAAGGCCACAGGACATCGTCTGCTCTTCCAACCTACTTTATATGCCAAGGCTGGTTCCATGCTGATCATAAACCAGACAGATCTGGCCTATTTCCGCTTTGATGGAGATGGCCCCTGCTTTCTGGAACTGGAATATGACACGCTTGTAAAAGACGGTGATTTTGTGATTGCCAACCGAACACAATTCATGGCTCCTTCATGGAAAGGAGCCGGCAAGGCAGCTCTTTATCTTGGTCCGTATTATGAGATTACTTTCGCCCGCAATACAGATATCACGCGGCAACGTGCTGGGGGGCAGTTGTACTGGTTGCCGATGGATACTTTATGGGGAATGAACAAACCGCGAATCTATTCGCAGGCAGGAGTGAACATCCAGGATCGCAATCGGGACAACGAGTTCTACATGACCATTGGCTTTGGCACGGATTTCAATCTGTAAAGAGTGTTGTTCTGTTCCCATTACCCCTTACCAAACGGGCAGTGCGGATAAACACACGGCTTGCAATCCAGGCACAATCCGCCGTGACCGAGAAACGCCAGCTCTTTTTTGCCGATATGTTCTCCGGATAGGATTCGAGGAAGAACCAGATCCAGAACCGTAATCCGGTGATGCAGACCGCAGGCCGGTATTCCAATAATCGGGATGTTGTTACGGTAAGCCACCATGAACATGGCGCCCGGCAGCACGGCCGCTCCATAGTGTATCTCATCCGCTCCGCTCTGATATATGGCTTTTCGCGTGACATCATCCGGATCAACACTCATTCCGCCGCTGACCAGGATCAGATTACAGCCCTCGGCCAGGTTCCGTTCAACTGCCTGCTGAATCCGGATGGGTTCATCCGGAACAAAAGTGACCGCATGAACATGAGAGCCCAGATCCTCGATTTTCCGGGTTAATACAGGTGCAAACCGGTCTTGGATCAGACCGTGAAAAACCTCATTACCGGTGATAATGATTCCAGCAAGGGCGGTTTTCAAAGGAAGAACCGAAACCACACCTTTGTTCTGGGATGCAATGGCCGCAGCCCGTTCAATGGGCGCCCGTTTCATCACCAGGGGGATCGCCCGTGTTGCAGCTACCAGGTCTTCTTTTTTGACAAGAGAATAACTGCTTCGGGTTGCGCACATCACCTCATCCACCAGGTTAAAGGCGGCCAATGCAGCTTTATCCACAACAAGGATTCCATCGATTGCTGCATGCAATCCGATTTTTCCTTCCCTGGGTTCATCCTTCCAGGCAATGCCTTCGCCGGCCAGACCCCTGGCAAGTATGGATGCAGCCTGGTTTTCATGAATTTCATCTTTATCCAGCTCGATCAGGTAAAGATTGTTTTTGCCGAGCTTCTGCAGATGACAGATATCCTCATCGCAGACCGTATGGCCTTTTTGAAATGCCGGCCCCTTGAATTCACCTGGACGGATTTCCGTAATATCATGGGCCAGTTTTGTTCCAACCGCGTCATGTAAACTTATTTTTTTAATCACAGGTTTTTCCTTTTATTCAGCTTATTTCAGGATTGCTTTTTTCAGTATCCGGTCTGCTCCTGGATTCACAGGCGACCAGTTCATGTCCGGCCAGGTGATCTCCCGCGAATCTGAAAAATAGGATTGCTCCGTACAGGGTTTGCATACGATTTTTTTATCCCGGATAACCTCTCTTCCATCCCGGATTACTTGACCGCAGCGACTGCAGATCGCTTTCCACTGTGTCGGGCCGGGAAGGTCGAATTCATTCAGTTTGACCTGGACTTCCTGGACCCGGAAAAGAACGCTGTCGGGCATTCGCTGATAGGCTGTCAGTTGCTGATTGGATTTTCCCTGAATTTCCGGAGCATATTCAGGCACCAGTTCACGGGATTCTTCGGTGGATATCACCCGATAGGATTTCCGGGAAATGAGGTTGATAAATGTGGCGGCCATAATTCCATAATCCATGAATTTCAGGCTCCGGCGTCCCAGTTTTACACCGGTGACGTGGGCCACTGCATCGGCTGTACATCGATCCATCTCGACATACACCAGAAGTTTTTTGATCTGATCCAGCCGGGTCGGATCAGTAAGCCCGATCAGACGGCATCCCAGCATGGCCATACGGATACCCACCACCTGTCCTGGGCAAAGATGCCCATGGGCAATGGAAGATTCCTGCAAAAGTGTGTGAAAATTTTTCATTGTAAACCTGTCTTCAATCGTTACGTTAAATTTAGCATAATGGTCTGGTATTGCAAGAGGCAAAATGGGGATACGTCAATTTTCCGGAAAAAATCGATTCTTGCACAATAAGCCGGATTCATGCCATAAACCGTGAAGCTGGTACCTGTTTTGATTTACACTGTTTTGTGGAAGAATCTTCATCAAGAGCCTTACGAATTGAAAAGACATTTGAAATCATGGATATTTTATCCAGGAGGAGATGGGATGGAGGAGAAACATTTCGGACCGGTATGGTTCATACCCGGTGAAAATAAAGGTAAATACCCCTATTGCAACAGCATCTATATCAAAGGCCCCGGAATCCTGATCGATCCGGCTTCCAATCGGGAAAGATTGATCCGGCTGCGGGAAGAGAGCGGCGTTCAGGAAGTCTGGCTCAGTCACTGGCACGAAGATCACTTCATGCATCTGGATCTGTTCGACGATGTTCCGCTAGCTGTTTCAGCAGAAGATTCTCCGCCGCTTTCCAGTCTCGAAAATCTGGTGGACGCCTATGGCCTGGATCATAAACACAGGGGCTACTGGGAACCGGCGTTCCTTGACCTGTTTCATTTCAAACCCCGGATTCCTTCCCGGATACTTCAGGATGGTGAAAGCCTTTCTCTGGGCGAAGTGGAAATGAAAATCATCGCAACGCCCGGTCACACTCCAGGGCATCTTGCTTTTCTTTTTAAGGGGGAGAGGGATATTCTGTTTCTGGGTGATTATGACCTGACTCCCTTCGGGCCATGGTATGGCGATGTTCACTCCAGCATAAATAATACCGTAGATTCAGTTCGGCGGCTCTCGCAGATACCGGCAAAAGTATGGCTGTGCAGCCATGAAGAAGGCGTTTTTGAAAATCAACCCGGCGGGCTTTGGGATCAATATCTTGGAGTGATCCAGACACGGGAAGATCGGTTGTTCCAATTTCTGGAAGAGCCAAGAAGCATGACAGATATTGTCGATGCCTGCTTGATCTACAGAAAGAAAAGAGAGCCCAAAGCCTTTTTTGAATTCGGTGAGCGTGCTCTTATGGGAAAACATCTGGAAAAGCTGTTAAGCGAGAACCGGATCATAGAGAAAAACGGCTGGTTTTATCGGCTCTAGGAGTTTTGTATATCCGCCAGTGCCATCACATTCTGATTCAGGATGGAAGACAGTTTTTCCTGTGTGACCGTCAGATCATAATGACTTTGAAGGTTCATCCAACTCTGGGCGTCTGTACCAAAAAATTTGGCCAGTCGCAGGGCTGTATCCGCAGTTATGGAACGCTTTCCAGCCACAATTTCGCCGATCCGGCGTTGGGAAACGCCAATGGACTTGGCCAGTCGGTATTGGGTTACACCCATTGGGTTCAGGAAGTCTTCCAGAAGAATTTCTCCCGGATGAACCGGCGGCATTTGTCTTTTCATATTTCGACTCCTCTAATGGTAATCAACAATTTCAACCATATATGCATTGCTCTCTTGCCATTCAAAACAGATCCTCCACTGATCATTGATGCGGATGCTCCACTGATTATCTCTTTTGCCGCTCAATTTTTCTAACCGGTTACCAGGAGGTATGCGTAAAAAGTCCAGTGAAGCGGCTGCATGGATCTGTGTCAGCTTGCGAAGCGCTGTACGTTGTATATTCCTTGGCAGCCTGGTCGAAAATCTTCCGGTAAATATTTTTTCCGCTTCTTTGTCTTTAAAGGATATGATCATAGTTCAATAGTAACGCTGAACGATAGCAGTGTCAAGCTGCATTTTTTTAAAGATACGGAATACATATCCTCAGTACTCATCAACCATGAAATTGGAAAAAGCCGGACATAACATACAGTGAAGTTTAGTGCTATTTTTTCTATTTTTAACTAATTGAATAAATGCCATTATGCTGTTGCATTTATGGGTGCTGTCTGTTTAATATGGTCTGTGATTTAATTCAAGTAAGGGGAGAATCTTTGTTTTAAGAATAATCAAAGATTCTCCACAAATCTTGTGGAGAATTCACTATAAAACAAACTGATTATAACAAGGAGAAATGCATGATCAAAATCGGTATCATCGGCGGATCAGGACTGGATGATCCAAATATTCTGGAGCAGCAGAAGCAGTTGGAGGTGAGTACTCCTTTTGGGAAGCCGTCTTCCCCGCTTTTTGTGGGGAAAATCAAGGGAACATCTGTTGTCATGCTGGCCAGGCATGGGAAAAAACATCAGCTCAGCCCGACCCAGGTGAATTACCGGGCCAATATCCAGGCACTGAAGAATCAGGGCGTGACGCACATATTGGCCACCACCGCGTGCGGCAGCCTGAGAGAGGAGATCGGCCGCGGTGATTTTGTGATTCTGGACCAGTTCATCGATTTTACCAAACATCGGAAAACCACCTTTTTTGAGTCCTTTGAGTACGGCGCCAAGCATACCGGTATGGCAGATCCATTTGACAGGAATCTGCGAAATCTTTTATATGAAACAGCCGGAGAACTGGGATTGCGGGCGCACAATGGCGGAACCGTGGTTACCATCGAAGGCCCTAGATTTTCAACACGTGCAGAATCCAGAATGTTCCGTGTCTGGGGAGCGGATGTGGTCAATATGTCCGTGGCACCGGAGGCGGCACTGGCCAATGAAGCCGGCATTCCATATGCAGCCGTTGCCATGTCTACAGACTATGACTGCTGGAAAGAGGATGAAGCGCCCGTATCCTGGGATGAAATCCTTGCGGTTTTTCATAAGAACGCGGACAGCGTCAAAAATCTGCTGACAAGTGTGATTCCAAAAATAGGAGAAGCAAAATGAATCTAAAAGAAAAGATCAGAACCGTTCCAAACTGGCCCATAAAAGGTGTGATGTTCCGGGATATAACAACCCTTATTCAGGACCCAAAGGGACTGAGGGAGGCATGTGATGCTTTTTATGACCGGTACAAGGATATGCCGATCGATAAGATCGTGGGAATCGATGCGCGGGGATTTATCTTTGGAGCTGTACTGGCGTATAAAATGGGAATTGGCTTTGTCCCGGTGAGAAAAAAGGGGAAGCTTCCATACAAGACCATTGAGGCGGCATATACCCTGGAGTATGGGAAAAGCGTTGTTGAGATGCATGAAGACGCGATATCACCGGGTGAAAAGGTTGTGATTATGGATGATCTGATTGCAACCGGCGGCACGATCTCGGCCGCCATTGAGCTGGTCGAGAAACTGGGAGGAGATATTGTGGAACTGGCATTTGTGATTGAATTGCCGGATTTAAAAGGCCGCGAGAAAATCGGGAACCATAAAGTATTTGTGCTGACCGAGTTTGAAGGGGAGTAGTTTTAGGAGGCAAGCCATGGCAATTCAAAAAGGATCAACCTTTCAGGATAGCGGTCACCCCATGCTTTCCGATTTTCCGCCGGCAAAGGTCCGGAAGGGAAAGATCGTTACGGCCCAGGAGGCGGTTCAGGTGATCCGGGACGGAGATACCATCGCAACCGGAGGATTTGTGGGGATCGGATTTGCCGAAGAGATTGCCATTGCGCTGGAATCATTTTTCCTGCAACACGACAAACCGAGAAATTTGACACTGCTTTATGCCGCAGGCCAGGGAGATGGCAGAGAGCGCGGTCTGAACCATCTGGGACATGAAGGGCTTGTCCGGCGGGTGATCGGCGGTCATTGGGGATTGGTGCCGAAACTTCAGAAGCTGGCCATTGAAAACCGGATCGAGGCCTATAACTTACCCCAGGGTGTCATTTCCCACATGTACCGGGACATCGCTGCCCATAAACCCAGAACCATCACAACGGTCGGACTTGGCACGTTTGTGGACCCAAGGCTGGACGGCGGGAAGATCAATTCAAAGACAACCGAAGATCTGGTTGAATTGGTGAAATTTGATGGGATAGAGTATCTTTCCTATAAAACCCTGCCGATCCATGTTGCCATTCTGCGAGGCACCACGGCTGACCCGGATGGCAATATCACCATGGAAAAAGAGGCGCTGACACTGGAGTCGCTGGCCATTGCAACTGCTGCCAGGAACTCAGGCGGTTTTGTCATTGTCCAGGTGGAGCGGATTGCCGAACGGGGTACATTAAACGCAAGGCAGGTGAAAATTCCGGGGATCCTGGTGGATTGCGTTGTCGTGTCCCAGCCCAAGAATCATCATCAGACCTTTGCAGAGGAGTATAATCCTGCCTTCAGTTGCGAAATCAAGGTTCCGATGCAATCCATTCCTATCATGGAGATGAGTGCGCGGAAGATTATCGCCCGGCGGGCGGCATTTGAGCTGGTTCCAAACAGTATCGTCAACCTGGGAATTGGAATGCCGGAAGGCATATCCAGCATCGCAAATGAGGAGAAGATTCTGGAACTCATTACCCTGACCGCAGAACCGGGCGTGATCGGCGGTCTGCCGGCAGGCGGGTTAAATTTTGGCGCGGCCGTCAATACAGATGCGGTTATCGATCAGCCTTCCCAGTTTGATTTTTATGATGGCGGGGGGCTGGATCTGGCTTTCCTGGGGCTTGCACAGGCAGATCGAACCGGAAATCTCAATGTCAGCAAATTCGGACCCAAACTGGCTGGTGCCGGGGGGTTTATCAATATCAGCCAGAATGCAAAAAAAGTAGTTTTTGTCGGAACATTTACAGCAGGAGGACTTCGGATCAAGGTGGAGAACGGTCATCTTTCCATCCTTCAGGAGGGCAGGGAAAAGAAATTTGTGGATCAGGTGGAGCATGTCACCTTCAGCGGCCGATATGCGATTCAGAAAAATCAGCCGGTATTGTACATCACGGAGCGGTGTGTTTTTTCACTGACCCAAGAAGGAATGAAACTTTTGGAGATTGCGCCGGGCATTGATCTGGAAAAAGATGTTCTGGTTCATCTGGCGTTTCAGCCCCTGATAGCTGATCCGCTGCTTCAAATGGACAGACGGATTTTTCAGGATGGAGTAATGGGGCTTCGGGAGGATATGCTCTCCATATCCCTTGAGGATCGGCTATTGTATGATCCGAAAGAGAATCTGTTTTTTGTCAATTTCGAGGGTTATTCCGTCAAATCCCGTAAGGATATCCGGAATATTGCCGACATGGTGGGAAGCATCCTGAAACCGGTCGGACGGAAGGTCTATACGATTGTGAATTATGATCATTTTACCATCCTGCCGGACCTGGTGGAAGAATATACCGACATGGTGAAACAACTGGTGGATCAATATTACCATGCAGTAACACGGTATACGACCAGTACTTTCCTGCGGATGAAAATAGGGGATGCCTTACAAAAAAGAAATTTATCCCCCCATATATATGAAAGCCGGGAAGAAGCGAAAAAGGCGATCCATGGGTTCAAAATCCCTTGATGAGTTCTGTTGCCTCTGATACTGTAATTTCGATTTTCATGGCGCTATTTCTTATAATTAATAGGAGCCAATTTCAAAAGTCTGTTGTTGTAGTTCCGGCGAAAACTAGACACGAAGTGAAGCGTAGTGCTATCCAGTATTTTCGGCTCTTTTTTGGGCATTGACTTTCGCCGGTGTGACGCTTTTTAATTGTTTTGAAATTGGCTCACAGGTTTTTTGCCCAATCCAATTATAGAAAGGCACAAACTGTTTTCTACTTTTTCAGATTTTTCACAATATTTATATTCGCTTTGTAAAAATCATGGCAAAAGAAATCTGCCTCAAGACTTATACAGATCATAGAGGAAGCCTAACGGTTATCGAAAAGGAGATACCTTATCCGATAAAAAGAATATTTTATATATATGGAGTAGATGAATCTATTCGAGGAAAACATAGACATAAGACAACAAGACAGTTCTTGGTGTCTATACAGGGCTCTTGTGAGATCCATAATAAATCATCAAAAATGGATGAATGGGAAAGATTTGTTTTAGATAAGCCATCCAAAGCCCTGCTATTAGAGCCACAAGATTGGCACTATATGAATAATTTCTCTAAAGATTGTATTTTGCAGGTATTTGCTTCTACAGAATTTGATCCTGACGATTATATCTATGAGCCCTATTGATATGCTGGATTATGAGAATTTAAACCTTGTTAACAAAAGTTTCGAGAATGAATTTGCTTCTGAATTTCAAAAGTTTCTAAATAAAGGTTGGTACATACTAGGAGAAAATGTTGCCAGGTTTGAAGAAGAATTCGCGAATTATAATAATATTCTTTATTGTGTAGGCGTTGCTTCCGGTTTAGATGCCTTGATAATGTCCATTAAGTCGCTTCGTCTTTCCTCAGATTCTCAAATCATTGTTCCTGCTAATACTTATATCGCTACCATAATATCAATTATTCAAAATGGCTTTGAACCTATATTGGTAGAGCCCGATATACATACATACAACATAGATCCAAACTTGATTGAAGAATCCATTAATAAAAAAACCAAAGCGATAATGGTTGTGCATTTATATGGAAAACCATGTGATATGGATAAAATAAAGAAAATTGCTCAGAAGCATAAATTGGCAGTGATAGAAGATTGTGCGCAAGCTCATGGTGCCGAGTACAAAGGTCAAAAGATCGGCACATTTGGTAATTTCGGGGCTTTTAGCTTTTACCCTACCAAGAATCTTGGATGTCTCGGTGATGGCGGTTGTATCACTTTACATAATAGAAAACAATATGACTACCTAAAGATGGTAAGGAATTATGGTTCTGAAAAAAAATACTTTAATAAGGTAATAGGAATGAATTCGCGGTTGGATGAGCTGCAAGCTTGTTTCCTTAGAGTAAAACTAAAGTCCTTGGATAAGATCAATAATCATAAGAGAAAAATAGCTGCTATATATGATAAGGGAATTAGTAATGAAAGAATAATAAAACCGGTCAGGATAACAAACTGCAAAGATGTATTTCATATATATCCTGTAAGGTGTGAGAGACGAGATAAATTGAAGGAATATTTGTTAAACAACGGAATAAAAACCGAAATTCATTATCCTGTACCGCCGCATAAGCAAGCCGCATATAAAAAACGATTAAAGAAATATCGTGACTATCCAATTTCAGAGAAGATCCATGACACAATACTGAGTCTGCCTATTTCATATGCACATAATGTTAATGAAATTTATAAAGTTTGCGAAGTAATCAACAAATTTAAATAGGAACTTATATGAAAGTATCAATATGTATACCGGTTTATAATGGATCATTGACCATAGAGAATTTGGTTAAAGAGGTCATTGAAGAATTGAAATGTTATGAACTCGAAATAATATTAGTGAATGATGGAAGTAGTGATAATAGCGAAGAAGTTTGCGAGAATATAGCAAAGACCAAGAAAAACATAAAATTCATTTCTCTAAGAAAAAATTTTGGAGAGCATAATGCTGTTATGTGCGCCTTGAATTTTGTGACCGGTGATTATGCTGCCATCATAGATGATGACTTTCAAAATCCTCCAAGAGAGATAATTAAACTGCTAAATAAAGCTCAAGAAGGTTTTGATGTAGTATATTCCAAGTATGATAAAAAGAAACATCAATTGTGGAGAAATATGGGTAGTGGATTTAATGATATGATTGCTACTTTATTGATAGATAAGCCTAAGAATTTATATCTATCCAGCTTTAAAGTTATTAACAAAGAAGTTATAAGTGAGATAATCAAATATAAAGGTCCTTTTCCGTATATAGATGGATTGATATTTAGAATCACGAATCATTATGAAACAGTTTTGGTTGAACATTCTTCAAGAAAAGAAGGGAAATCCAATTACACCATCTCCAAGTTAATTAAATTGTGGCTGAATATGTTTATTAATTTTTCCGTAAAACCCCTCAGGATATTTGCCTTTATAGGTATGTTTTTTGTTTTTATTAGTTTTTTTGCTGCGATTTGTGTTGTCGTTGAAAAAATCATGCATCCTGATGTTGCTCTTGGTTGGGCATCCACCATGCTGGCTTTACTATTCTTTTCAGGTACACAGCTTATATTTATGGGGTTAATGTCTGAATATATTGGCAAATCTTATTTGGATCAAAACGGTACGCCGCAATGGATTATCAAAAAGAATATTGAAGCAGGCGATAAATAATATGTTGAATAATAAAGATGAATATTTCTATATGGCTAACGCAGAGAGAGATTTTTGGTGGTATAAAGCATTACATGAACAGGTAATCAATACAATAGAAGGAAAATACAAAAACAAAGATATAATGATATTGGATGCTGGTTGTGGAACAGGAGGGTTAATTGAGAAAATTCGGGAAAAAGGTTATAAAAATGTTAAAGGGTTTGATCTTTCAAGTGATGCTATTGAGATATGCAGGCAAAGGGGATTGGATATTGATCAATATCACTTACTAGATATTTTGAAAAATAATAAGACAAATAGTTGTGATGTAATCATATGTAACGATGTGGTGTGTTATTTTGATGAATCCGAACATAAAACCATAATTTCAAATTTTGAAAAATTGTTAAAACCCGGCGGGCTTATAATCCTTAATGTCCCTGCTTTGAATATTTTCAGTGGAACCCATGATAAGGCTGTTGGTATTGTTAAAAGATTTACCCGAAAGATGGTTTCCAATATGACTTCTGTTGATACGTTGGAGATTATCAGAGAAGTATTTTGGCCATTTTCTCTTGCAATTCCGATTGCTTTTATCAGAATCTATCAAAAATTGCTAATAAACCTAATCAAACCTGAACATTATGTGTCTGATGTTTCAATGCCAAATAAATCCCTTAATTTACTACTATATCGGATTGTTAATATTGAAAATAAATTATTAAAATGGAAACCGTTTGGGTCATCTCTATTTGTGGTTTTGGAGAAGAATAAATCCCTATCCAGATGAATTTGTTGTTCTGTATTAAAACCTGAGAGTCAGTCAAAACCTAACCAGAAATTATTCTAAAAACAATTAGATAAAAAATATATATGCATAAAATTCCATCAAATATGATGGTCGTGGGATGTTTGTTTGATTTTCCCCACAAAATATGGTAGGCGTGAGTCATCATAACAGGATGGAGGTCATGATTGAAATGATAAATGATGTAAACCAAATTTTCCGCGAAGTAACGATCGGGCTTTGCAAGAACCCGGATCTTGCAGATGCCCTTAAGGAATGTAAAAAATATCTTCGGACGATCATGCCGGTCAATATGATACATGTCAGTGTGATGGACCCAGAACTTTCTGCTGCTCGGATTGTTGCATGTGTAAACGATAATGGAACTGTCCCCATCGGTGATTCTTGGGTGATTCCTCTCTCCAGGGAAGTAATGGAAACGGTGAAAGACCGGATGACGGACGATGTGTGTTTCCGGGGAGATGGAAAGGAATCCTATCCTTATCGGATGGGCGCTGAGATCATGGGGATTTCGGAACCATTTTCCGTTCTGAACATCCGGCTTCACATCAATGATGATAATCTAGGTTTTCTGGGCCTGATGGCCAGGGGAAAGGATCAATACTTGGATGAACATGCAAAGCTGATGCACCTTCTTTCTCCTGTTTTCACCTGTTTTTTACAAGGCCGGCTTCGCTATGAGGAGGCACTTCTTCTCATCCGGCAGGCTCGGGAAGACTTGAAGTATCTGCAACAGGATGTAAAAAAGATTTCAGGCAATCATGTTATCGGGGTCAATTCCGGCTTAAAAGATGTGATGAATAAGGTCAGACAGGCAGCTTCAACGAACAATCCCATCCTGCTTATAGGTGAAACCGGTGTCGGCAAAGGGATCATCGCCAATGAGATTCATGAACGATCCAGCCGGAAAGAAGGGCTGTTTTTAAAGGTTCACTGTAGATCGATTCCCGGCAGTTTACTGATCAGCGAACTGTTCGGTCATGACAAGGGCGCTTTTACAGGAGCGACCCATGACAAGAGAGGCTGTTTTGAAAGAGCCCAAGGCGGGATGCTTTTTCTGGACGAGATTGGGGCGCTTCCTCTGGAAGTTCAGACCGGGATTTTGAATGTACTCTTAGATAAGGGATTCAAACGGGTTGGCGGCAGCAGAACAATTTTCCCGGATGTACGGTTGATAGCCGCTTCTCAGCAAGATCTGGGTGCAATGGTTCGGAAAGGTGTTTTTCTGAAAGAACTGTGGAGCAGAATGAATGCTTCTCTGATCACGGTTCCCTCGTTGCGGGCCAGAAAGTTTGATATACCGTCACTCACAAATCACTTTATCCATAAGAAATCCATTGAGATGAATCTGCCGGTGATTCCATCGCCGGCAGATGGGGAAATGGATTATCTGTTGCAGTATGACTGGCCTGGAAATGTAAGAGAACTTGAAAATGTGATCGAAAGGGCTTTGATTTTGGGACAGGGACGGCTTCTCCGGTTTCCGGATCTGGGGGGATTCCAACGGCTGCTTTTTTTAAATCAAGGTTCAAAGGAGATCAGCAAGATACCGACCCTGAATGAAATCATGATACAACACATACGGAATACCCTTGAAAAGACCGGCGGGCGGATAGAAGGAGAGGGAGGCGCCGCAGATCTGCTGGGCATACATTACAATACATTAAGAGCCAGAATGAAGAAGCTGGGGATTGCTTTTGGACGGAACAGGTGATTTCGGATTTCAGGTCTGAGTCAGAAAGGAGCCAATTTCAAAACTATTATAAAGCGTCACACCGGCGAAAGTCAGTGGTCAGAAAAGAGCTGAAAATACTGGATTTTAGTTTTCGCCGGAACTACAACAAGAGACTTTTGAAATTGGCTCAAAGGTATTCAATTTATAATCATGTTTACCGCATGTGCAAGACCGCATTGGAAAAATTAATTCTCGTAGTTCCTGTAATAATTATAAATTCAAATGTTTCTAATATCCATTATCAATAAAAATTGACCGCGGTCGACTTTTTTCTTGACATATCCGATCGAGTCGTTATATTCCCGACCGCAGTCAACTTTTAGCTACAGAGGAGCGTATGGCAGGAATCAGAGAAGCCAAAAAACAGCAGACCCGGCAGGCCATTATGCAGGCTGCGATCAAACTTTTCAGCGAGAAAGGTTTTGAGAGCACCAGCATTGAGGAACTGGCAAAGGAAGCGGGAATCGGCAAAGGAACAATATACAGTTATTTCCAGACAAAAACGGACATTCTCTATGCCTTCTGCGAGGATGAGCTGGCCAATCTTCACCAGGAGCTGACCGACAACGCTGACTGCGAGATCCCCATCCTGAAGCGGATGGTAGAGATCTATATGAGCGAGTTCCACCTTATAACCGAAAACCGGGAGTTTGGGCGCTTGTTCATGCAGCAGACCGCTTTTCCCCGGGAGGCGGATCTCAATCAGCATCTAGAAAATGAAAACATCTATTTCAGTCTGCTCTTCCCCCTTCTGGCAAAGGCACAGGAACGCGGTGAACTGCGGAAAGACCTGGATCTTCTACATATCACCGGACATTTTTACGGTCTCTATCTGCTCATGGTTTCTGCCTGGTTTACCGGCAGAATACCGACGGAAGAGGCGGAAATCACGCTCGAAACCCTGTTTCGTCAGGCCCTGGAAGGCTTGCAGCCATCATCATCAATGGAACGATTTGTATAAAAAATGAAAACAACACATCTCTTTATCACTTGTTTATTTCTGCTATTGCTTTCCGGGGTTGCGGTCCAGGCAGAGGGGCCATCTCCGGAATCACCAGCTTACTCGTTGTCGGAGTTCTACCGGTCAGCCCTGAAAAAGGGGGAGCAGATCGGTATTGCCGCTCAGGCCCTGGAGATTTCCCGGTATGATCGGGAAAGAGCCCTTTCACTTTTACAGCCGCGACTGTCGATTTTCGGCAGCTATCGCCGCTACAATAAGGAGGAGGTGGCTTATGACTCGGTAATACAACCTCAATGGGAGAACTCTTATGGTATCAAGGCAGAACAGAGTGTTACACTCAATGGCCGGGAGTTGACCGCTTTGCGGATTGCCGAGAAGGGAATCGCCAAAAACGAGGCGGATCTTGAGACCGTTACCCAGGAATATCTTTTCACTGTGGCCAGGAGTTTTTACGACGTGGCCAGGGTCGGTCAGTCGGTGGAGATCGCCAAAGCCAACGTGCAGCGTTTAAAAACCCATCAGGAGGCGGTTCAGCGGCGGCTTCAACTGGCTGAAGTGCCCAAGACGGAACTTTTCCGGACTCAGGCGGAACTCGCCAAGGGTGAGTCTGATTTAATTCAGGTGCAAAATGCCCTGATGCTGACTCGGGCCAATCTGGCCCGGCTTACGGGTGTGGAGAACACCTTTGTGTTGTTATCTCAAGAGACTGCCGAACATCGGGTTATCCCATCTGATCCGGCATTGCTTCAGGAAAAAGCCCTGGCTCAGAGGGCAGAGATCAGAAGCTTGGTGCTGGAGGAGGAGATGGCCTCCCGGCAGATCGATTACGAGAAGGGGGCTTACTGGCCGCGTCTGGGTGTGGAAGGCGCCTGGATGCGCCTGGATCAGCATCCGGACCCCTTGCTCAGGAAGTCTGCCTATGTGGCGGCTACTATGACTTTTGACCTGTATGACGGTGGAATGCGATCGGCGCAGATCGCCCAGGCGCGGGCACGCTGCAAGCAGGCGGAGCTGACGAGAGAGGAGACCCAGCAGCGAATCGCTCTGGAGGTGGAGCAGGCATGGCGTGACTGGAATACGCAGGAAAGCCTTCTGCAATCGTCTGAAAGCCGCCTGCACTATGCCCGTGAGAATTACAGCGCGGTAGTCCGTCTTTTCGAACATGGGCTTGCCAACAGCGTGGATATAATGGATGCCAACACAGTACTGGTTACGGCTGAACTTCAGCATTCGGAGGTCAGTTATGATCTTTCTCTTGCATCGTTGGCTCTTGATCGAAGTCAGGGAATTTTTCCGGAAGGGATAAAATGATATCAAATGAGCCATTTTCAACAAACCTTTACAGATCAACATAGGACACAGCTATGGAAAAAGATTCAATCGAATATCAACCCGGCAAGAGGCCGAAGAACTTAGTGTACCGGCTACTGACTAACCCGCCGTTGCTTGTTTTACTGCTGCTCATCGCGGTCATTGTGATTCTGCAAACCTGGATTCGGAGCGAAGGCAGAACCATCGAAGCCCAGAAAGCCTCAGCTCAGGCCAAAGCCCAGCCGCCGGCCAATGTCGTGGTTCTGGAGTTGAAACCCTGTACGATTCAGGATCGCATCAATCTTCCCGGCGTGGTTCGCCCATGGGTGGCATTAAACATGTCCGCAGAGGTGCGCGGAAAAATTATCGAGAAAAAAGTGCAAGAGGGCAGCTTTGTTTCCAAAGGCACAGTGCTGGCTATGATCGACGACCGGGACTACCGTAATGCCCATGCTTCGGCCGTCGCATCTTACGAAGCCGCAAGGTCGTCCCACGACCGAATTTCACAACTGTTTCAGGATCAACTGGCTACTCGTACCCAACTGGACGATGCCACCGCACTGATGGAAACCTCCAAGGCAGCCATGGACAATGCAGCCCTGGAGATGGATCGTTGTGCGATCCGGGTTAATATGGATGGAGTGGTCGACAAACTGCCCATTGAAACAGGTCAATTTCTCAACGTGGGAGACCCGGTAGCGCAGATATTACAGATGGATCGGGTGAAGATCGAGGTGGGCATCCCTGAAACAGATGTAGATGCGGTGAGGCGTATTGAAAATTTTCAAATCGTCGTCGATGCCCTCAGGGGCGAAACATTTGAAGGACGATTGCACCATCTGGGTAAAAGTGCCGATGGCCTGGCCCGTTCTTACCCGCTCGAAATCGCTGTCGACAATCCGGATAACCGGTTGCTGCCGGATATGTTTGCGCGGGTAGATGTCGTCAAGCAGAAGGTGGAAAATTCGTTGAGCGTGCCGCTTTTTTCCCTGATTACGGTAAAGAAAGAGCAGACGGTCTTCCTGGCCAAAGCCGGTCAGGTGCGTCAGGTCAGGGTGCAAACCGGAATCCAGGAGGGATGGCGGGTGCAGATTCTGGATGGGCTCAGCGCCGGAGATAAGGTTGTTATCGTCGGTCAGCGCGATATGAAGGACGGCGCAGCGGTGAATGTAGTTCGTACCGTGTCCGATCCGGAGGAGTTGAATCAATGATCGTTTCCGATACTGCCGTAAAGAACCGCGTCAGTGTGCTGGTGCTGATGGTGCTGATCGTAATCGTCGGCGTATACAGCTATAAGTCGTTGCCGCGTGAAAATTCGCCGGATATCACGATTCCGCATGTTTTTGTGCAGACCAGCTATAAGGGGGTTTCTGCCGAAGATATCGAGTCCGGCATCACCATCAAGATCGAAAAGAAACTTAAAGGTCTGGACCGTGTAAAAAAGATCCAGTCGGTCAGTTCGGAGGGGTTGTCGCGTATCGATGTGGAATTCATTCCTGGCACGGATATTGACGAGGTTCTGCCCAAGGTTAAAGACAAGGTGGATGAAGCCCAGCCGGATCTTCCGTCAGACCTGGAGGAGGAACCTTCGGTTTTCGAGGTCAACTTCTCGGAGCTTCCCATCATCACCTTTTCCCTGGCCGGCAACTACGGGCCGCGCTACCTGAAAGAGATCGCCGATGATCTCAAAGATGAGATCGAGGCCATTCCCGGCGTACTGGAGGCCGAAGTGACCGGCGGCCGCGAGCGCGAGATCCGTATCGAAGTGGATCCGGACAAACTGGCCTATTATCATATCCCCATTACTTACTTGCAGCAGGTAGTTGTCAGCGAAAATCAGAACACATCCGGTGGTGCCATAACTTTGGGACAGGGCCGCTACCAGCTGCGTGTGCCAGGCGAATTCGAAGACCCGGACGAAATTTTGGGATTGGTGGTGGCAACCCACGACCAGCATCCTGTCTATCTTAAAGACGTTGCACGGGTAGTGGACAGCTTCAAGGATGAAACTAGCCGTTCACGTCTGGACGGGATCGATTCGGTTAACCTTGCGGTTAAAAAGCGGGTGGGTGAAAACATCATCCAGATCGTGGATCAGATTGAAGAGGTTATCCGGCGCGTATCACCAACCTGGCCTCAGGGTACCACCATAACCAAGCTCATGGATCAGGCCAAGGATATCCGTCTGATGGTGGCGGATCTGGAGAACAATATCATTTCCGGATTGATTCTGCTGGTTGTGGTTCTGATGTTTGTCATGGGTTTCCGAAACGCGCTGATCGTCAGCATGGCAATTCCTTTTTCAATGCTGATTTCGTTTTCGGTGCTTCAGATGCTGGACATTACCCTGAATATGGTTGTACTTTTCTCTCTGACCCTGTCGCTTGGTATGCTGGTGGACAATGCCATCGTAATCGTTGAAAACACATATCGTTTCATGGAACAGGGGGTCCCGCGTGTGGAAGCGGCCATGAGGGCCACCGGCGAAGTGGCCTGGGCGGTGATCAATTCTACAGCTACGGCCCTGGCTGCATTCTTTCCGTTGATTTTCTGGCCGGGCATCATGGGCGAATTTATGAAGTATTTGCCGATCACCCTGCTGGTGACACTTATTTCAAGTCTTTTCGTGGCCATGGTGATCAATCCGGCTTTGTGCGCATTCTTCATGAAAGTCAAGGGGAAACCGGAAACAGCCTATGCCGGATTTTCACCAACGGAGATCCAGGACGAGCCACCGATTGCCATCCGAGGAGCGCTGCTGACCATATATGCATCCGTGATGCGCGCTGCCTTACGTCACAAGCTGACGGTACTGGGTATCTCCTTTGCAGGCCTGATCATTATGATACAACTCTGGATTCTGACTGTCGGGTTGGAAAAACCAGTGGAATTCTTCCCCAAAATCGACCCCAAATCAATATACGTGAATATCGATCCGCCTGAAGGTTCGGATCTGGATTATGTTGACAAGATCGCCCGGCAGGTGGAGATGGCGGTCAGTGGACAATGGCCGGACAATACCTTTCCGCCGCTTGCGGACTACGATCGAGCCTATACTTTGCGCGAACACCGCAAAGTCAAAGGCGATACCTTTTCCGGTCCCACCGATTTTAACAACGTAGAACACATCTACGCCAATTCGGTTCAGGGAGGAGGCGGGTTCTCCTTTGACGCCAACAAACCCAATCACATCGGCATTCAGTTCCTGGATTATGAAAAACGACTGACCCCGACAACCGCTGATGTCGAGAAGATTCGGAAACGGGTCGATCATATTGCCGGAGCGCAGATCACCGTTGCAGAACAGGAGGAGGGACCGCCCACCGGCGCGCCGATAAATATCGAGCTTTCAGGAGACGATTTTCGCCAGTTGGGCAAGCTGGCTGAACAGGTTCGCGCGGTTATCGTCAAGATACCCCATGTGGAAGATGTGCAGGACAACTATGTTGCCGGTCTTCCGTCGGTGCGCGTGCGAATCGATCGACAAAAAGCAGCCCTGTTCGAGCTTTCCAGCAACGCTATCGGGTCGGCGCTCAAAACCGCCTATAATGGTCTGGATGTCTCCACCTATTACGAGGGCGATGAGGATTTTGACATCGTGGTCACGCTGAACGAGAAGGACAGGCAGGTCACGGATGTGCTGCACAAACTGATGATCCCCACTCCCGCAGGCCCCATGGTACCGCTGACCACTCTGGCAAAGGTAGATTACAGCGGCAGCGTTGGGGATATTGTGCGTATTGACCATGACCGTGTGGTGACCGTCAAGGCCTATGTGGATGAAGAACGGATACCAGGCGCGGTGGCGCGCGGACAGGCTGAAAAGCTGCTGTCCGGTTTTCCCCTGCCGGCCGGATACTCCCTCAAGTTCACTGGGGAGAACGAATTTCAGAAGGAGTCGGAAGATTTCCTCGGCAAGGCCTTTTCCATCTGCATCATGATTATTTTTCTGATCCTGGTGGCAATGTTCAACTCCGTGGCCCAGCCGCTGATCATCCTCACCTCCGTGGTTCTTTCTCTCGGTGGTGCCTTTCTGGGGCTATACATACTCCAGGAGCCTTTCGGCATCATCATGTGCGGTGTGGGCGTGATCTCGCTTGTAGGCGTAGTGGTTAACAACGCTATTGTTCTGATCGATTACATCAATCAGTTGAGGCGTCGCGGCATGGAACTCGACGATGCTGTTGTGGCGGCCGGTGCCACCCGTCTGCGGGCGGTGATGATGGGCGCTGTCTGCACGGCTCTTGGAATCATACCGATGATTGCCGGGGTTTCGTATGACTTTCATGAAATGGCCATTGCCTGGACAAGCGAATCGACCCTCTGGTGGCGGACCATGTCAACCCTGGTAGCCTGCGGTTTGATGATTGCCACCATGTTGACGCTGGTAGTAGTGCCCACGCTTTACAGCCTGATCGAAACCATCAAGGAGCGGATACCGGAGTTTGGCAGAAGACTCAGGATCAAGGTGCTGGGGGATGTCGGGTCCAATTAAAGTGTGGGGTAGATGCTGGATGCCGGATCAAGTCATGACGATAGTAGCGCTGTCCGTAATTCCGGCGAAACCGGACACGCAGTGAAAAAAATAGGGATATTCTATGATTTAATGCATTTCTTCTTAAGCAGGTCTAATCCATCCGGCGCATCTATTCTTGCTTTTCGTAGCATAATCCATCAAATATCAGACCCGAAGTAAAAGTAAATCATAGACGTTCCCATTATTTCCTTTAGCAAAATAGTTAATTCATACAGTTCCAGTTGCAAAAGGGATCTCTTTTTGAATCGTTTCAGAATGAACACCGCTCCATGAATAATTTTAAGACTGCGTCGTTCAAACTCGTGGATAAGGGATCGTAAGTAAAAAACAGGATCGGAAAAATAAACAAGCGGCCATGTTTGCCGGCTTTATGTATAATATTAACCCGGCAATTAAATAGTATAATCATGCTGCATAAGCAATTTTTGA
>DYJC01000032.1 GCA_020723305.1 Desulfosudis oleivorans
ACATAATCAGGATCTCAACATAACGTTGATTATGTGAAGCTTCACATAATCCACATAAAGCTGTTGGGGCAGTCCTCTTTTATAAAAAGCAGCCTTCAGGGCGGTAATGAGGGCGTCGATGTTTTCATTGAAAAAGAATTGCGCATGACAGATCACCCTTGAGGCATCGTCGATAAAGGCAATGAGTTTGGTCTGAACCGCCTGATTGCCGGTTCTCACATGCGGGCCGAACATGGTGTCGGCCTGCCACAATTCATTGGCATGGGCCATGGCAAAGGCCAGCCTCTTCCTGTTCTGTTCCGTATCGTCATTCAGGAGATCATACTCACGGATAAACCGGTAATAGGTCGTGGGCGCCAGTTGCTCTTTTCTCAGGATCTCCTTTTCGATACACATGCGGTAGATATCGAACTTGGTATGATTGCCGGTAAAAAACGGGCGCACCTGATTGATGGCTTCCAGCAGTTCCTCGGGACTGGTTTTTCTGGTTTTGCCCTTATCCGATCTGCTTTTGACGGTCACACCGGTGACGCCGTGATTTTTGTATCGATAGAACCAGGTTGAAATTGTACGCCAGGTAAAGCGTCGTGGATTTCCATCCTCATCCGTAAAAACAAGGCCGGCGGTGTTTTGAATCCGTTCTTGAATCGTTTTGCCTTGGGCATTATCAATCGCGCCTAAAACGCGCATTTTCAGGTATGGGCTGGGCCATTTCATGATTATCCTCCTTCCATGTTGTATTTGTTTTGGCCATGATGCTCCATAGCGCAACCGGTTTTGTGAAAAAACGGTTTTGTGATGTTGTTGCCACCCGCGACCAGGATCAACAATCAGACTATGACGGCAGTCCGGCTTGGGAATGAATGTCCGGCCGGGAACCAATGGGATGATTTTACAGGAACGAGCGTTGAAAATGGTACTGAAAACCGGCGATCGGACATGCGGGGGCAGGAAAGACCGCAACAAGATGCAGGAGGGTTTGCGTAAGGGAACATGCGGTATGGTTGCCTGGGGGCGGATTTTTTATTCTGGTCAACCATGTGCGGATGCCGGACTGGCTGCGCTTCACCTCGATAATTTTAAAGATTGTTTAAAGTGTCCTATGAAGATGTAAAATTTTTAGTTACAAGCTGTTTAATTATTTTAGAACAAGGCGAAGATTAAAATGAAAAACTTTTATGGTTATTTTTACGTTGTTTTAATTTCATTTTTTTGTATTTCTTGTGTTGGTGATGGTGCCGCTCGTATAAAAGGGAAGATATCACATAATAAATTAATTGAAGGCAAGGATTGCTATTTAGAAGTTTACTTAGAAAAGGGTGATAGATTAATTCAAAAAATGGAAATTGGAAATGATTTCAATGAAGCTTTGACAATCTCTCCATCATATCAAAACTATTATGTGATAGTTCGTTGTGAAGGTATTAAAAAGATTTACCGTAAGTGTTGCTTTTCTATGGGTGGATCAAAATACATGAAAAATCCTATTGATCTCGGTACGATATCATTTGAGAATGAAAAGGAAAAATGAAGGGTCGCGTCTACACTTTTAAAAAACATTGGGGAAATAACCGGGACATCCTATAATTCTCCCGTCAAGTAAAAAGTTTAAAAATTATTTTTTAGTTTAAATTCAAAATCTTATTATAGACGAAGATTTTACAACGTATTTCTCCTGTGGTTTATTGATTGAAAATCGGGGAAATAATGGGGACGTCTATGATTTTATGCATTTCTATTACCAGCTCTTTGTAAACTGACTCAATCCTTATCCGGGGCGGTGGGCGGGCATAAAATGAGATCCGCCGCTTTCCTTATTTGAGTTCCCCGTCTGGCGTGATCCATGCGAAGGACATAAGCCCATTTTATCGGACGGCATTTTTGCTGCCCTGCCGGAGGCTCTTTATAACCGATATAAATTCTGTTGGATAAAATTCCTTATGTATGAATGCATGGATCATGACGGGCGGGAACGGCTACGATAGACAAGCGGCGGCTACCTCATTTAATAATGGTATCGGCAGGCCAGTATTCTAATTTTGTCTTTTACGACTTGATAAACGAGCCGGTGTTCCTGGTCGATACGCCTTGACCAGCATCCGGCGAGTAGGTGTTTTAACGGTTCCGGTTTGCCCGTTCCTTCGAATGGATTGCGATAGACTTCTTTGATCAGTTTGATAATCCGGAGCGCTTTTTTTTGGTCTTGTTCCACTCACCAGGCAAGATCTTCAAAACCATTTGGATCAAACTCCAAGCTTTTTACAGGCTTCGTCAAAGGGGATACCCTCCTTGCGGTTTTTTGCTTTCAGCAGCCGTTTTTTCATGTTTTGACTTTTCAGAAGATGGGCGGTCTCTTTCTCGGATTGGATTTCTCTCCAGAGATCAATAGGCACAATGACGCCGGTTATATTATTATGCTCATCTGAAATATATCGAATCGGTTCCATGGTTATCCCTCTTTTTTTTACAAAATAAACAGTATCATTTTCAATAATCAACCCTATCCGGTAATCTCCGGATCGAATCCGATAGTAGTTACCGTCTGCTTTCAATTTTTTAAGATTGGTGATTTTATGAATGCTATCCGCATGCTCGACTTCCTGTATTATTTCCCGGATATGTTCGAGAAGCTTTTTTTCATGAGCTTTTTTCTTTAAATCCTTGGCAAAGCTCTTTTTAAATTCAATTTTCACACTGGACCTTCCAGAATGTTGTAAATTTCTTTTTTGGCAACCGTCCCGGAACGCTCTCCTTCCTGAATCGCGCGGACAAGGGCAATCTCTTCTATTGCCTCAACAATCAAATCTTGAAAAATATTTCTTTTTTCTTCAAGCGTTTCAATAAGGGCTTCCTTGAGAAGCTGTTTGAGCTTGCCGTCATCAATGAGTGTTTGCATGATATCCTCCAAAAACTATCTGTTACTCTATGTTCAGTTTTTTTATCACTGAATAGAAATAAACCCCGTCATTCCGGGCGGAGCGAAGCGGAGACCCGGACACGCAGTGAAGCTATGCGCTATCCAGACGAACTATCAAAACCACTGGATTCCGGCTTTCGCCGGAATGACAAAAAAACTTGAACATCGAGTGTTATTGATTTTTTCTTTTAATTGCTCTTTTTCGATAACGGTGTCTAAAAGTTGCAATATCTGCCGTTTTTCTTTTACATCCATTTTTCCGATTTGACCAAATCGACGCCAGAGGCGCATATCTTTTTTTTGCTGTTTATGTCGGTTTTGTTTATGCCAAGCAGCTCATCCGTCGATGTTCCCAGAGCCTTTGATAAGACAGCTAACAGATGGGTAGGAAGCTTTCGCTGTCCGGTGATTGTATCTGTAATTTTTTTAGGCATAACCAACCTTTCTTTTGAATTATGTCATGTATTATACACCAACATTTTAATTTTCATGGTTTGTTATTAACAACCGGTTAACATATTGATACAATAAATGTATCAAAGCTTGACACGAAAAACAAACGATATTTTGTCGTAATTACTTGAAATTTATTCTTGACAATTGCCGGTCGGGAGTTTGCGAAGAAAACAAGCCAACAGCCCTTAACATTGGTGAGTTCGCAACTGATGGCTTTCGAGGGGTATCAAAGGGTTTTCCCCCGCTCTACCCAACCTACTGAAAGAAAAAGGAGCAGAGGATGGTATGAAGATCCGGCATCATTCTGAATAATCGGCTTCCGGGTATTTATTCCTTATCCCGGAAGCCGCCTTTCTTCAATAGATGTTACCTGTTACTCAGGACTACGCAACCTCTTTGAATTCCGCATCCACGATATCATCATCATTTTTGTTTGCAGCCCCGGATGCACTGCCGGCATGGCCTGCGTCTCCATGATAAGGATTGTCAGAGGGCCCGGACTGCTGGTACATGCTTTGGGAAAGCCTGTGGGCAACCTGGTTCAGGGCCTCGGTTCTCTGCTGGATGATATCCGCGTCTTCACTCTTGATCACCTCTTTCAGGCTGTTGATGGCTGCTTCCATCTCCGCCCTTATAGCAGGAGGCACTTTTTCACCCATCTCCGCCATGGTTTTTTCTGAGGTATAGACAAGGGCATCTGCTGCATTCCGTGCATCCACCAGTTTTTTCTTCTTCCGGTCTTCATCTGCATGCAGTTCCGCATCCTTGATAAGCCGCTTGATCTCATCCTGGGAGAGTCCGGATGAGGAAGTGATCTGGATCGACTGCTCCTTGCCGGTCATCCTGTCCTTTGCCGAAACATTGACAATGCCGTTTGCATCAATATCAAAGGTCACCTCGATCTGGGGTGTCCCTCTTGGAGCAGGCGGAATGCCTGTCAGATCAAACCGTCCCAGCGTCTTGTTTCCGGAAGCCATCTCGCGTTCGCCCTGGAGAACCAGTATGGAAACCGCCGGCTGATTGTCTTCGGCGGTTGAAAAGACTTCACTCTTTCGAACCGGGATAGTAGTGTTTCTTTCGATCAGCCTGGTCATGACGCCGCCCATGGTTTCGATGCCCAGGGACAATGGCGTTACATCCAGAAGCAGGACGTCTTTCAGGTCTCCTTTCAGCACGGCTCCCTGAATGGAAGCCCCGAGTGCAACGACTTCATCCGGGTTTACGCCCTTGCTGGGTTCCTTGCCAAAGATTTTTTTCACCCGCTCCTGTACAGCCGGCATTCGGGTCATTCCACCCACCAGGATAACCTCATGGATGTCATTGGCCGAAAGACCGGAATCCTTCAGGGCGTTTTTGCAGGGCTGCTCCAGCTTGTCCAGAAGGTCTGCGACAAGTGCTTCCAGTCTGGCCCGGGTGATCTTGATATTCAGATGTTTCGGCCCGGATGAATCCGCCGTGATAAACGGCAGATTCACATCGGTCTCCATGGAACTGGAAAGTTCCATTTTGGCTTTTTCCGCGGCTTCTTTCAGTCTCTGGAGCGCCATTTTGTCATTTCGGAGGTCGATGCCCTGTTCTTTCCGGAATTCATCTGCCAGATAATTGATCAGGCGAAGGTCAAAGTCTTCGCCTCCCAGATGGGTGTCTCCATTGGTCGCCTTGACTTCAAACACGCCATCTCCGAGTTCAAGGATCGAAATATCGAAAGTCCCGCCGCCCAGGTCAAAGACAGCGATTTTTTCCTCTTTCTTTTTATCCAGACCATAGGCCAGGGCCGCTGCCGTGGGCTCATTGATAATCCGCAAGACATTCAGCCCGGCGATTTTCCCGGCATCCTTGGTTGCCTGTCTCTGGCTGTCATCAAAATAGGCCGGTACGGTGATGATGGCATCGGTTACCTTTTCACCCAGATAGGATTCCGCCGACTTCCGGATATCCGTCAGAATAAAGGAAGAGATTTCAGCAGGGCTGTATTGTTTTCCCCTAAGGTTGATGCGGACATCCCCGTTTCCTGCCTTTTCAATGGTATAAGGTAGATTTTTTTTATCATTCTGAACTTCGGAAGAGTCGAATTTCCGCCCGATCAGTCTTTTTACACCAAAAACCGTATTCATCGGGTTGGTAATGGCCTGGCGTTTCGCGATCTGACCCACCAAGCGCTCTCCGCTTTCCGAGATCGCCACTACCGAGGGAGTGGTTCTTCCTCCCTCCTGGTTCATGATTACTTTTGCCTCGCCTCCATCCATGATTGATACGCATGAATTGGTGGTGCCAAGGTCAATTCCGATTATTTTTCCCATTTTTCATTCCTCCCTATGTATTACATTTTTATCAAGTTGTTTTTCTTTTTTGTTAAAAAAATTTCTTTTTCTGATGACAAAAGGTAAACATAGGATGGTTTGTTGTCAAATTAATTTTATTACTTTTAGTATAATTACTTTATTTATAGTTTTCAAAATAGTAATATAACAATAATCCATTGAGCTAATTTCAAAAGTACATTATTGTCATTCCTACGAAAGTCGGAATCCAGTATTATGGCCCTTTTCTGGACACCGGCTTTCGCCGGTGTGACGCCTTTTGATAGTTTTGAAATTGACTCCATTGCATATCCGATAAGTGTCACTCGATGTTCAAGTTTTTTAAGTCATTCCGGCGGAAGCCGGAATCCATTGGTTTTGATGATTCGCCTGGATAGCGCATAGCTTCACTGCGTGTCCGGGTCTCCGCTTCGCTCCACTCGGAATGACGGGGTTTTATTTTTTTTCAGTGCCAAAAAACTTGAACATCGAGTGTCAGGTAAAAATTTATCTTTATTTAATTTGCTTGCTGTGTGCAATGATTCCGGGGTAGCAACCCCATAATGGAGACAACAGGATGAAACAAAGTGTAAATTTGAAAAATCTATATCAGGTGATTCAATCATCCAGGCTGGATGAGGCTGTCGGAATCCGAATCGATCATATAACCGGAGACGATGCGTTCTCCTTTTACGGAGCGGAAATCAGGCCAAACCGGAAAGTCGGAGCGCATTTTCATGAATCCGGGATGGAGATCTATCAGATTGTCGAGGGGCAGGGCACAATGCATATCGGAAAACCGGATGAGAATCTGGAGGTCGAGTGGCAGGATTCATTTTCCGTCCGGAAAGGGGATTGCTTCACCATTGATGAAGGGATGGCGCATCAACTGGACAATGATACGGATCAGCCGATGATTCTGCTTGTCGGATGCCCGAAATCACACCTGTCGTTCAACCGCGTCCTGGTGAAGGGGCATTCCTGAACAGATCAATGGGAGGGGTGTTTCTTTCCGGCAATCATGCCGAAAAGATTATAGATCAGCCGGGCGATGGTAAAATCCGGGGCGTGCAGGCCGGGAATCGGAGCCAGCTCGACAAAATCCATGCCGATGACCGTTCTTCCCGGGAGAATGGCCCTGAATATCTTCATCACATCATTCCAGGTCAGCCCTCCGGGCTCGGGCGTTCCGGTTGAAGGGATGATGGATGGATCAAATACGTCCACATCAAAGGTGATAAAAATCCGGTACGGGAAACTACTGGGAAGGATGATTTCCGGGATACCATTTTGCGCAATTACGTCAGCATCAAGATGGCCGATCTGCCGGTCTTTGCGAAGCTGGTATTCCTCAATGGACATGCTTCGGTTGCCGATCTGAAAAATGGGAATTCCCAGGTCCAGCAGCCGGCGCATGGCACAGGCATGGCTGTTGGGGTCATCCAGATAGGAATCGCGTAAATCCGCATGGGCATCAAACTGAACAACCCCGAACCCATCGATCCGGGTTTTGAGCGCCTGGACTGCACCAGGGGTTATGGAGTGCTCTCCGCCCAGTAAAACCGGCAGCTTTCCCATGGTCAGAACCTTGGAAACAGTCTGGGAAATGTTTTCCAGAATCCGGTTCATGGTTCCATTGCAGTCAACCGGGGGATGGGTATAGATTCCATGGTCAGCCGGAATGCTGATTCCGTCAAACAGTTCAAGCTGCAGGGAGGCATCCAGAATCGCCCGTGGGCCTTTTGCCGCGCCTTCCCCATAGGAAACGGTTTTTTCACATGGAACCGGGATAATATGAAAAAGGGCGTTTTCGGGTTTTGGGGGTTCCCTGTCAAGACCGATAAAATTTGGATATTGGAATTTTTTGTTCATTTCAGACCTTTGATGTTGCATGTTTTAAATCTGCCGGATAGTAACAGATCGGTTTGGATTTCGTAAATAATTTTTTTGTGTTTGCTCAAACGTTTATTTTTCAATCAGGATGTGAATCCATGCTGGATCAAAAAACATTGGAAAAGTACCGGAATCAGGCAGCCATGCTTTCGAACAGGGTGGTGAAACGATACAAGCACCTTCAGAAGCGGTTTGCCAGACAGAACATCGAGGTGTTCCGGCTGTATGACTGGGATATCCCTGAGATACGGGCTGCCGTGGACTGGTATGCCGGACACCTCGTCATAGCGGAATACACGAGAATGCAATCAACCCCGGAATGGTTGCCCATGATGGGAGAGGCTGTTTCAGCCGCAATGAATATTCCACCGGAAAACGTTCATTTAAAAGAGAGAAGACTGGGCAGCCAGGAAGGGAAACGCTATGAGCGTCTTGATTATAGAGATCAGAAGTTTATTGTGTCTGAAAGGGATCTGAAGTTTTATATCAATCCAAATGACTTTGTGGATACCGGCTTGTTTTCGGATCATCGGAACACACGGAAGATGGTGAGGGATATCTCCGAAAATAGGGATTTCCTGAACCTTTATTGCTATACCGGGTCCTTTTCCTGTTATGCGGCAAAAGGCGGTGCCCGGAGTACGGTATCTGTGGACCGATCCGAGACAGCGATTGCATGGGCAAAGGAAAATATGACCCTGAATGGAATCCCTGAAGAAACCAATATTCTGGTTCATGCATCGGCTTTTGATTTTCTTCGCAAAGCCAAAAAGGAGAACCAGAAATTTGACCTTGCTGTCGTGGATCCCCCGTCCTTTTCAAAAACACGGGCGACAAAGGATGATTTTGATATTGTGAAAGATCATCCGCGGTTGCTTCGAGCTGTGGCTGAACAGATGAGAAAGGATTCGTTGATATTTTTTTCAACCAACCACCAGGATTTTCATCCCGCCATGGATGCAATGGGATTTTCAGAGATAAAGGAGATCACAGCCGAAACCATTCCGGAAGATTATATCAGCAAAAGAAGAACCATTCACCGGTGCTGGAAAATACGGGTTTAGGTTTTGACTGCTGAATTCATATGGATATGAATTCCAGGGCTGGAAATAAAAAAACCAAAGTAGCAGTTCGGATTCAGGTGTTTTTTTTGGAAGAAACCGATCAATATTTGGGAAGGCTTTCCCCGGCATGCTGCCTGATGCCTGGGTTGATCTGGTGAATCTGCCAAAATTGTGGGGGGGACACCTTTTTCCGATTGACCAAGCCGTCTTTGGTCCCTGTCTTTGGTTTTTCTACTGGTAATTAACTGGCAATTAATTACTGGCACTTTTATTCAATTCAACTTTCATACCAATTTTTTCCGTCAAGGCATCTTTATTATATTACATATGATATCAAAACATTATAAATTTAATAAAAGGATACAATTGTTTTCTGCAATTGGATATTGTGGAAACTGTCCTGTGATGCAGGATGATTGTCTGGAGGAATAGGACAAAGCACAGGTAAAATCAATTGACTTGGATAAAAGGGGTGTGGTAACGAACTGACTTAAAGACCGGATGGTCTGTTTGTTGATGTAAATTCCGCTTCGATGAGATAAAAAAATGATGATATCAAACCCGATTGTCGGCTTTCAGCAGGCTTATGAGACAAGCAGCCAGATCCTCAGCCGGATTCATGGGCAGGGGCAAAAACTGTTCGGATATTTTTGTACCTATACACCTGTTGAATTGCTGGTTGCCTGCGGATATCTGCCGGTCCGGATAATGGGGGGAAGGGGCAAGGCAGAGCAATGCTATCGCCTTTTACCGGAGTTTATCTGCCCCTTCATGAAGCGATCCCTGGAAAGGGCAATGAACGGAGAGTATCATTTTCTTTCCGGAATTGTTCAGAGCTATTCATGCGATGCAGTATGCGGTTGTCAGGCGGTCTGGAAAAATAATTTTCCCGACATGTCTCTGTACAGTATTTCTCTCCCATACAACAGCAATCCGCAGGCACGGGAATTTTATATTGCAGAGTTTAAAAATTTCATCGAAAAACTGGGACAACCCTATGATCCATGTTTTCAGGAAAAGCTGCGTCAAACCAATGAGCTATACCGGCATGTCCGGCAGGCTGTTCTGAATCTCTTTGATTCCGCTCAATCCGGATTCTTGGATATTTCTGCGGAAGAGAAGTGGTATGCTGTGCAGGCTGGATTTGTGATTCCGCCTGGCCAATATCTGGAGTTGATTCATCGGATGATCCAGCAGAAAAAAGAAATACCTGCCGGTCAAAAGCATTCAATACCTGTGATCGTATCCGGAAGTGAGATCGGACACCCGGATATCCTTACCTATGTTGAAAAAACAGGCGGCAGAATCGTGTGGGATGATCACTGTACCGGAATCCGCTCCTTTGAACCGGCAGAAGGATCCGGAGATGATCCCATGGAACAGCTGGCAGACCGGTATGTGAAACGTTCTCCCTGCGCTTCCCGATCCAGGGCAGAGGATCGATGGCTGCGATGGGAGAAAAAACTTCATCATGCAGATGTTCAGGGTGTCATCTTTGTCCTGCAAAAGTTTTGTACGCCGCACCTGTCCGATATTCCGTACTTCAAGGAGCAATTAAAAAAAAGAGGAATTCCGGCGATTGTTGTTGAGATGGAGGAGAGCTGGGAGGTAAGCGGACAGATCAGAACCCGGATAGACGGTTTTCTGGATATGGTTCAGGGAAAAAATGGATAAGAAAAGCAAATCAACAAAACGGCTGCAAGCGGCAAAAGAGATCAATCGGATTGTTTTTGAATACTATATGGAATGCAGTCAGGCCAAGAGTCAAGGCATCCCTGTCGGATGGATGCCCCCCATGAACGGGGCGATTGAGATTTTTTATGCAATGGGGCTTCAACCGGTTTTCCCTGAAAACTGGTCGCCGGTGTGTGCAGCCTTTGGCCTGGCGCCCAAAAATTTCGAAATTTCGGAAAATATGGGCTACTCCATCGATCTCTGCGGTTATCTGCGAAACATCATCGGGTATGTTCATGGGCCGATTGAAACCAGCCAGTGTATTTTGGGGAATCTGCCGGTACCGGATTTCCTGCTTTCCCCGGGAGGAGGATGTATTCCGGTCATGAAGATATTCCATGCCCTGGAACGCCGCTTCCCGGATGCAGCGGTTTTCCGGGCGGATCTGCCGCAGGTTGCATTACACGATATCCAGCCGCATCATATCCAGTATGCGGTACAGGAAATCCAGCGGTTGATTTCCTTTCTGGAGAAAACAACCGGCAGAAAAATGGACTATGACAAGCTGGAAGAGGCCGTGGCATTATCAGACAAGGCATGCGCCCTGTGGGATGAGATCATGTCGTACCGCAGATATAAACCAACTCCTTTTTCCGCTGCTGAAATCGGGATCATGTTTGTGATGGTTACCCGCCAGGGAACCCAAATTGCCGTGGATTTCCTGGAAAAGGTGCTGGATGAGCTGAAGGATCGCGTAGCCCGGAAGCAAGGAGTGATTCCGGAAGAAAAGATCCGTCTGTTCTGGGACAATATCCCTCTCTGGTACAACCTTGGGCTGTTCAATTATTTTGAGGAGATGAACGGGGTGGTTGTGGCGGAGACCTATTCAACCGCATGGTCCATCCGTCTGGATGCAGAAGACCCGATCAAGGCGCTAGCACTGAAAAGCCTGAAATCCTATCCCCTGGTTTCATGCGTTTCCATGGAAAACCGGATGGATTCGATTATAAAGGCATGTAAAGAGTATTCCATTGACGGGGTGATTTTTCATAGGAACAAATCGTGCCTGCCGATCACCCTCGGGCAGATGGATATCAAACGGCGACTGGAGGAACAGCTTCAGATTCCTTCCATCGTCATTGATGCAGATCATATGGATGAGAGAAATTTTTTTCCGGCCCAGTTTAGAAATCGTGCAGATGCTTTTATGGAAATGCTTCTTGCGAAAAGAAAAGCAACTTCTTGATAAGGAGAGAGACCCATGAAGACACTGGTTGAAATGTTGAAAAACCGATGTGAAAAAGATGCACCCAAAACCGCATTTCTGATTAAGCAGGAAGGCCGATGGCAGCCGGTTTCATGGTCTTATGTAAATGACCGTTCAGAAAAAATTGCAGCCGGTCTTCTTTCGCTGGGAATAAAACCCGGCAATGCAGTTTCCATACTCGGGAATACACGGCTGGAATGGACATTAACGGATCTGGGGGTAATGCGGGCCGGAATGATCAGCGTGGGGATCTACCAGACCCTTTCCCGTGAACAGATTACCTATATATTGAACGATTCGGAATCAAAAGTTCTTTTCCTGGAAAATAAAGAGCAGTTTGATAAAATTCAACCACAGTTGGATCAACTGCCGTCCCTTGAGAAAATTGTTATATGGGACGGGGATGTAGATGCAGATATCGTAATCAGGCTTCCCGAACTGATCAAAGCAGGTGAGAAAGCATTGACTGGAAAACCGGATCTTGTAGAGAAGGCGGAGAATGCCATCTCGACGGACGATACAGCCTTGGTTATCTATACTTCCGGAACCACCGGACCGCCAAAAGGCGCCTGCCTGACCCATAAGAATATTCTGGCCGAACTTTCGGCCACATCGATTATTCCGAATGAAATACTGGGAGATACAATGATGTTTTTTCTCCCCCTGTCTCATGTGGGAGAGCGGGTTGCAGGCCAGTTCATGAGGATCAGCCGCGGCATCACTGCTGCCTATGTAAAAGATATCAATCATATCCTGGATGACATCAAGGAGATCCGTCCCACCTTCTTCGGAAGCGTGCCCCGTATCTTTGAGAAAGCATACGCCAAGGTTCAATCGGAAGTCGAAAATGCACCTCCTTTAAAGCGCAGTCTGTTTCAGTGGGCGGTAAAAACCGGAAAAGCCGTTAGCCGTATTCATCAAAAAGGAGGTAACATACCGCTTGATCTCCAGATCCGGAAAGCGATTGCAGACCGGTTGGTACTCAGCAAGATCCGGAATATTTTTGGAGGGCGTGTTAACTATTTCCTCTCCTCTGCGGCGCCGATTTCCGTTGAAATTCTGGAGTTCTTTCACGCGTGCGGAATGCTGATTCTGGAGGGTTACGGTCAGACAGAAGTATCCTGTTTCTGCACAGCCTGCATGCCCGGAGCCTATCGGTTTGGATCTGTCGGAAAAGCGCTTCCGAATGTAGAACTCAAAATTGCAGATGATGGCGAAATCATGGTGAAGGGAGATATTGTATTCAAAGGATATCACAACCAGGAGGAACTGACCCGGAAAACCATCAATCCCGAAGGCTGGATCTATACCGGTGATATCGGAAAACTTGATGCGGATGGATTTCTCTGGATTACCGGACGGAAAAAAGAGATTATCGTGACATCCGGAGGAAAGAACGTGACGCCTTCCAACATCGAAAGCCGGATCATGAATCATCCGCTGGTGGAACATGCCATGGTGCATGGTGACCGGAGAAACTACCTGACAGCCCTTATTTCCCTGTCTCATGAAAACCTCATCGCATGGGCGGGAAAAAACGGATACAATACCAGTGATATCCAGGCCCTCATCGAGTCGGAACCTGTAAAGGCGGAAGTCCAGTCCGCAATTGATTATGCGAACAAGGAGCTGGCAAAATTTGAAACCATCAAGAAATATGTGATTGTTCCAAAACCGTTCGGGGTGGAAACAGGAGAGTTGACACCGACCATGAAGGTCCGAAGGAAAGAGGTGGAGAAGAAGTATATCCATCTTCTGGATTCACTTTACCAGTAATAGGTTCAGAGACCGTTCCATGCAAAACCGGAGAACCCAGAAGGAAAGAAGGGAAGAGATGCGCGAAAGGCTGATGAAGGCAACCATCAACTGCCTTCACCAGTATGGTTATCATGGTGCCTCCCTGCCACGGATTTTAGAAGAAGCCGGGGTTTCCAGAGGAGCCTGGAGCCATCACTTTAAAACCAAAAAAGAGCTGATTGCCGAGGCGGCGCGGGAATCCCTGTTCAAATCCGCAATTCAGCAGGCCATCGAGGTCAGTCCGGATTTTATGAGCAAGGAACAGCTTCCTGAGCTGTTTGATTATATCTGGAAAAATTTTTACCAGGGAAAAGTCCGGGATGTCTGGGTGGAGCTGACCGTTGCATGCAGAGCTGATGTGGAACTTAGGGAGCTGCTGGTTCCGGTTTTTGATGAATTTGTGGAATCGCTCGATGCACTCTGGCGGAAGTTTTTTCGATCCAGCAGCCCGCACAACACTCCGGTTGAAAAAATCCTGAATCTGACCCTCTATGTCATCGGCGGGATGGGCCTCCAATCCATTCTTCATGACAACCCCGCTTATTACCAATCCCTCCGGAACCTATGGAGCAAAATGATTCTTCCCATGCTGGAGATAAAAGCGGAAAAATAATGGGCATGCCGCAGCCAGAATCAGTGCGTCCCAGAATGACAATCGGTATCTTTCTTCAATCTCTGTTGCGTGCATCATTGTTTTCTCGTCATTAATAATCAGCGGCCAGGTCAGATAGTTTTCGATGATTCCTCTATGTTCGTATCAACGAAGGCTTTTTCGATCATGCAGTTCCTGTCTACCGCTTATCTGTTGCCCCCCCAAATGTAGCCCTTTTTTCAGGTTGAACAATGCTTTTTTTTTGGCGGTTTCGTAAAGTTCGGATTGTTCAACCTGCATTTTAAGGTCTTCGGCCGGCATTTTGCTGATCGATGTCCGGCGTCTGGCGGCAAGAATTTTGGCCTGCACAATAAGTTCTTTGTCTAAGCTTAATGTGATATTCTGTTTCATGGGGAGGCCTCACGATTGATATTTTTTATATCTTTAATAGTTACAAGTATTTTACGTGATGTCAATAGACATGAAAAAGGCAGCACTTTCCATTGCCTGATTCAAAATGGAAAGGCCCTGCCGGAAATCCGGCAGGGCCTTTTGGTTCATGCAGATATTTTTTTCGTTTTACAGCAGCAGATTGACCAGATCCATCCAGAAGTCCTGTACGTCCGCATCGGACGGATTTTCCGGTTCCCGGTAACTCTGGACCGGATTTCCGTTTAAGACATCATTGATGAAGTCTCCTACATCAATACCGGTATTCAGATATTCGGTTCCGGTAAATTCCACGATGGTCGTACAGTGGCTTTCATTCATATCCCGGAAATACGGGATATAGTAGCTCAGATTGTTATGCTGATCGTAGGTCGCCACCAGATTGTCAATATCTTCGGCCCAGAGATCCAGGATCTGTTCCACCTGGGCAGGATCGCTTTCATCAAGATTATAAAATCTTGCGTAGGAGTATCCGGAAAAATTGGTATCCCTTGTGAACAGGGTGATGGCAAGGGGGTCGTTCGGGTAGGCATTGGCCAGCAGGGTATGAATCTGCCCGAAGTCGCCGGTAATATTCACACCCGGGAAATCTGCCTGAAGCTTGCCGATCAGGTAATTGGTATTCCATTCCTGGCTGATTTTCTGATGAAGACGATACTGGTTGTCGTCATCGCTGGTCGCGGAGAAGATCGGTCCCGAATCGTTCAGCATGTATGATTTTTTGGGGTTAAGCGCTTTTCGGAAAAAATGGTAATTGGTCAATGTCCCCACTCCGCCTGCACTGGATCCGGTTATCATGAGTTTGTCGATTTTGGGGAACGCCTGTTTCAGGTATTGGATGACCGCTTCGATGTTGGTGGCTCCCACATGATGATAGGTAATGGTTTCTCCAGTTGCATCATCCGTGTAGGTCGCAATCCGGTTGCCGGAGTGAACATCGCCGGTGCAATACGGGATAAACACCTTGTTCCAATTGGAGGTCTGCACATTATCTCCTGCCGGGTGATTTTTGAGAATCAAAGGAGAGATGGCTGCATTGACGCTTCCGCCTTCAATGTTCGGATCCAGAAAATCACCCAGGTTCATGAAATTGTCAGGAATCCCGTTTGGATTTGCAGCACCCCGGATACCGGCCTGGCCTGTACAGCTCGGATAATCCCAGCATGCTCCGCCTGGTTCAAGGTAAACGATCAGATCATCGGTGTATCCAAACAGCCAGTTCCAGAAACCCGTCGATTTCATGACAAAGATTTTATATGGCGTGTTGTTGCCGCAAACAGCGCCGGGAATATCGACTTTTGTCCAGTATCCCCAGACAGCCGATGTCAGGGTGTCTAACAGCGGATGGCCCTGAGCATCCCGCTGTTCGGATTCCTCATCTTCTGTTTCCGTTAAGGGGCCATAAATGGCCTCGTAGTCCTCTTGTTTCATCCCGCCGGTTTGAAGCCGTAATTGATCCAGATCCTGCTCCGACATATCGGTTGGAGACATGGAAAGCAGTTCCTGTACTGATCTGAGTTGATTATCTGTTGTTACCTCATCAGAGCTATCCATCTTTGAATCAGATCCGGAACAGGAAATAAAAATCAGGAAAAAGAGCAGCAAGGGGATAGACAATAAGATGTTTCGATGAACTGGAAATCGCATGAGTACCTCCTTAAAACAGTTTAGGGTTATAGAACAAACCAATGAAATGGCCACCAACTGCGAAAACTGCAAACCATCTGAAAAAAGAAGATGGATTGCGGTCACAGAAATTATGATCCGGTTGTTATATCAATCCCGATACCATCGGGTTGGGTTAACTTGTTCTGATTTAAGAAGATTTAAAAACAATACTGATCGGTATGTTTTTCGATATAGCTGAAAAGAGTTCGGTTTTCAAGAGCATTATTCATTTTTTATTCACCGGTTTGTACCCTGTCAAATATTGGCATAAAAAAAGGCCTACGGAAATCCGTACGCCTTGTTATTCTGTTTTGGTCGGGGCGAGAAGATTTGAACTTCCGACCCCTTGAACCCCATTCAAGTGCGCTACCAGACTGCGCCACGCCCCGACACAAGGATCTCTAATTATCAACAGCGGATACGGATGTCAAGGTTTTCATGCGGGTATTGTAAATTACTTTCTTGGATGTTCTCAGTTCCTGTATTTGATTGTTTTATTCTTTAATAGCCTATAGATAATTTCAGGATGGACATTTTGATAAATTGTCTATACATCCATATGACATTCCATTTGATTGATATGAGGTTGTGTTCGAGATTCGATTTCACACGGACGAATTGAAAATATATGGAAAATTCCGAAATACAAAGGGTCTTTCCCGATGCGTTACAGCCGGGAGATATGGTGGGCATTGTTGCACCGGCAGGTGCTTTTGATCACATGAAACTGCATCGGGGAATTTCTGTTTTAGAACAGATGGGGTTCAGCGTTTTTACTCCCAAGGGATTGTTCGAAAAAGAGGATTATCTTGCTGGGTCTGATGAGCATCGAGCCCATTTATTGAACGAGCTTTTTCAGGAGCCATCGATAAAAGCCGTGATATGTGCAAGAGGTGGATTCGGTTCGATTCGGATTCTGTCTTTATTGGATTATGAAATTATCCGGGAAAGCCGTAAAATTTTTGTAGGGTTCAGCGATATTACAGCGTTATTGTCTGTCTTTGAAACTCGATGCGGTCTGATCAGTTTTCACGGTCCCATGATCACCAGCCTTGCGGATGCGGACAAAGAGTCCATGGATGCGATGTACAGATCCCTCACGTCAAATCGAAAGCTGACCATCAAGCCTGCCAAGGGGTTGACCCTCAAGCCGGGAGTGAGCGCCGGAACCGTTACCGGAGGAAATCTGGCAACGCTTTGCCATCTGGTTGGGACGCCGTTTGAGCCGGATCTGAGAGGACATATTCTGGTACTGGAAGATATCGGCGAACCCCATTATAAAATTGACAGAATGCTGATTCAGATGAAGCTTGCCGGCTGTTTCAACAACCTGGCCGGTCTGGCCCTGGGTTCCTTTGAAAATTGCGGAACGTTGGAAGGGGTTTACCGGATTGTGGAAAGCATTTTCAAAGAATATGCTTTTCCCGTGCTGGCTGGATTTGAAATCGGGCATGGCAAGACCAATATAACATTTCCGGTCGGATTAAAAGCCACACTGGATGCGGATAACCATATGCTGATCTATCATTCTCCTGCAACAAAATGATACGTTCCGGGATTCATTCAGGTAAACATATGATAAAGTCCGTTGATGCATTAATGAAAACCGCTGTTGAGGAAGGGATTTTCCCCGGAGGGGTTCTGCTGGTTGAAAGGAAAGAGGACATTCTGTTTCATGAAGCTTACGGAAAGGCGGATATTTTTACCGGTAAAAACGTAACGGTGAATACCGTGTTTGATCTGGCGTCATTGACCAAACCGCTGGCGACCACATTGTCCATCATGAAGCTGGAAGAACAGCAGAAGCTGTCGCTGGATCAGACTATTGGAGAGATTATTGAATATTTCAGCGGAAAGGAACCGGCTGTAATAACAATCCGGCATTTGTTGAATCATACTTCCGGGTTGCCGGATTATAAACCCTATTTTGAACAAGTGCGATCCATTCCAGAGCCGGAAAGAAAAAGGAAATTCAGGGAACTGTTAAGCGATGAGAAGCTGGTGTACCCCATTGGCGCAAAGACCCTATACAGCGATATCGGATTTATGATTTTATCCTGGATTATTGAAAGCGTTTCCGGTAAACGGCTGGATTATTTTGTCAGGGATGAAATTTATGAACCGTCCGGTCTTCAAGAGCTTTTTTTTATTGATCTTGATCTCGTGGGTAAAAAGGTTCATAATCCATCCTTGCAGTTTGCTGCAACGGAAAACTGCCCTTGGAGGAAAAAGGTTCTCATCGGTGAGGTACATGATGATAATGCTTTTGTTGTCGGCGGTGTGGATGGACATGCCGGACTGTTTGGGACAGCAAGAGAGGTGGGACGGTTGCTGATGATGTTGCAGCGGCGATTTCATGGACATCCGGCCGGATGGGTTTTGGATTCAAAGACAATCCGGAAATATTTTGAAAAACCTGAGGGCGATGCCCGGGCACTGGGTTTTGATACTCCCAGTAAGGTCGATTCAAGCTGTGGTCATTATTTTTCCGAAAGAACGGTTGGTCATCTTGGTTTCACAGGAACTTCTTTTTGGATGGATCTGGAAAAAGAGATTACCGTGGTTTTGCTGACAAATCGGGTGCACCCTTCACGGGAAAATATCAGGATACGGGCATTTCGGCCGATCGTTCATGATATGGTCATGAAAAATATTTAATATCGATTATTTAATCATTTTTCTCCTTGTAATCAAAAACGATTTTTGGTAGCGATGCCTTAATGAAACAATAATCGGAATCTCATGGGAGATATTCTTCATAATTAAGCTTACAGAAAAAATTTAACCAATCGAAAAGCACGTAAACATGTGCAGAAATGAGGTGTCATGAATTCATTTATGGATTCTGTTCTGGGCGTATTTTCAAACGACCTGGCAATTGATTTGGGAACTGCAAACACACTGGTTTATGTCAAAGGGAAAGGCATTGTATTGAGCGAACCATCTGTTGTGGCTGTCCGGACAGATAATCGTTATAAAAACAAAGTTCTTGCTGTAGGGCTTGAAGCCAAAAAAATGCTGGGGAGGACTCCGGGCAATATTGTTGCCATCCGCCCCATGAGAGACGGCGTGATCGCTGATTTTGAAGTAGCCGAGGCAATGCTCAAACACTTTATCCGCAAGGTTCATAACCGCAGAACATTTGTCCGTCCACGGATTATCATTGCAGTACCTTCCGGGATTACACAGGTTGAAAAACGCGCTGTGAAAGAATCCGCGGAATCAGCCGGAGCCAGGGAAGTGTATTTACTCGAAGAGCCCATGGCAGCCGCTATTGGTGCCGGACTTCCGATTACGGAACCGACCTGTAGCATGGTGGTTGATATCGGCGGCGGTACAACAGAGGTTGCGGTGATTTCTCTGGCCGGGATTGTATACAGTTGCTCTCTTCGTGTCGCAGGTGACAAAATGGATGCAGCCATCTCTCAATATATCAAACGCAAGTACAATCTTCTGATTGGTGAAAGGACTGCGGAGATCATCAAAACAACCATCGGGAACGCCTATCCGGATGCCCAGAATCTGGAAACCATAGAGGTAAAAGGCCGGGATCTTGTTTCCGGTATTCCAAAGATTCTAGCCATTGATTCTGAAGAAATTCGTGTGGCTATCTCAGAACAGATTGATGCTATAGTTGAAACGGTCAAAATTGCTCTTGAGCAAACCCCACCGGAACTGGCGGCAGATATTGTCGATAGCGGAATTGTATTAACCGGAGGTGGAGCTTTATTGAAGAATCTCGATAAACTGTTGCGGGAAGAGACCGGTCTGCCCATTACGGTTACAGATGATCCGCTGTCAACGGTTGCATTGGGATCCGGGATGGCCCTCGATAGTATAGACATACTAAGACAGGTCATGATTCGATAATTTCATGTTTTCAAGAAGAATGGTGCTTGCCATTGCAGGTATTTTTATTGTTTTCTGTTCGGTCATTCTGATCGCTGTTTCAGACAGGCATCCGGATGCAACAGAAGGGATCAGCAGTGTGCCCATTTCCATTATTTCACCTTTTCAAGATGCAGTCACCGGGTCTATTACTTTTATAACGGGTATTTGGAGACATTATTTTTATCTTGTTTCAACAGCCAAAGAAAATGATGAATTGAAAAAAATGTTGAGTCAGGCGGTTGAAAAAAAAAATCAGTGCATTGAGATAGAATTATCCAACCAGCGACTTCGAAAATTTCTGGATTTTCAAAAAACCCGGATGGCTCAGACTGTTTCAGCCGAAGTGATTGGAAAGGATCCTTCTCCTTGGTCTAAAACCGTAATAATCGATAAGGGTAGGTCTGATGGAATCCGAAAAGGGTGCCCGGTTGTCGTTCCTGATGGTATAACGGGTCAGGTTGTGTCTGTTTCTACCTATTATTCTAAGGTGTTACTGATTATTGATCGAAACAGCGCAGTTGATGCATTGGTTCAGAGGTCACGCGCCAGAGGGATTATACGAGGCATGTCTGCTGAAGACTGTACTTTTCATTATGTTCTACGAAAAAATGATATCCGGGTCGGTGATGAAGTGATCTCGTCGGGAATCGACGGGGTTTATCCCAAAGGATTGAGAATCGGATACGTTTCAGGAGTCATTCGTCGTAACTCCGGAATTTTTCAAGAGGTTGATGTGACTCCTCATGTGGATTTTGAAAAATTAGAAGAGGTCATCGTTTTTATAACACCTGCTGAGTATGAATTTGAAATGCCGTGATTCCGTATATTGTATATTCATGCGCCTGTATTTTTTTACTAATACTCAAAACCGCTGTTCTATCGAATTTTGCCTTATTCAATAATTTTTATGACATCCTTCTCCCTGTAGTTTTATATCTGGGACTTTTTCGGCCGCTTTCCCAAGGACTTCCATTGATCTTTTTCTATGGTTTTTGCATGGATTCGATGACAGGGGGTCTATTTGGTTTTTATATTTTGGTGTATTTTTTATTGTTTATCGCAATGAGATGGACAATTCAGTTTCTGCATGCGCGGAGTTTTTTATTGAAACCGTTCATTGTGTTGGTTGGAGTGTTGATTGAGAATCTTGTCTTATTTTTATTATTCGTTCTGTTTCACAGGAACTGGGTGGTTTCCGGATCGTTCCTGCATTCTGTCTCGATACAACTTTTTTGGGCGGCGATTACAGGGCCGTTTTTTTTGATTGCGATCGACTACACACAAATTCGTTTCAGCGATTGGCTTGAGGAAAAGGTTTCTATGGAAAGGAAAATGGAAAATAAACGCGATCGGATATCATGATCTCCTGATCAGCGTTCATCGTGAATACAGAGGTGTTTTTGGGAAGCTTTTATAAAACAGCGGATGCAGGTTGGTATAAACAGCGTTTGAGTAGCTTGATGTACTTTCTGTTTCTATCTTTTACCATTCTGATGATTCGATTATTTTATCTCCAAATCATCGAAGGAGAGGAATATCGAAGACTTTCGGAAAACAATTGTATCCGTCTGCAAAGTATGGATGCGCCGAGGGGACTTGTTTTTGACAGAAACCGTAATCTATTGGTGGATAACAGCCCGTCGTTTGATTTGAGCATTGTTATTCGAGATGCAAAACCATTGGAAGATACCATCGGCAAATTATCAAAATATATGAATACTCCCAAAGAAGAGCTGATGAATATCGTCAACAGCAAAAAGGGATTGGCTTCTTACAAGCCAATATTGCTGAAGTCTAACATAGGACGAGAGCTGCTTGCTGCTATCGAGGTTCATCTGTTCGACCTGCCGGGTGTTATCGTGGAAATAAAGCCCCAACGCTATTATATCAAAAACAGGAGCGCCTCTCATCTGTTAGGGTATCTCGGGCAAATCAGCCCTGATGAATTAAAATCAGGTAAATATTTATCTGCTAGGCAGGGAGATTTTATTGGAAAGTTTGGGATTGAAAAATCCTTTCAGAATTACCTCAGTGGGAAACGGGGTGGCAGGCAGGTAGAGGTGAATGCAGTCGGCCAGGTTATTCGTGTTTTGGAAACCGTGAAGGCAGAACCAGGGCACAATATTTACCTGACTGTAGATTACGCTTTGCAGGAAAAAACAGAGAGTCTCCTTCAAGGAGTAGCAGGCGCTGCAGTTGCTATGGATCCTTCTACAGGGCAGATACTTGCTCTGGTAAGCAGCCCTTCTTTTGATCAGAACAACTTTATTACAGGCATATCGCATGAGGATTGGAATTCCCTGATAACAAATCCGATGAGACCGATGGAGAACAAAGCCATTCAAGGGGAATATCCGCCAGCGTCAACCTATAAGATTGTGACTGCTATTGCCGGTCTGGAAGAGCGTATAGTTGATCAAAATACTACCTATTTCTGCCCGGGATATTATCAATTTGGTAATCGTGTTTTTGGTTGCTGGAAAAAGGGTGGGCATGGAAATGTGGATATCTTTAAAGCACTCGCTCAGTCGTGTGATGTTTATTTTTATCAGGTTGGTGAAAAATTAGGAGTCGACCGGCTTGCATGGTATGCAAAAGCTTGTGGATTAGGTGTTCCGACGGGAATTGATCTTGATCATGAAGCAGAAGGGCTGGTGCCGTCTTCTTTATGGAAAAAAGAGAAAATCGGTGTTCCATGGCAAAAAGGGGAAACCTTGTCCATAGCAATCGGACAAGGATATAATCTTGTCACACCTCTTCAGATGTTGTCGCTTACGGCTGCCGTTGCCAATGGTGGAAAACTTTTTCGGCCTGTTATTCTACAGTCGATGGAAACAGTTGAGGGGGATATCATAAAAGTACCCCAACAAGAGCAGATTGGTCTGATCCCAGTCCGCAAACAAACGCTGGATATCGTGAAAAGAGGGCTTTGGGAGGTTGTAAATACAAATGGAGGGACAGCATGGAATGCTGCTCGTGTTGATGGCCTGAATATCGCCGGAAAAACCGGAACAGCACAGGTAGTCAGCCGGAAAAAAGAGGTGGGTTCGGGAAACAGAGGGAAACCGGAAAATAGTTTTAAATCTCATGCCTGGTTTGTATCTTATGCTCCGGCGGATGATCCAAAAATTGCGGTTGTTGTTCTTGTGGAGCATGGAGAACATGGGTCAAGTGCCGCCGGCCCTGTGGCGAGAGAAATGATTAAAACCTTTTTGGGAGTGGCTGAAACAGAGGAAAATAATCCGGTAACCAAGCAATTGCACCAGTAGTGTAAAGCCTCGGTACTGGATCGGCTTTTTTCCATGGGGAAAATATGATTGTGTTCCATCCATAAATCAGCGATATAAACAAATTATGGATGAACCATAAAAATGATGGAAACAGCATGTTTGATAGAAGGTTAATTCAATATTTCGACTGGTGGCTGATCGGATTGACTTTGATGCTTGGAGCGGTCGGATTTGTATTGATTTACAGTGCGGTGAACGCTGGGGATGTTGCCATACAAAAAGCCTTATATGGAAAGCAGATCGTTTGGTTTGCAATCGGAATGACGGCCATGGTTTGCACTTTTATTTTTCATTACAGGTTCATGGACCAATGGGGAGGGATGATATACTTTATCAGCATAATCCTTCTTGTCTTTGTTCTGATTAACGGAAAATTTGTTAGCGGATCAAGAAGATGGCTTGAAATAGGGCCGCTGACGATTCAACCTTCTGAATTGGTTAAAATCAGCGTAATTTTAATTCTTTCAAAATATTATTCAAAGCGTGCAAGTATTCGAGGGTTTACGCTTAAATACCTTTTAATTCCAATGGTTATTGTTTTTATCCCCTTTTTGCTGATTGTGAAACAGCCGGACTTGGGAACAGCCCTGTTAATCGTTTTGATCGCCTCGTCTATAACCGTTTATGTAAAAATAGAACGAAAAACAATGATCTGGCTTATTGGATCCGGGGCTGTCCTGGTTTCGTTAGCCTGGTTTTTTCTTCTAAAAACATATCAGAAACTTCGTATTTTAACATTCCTGAACCCGGATCGAGATCCATTGGGAGCAGGGTACCATATCATTCAATCGAAGATTGCGATTGGATCAGGAATGATTTTTGGAAAGGGTTTTTTAAAAGGAACTCAGAATGCTCTATCCTTTTTACCGGAGCATCATACGGATTTTATCCTCTCTGTTCTGGCAGAGGAGTGGGGATTTGCCGGAACAGGGATCGTTTTAATACTTTATATACTGTTATTGGGCTGGGGATTGAATATTGCTCATGGTTGCAGGGATACATTCGGCACGATCTTGGCCGTGGGAGTTACGGCAATGTTATTCTGGCAGGTTTTTATCAATGTTGGAATGGTTATGGGGCTTATGCCGGTTGTTGGCGTACCATTGCCTCTGATCAGTTATGGCGGATCATCGGTGGTAACATCCCTTATTGGTATAGGTATATTAATGAACATCAGTATGCGGCGGTTTATGGTGGAATAGAAGCGCATACCGAAAAGTATCCAGACTGAACCTGCTGATAGAAAACAAGCGGCAAAACATTTCGATCTGATTTGAAATATTTGCTAAGAAGTTTTTATTTGGAGGGCATATGGGGAATAAACTGAAAGCAGACTCAATTACTACCTTTTTGGGGACAGAGACGACCATTGAAGGAGTTATTGAATTTAAAGGGACAATCCGTCTGGACGGCAGAGTGAAAGGCAAAATTCGAAGTGAATGCGGGACCGTAATTATCGGGGAAAAGGCTGTTATCGATGCAGACATTGACGTTGATGTTGCCATTATCATGGGACAGGTCAATGGGGTGATTGATGCGAAGGATCGGATTGAGCTGTATCCTCCCGGCAGTGTTGTCGGTGATATCCAGGCTCCTTTGATTTCCATTGATGCAGGTGTCAAGTTTAATGGCAATTGTGCGATGAAGGCAAGACCCAAGGCGAATACCGGAAAAATTCCAATCTTAGAACCAGTTGAAATGAAAGATTCAAAAATAAAAAATTTTCCAAAAAACCTTTGACAAACATATTATTCAAATGGTAGATGTCTCCTTTATGAATTGAGCGGGAAACGCTGCTTTTTTATTTAAAATATTGAAATCCATAATAATTTTTACGCTTGATGGTGGAGGCTTTTAAATGAAATATTCTGGTATTGTCCGGAATTGCAATTCGGTGTTGAAGGCAGTAACTGCTGGTGGCGCTTTTTTGTTTGCAGGTGCCTCAACAGCATTTGCTGCTGGAATACAGGTTATTCCGGATTCATCGGTGGTTATTCAGGTCGTTAATTTTATATTTCTCATCTGGGTTCTGAATATTATTCTTTACAAACCTATCCGAAAAATTGTTGCAGAAAGAAAGAGCAAGGTTGAAGGGCTTCAGGGGCGAATAGGTAGTCTGAGTCAGGATGCTCTTGAAAAAGATCAAGCATATGGAGCTGGAATTAAGGATGCCAGAACAAAAGGTCTTGCTGAAAAAGAAGCAATGATACAAGCTGCTGAAGAAAAAGAAAAAATAGTGGTTAGAGAGATTACGACCAAAGCACAGGCTGATCTGTCGGTAATCCGGGGAAAAATAATCGCCGATACTGAGGAAGTCAGAATCGCTTTGCAGAAGGAAGTTGATATTTTTGCGGCAGAAATCGGTCAGAAGATTTTAGGGAGGGCGGTATAATGAAAAAAAACCATTTATTTCAAAAGCAGGTTTTTACTTATTTGCGGTTTTTTTTATTGCTCTCATTGTGTCTGGCTGGTACGGCAATCGCTTCCTCAGCGGAGCAAGGTGGTGGAAAACATTGGCTTGATACAGATTGGTATCGCGTCATGAATTTTTTGGTGTTGATGGGGGCTTTATTTTTTCTTTTACGAAAGCCGGTATCTCAGGCACTGAATGGGAGAATAGAAGGCATTAAAATTGAACTGGAAGAACTTGAAGCCAAGAAAAAAGAAGCTGAAAAAAAATTGGTTAAATATAATGAACAGATAGCCACACTTGATAAAGAGGCAGAAAAAATTGTGGCAGAATATAAAAGGCAGGGAGAGGCTGCATGTGATCGGATAATTGAGGCATCTAAAATAGCGGCTGCCAAACTAGAAGAGCAAGCAAAACGAACCATCGAGAATGAATTTAAAAATGCTAAATTGAAATTGCGGGAAGAAATTATTGAAAAGGCACTGACCAAGGCGGAAAAATTGGTAAAAGATAGGATTACATCTGGAGATCAAAACAGATTGGTCGACGAATATTTAGATAAGGTGGTGGCATAGTGAAAAATTTGGCGATTGCAAGACGTTATGCCAAGGCGCTTATGCTGATTGGCAAAGAGGATGGAAAGGCCGAAAAGTATCGGATTGAACTAAGCGGCCTTGCTGAATTATTCAATCAGGGAAATGAACTTGGACAGACAATCTGTAATCCATTATATAATGCCGAAGGTAGAAAAAAGGTACTTGAGGTGGTTCTTGGAAAACTGAATCTGTCAAAGATCATGAGATCTTTCATGCTGTTGTTGTTTGAGAAGGGGCGTATTGGATTTATAGCAGATATCGATGATTTTTATCAGAAGCTTGCAGATGAATTGAAAGGCATTGCACGAGCAAGTGTTATTTCTGCGACCGAGTTGTCTTCAGATGCGGTTGAAAAAATACGTGCTTCACTTTCCAGAATGACAGGGAAAGAGGTTAAGCTGGACGTTGAAAAAGATGCCAGCCTGATTGGAGGGATTGTTACGAAAATCGGGGATCTTGTATTGGATGGCAGTATCAAAACCCAATTATTAAATATGAGAGAATCTTTAAAAAGGGGTGAGAGTGTCTAATGGAAATAAGAGCTGAAGAAATAAGTCAAATTATTAAGGAACAGATTAAGGATTTCGACAAAAAGGTCGAGCTCAGCGAGACCGGTGTTGTTTTGTCGGTTGGTGATGGTATTGCCAGGGTATATGGTCTGGAAAAAGCCATGACAATGGAGCTTGTTGAATTTCCTGGTAATGTTCTCGGACTCGTACTCAACCTCGAAGAGGACAATGTGGGTGTTGCTCTTATGGGCGATGACATCCATATTAAAGAGGGTGACATCGTAAAAAGAACCGGACGTATCGCTGAAGTACCGGTTGGCAAAGAAGTCCTTGGACGTGTTGTCGACACAACCGGAGCACCGCTGGATGGCAAAGGCCCCATTGATGCCAAACAGTTCAGCCGTATTGAGGTGGTTGCGCCTGGCGTTATCGCCCGTAAAGGGGTTCATGAACCTTGCTATACCGGGCTGAAGGCTGTTGATGCCATGACACCCGTTGGAAGAGGCCAGCGGGAGTTGATCATCGGCGACCGCCAGATTGGCAAGACAGCTTGTGCTATCGATGCAATTCTTGCACAGAAAGATAGCAATATCTATTGCATCTATGTCGCCTGTGGTCAGAAAAAATCATCTGTTGCACAAGTAGCGGCTATTTTGGAAAAACATGGTGCCATGGAATACACTACGATCGTTGCGGCTTGTGCAAGTGATCCGGCGTCCCTTCAGTATCTTGCTCCTTATGCAGGAACTGCAATGGGTGAATACTACCGTGATAATGGGATGCATGCGTTGATTATTTATGACGATCTTTCAAAACAGGCTGCTGCATACCGTCAGGTATCTCTTCTTCTTCGTCGTCCTCCAGGGCGTGAAGCTTATCCAGGAGACATTTTTTACAACCATTCCCGTCTGCTTGAACGATCCGCTAAGTTGAGCGATGAATTGGGATCAGGATCTCTCACCGCTCTTCCGATCATCGAAACCCAGGCTGGTGACGTTTCCGCCTTTATTCCTACCAACGTTATTTCCATTACAGACGGTCAGATCTATCTTGAACCGGATCTGTTCTTTGCCGGCATAAGACCAGCCATCAACGTGGGTCTTTCTGTATCTCGAGTTGGTGGTGCTGCTCAAGAGAAAGCCATGAAACAGGTAGCAGGGACACTCCGTCTGGATATGGCACAATTCCGTGAGTTGGAAGCATTTGCCGCATTTGGTTCCGATCTTGATGCAGCAACACAGTCACAGCTCACAAGAGGTGAGAGGCTTGTACAGATCCTGAAACAGCCTCAATATCGACCGCTTCCGCTGGAAAAACAGGTCTCGATTCTATATGCCGGAACCAAAGGGTATCTGGATAAATATCCTGCGAATGTGGTTGCAAAATATGAAGCAGGTCTTTATCCCTTTATTGAAAACAGGTTTCCTGAACTGTATGCCGGAATTAAGAAAGAGCGAACCCTGACAAAAGATGTTGAAGCGCTCATGAAGAAAGCTCTTGAAGCCTATGACGAAGAATTCAAGGATACGATTAAATAAATTTGCGAATAAACAGTAAGGGAATGGTTTTTTTCGAACTCTTGCTCTATTCGCTCTGGTAAAATAAGGGTAAATCTGTATGCCAACTTTAAAAGAAGTTAAGAAAAAGATCGGTAGTATTAAAAAGACGAAGCAGATTACCAAGGCGATGAATATGGTCGCTGCTTCGAGGCTGCGCGGTGCCCAGAACGCCATGGAAGCGTTCAGACCTTTTGCCGGTAAATTTGCTGAGGTTCTCGGCAGTCTATCTGAAAAAGCAGGTGAGAATGCAAATCCTCTTCTGACACCCAGAGAGACTGTTAAGAAGATTCATATTGTCCTCTGTACCTCTGACCGGGGGCTTTGTGGTGGTTTCAACATGAACCTGATGAACACTGCAGCAAGGTTTATGAAGGAAAAAAAGTCAGAGGATAAAGAGGTTATATTTACCAATTTTGGTAAAAAAGGGCGCGATTGGTGCAAAGGCTCAAAATTTCACATTGTAAAAGAGTACCTTGGTGTTGTTGGGTCATCTGTTGGATTTAGTGTTGCGACAAATGCCGGCAGAAATCTGATTGATGGGTTCCTGTCTGGTGAATGGGATGAAGTATATCTTGTTTGGTCAAATTTTATCAGTATGGGAAAACAGGTTCCGGTTCTACAAAAAATCCTTCCCATTCCACCGATTGAAGCGGATCAGGAGAAAGATAGCAATGCGCCCTATCTTGCAGAACACATCTGTGAACCATCACCGGATGAATTGATGGGCGAAATGTTACCAAGAAATGTTTTTATTCAAATCCACAGCGGGTTGCTTGAGACATCAACCAGTGAACATGCTGCACGTATGATGGCGATGGACAATGCATCCAAGGCTTGCAATGATATGATTAACGAATTGACACTATTGTATAATAAGGCCCGGCAGGCGGCTATTACAGCCGACCTGATGGATATTGTCGGCGGAGCCGAGGCTCTTAAAGGATAAACCTGAATAATAAGTACTAGCGATTTATAGGAGGTCTATAAATGGGAGAGAATATTGGTAAAGTTGTACAGGTTATGGGGCCTGTAATTGACGTTGAATTTGAGCCGGGTAAACTGCCAGCGATCCTTACCGCGCTGACGTTGAGCAACCCTTCGATTAATGATGAACCGAATAATCTGGTTACAGAGGTTGCCCAACATCTTGGCGATAACGTTGTCCGAACCGTTGCCATGGATGTTACCGATGGTCTGGTTCGTGGAATGGAAGTAAAAGATACTGGAAAACCGATTATGATGCCGGTTGGTGCAGCAGGGCTCGGTCGGGTTTTAAATGTAGTCGGTCGACCTGTTGATGGATTGGGTCCGGTCAGTCAGGAAAAAATGATGCCGATTCATCGACCTGCACCCCTGTTCACTGAGCAGGATACAGAAGTCAATGTTTTGGAAACCGGTGTAAAGGTTATTGATCTGCTCGTGCCTTTCCCCAGAGGCGGTAAAATGGGGATGTTCGGTGGTGCCGGCGTTGGAAAAACTGTTATTATGATGGAGATGGTTCACAACATCGCAATGCAGCATGGTGGTATTTCCGTATTCGCAGGCGTTGGTGAAAGAACGCGTGAAGGTAACGATCTTTACCATGAAATGAAAGAATCTGGAGTTTTGCCAAAAGCAGCACTGATTTATGGCCAGATGACCGAGCCTCCCGGAGCACGTGCCCGTGTTGCGCTTTCCGCATTGACAGCAGCAGAATACTATCGGGATGTTGAAGGTCAGGACGTTCTGATTTTTATTGATAATATTTTCCGTTTTACTCAGGCTGGTGCGGAAGTATCCGCTCTTCTCGGACGTATTCCGTCCGCTGTTGGATACCAGCCTACTCTTGCTGTTGACCTTGGTGCTCTTCAGGAGCGCATTACTTCAACGGATAAGGGTTCCATCACGGCTGTTCAGTGTGTTTACGTCCCTGCTGATGACTTGACAGACCCAGCACCTGCAACAACATTTGCACATCTTGACGGAACGGTTGTTCTTTCCCGTGGTATTTCAGATAAGGGGATTTATCCGGCAGTGGATCCTCTTGATTCCAGTTCTCGTATCCTGGATGCTGCTTATGTGGGCGAGGAACATTACAATGTTGCCCGTCAGGTTCAGCAGATTCTCCAGAAATATAAAGAACTTCAAGATATTATTGCAATACTTGGAGTTGATGAGCTATCTGATGAAGATAAAATTACGGTTGAGCGTGCGAGACGAATTCAACGATTCCTTTCACAGCCTTTCCATGTAGCTGAAGTGTTTACAGGTTTTCCTGGAAAATATGTGAAAATCGCTGATACTGTTCGTGGCTTCAAAGAAATTTGTGAAGGGAAACATGATGATTTGCCGGAACAGGCTTTCTATATGGTAGGTTCTGTTGAAGAGGCACGCGAAAAAGCTCAAGCAATGGCAAAAGCACAATAAATAGGGGACAAAGATGGCTGAAAATATCAAACTTGAAATTGTTACCCCAGACAACTTGGTTGTAAATGATGAGGCTCAGATCGTAATGGCTCCCGGAACCGACGGCGAGTTTGGAGTTTTGAAAGGACATACACCATTTTTAACGAGTCTGAAAGTTGGAACAGTTATATACAAGGACACATCCGGAAAGGAAAGGCTCGTTTTTGTTAGTGGTGGTTTCGCAGAAGCCTTGCCGGAAAAGGTTACGATTCTAGCTGAGTCCGCTGAGAGAAGGCGTGATATAGACCAGGCGCGTGCAAAACAAGCTATGGAGAGGGCAGAAAAACGCCTTGCATCGCATGATGAGTCTATCGATTATGTAAGAGCCAAAGCTGCGCTGACACGGGCTATCTATCGTCTTAAAGTTACAGGATATATTGTTTAATTATTCTGATCTTTGAATATATACGAATTTAAAAAAGGGTGCGCCTACATGGCCTACCCTTTTTTTGTTTAAAGGTGAAACATAATGAAAAATAAAGGTGATAACACAGCGATTATCATTCTGGCAGCGGGCCTTGGGACCCGGATGAAATCCGATATGGCCAAAGTTCTCCATAAAGTAGGTGAAAAGCCAATGATCAATCATGTTGTGGAGACTGCTTCCCGTGTTTCAACAGATAATATTATTGTGGTAACCGGATATCAGTCAGATTTAGTGCGAGAGGCTATAAAATCAGATAAGGAAATTCGCTTCGCATTTCAGGAAAAACAATTGGGGACTGGGCATGCTGTTCTATGTGCGATGCCTGAATTAAAAGAATATATTGAAAATGTAGTTATTTTGTGTGGAGATGTCCCTCTTCTTTTATCTGAAACCGTTTCTCTATTTATAGAGCATCATAAAACCATGAAAAATTGTCTCACGGTTCTTGCTGTCGCGGTCAATAATCCTACCGGTTACGGTCGAATGATTGTTGATGATCAAGGGGTATTGATCAAGATTGTAGAAGAATCAGATGCCACGAAGGATGAAAAAATTGTAAATCTTATTAATTCAGGAATTTATTGTGTTGATAGATCTTTTCTTGATCGCGCTCTTACTATGTTGACACCAGAAAACGCACAAGGGGAATTTTATCTGACGGATATCATATCCATTGCTTCTAAAGAAAAGCGTAAAATCGGGCTTTACATCGGTCAGGATGCTGAGGAGGTTATTGGTGTTAACAGCCTTCAGGATCTTCATCAGGCAGACCAGATCTTGTATCGTCGGCAAGGGAAAACTTCTTGACATAAAATGATTTTGAGGCATATAGTACACAGTAAAATGAGGTGCACAATTGGCTAACGAAGAGATATCCAGGCAATTTGATGTAATTGAGGAAAAAGTTGAAAAATTAATCAAGTCCTGTCAAACCCTTGAAGCTGAAAATAAAGAATATAAAATCAGAATAGAGGATTTAGAGCAGGAAGTACGCGACAGAAGAGAGGCTGAAAAACTATATCTTGATCAGAAAAATATGATTAGGGGAAAGATTGATAGCCTCCTTGAGAAATTAAGCAGGTTTAGAGATTTGGAGACATCATAGTGAGTAAATAACTGTAGAGGTAAAGGTAGATCGAATCATTGGATAAAATTATAACCATTGAGTTATTTGGGCAGCAGTACTCGTTTAAGGCCGAAGATGGTGTGCCAGATGCCAATGAAGTTGCAGATCTGCTGATTCAGGAAGTCGCCAATGTTGAAAGTCAACTATCAAAAAATGATCCAAAAATCAGTAAAGTGACTATTCTGACATTGGCGGCACTTAATATTTCAAGCGAATTTATCGATCTGAAACGGAATTATTCTGAACTCATGAAAAAAATATCAGAACGATCTGCTTCATTAGTAAATATGATTGATGTAAACCTTTCACTCTAGTTTTTTACACCAATATTCAAATTTTTAAATTTGAAAAGACAGGTATCGTAAATTTTATTTTGAACATGTTTTTCAAATTTTTAAAAACTATGTTGTTCCAGTCAAAAAATTTCTCTATTGAAAATGGTTTCCCCTGCCATGCACGTGATTGGAAGATGTTCTTTGTCCCAACACTTTTATTGAAAGGGGGTCTTCACTGGTTTTGGTGTGCAAGTTCTGCTCGTACAGAAAAGCCTAAAGAAACTATAAGACGCCCACTCTTGAGCTTTGGCTCAAAGACCTGACAACACGACATTTTGGCGGGGGTCCATTTTCAATATCGTAAAAAAGAAGTTTTCAACTTTATCTTCGAAATATCTCTTCAATTTACCGTCAGGCAATTCTTTTCAAGATCATCTACAGATTATAATCTTAATTGTTGATATAGGATTGAATTTAACAACCATCCGGAATCGGATGTTAATATAAACCAGGACAAGATTCTTTGTTGGCGTTTTCAACATTTGATTCTTTCCGATTGAGGCGGAGAAAATATGATGACTGAAATAAGTTGGATTTTTTTTGGGGTTGCCGGCTTTTTCGCAGGACTTTTATTGTCCTACATTTTTAGAGCGAGGTTGGCATCCAATAAATTAAAAATTGCTGATATGGATGCAGTTAGGATCATTGAGGATGCTGAAAGAAGTGCTGAAACCCTATTAAAGGAATCAGAGCTGGAAGCAAAAGATCGTTTGTTAAAAATGAAGAGTGATTTTGATGCAGAAACTCGAGAGACCCGATCGGAATTAAAAAATCAGGAACGAAGAATTGTTAAGAAAATTGAAGGCGTTGAAAAAAAGCAGGAAAGCCTGGAGGCCCGGGAGAAGGAAATTTTACATCGTGAAAAGCAATTGGATCATAGGGAAACGGAACTTCATAATAACGAAATAAAATGTGCTGATCAGATGGAGGAGCAGAAAAAACAGCTTGAAAAAATTTCGGGACTCACTTCTGAGCAGGCAAAAGAGCTGTTGATTCGAGCCATGGAAAATGAAGCCAGGTATGAAGGGGCCAGACTGATCAAGCGAATTGAAAGTGAGTCCAAAGAACTTGCTGATAAAAATGCAAAAAAGATCCTTGCGACAGCGATTCAGAGATATTCAGGGGATTTTGTCGCAGAAAGAACTGTTTCGGTTGTACCCTTGCCAAGTGACGAAATGAAGGGACGAATTATCGGCAGAGAGGGTCGAAATATCAGAGCACTTGAAGCTGCAACCGGTATTGATTTGATTATTGATGATACGCCGGAAGCAGTAATTTTATCAGGGTTTAATCCTGTGCGTCGAGAAGTCGCCCGACTTTCATTGTTGAAATTGATTGCTGATGGGCGCATACATCCGGCAAGGATAGAGGATATTGTTAAATCTGTAACCGATGAAGTGGATTTGACAATTAAAGAAGCGGGAGAGCAGGCCACTTTCGATGTTGGTGTACATGGAATTAATCCTGAGTTGATTAAGGTTTTGGGGAGGCTTAAATTCAGGACAAGCTATGCACAAAATGTTTTGCAGCACTCTGTCGAGGTTGGCTTTCTTTGTGGTATTATGGCATCCGAACTTGGTTTAAATACCAAACTTGCAAAACGAATGGGGCTTCTTCATGACATTGGAAAGGCGATTGATCATGAAGTTGAAGGACCTCATGCTGTGATTGGCTCAAATTTAGCTAAGAAGTATGGAGAATCTGCACGGGTTGTACAGGCAATTGCAGCACATCATGAAGATGTGCCGCCTAGCTCGGTTTACGATTTTTTGGTTCAAGCGGCTGATGGTCTGTCCGGCGCAAGACCCGGTGCAAGGAAAGAGCTGTTGGAGAATTATGTAAAACGATTGGAAGACCTTGAGGAAATAGCAACATCCTTTAAAGGCGTTTCAAACTCATATGCAATTCAGGCAGGTCGGGAGCTTCGGGTTATTGTTGAAGGAGAGAATATCTCTGATGAAGAAGCGATTTTTTTAAGTCGTGATATTGTCAAGAAAATCGAAGAAACCCTTACCTTCCCAGGACAGATAAAAGTGGTTGTAATTCGGGAAACGCGTGCAATAGAATTTGCCAATAAATAGGGAAACGCATAAAAAATGAGTATTCTTAAATTGTTAGAAGAGCGTGGATTCATTGAAGGGAAAACCCATGGGCAAGAGCTTGCCGATTACTTAGAGCAAGGTCAGGCTACTTGTTATATTGGTTTTGATCCAACGGCCTCTAGTCTTCACGTGGGGAGTCTGGTTCCAATTATGTCTCTTGCCCACATGCAACGGGCAGGTCACCTTCCAATAGCGCTTGTGGGTGGAGGAACCGGATTGGTTGGGGATCCCAGTGGCAAGACAGAGATGAGAAAGATGTTGACCAATGAAATGATAGAAGAAAATGTTATTGGAATTAAAAACCAGCTCTCCAATTTTATCGATTTTCAGGAAAATAAAGCCTTATTATTAAATAATGCTGATTGGTTGACAAAGATTAAATATATTCCTTTTTTACGAGACATCGGCAGACATTTCAGTGTAAATCGGATGGTGAAGGCAGAGAGCTATAAAATGCGCCTTGATTCAGAGGAGGGGCTAAGCTTTATTGAATTCAATTATATGCTGCTCCAGGCTTATGACTTTTTGGAACTCTATGATCGTCACGAGTGCAGGATTCAGATGGGGGGGAGTGATCAATGGGGAAATATTGTTGCCGGTGTGGAACTTGTTCGTAAAATGAGACAGAAAACCGTATTTGGAATTACCTTCCCTTTGATTACAACTAGTTCCGGTGTAAAAATGGGAAAAACTGCAAAGGGTGCAGTGTGGTTGGATCCGAAACGGACATCCCCTTATGAATATTATCAATTCTGGATAAATACAGATGACACGGACGTGTCCAGATTTATGGCTTTGTTCACGTTCCTTCCAATGGACGAAATTGCTGAAGTCAATCATCTTGAGGGGGCGGATTTAAATTATGCCAAAACAGTTCTTGCTTTTGAGGCAACCAGGCTTGCTCATGGTGAGGAATCGGCTGTCAAGGCATTTCATGCCGCTTCAAGTATGTTTGGTTCCCGGTCTATACAAAAAAATATTATACCATCCAGCCGGATACCAAGAGATGCGGATTTGAGCGATAATGGGTCAGTGCCTTGTACGGTAATGGATGCAAAAATATTTCAGGACGGGATTCCAGCTTTTAAATTGTATCATCAGATAGGATTATCCGGCTCTGGAGGAGACGCCAGACGTTTAATCCAGCAGGGCGGCGCATATATAAATGAAAAACGAATGGAATCGTTTGATTATTTAATTTCAGAGGCAGATTTTTATAATGGAGAGATTGTTTTAAGGGCAGGGAAAAAACGGTATCATAAAATTAAAATGGATCAAAACTGAGGAGCCAATTTCAAAAGTCTGTAGTTGTCGTTCCGGCGAAAACGAAAATTCAGTATTTTCGGCACTTTTCTGAGCACTGACTTTCGCCGGTGTGACGCTTTATAATTGTTTTGAAATTGGCTCTGAGATATTTTTTTAAAAATAAGATAATGTTTTATAAAAGTCCTTGACAAAGTTTTCATGCGCATGTAGTTAGTCACTTTCTTGTGCTTCATGATAGCAATATCTGGAAAAAGAAACGCTCTTTTTTGATAAAAATCAGTCTATCCGGTCGGATGTTACAATCCCCAAAAAACTGGTCAAAAAATCAAGATAAAAGTTTAAATAGAGCTTGACAAATTGTATGGATTAATTTAGAAGATAGACTTTCCTCAAAATGGAAATGTCTTTTAAAAAAATCATTTGATCTTTGAAAACTAGGTAGTGACAGCTTGTCGAGTAAGGGTCTCATGTCGA
>DYJC01000009.1 GCA_020723305.1 Desulfosudis oleivorans
CTTACATTTTTACACCGGAGGTGTTATGACATAATCACAGCAGGGCTAACACCTTGACCAGAAACGATCAAATTGACATGACATACACCGCTGGATGGCTCTTAAACAGGCCAAGGATAACCGCTGTAACAACGCAAGCCTCATATGATGATACGTTCTCACAGATTCAACCATATGATTACTGGATATAATGAAAAAACATCCATCGCATCATACCCGATACCTATTGATTTTTCTTCATTGTGCAGAGTAAATCAGAGGGCGCCTCTCCGGTTTTCATTCAACTGCTTTTAACTTTTCAAACACCCCTCTACATGTTGCATAGTTATTGCCGTTGACACACAAAGTAAAAAGCCTGTCAGACAACCGCCATCGTAACCGGATTGACGATATCATGGTCTTTGAGGGAAATCCGGAAGCCTTCTTTTTGCCGGCATGCCAGAATGCAATGGGTTTTGCCTTTTATCACCGGTCTGACTTTTCTGAAATTCAACTTTGACGGGTCAGGATGTTCGCTTGATTTGGCTTCGACAAGAAGGGTTCGGCCTTTTACTTCAATCAGAAAATCAATTTCCACATTGTTTTGATCACGGTAAAAAAACAGATGATTCCTGTTAATATCAGGATTCTTTAAAAGCTCTGTAAAAACGAAATTTTCCCAGATATTCCCTTCATGAATATGGTCGTTCAACTCTTGGTCATTTCTGATATTGAGCAGTCGGCACAAAATACCGGTATCGGAAAAGTACAGTTTCGGCGCTTTTACGAGCCGTTTTTTCACATTGGCCGAATATGGTTGCAGAAGAACAATCAAGCCGCTTGTTTCAAGGACGCACAACCATGATTTTACCGTGTTGGCCGAGATGCCGGTTTCTTTCGCAAGATTGGAGAAATTGACGAGCTGGCCGGTCCGCATGGCGCAGGCACGAATCAGGCGCTGAAAATCCCTCAGGTTCGTCACATTAATGATCTGCCGCACATCCCTTTCCAGATAGGTCTGAATATAATCATCATAAAACTGCTCCGAGAATATATGTTCATAGGCCCATAATTCAGGATACCCTCCACGCCACAGAATCTGATTCACATCGGTGAAAAATCCGCTGTCCCGCAATTCTGTTGCGCTCAATGTTTCCAGATGAAAAATGGCGATTCGTCCGGCCAAGGATTCACTGACATGTTCCATGAGTTCAAATTTTTGGCTGCCTGTCAAAATCCATCGTCCAAACCGGTTTCGCTGGTCATCGATTTTGATTTTGAGTTCTCGGAACAGGTTGGGCGCATATTGAATTTCATCAATAATCACCTGATCAGCATCATCAAACTGTTCCAGAAAATGAGTCGGATTTTCTTCGGCATTCCTGGCGACCAGCAATTTATCCAGCGAAATGTAAGCCGCATCCGGGAAAACTTTTTTTAAGAGAGAGGTCTTTCCGGATTGCCGCACACCGGTTACGAGGAGCGCCGGACGCGTCTCACTGGTCCGGGCAATGGTTGTTTCCAAGTTTCTCGAAATCCACATATTAAGATAATCCTCAATTTAATTTTGGATTATCTTAATAAATAATGCAAAATATTGCAAGACGTTTTATTATCCAAAAGCGATGGTGTCCGTAGTGTAACGGAAACGATTGGCAAGGAAAAAAAATATAATCCATTTGTCCGGATTTCATAGAAAAACCGGATTGAAATCATATCCGGGGCGGAAGATCGGGTGTTGATGGATCATGCTCCAGCCTCTGATGCCGCAAAATATCATAATAGATCATGATCTGTCGCACATACTGAACCGGTTCGTTTCCCCGGCAGTATCCGTAACGCGCATCCTTGAAATATTCCCACTCCCTGAGCATGGGGAGGGTTTTGGATAGGGATGCCCATTTATTCGGATCCAGATTTAATTTTTTCGCCAGCCGCTGTGCATCCCGGACATGTCCCTGACCAGTATTGAATGCGGCAAAAGCAATGAACAATCGATCCGCCCCCTCTGATTCCTGGAACAGATCATATAATTTTTTTAAATACCGGACACCTGAATGGACATTCTGTTTCGGGTCATAAATGTCCTTCACATCATAACTGTCTGCGGTTCTTTGGGTTAGCTGCATCAATCCGTATGCCCCATCCGGACTTTTTGCCCACTCCTCGAACTTGGATTCCTGATAAATCAGGGCTGCAATCACACACCAGTCAAAACCATATTTTGATGCTGCCTCTTTAATTATGGAGGTAAACCTGGGAAGCCTGGATTGCAGCCTCCGATGATAGGCTTGCAGATCAATATAATCAAACTGTTCAATATCCGTGTAATATCGATTAAAAATCTGATCAAAAATTCCATCTTTCTTAATTTTGATGAAAAATTCATTTATTTTCTCAAGAAGCTTATCTGCATCCGGATGAACAGCCCAGGCAAGTGATTCTTTTTCACCGATCACATCACGGATGACCGCCTGGGGAAAATACCGTCGGTTCAGCATCGCCACATTACTATCAGCAATGGTGACCTCAAATTCTCCCCTGGCAACCTTTTGGATCAATTCAGCAGTGGAAATATTTTCCAATGCTTCAATCTCAATCTGCATTCCCTGTTTTTTCAACTCTTCCAGTTGTTCCTGGTATGAGGTTCCTTTGCGGACATGAATTTTTTTACCAGTCAGATCATTGATACTTTTAATTTCAGCGTTATCCCGATTCACAACAATCTGCTGCTGGATTGTCATGTATTCATCTGAAAACCGGATCATATCTTCCCATTTCGGATTGATTGGAAAGTTTGCTGCAATAATATGAGCATCCTCCTTCAACAGTTTGGGAACCATTTCATCCCATTCCTGAGCAATAATGATTTTCAATTTCACGCCCAGATAATCTGAAAACTCTTTCACAAGATCATACTCAAATCCCATTGCCTGATCCCGGTCAATATAATAACAGTGGGCATTGTTCCTTGTGATGACGATGATCTCGCCTTTATCCATAATCCTGTCCAGAACATCCGGCCCGAATAACTGTTCTCTGGATAAAAAAAGCACGGACATCCCGATAAGAAGAACAAATAAAAAAACAGAATACGCAATTGGATTTGTTAAAAACAGATTGCTTTTATGCGAAATGGTCAATTAAAATGCCCCCAGTTGGCATGAATTGATTTTTATCGATAAGGTTTCACAACCATTGCTGACAGATAGTTTCCCGATTCCAAGTTCCGAAGCAATCTTCCAGGCGTCGATGCAGGAAAGTCTATTCTGGATGATTTTCTGATGGATCGCTTTTTTCAGAGGTTCATCAACCAGCTCTCCTTTGTTAACAATTTTTTTCACAGGGCTGTGTCCAAAAAGACCCAGTTGACATTGCACTATCCTGATATCCATCTGATCTGTATACTTCCCAATCTCATTCGCAGGCATGCCGATATTCTCAACAATCTGAAATGCAGCCGCACAAGGAAGCTCTCCATTTTTTGAATATTCGAGAATACAATCCCGTAACTTCGGGTCCAACTGGTCCGGAGAATGATATTTTTTTTCATGGGTTTTTGATTTGGACTTACTCATCATCTGTCTCCTCTTTCGTTAACATTCTTGAAATAGTATAATAATATCTTGTTGTGGTAATTTTTTGAAAGGCTGTTTTGATCAAAACACTATGAAATAAATGGCACATGAAGAGGCTTTTTTATATAGCAATTTTTCAAAAATTACAACTCTTGATAACAGAGATTGGGGTTGAACAAACATCATCTGTTTGTTAGATTCAGGATAATTCATGTACCCGAGCCAATTTCAAAACGATAATAAAGCGTCACACCGGCGAAAGTCAGTGCTCAGAAAAGAGCCGAAAATACTGAATTTTTAGTTTTCGCCGGAACTACAACAAGAGACTTTTTAAATTGGCTCACCCACTTAAAAAAATCATTAATCCGGAATCAAAGACAGGCAAACCTTCTATGACCCCAAATCCATTCCAAATCCAACGGAAAAACACCAGACAAATTTTGATTGGGAATGTTCCAATCGGTGGGCTGGCTCCCATCGCCGTCCAGTCCATGACCAATACCCATACCCAGGATGTGGAGTCGACTGTAGCCCAGATAAAAGGCCTGGAAAAAGCCGGGTGTGAAATCATCCGGGTAGCTGTACCGGATCAGGAGGCAGCTCTGGCCATCCGGAGTATTAAAAATCAGATCTCCATACCGATTATCGCGGATATCCACTTTGACCATCGCCTGGCAATCCAGGCAACAAAATCCGGTGCAGACGGATTGAGAATCAATCCCGGAAATATCGGCAGCAAGAAAAAGATCAAAGCGGTTGTGGATGTTGCCAATGAGTACAACATTCCCATACGGATCGGTGTGAACGCCGGATCTTTGGAAAAAGATCTGTTTGACAAATATGGCGGCGCCTCTGCGGAAGCCATGGTTGAGAGTGCCTTGCGAAACATTTCAATATTGGAAGACCTGAAGTTTTCACAAATCAAGATTTCAATCAAAGCATCGGATGTAAAACGGACGGTAGATGCATATCAGCTTCTTTCAGAAAAAACCGACGTCCCCCTTCATGTGGGTGTAACAGAGGCTGGTGGCCTCTATTCCGGAATTGTAAAATCTTCATTGGGTATTGGAATGCTCCTATCCAGAGGAATCGGTGATACCATCCGGGTTTCTTTGACGCGCGATCCAATCGAGGAAATACGGGTGGGGTATGAAATTTTAAAAGCCCTCGAAATCCGCCGCCGGGGGCCGGATATTATCTCTTGCCCGACCTGTGGACGATGCAATATCAATCTGTTTGATATTGCTGAAAAAGTTGAAAAAGCAGTGATGTTTTCAACCCTGCCCGTCAAAATCGCCATCATGGGTTGTGTGGTAAACGGCCCGGGTGAGGCAAAAGAAGCGGATATCGGCATTGCCGGTGGCGATGGTATTGGAATTCTTTTTAAAAAAGGAAAGGTCATCAAAAAGTTCCCCCAGGAAAAACTGGTGGAGATCATTCTGGAAGCCTTTTCCGAATATGAAAAAAATCAGACAGAATATTAATTGCCTCAGTGCCTTGAATAACAGTTCTTTTTTAAAAAAAACCATGGTAGTATATTTCCGCTTGTGTCATCGTTCATATGGCATTGTTGCTTTTCATTCACAATCAAGAATCCATTCGGCAAATGCCGGTAATGTTACATGAGGAAAAAAATGGGAAATCCAATACAAACCGCAATATCGCCAACTCGATCTGAGGACTATCCTGAGTGGTACCAACAAGTTATAAAAGAATCCGATCTTGCGGACAAATCTCCGGTCCGGGGGTGCATGGTGATCAAACCATGGGGATACGCCTTATGGGAAAACATCATGAGAACACTGGACGGAATGTTTAAACAGACCGGTGTGAAAAATGCGTATTTCCCTTTGTTTATCCCATTAAGTTTTCTGGAAAAAGAAGCCATGCATGTGGAAGGTTTTGCAAAGGAATGCGCAGTTGTAACCCATCATCGGCTGGAAAAGGGAGCTGACGGAGGACTGGTTCCTGCCGGAAAACTGACCGAGCCTCTGGTTGTACGCCCCACCTCTGAAACAATCATCGGCGATTCTTTTGCAAGATGGATATCCAGCTACAGAGACCTTCCGGTACTGATCAATCAATGGGCAAATGTCGTTCGATGGGAAATGCGTACGCGAACATTTTTAAGAACCAGTGAATTCTTATGGCAGGAAGGCCATACCGCACATGCGGAAATGAAAGAAGCCCGTGAACGCACCCAATTGATGCTGGATGTATATGCCCGGTTTGCCGAAGAATACCTTGCTCTGCCGGTCATCAAAGGGGAAAAATCCGCTGCGGAGAGATTTCCGGGAGCGGTTCAGACCCTTTGTATTGAAGCCATGATGCAGGATCGCAAGGCGCTTCAAACCGGAACCTCCCATTTCCTTGGACAAAATTTTGCCAAAGCATCCGGTATCCGGTTTCAATCTGCGCAGGAAACCGAAGAATATGCCTGGACCACTTCATGGGGAGTTTCAACCCGTATGATCGGCGGGGTAATCATGGGCCATGGGGATGATGACGGCATTATCCTTCCTCCGAAAATTGCATCCTCCCACATTGTTCTTCTACCGATCATCCGCAAGGATAAGGATCGCCAGTCAGTCATGGAGTATACGAACAATCTGGCACAGGCGCTTCGAGAAAAATCATATGGTGAACGCAAGATTGATGTGGAGATCGATGCCCGTGATATCGGTGGAGCCAGAGGCTGGGAGTGGATTAAAAAAGGCATCCCTCTGCGTGTGGAAATCGGTCCCCGGGATATTGCAAACAACTCTGTTTTTGTGGCCAGAAGAGATAAAAACCCTTCGGAAAAATCATCCATTACAAAAGAACAATTCATAGCTCAACTCAATGACATTCTGGATGACATTCAAAAAAACCTGTTTAAACGGGCTTTGGATTTTCGAAACAAACATACGGTTCAAATTCAAAGTAAAGATGCGTTTCTCGGTTTCTATTCTCCTGAAAATCCGGAAAAACCGGAAATTCATGGCGGGTTTGCCCTGTCCCACTGGTGTGGTGATGACCAATGTGAATCAACGATAAAAGAGGACCTGAAAGTGACTATCCGGTGCATACCTTTTGATTCAGAAGCTGAAACAGGAAAATGTATCTGGTGCGGAAAACCGAGCCATAAACGGGTTGTATTTGCAAAAGCATATTAATGGCTTCCTGTTCAAATGCCCTCTTTCTCTATCAGGAAGGTCTGACAAAACGCCTTAGCTATGATTCGTATAACCGACATTTTAGAGAAGGTCGCTGAATATTTCCCGGAAGCGGACCTGGATATAATCGACCGGGCGTATGTCTACTCTGCACGAGTCCATGCCGGACAGGTGCGGCTTTCCGGAGAGCCCTATCTGTCCCATCCCCTTGAGGTAGCTGGAATTTTATCCGACATGAAGCTGGACAGTGTCAGCGTTGCAGCCGGTTTGCTGCACGATGTTGTGGAAGATACCCATGCCACACCGGAAGAGATTCGTGAAATGTTCGGGCCGGAAACCGAACATATTGTTGCCGGTGTTACCAAAATCAGTACCCTCTCCTTTGACAATTCACAAGCCCGTCAGGCGGAAAACATCCGGAAAATGATCCTGGCCATGGCTGATGATATTCGTGTGATTTTGATCAAACTGGCAGACCGGCTTCATAACATGCGGACACTTCAATATCATACGAATCGTCAGAAGCAGATTGAAATTGCCCAGGAAACGCTGGATATCTATGCACCCATTGCCGCCAGACTCGGAATTTACTGGATTAAGCAGGAGCTTGAAAACATCGCCTTCCAGTATGTCATTCCGGAAGAATATGAAAAGATCGAAAACTTTATCAAGAAGGATAAAGAAGAGCGGGAAGAGTATATCGAAACCATCCAATCCTATATCCAGCATAAAATGGATACGGCAAACCTGAAATGCGAGGTCAGTGGCCGGTACAAGCAATTCTACAGTATCTACCAGAAAATGATACAGCAGAATCTTGAATTTGAAGAGGTATATGACATCATTGCTTTCCGGATCATACTGGAAACCATTCCCCAATGTTACGAAGCCCTGGGCCTGCTGCATTCGCTATGGAAACCCATTGCAAAAAAATTCAAGGATTACATTGCTGTTCCCAAATTGAATATGTATCAGTCCCTTCATACAACGGTGATCGGCCCATTTGGGGAAAGGATGGAGCTTCAGATCCGTACTCAGGATATGGATAAGGTCGCAAAATCCGGTATTGCTGCTCACTGGAGTTATAAGGAAGGCAGAAGCGTTGATGAGAAAACCGGAAAAACCTTTGCCTGGATTCAGGATCTTGTCGAAAATCAGGCAAATTACAGGGATCCGGATGAATTCATGGAAAATGTAAGAATCGACCTGTTTCCGGATGAGGTTTATGTCTTTACACCCAAGGGAGAGATTAAAACCCTTCCCAAAGGTGCAACACCTATCGATTTTGCCTATCAAATCCATTCTGAGATCGGCAACCAGTGTACAGGAGCCAAAGTGAACGGACGCATGGTTTCCTTACAGTATGAACTGAAAACAGGTGACAGCATTGAGGTGATCACATCCAAAGGCCACAACCCAAGTAAAGACTGGCTGAGTTTTGTTAAAACAGTAAAAGCCAAGTCCAGAATACGGCAGTGGATCCGGACACTGGAAAAAGGCCGGAGCGTCACGCTTGGACGGGAGATGTGTGAAAAGGCATTTCGAAAATATCGCCTTAATTTTAATAATCTGATGCGGTCTGAAGAGATGAATGACGTTGTAGAAGAGTTTGGTTTCTCCTCCATAGACGATCTGATTGCAGAGGTTGGCTACGGAAAAATCACACCGCTGCAGATTGTCCGGAAATTTCAACCCAAAACAGATGAAGATATTGAAAAAACCGATATCTCCATTATCGATAAGATTATTGGAAGGGTTAGAAAAAAGAAAGCCCATGATGGTGTTATTGTAAAAGGACTGGATGATATTCTGGTCAAGTTCGGGAAATGCTGCCAGCCGGTACCTGGAGACAAGATTACAGGATATATCACCAGAGGCCAGGGTGTAACCGTACACCGGACAAGCTGCGTCCATGCGCTGCAAATGACCCCGGAACGGCAGATCGCTGTTGCATGGGCCGGTGATATTTCCGACACCTACCCGGTCAGGATCTGTATCCGATCCTATGATCGTTTTGGCCTGCTGGCCGAGATCACTGCTGCAATCAGCAAAAACAGCGCAAACATCCTCCAGGCACATACGGAAACCAACGAAAATAAAATGGTCGATACCTTCTTCACGATTGCCGTGGAAGGTACCGACCATTTACAAAAAGTTTTAGCTTCTTTGCGGAAGATAAAATTTGTTCAGGACGTTAAGAGACTGGATGCATTTACGGAGCCTTGACAACCGCTCCTGATTTAATGCAACTGGTACATACACTTATTTTCTTAATACTGCCGTTCTCGATAACCGCTCTCACTTGTTGCAAATTCGGATTGAATTTACGCTTATTCACATTATGAGCATGACTGACATAATTGCCAACCATTGGTTTTTTTCCGCAGATTTCACACATTTTTGACATTGTTTTTATCTCCTTAGCCCATATCCATTAAAAGGCATCTTAAACAAAAAAGCTCTTTTTATACCAGGTGATTCAATAAGTAAAGTTGTTTTTCGAAACCGATCTATAATTTTTTAATACAATTCAAACAGGAGTCGGAGAACCGGATTGGTTCAGGAATGGATGAGTGTATTATGATTTCTCCTCTTTGACTGGTTTCTTTTCCGAGGCCGGCTTTTCTTCAGACTTACTTTTTTGTATAGCCTCTTCACACAGGATGATGTATTCCAACGCCTGCTTGTGCATTCCAACATCCGGGTAGTCTGAAATCAGAGACTGGAATCGATACAAGGCTGCCTTGTAATGACCTGTTTTATAATAAAAAAGCGCCACATACAACTCGTTTCCCGCCAGACTTTTCATGCATTGATCTCTTTCTTCAATAGCCTGGGGAATAAACTCACTGTCTGGGTAATACTTGATGAAACGGTTGTATGTATCCAGCGCCTTCTGGGCCGGAGTCTGGTCCCGGTCAACCGTATCAACCTGTATGTAATAGCATTTCGCAATCTGATACACGGCATAAGGGGTTTTTTCGTTTCGCGGATGAAGGTTCTCAAACTCTTCATATGCAAAAACAGCATCTTCATACTCTTCCATCTGATAATAAGCATCGGCTATTTTCAATTCTGCAAGAGACGCATATTTACTGAAAGGATACCAGTCTTTTAAATCCTCAAAAGCCTCGATTGCGTTCTTGTAGTTGCCTTTTTCATATTCTTCGAGACCTTCAACACGAAGTTCTTCGGCTGTTTTTTCCTCCTTGGTTTCAAACCAGGAGCAGCTTGTCAAAAAGACAAAAAAGATCATGCACAAATAAAAATAAGTTCTCATCTTGATAAATTTTCCAGATAATGTTCTGCAGAGGCAACGGCAATCGCAGCATCCCCGACTGCGGTGACAACCTGTCGAAGTGGTGTGTTTCGAACATCGCCGGCCACAAAAACTCCTGGAACAGATGTCTTCATGTTTACGTCAGCAATGATAAACCCGTTTTCATCCACCTTGATGGCATCCCCGACAAACTGGGTATTGGGACGGGTCCCGACCCAGATAAAGCATCCAGCCACCGCCAGATCTTTTTTTTCATTGGTTTTCACATTTTTGATACTCACTTTTTCCACATTGGTAAGCCCGCTGATTTCGGTTACCACCGAGTCCCAGAGGATCTCGATCTTTTCATTGGCAAAGGCTCTTTCCTGAAGTATTTTTTCAGCCCGGAATTCGTTTCTGCGATGAATGAGATATACCTTGCTTGCAAATTTGGTTAAAAAGATGCTCTCCTGCACTGCCGTATCCCCACCACCGACTGCGGCGACAACCTTGCCCCTGAAAAAAGGCCCGTCACAGGTTCCGCAGAATGACACCCCTCTGCCGGAGAATTTGCTCTCCCCGGGTACGCCCAGAGGATTGGGAGAAGCACCGGTAGCAATGATCAAGGCATGGGCCGTCAGCGCTTTTCCATCCGTAAGTGTTATTTTTTTAATTGGTTGAGACAGATCCAATACAGAAACCTCTGCGGATTCAATCGCAAGATCAAACCGTTTTACCTGATCGGTCATCCGCTGGACAAGCTCAATACCCGAAATCCCTTCCGGAAATCCCGGATAGTTCTCAATCCAGTCGGTTACCAGAATCTGCCCGCCGGGTGTAACCTTCTCCAGCATAATCACTTTCATACGGGCTCTGGCAGCATAAAGCCCCGCAGTCAGTCCTGCAGGGCCGCCACCGATGATTACCAGATCATAATCAGCTTTTTTCATCAGATCTACAACATCTTCTTAATGGTTTCTTCCAGCTTTGCCTTTGCAACCATGCCGACGATCTGTTCAAAAACCTTGCCGTCCTTGAAAAAAATCAGTGTCGGTATGGAACGGATTTCAAATTTACCCGGGGTTATTGGATTGTCATCCACATTGCATTTCACGATCTTTATTTTATTTTGATATGAACCGGCAAGCTCCTCCAGCAATGGAGCGATGGCCCGACATGGCCCGCACCAGGGAGCCCAAAAATCCACTACTATCGGCATATCCGATTTCAAAACTTCTGCATCAAAACTACTGTCATTGATTTCAATAATTCCTGCTGCCATTATTCATCTTCCTTTTCAAGGTCAATCCTGTTTTTGCATGAACATAGTAATAAAATGCAAGAATGTCAACCTTTCAGATGTGTGTAAAGCCACGTGTGATCAAGGATCGATTCAATCCGTTATTTATGGACAGGCACTGATCAGCCACACCAAACCGCATCCGGAAACAATGTTCAAATAGATAATGATATCGGATATTGGCCGGTTAAAATGAGCTTCCTTTTTGACAACAATCTTATGCACAATAAATGGAATGACCCCGCTGATTCCAAGGATAACACCAATGATCCATCCAATGGAAGATTGTTTTTCGATTTCAATCAAACCGAAAAAGATCAGAAGAATGATGGGGATATGAAGAACCAGAAAACCGGTGATTTTGCCCGGCAGCTTTAAGATCTCCCATTCTCTTTCATAGGCGGATTCCATTTCATGCAGCAATAACAGCATGGCGTTCACCATGTAGGCGGCTGTGATCATTGTCATTTCATTCCTCCATATTGTTCCAGAATGGCCTGCGTGCATGCATATCCCTTTAGAAATTTTTCAACTGCATCAGACACCCTGTTCATCACCTGGTCCCTCCGTGTAAAAAGGTTCTACCTTCAGAACTTCGTCGATTATCCGGCTCAGCATCTTGTCTGGCCGATTCCTTTTTCCAGATTGATCCGGCAGCCGCTTCATTACCGATGCGATCTGTTTTCCATGACAGACAGCCTTTTGCAAATCATCCGATAAAGGCACTTTGTCTGTTTTTTGAGATATTTCATATTCAATTGCAGAAGGCAAGTCCCTTATGTTTTTAACAATTTTACCATGAACAAGACTCGTGAGCATGGAATTGTCATACCCGCCAAAAGGAGCCCGGACATCATCCTTGAACAGCACCAAAGGCTTGCCTGCTGAATATGCCAGGGCAGCCTCGACAATCATCCCCTCATCCGGAACCCGGCCGTTCAGATTGCAGACAACCCCGCTGCACCTTTCAATCAACTCGTATACATCCAGGGAAAAAATCGCATAATCAATCCGCGTGCGTATTCCGGAAACAATGGATGGAACCGGCATCTTTCCGAAACGGACAACATACCGTTCCAGCCCGTCACGATGCGGCAGAAAGGTCTGAAAGCCCGCATCTTCCAGGGTGCCGGCGATTGCGCTCATACCGCCAATCTCTTCCGCGCAAAACAAAGGGCCGGAGCAGTAAATTCGATTTTTTCCCATAATGTTCTCCCGTTAAAGGGCTTGTCAGGAACTACAGGCATCCGGCACAAACAGCCTGCGCAAAAATGGGATTGCGGAAAGCCATCCATAAAAAATAGCCTTGGCGCAACCCACCCCGGAACGCACGGAAATGGCCTGTGTGGGACAGTTCAGTGCACAGGCCCCGCACTCCATGCAGCCGTCCCGATCCATGAGCAAGGCCGTTCCGCTATCCTGATCAAAAACCCCGTGAGGGCAGACCGTGGAGCAGGCCCCGCAACCCACGCACTTCTCCCGATAGTATTCCAGGGTGACAATATTTTCCAGATGGCGAAATTCCTTCATGACAAACCTCCCATGACCGTGTCTCCCCACCAGGCCCAAGTCAGCCAAAGGATTGCCGCAAGCACGAGCAAGGCTCCCTGCAGGGGCATATACCGACGCATTTCCCTGTCCACGCCGGACAGGGATGTGAAAGGTGTTGATCCGGTGTAATGCATGGCAAACCAGGAGGCAAAAGCCGCACAGGCCATGAGTGCGGCCGCTCCCTCAGGCCAGGCTCTTCCAAGAAGCACAGCCAGGGCCAGTCCGGTCAACGAACCCGCGAGCAGTCCCTTTGCAGCAAATGCCTTCACGGGAATCTGCCGGAGAAAAGCAGGGACCAGGAACACACCGGTCAAAAAGCCCGCCACCACGGTTCCGAAAGCAGCGAATCCCGCCCCTAAAACGCCTGTAAGGCTGAAGCCGCCGGGACCGAGAAACGCAATGAACAGGCAGGCCGCCAGGGCCCAGGCCATAAATTTCCTTGCGACGTGTACCTCCACCAAAGCAACCGTCAACCGTTCTCTCAGCGGAAACCTGACCTTGCGCATTTCAGGCCCGGCCTGCATGCCGGCGTCCAGGAAGGTGGGCAGATCCTCAGCTCTCACCGGTCCAAATACCCCTGAAAATCCGCACAGTTTGGGCAGTTTGCGCACCGCCACCCCGGGTGCAGCGAGCTGTGGCAGAATCAAATCCCGATGGGTCACGATCTTATCCAGCCCTGCGGCCCTGACCCTTCCGGCCACCTCCTCAGCAGAAAAACTGCGTTTGCCGGCTGCGCACCAGACATTGATGCCGTAGGTTTCCACTACCAGAAGCCAGAAAGGGCGTCCGGCCAGTTCACGGCGCAGTTGATCGAAGGTCAGTTTGAAGTTGCAGGTGACCAGAACCGGACTTTGGGCATCCGGCTCGCCCAGGGCATACAATCCAGGAGCGACCCTGTAATGATCCCGACCAATGCCTAAGCGCACGAGAGCGACGCCAATCCGGTCCATCAGGAACCATTGCGGAGATACCCGTGGCACATTCCCGGCCGGTGTTGACATCCATCCTGTCACAAAGGGCCAGGCCCGCAAACCTGGCCGTTCTCCAGCCGCCTCCGGCGGCAGTTCATTTTTCGGGCCTCAGCAAGGCGCATCATCCGCCTGGGTCTTAGCCCCAGGCAACTCAACAAATGGGCTGGGCAATGGTTGTTTTTCCATATATGTTTTCATCATTAAACCTTTACGTCAGGATTTCGATATACGAAATCTCTGTATCTGAAAATCACGATTTTACATATTTATCGAGGATTGACTGAAGTTTCCCTGATTTTTTCATTTTTTCCAGAGCAACAGCAAATTTTCCCCGCAAGGCTTCATCTGTTTTCAGACTGAATGCAAAATATTATGTTGCGCGTGTCTCCTTTTTGGCTGCCATGCTCAGAATCAGCACAAAAACAACTACCAGGAATTTTTTCATCTTTCTTTTTCCTTTTTCACATCACAGGATAGTCGGTATAGCCTTTGGGCCCGGGCGTATAGAACGTAGCCATATCCACTTCGTTCACCGCAGCGCCGCTCTTCCATCGTTCCACCAGATCAGGATTGGCAATAAACGGACGCCCCACGGCAACGAGATCGCATCTGCCCTCGGCCAGATCGCTTTCTGCACGCCCGGCATCGTAACCACCGGAGAGAATCAACTTCCCCTTAAACAGCTTGCGAAATGCCGCCTTGATGTCATCAGGAACCACTGGAGCACCCATGGCCGAATGATCCACGAGGTGAACATAAACCAAACCGCAGGCGTTGAGCTGTTTTGCCAGGAAGGTGTAATCCGCTTCCATGGAATCATACACCGGCATATCGTTGAAAACCCCGAATGGCGAAAGGCGGATGCCCACCTTTTCCTTTCCAATGGCACCCATCACCGCCTCGGCTACCTCCAGCACGAACCGTGCGCGGTTTTCAAGCGAACCGCCATAATTATCCGTTCGCTGATTGGAATTCGGGCGGATGAACTGTTCCAGCAGATACCCATTTGCAGCATGCAGCTCAACACCGTCAAAACCCGCTGTCACGGCATTCTTCGCACCCTGAACAAACTCCGCGATGGTGTTCTTGATCTCCTCTCCTGTCATGGCCTGCGGTACAGGAAGGGGTTTCATACCCTCGGCGTCCGTGTACATCTCCCCGGCAGCCGCGACAGCCGAAGGTGCCATCACATGCGCTCCTGCAGGCAGATTCAGCGGATGAGCAATCCGCCCGCAATGCATGATCTGGATGAATATCTTCGCTCCCTTGACATGCACCGCATCAGTGACCGCTTTCCATCCCTTTATTTGGTCCTGGGAAAATATGCCCGGTATACGCGGATACCCCAGCCCATTTGGTGAAGGGGAGGTGCCCTCGGTGATAATGAGTCCTGCCGTGCCTCGCTGCGCGTAATACTCCATCATGAGCGCATTGGGAATATTCCCGGTAGCGCGACTGCGCGTCATCGGCGCCATGACCAGACGATTCTGAATTGTCTGATTGCCTAAAACGGTTTTTGAGTACAGAATTGACATCGCTTCGTCCTCCTTCATGTTGTTTGATTATACTGAAACATCAGATAGTAGCGACATTGCGCACGTAACAAACACCCGGCTCAGCTATCAGGCTCCTGACTGGATAGAGCCTCTTATCCATGTGAATGCCTCTGCCTGTAATAAATCTATGGTTGTTTCCGGTTGATAACAAATTCCACTTGCGTTCTTGCCTTATAGATCACCTCTCCAAATCCGGAAGCGCCCTCTCCCGACTCAGACTCACTTACATCCATCCTGGATACCGGAGATGATCCGCTTGCATAAGACTTTCTTTGCACTTGATACACAGCAGGGATATCTTCATGGATCGATTGATCCATGATCCGCAAGGGAGACAAAGATACACCAAGTGATTTTTCATATAGCTGTTTTTTCAAGTTCACCTCGTCAAGAGCTTTCTCCAGTGCTTTTGTCATGGATTCCTGTTTCTTTGAATGCTTGAAATCCGTCTTCAAAAAATAGACCTCATTAACCGTATCAACAACATCTGCAATAACCAGCAACTGATCTTCATTTTCTATGGAGACATTGATCTCATTACTGATCTCATAACTGGAAGGCTTGTCCCCAATCCAGCTATAGGAAGGAGTAGATGAATATTTTGCAATTTCGATTTTTCCCTTCTCAATGCCTCCGGAAATCATTTTGTTCTTTACATCATTTCTGATCTTGCTGTTCTTATTCAAGGCCGCTCGAAATTTATCATCTTTTGTTTTCACCACAAGAGAAACAATCGCTTTGTCAGCTTTTACTCTCTCTTCTCCGGAACCGGTAACGGCCACTACCGAACGTTCATCCAATAAATAGCTTTGTAATTCCTGAGGCGACCCCTTCAGCTCAGGGGCTGAAAAAGCGGTTGCCGGCAACAGGAATAAAACCATTATCATACAGATCTTTCTCATTATCTCTCCTCTCTTGTCTCTATTTCCGGGTGATCCCAGTTAGCCGATCATTAGGCAGTTTATTGTTTTTCCGCTATGACCAGCATTTCAAAATCATTCGTCAAAAGGGTCAAGTCTGCTCTTGACTCATTATGATCTGCCAAACCTGATCACCGCTATTATAGACTGACCCTTTTACGGCTCCTTTGGAAGTTGTGCGTCATGCCACACCGCAATAATCCAGACGATATTATCCTTTACTTTATAAAAGAATCGGTATGGTGACACAATCACTTCTCGGTATGGAAATTCCGGGAATTCCGGTATAACTCTTCCCGACTCTGGAAACAGTTCGAGCCTTCGCAAAATTGTTTCCGCTTTGTTTCGAAAGTTTACGGCCGCTGACGGTTTATCCCTTCGAATGTATGTCAATGCCGATAAAAATTGATTGCGGGCAGAAGGGGTAAATTGTACCTTCATTATGATTCCGTTGCCAGAAGGGTATCCGCTTCAGCAAGGACGGTATCGAGATCATATCCTTCACCTAATTCGATCTCTCTATCTCCTTTGGCTAAAAGCCGCAGGAGTTCCTTTTCATGTTCAGATTTTTCATAGGCTTCAACACCAATCATTACTGCTACGGCTCGCCCTCTTTGCGTAATAATCAACGGATCATTATTTTTGTTTAATTGTTTTAGCAACTTGGCAGCATCCTGCCGTAAATCACTAACAGGGATTATATTCGATAGTTTGCTCATCGCACGCCTCCTACCTATTGTCCTATTAGAAGTATCATTAAACGTACTATTAAGCAAGCGCTTAATAAGACACTCCAAAACCAAAGGGGTCAAGTCTGCTCTTGACTCATTATGATCTGCCGAACCTGATCCACTCTATGAGCAAGGGCGCTGTCTGATTGAAGCCTGGCCTTGAATCTTTCTATGATCGTGCTGACCGTGCTGTAATTATCGATCTCAAACTGCTCTCCGATGCCTTTCAGGGACTCTCCTCTCAAATGCCGGGAAAGATACAACCCCATGGCTCTGGCTTCATTGAAAACCGCTCGTTTCGCGGTGTACAGCATAGCTTCATCAATGCTGTAATACTTGCAGACCGCCTGCTTGATTCGGGCCATATCCGGGGCAAGACGCTTTGATTCCGGTATTTCAACATGCCGCTTTTGTTCAAAGAATGTGGTTTTCACTCTGTCAATAAACCGGTTATCCCCAAGAATGGATGGCAGCTTTTTCAGGCTCAAAATCCCTAACAGTGTATCATCCTCTTTCTCACCCATAAATGCCCGGTATTTCTTTTCCCTTGATTCCGGTTCCCCGGCAAGCATGGACAGGATGAACTGCTTATGCAGCCAGTTCCATTCTTTCCGTCGGGTCAGATATCCGGCATGGCTTGACCATTCATAATGCTCCGCTTTTGTAACCAGTCCGGCTCGTACCGGATTTCGATGAATATAGCGCACCAGTTGCAGCAAATAACCATCTTCGGCAACCACAACCGCTTTATACCTGCCCCGAAACAATTGGCCGTCCAGAGAACGGCACCTGTTGTAACGCTGGGTGTAGACGCCATTAATGTGCCGCATACACCGGGATAGATTTGCTTCCGGTGTTTGAACCAGTAAGTGATAATGATTGGGCATCAGGCAGAAGGCGCTGATCCGCAATGCAAAAAGCTGAATCGCTTCATGCAGGATTTCGATGAACTGCGCATAGTCATCTTTTGATTCAAAAACCGGCTCCCCGTGTCGGCCGCGATTCATGACATGATACCAGGCGTTTGAATATTCTATGCGTAGTGGTCTGGACATGGATTCCTGTTATAGGATTATCTTTAATGAGCCAAGAGCAGACTCGACCCTTTGACCAATGCAAAAAGCTGAATCGCCTCATGCAGGATCTCGATAAACCGTTCATAGTCATCTTTTGATTCAAAAACCGGTTCCCCATGTCGGCCGCGATTCATGACATGATACCAGGCGTTTGGATATTCTATGCGAAGTGGTCTTGACATAGACTCTCTTCATAAAAAATTTTCAAATGAGTCAAGAGCGGACTTGACCCTTTCACTAATAGACTTTCTCAATAAAATCGACTGTTGCATTGCAGGCGTACCCTGCTATTGCCTTTGATTGGTTCAGGCTATTTTGGTGATATTGAATTAAATCATCCGGCCAATTATCGTAATTAGAAAAACTTTTCAGTTCTGTTAATACTGCCGTGTAATAAAAGTGTGTAGCGTTAAGGGCAACAACCATTTCTGGAACATTGCTGACTGGGCGAACTTCTATGTGAGCTACATCTTTGTCTCTATAGATCTTTATTGTTTCCCGGTATTCTTCCCACTCATCTTGGGTTAATCCAAGGAATGACTGCAATTTCTCCTTAAAGCCATTAACATTACTTATAATTTTTTTCCAATGCAAATCATCGTTATGGTAGCCAAACAAATGGAACCAATCCAATACAGCTAGATCTATGCTGTTATTGTACATATAGATCCAAAAATTTAACTTTCGTGCTTCTTTAAACTCATGAAGAGCACGATGGTAAGAAAGTTGGCGTGCGAAATCAGCACATTTAAACCCAACTCGACGTAATAATTTTTCTCTTTTCGTCATCTTTTTCCAACCGTAATGAGCTGCTCAGGAGATGCGTTTGTTTTCAGTAAATTATTCTTTTCCTGTCTTGATATCGTTCGATTTATTCGCTTTCATTTTCCCTGTCCATATCTGTCTGTTCTTGTCATATCCAAGAGGATATAAAGCTTTGTATATTGCCGCACCTAACAAAACTACACCAAATATTGCGCCAGAAATCCAATCATAATCCGACTTAATTGTAAATATTGGCGGAAACTTACTTCTGTATTCGAAAAAAATGACCAATAAGAATAGCACAAAATAGAAACCCACATATAGTATAAAACCAATAAGCCCAAGAAACAGTATTATTACCAGCAGTACGCGTCCTGGTTCGCTTGCAAGCAGAACTCCGATAGCGATGACTGTAAGCAGAATATAAAACATCATTTATTGGTGGTTCCTTGGAAATATAATCATTTATTCACAAGTCAAACTTTCTGACCTGACCTGATATTGACTGCTTTCCAGGCACTTTTTCCCTGATTAGTTGATATTGACGGGGTTTTCAGGCATCTGTTCCCTGATAATTGAACCTAATATTTTCGCAACAATTCGTCTGGAAATCAGAAGCTGTTCAATATAAAGCCTGGACGCCTGAACCCGAATCTTTTTGACCATAATGTTTTTTTCCACAGAACCATTTTATCGAATCGATGTCAATACAAATCAGCCTGTATATGATGGATGAACTCCTTGAAATCATGTTGTTTCACTGTTATCCGTCGCTGTCAGAACAATCCAGCAGGCTGGTGGATTTGAAAATTTACCCACTCCAAAATCAATTTCCGAAATCACCTGCTGAAAAATAAGCCGGAAATTGGATCTTTGAAAACGCCTCCGACCGTCAGCAACGATTTCGCGTCTGCGTTGTAGCGTCCGGGGAAGAGCGCATCAACAAACCGATTATGGAAAAGAAACGACAGGAAAAAAGCACATCCCCCTGACCCCCTTCAAAGGGGGAATTATTTCATTCTGGCCCCTCTTCAAAAGGAAAATTTTTTCATTCCGCTTTTGTGTCCGCTTTTGTGTTGATCCTGGTTCGGTCTTTTCTATAATTGATTGATATCCTGAATTGTGCTTATATGTCTTTTCTTATGTTGAATGCGGATTGTGAATCAAACAAAAAGGGTATTTACAACATGATAACCAAATTTTCGGCAGATTCTTTGCCCGCCCTGATCGGCAGCCTTCCTCTGGACGATCACAGGAAGGCCATTGATCTGGTAATGGAATATTCCCCTGAAATTCCCCTGTGGGTGCAGCTTCCCTGCTTTCCGGAAGAAGGCATGATGGCCCAGTTTCTGCCGGGAATGCCGGGACTGAAAACTGCGGATGACAAGACCTTTATTGATACGGATGATCCGGATTTTGACCCGGAACTGCTTGCATTTTATGAAGAATATCTGGCAGTGACCGGAGAAGAAGCCGATCTTTCCAGCTCCCGGTTCCGGCTGACAACGGAAACCGCGGCCGGTTTTTTCGAATTCATGAAAAAACTGGATGAAACCCAGACCAGACCCAAAGCACTCAAAGCCCAGATCACCGGGCCGGTCACCTTTGGCATTGGTATGACAGACCAGGATGGCCGGGCCATCTTTTATGATGACCGGCTGCGGGATGTGATGGTCAAACTGCTGGCCATGAAAGCCAGGTGGCAGGTGCGGCAGTTGAAAAAATACGGGCTTCCGGTGATTCTTTTCTTTGATGAACCGGCTTTGACCGGGTTTGGATCTTCCGCCTTTATCAGCATTACCCAGGAGGACATTGCCGCCTGCTTTGCAGAGGTTTTTGATGCCGTGCATGCCGAGGGCGGACTGGCAGGGGTGCATGTGTGCGCCAATGCCGAGTGGTCTCTGATCCTGGATTCTCCGGCAGATATCGTGAGTTTTGATGCTTATGCCTATTTTGACAAGTTTGTATTGTATGCGGATGATATCCGGAACTTCATGGCCAGAGGCAAGATTCTGGCGTGGGGCATTGTGCCGACCTTGAATGCAGAGGATCTGGAAAAAGAAACCACAGAATCCCTGACCAGGCTCTGGAAAGAGCGGGCAGCGCAGATTGAAAGGCTGGGTATTGATTTTGCTGTGATTAAAGCACAATCCCTGATCACACCCAGTTGCGGAACCGGATCGTTGAGCCTTGCACAGGCAACTAAGGTTCTCCGGATAAACCAGGAGGTTTCCCGGAATATTCAAAATTTATAAAAGAGAGGAATGAATGAATCAAATCAAGAATCAACAACAGAGATTTTCCGGAGCTGACCAGTATATCCTGGATGAAGAGCTTGCCAAAATCGTCAATATTTCAATGGTGCTTGAGATGCCTCTGCTGCTCAAGGGAGAACCCGGGACCGGGAAAACCATGCTGGCCCATGCCATTGCCAAAAGCCTGAACATGCCCCTGATCGTGCTGAACGTAAAATCCAGCATGAAGCTGATCGATGCCCTGTATCAGTACGATACCCTGACCCGTCTGAATGACAGCCGGTTCGGTGATTCCAAGCGGGATGTGAGCAACATCGAGGATTACCTTAGGATGGGCAAGATCGGCCAGGCCTTTACCGCAGAAAAAAGAACAGTTCTTCTGATCGATGAGATCGACAAGGCGGACACGGATTTTCAGGATGACATGCTGGATGTGCTGGACCAGATGCAGTTTGACATCATCGAGACAGACCGGACGGTTTCGGCAGTGAACCGGCCGGTGATCATCATCACCTCCAATGCCAAAAAAGATCTGTCTGATCCGTTCCTGGGAAGATGCAATTTCCATCATATCGCCTTTCCAGACCCCAAGATGATGCGGAAAATCATCGGGGTGCATTTTCCCAAGATCAACGACAACCTGGCGGAAACCGCCATTTCGACTTTCTACAAACTGCGCGAGGTCAATTCCGTTGAAAAACGACCGGCAACACGGGAGCTCATCAACTGGATCCGGGCCTTGCAGGCTGATCCGGACTTTAAACCCAGTTCCCTGAACAAAGGGGATATTCCCTACCTGGGCGTTTTGTTCAAAAAAAGCCAGGATTATGCCCTTGTTCAGGCAGGTGTGAAACGGCGGGGATTGTTCTGATGGAGATGTTATGTTTATAGATTTTTTCTACACCATGAAAGATCACGGAATTCCGGTAAGCCCCACATCCTTTTTAACCCTTCATAAGGCGCTGGATGCGGGACTGGTTTCCTCCCTGGAGGATTTTTATACTGCCGCCCGGACGATCCTGGTGAAAAGCGAACGGTATTTTGATCTGTTTGACCAGGTGTTTGCCCATTATTTCAAGGGAGCGGAACTGCCTGACTACGAAGGGGTTGAAATTGACGCAATGGCCAAAGCCATGCTGGAACACTGGCTGAAAGACCCCCAGGCCCTTGCCGATGCAATGGGCGAAGACCCGGAAAATCTGAGCAAGCTGACACCGGATGAACTGATCGAATATTTTAAAAAACGACTGAAAGATCAGACCGAACGCCATGACGGGGGAAGCAAATGGATCGGAACCGGCGGAAGATCCCCGGTCGGCCATTCCGGGCATCATCCCGGAGGAATGCGTGTGGGCGGGGTTTCCCGGAACAAATCCGCGGTCAAGGTGGCTATGGAGAGAAGATACAAGGATTATTCCCTGGAAGGCCCGTTGACCGAGGCCATGATGGGCGAGGCTTTGAAACGGCTCCGGAATCTGGTTCCCGCCGGCCCCAGGGACCAGGTGAATGTGGACAAAACCATCTACCAGACCATGAAAAACGCCGGAGAGATCGAAATCATCTTTGACCAGGATCTGAAAGACCGTCTCAAGGTTATGCTGGCCATTGACAATGGCGGATGGTCCATGGACCCCTATATTTCCGTGGTACAGACCCTGTTCAACTATTCCCGCGCCCAGTTCAAGGATCTGAAAACCTATTTTTTCCACAACACCATTTACGATACCATCTGGGAAGATCCTTCCCGGTTTAAAAAACCAATCAAGGTGGATGAACTTGTTAAAAAAGACCCGGAAACCCGGCTGATCATTGTGGGAGACGCCAGCATGGCCCCCTATGAACTCATGGCACGGGACGGATCGATTTACATCCATGAGCGGAGCGGACGGGCGAGTCTGGACAGCCTGAACTTTCTTGCCGATACTTTTCGCCACTGTGTCTGGCTGAATCCGGTTCCGCCTAGGATGTGGAATTACACGGGCACGATCCAGACCATCAGCCGGATTTTTCCCATGTTTGAGCTTTCCATTGACGGCCTTGAAAAAGCGATCCTGCAACTGATGGCCAAATAACCGAACAACCCTGTTTCACCAGGAGAATGCCTCGTGTCGAACATCCGGAAACTGGCAGGACAATTCAAAGAGCTGGAAGACAAACTTGCGGTATGTACCCGGTGCGGAATGTGCCAGGTTGTGTGCCCCCTGTATGCCGAAACCGGAAGAGAGTCTGACCTTGCCCGCGGAAAGCTGGCCCTTCTGGACGGCCTGGCTCAGGAGATGTTCAACAATCCGGATGGCGTCTCCGAACGTCTGAACCGTTGCCTGTTATGCGGTTCCTGCCAGGCTGGATGCTCCAGCGGCGTGGATGTGATTGAAATATTTTTAAAAGCCCGATCCATACTGGCGGAATACAAAGGTCTGTCCGGATCCCAGAAACTCCTGTTTCGCAGCGTTCTGGCAAAACCGGAACTCTTTAACACAGTGACCGGTTTTGTTTCAAAATTTCAGCCCTTGTTTACCCGGCAGGTAAATCCATTGCTGGGAACCTCCTGCGCCAGGATGGCAACACCGCTTCTTGGAAACCGCCACTTTGTTCCTTTGTCCACAGTACCATTTCATCAAAATACGCCCATGCTGGATACTCCGCCCGGGAAATCCGGAGTCCGGGTCGGCTTTTTTGCCGGATGCCTTCTGGACAAGGTGTTTCCCCAGGTAGCCGAGGCAACCATCCAGGTGCTCCAGCATCATGGCGTGGGCATATGGATGCCGGAAAATCAGGGATGCTGCGGCATACCTGCGCTTTCTTCCGGAGATGTCGAAGCTTTCCGGCAACTGGTTCAGCACAACATCAACCTGTTTGATGCCGGGCACATGGACTATCTCATTACCTCCTGCGCAACCTGCACCTATACCATAAAAAAAATCTGGCCCATGATGATTCAGAGCGATTCCCATGAAGTAACGGAAAAAGTAAATGCTCTTTCCGCTAAAACCATGGATATCAGTCGGTTTCTAGTAAAAATCCTGGGCGTTGCCGCTTCTTCATCTGAAAAAGCTCCTCCCCGGAAAAAAATTACCTATCATGATCCCTGCCATCTGAAAAAATCGCTGGGCATATCTGCTGAACCCCGGACGCTGATCCAAGCTGATCCCAATTCATCTCTTGTGGAGATGGCAGACGCTGACCGCTGCTGCGGAATGGGGGGCAGTTTCAATCTGCATCACTACGATCTTTCGGCAGAGATCGGCTATGAAAAAGCTTCCCGCATCCTGGATACGGGCTGTGATGTGGTTGCCACCAGTTGCCCGGCCTGCATGGCCCAGTTGTCCGATGCCCTTTCCAGATGCAATAGCACCATCCAGGTCAAACATGTTGTTGAAATTTATTTTGACAGTGACCTTGACAAATTCAGGATGGATTCTTAATTTCGATCATAAAGTAATCTTTGAAAAAAAACGATCCGGACTGAGAAGTGTATCCGGTTTCATCACTCCTACCCTATTTCAAAGATGAAATATATGGTTATACCGCCAGATATAACCTTACAAATGCCAGTTAGCCGGTGGCGGGACACTGCCACCGGCTTTTTAATTTCAAAATAGATATGACCGTAAAAAAATCAAAACCTTGAAATCAAGGCATTGCAATCCTACGGCAATCCAGGCAAAATGGAATAAAATATCGGATTGACACACAATTGTTTTCAATGTAAAGTTTGTATCCAAAATGCAAATCCCTGTGCCTGACATCTCTTTTAATTTCAAAACAACCAATTAATGAATGGAGGAACCAATCATGATCGGCTTCTTTGTTTTTCTGGGTATCGTTGTTCTGCTTGCCATCATTGTTATAGGTATTTACAATAGCCTGGTGACCCTGAGAAATCGCTTCCAGAATTCTTTTTCGCAGATCGATGTCCAGTTGAAACGCCGATATGATCTGATACCGAACCTTGTGGAAACAGCCAAGGGATATTTGAAACATGAACGTGAGACACTGGATGCCGTAATCCGGGCCAGAAACAGTGCCATGAGCGCAAGCAACACAGCCGCCCAAAGCCCCGGAGACCCGTCCGCCATGAAAGATCTCACCAGTGCGGAGGGAGCGCTTACCGGAGCCCTTGGCCGCATTTTTGCTCTGTCCGAGAGCTATCCGGATCTAAAGGCCAATCAAAACATGCTGGCCCTTCAGGAAGAACTGACCTCAACGGAAAACCGAATCAGTTTTGCGAGACAGGCCTTCAACGATGCAGTCACCAGCTACAACATCGGACGTGAAAAATTTCCCAACAGTGTGATTGCCAATATGTTCAATTTTACCCAGGCTGCTTTGCTTGAATCAACCGAGTCGGCTGAAGAAAGAAAAGCACCCAAGGTATCTTTTTAAAGGGAAAAACCCGAATATCTCATAAATTTTTTCATGGTGGTTCGCCCTATGGATTTCTTCGTACAGCAGGACAAGGCCCGATCCAAGACCGCAATGCTGGTAGTACTTTTCATGCTCGCCATTCTCCTGGTGATCATCGCAGTTTATGCGGTTATCATGGGAGTTGTCGTGTACAACTCCACTGACCCCAATATCCAATTTTTTGACCATAAATTGTTTCTGATCATCGCAGGCATAACATTCGGCGTGATCTGCATCGGCAGCATCATCAAAATCTCAGCCCTTTCCAGAGGCGGCAGCTATGTGGCGGAAAGTCTCGGGGGAAGGCTGATTAACCGGTCAACTACAAACCCTGACGAGCGAAAACTGATAAACGTGGTGGAAGAGATGGCCATTGCATCGGGAACGCCGGTTCCTCCCGTCTATCTGCTTGAAAATGAAAATGGTATCAACGCATTTGCCGCCGGGTTTTCTCCCAATGACGCGGTCATCGGGGTTACCAAGGGGTGCTGTCAGCAACTGAACCGGGAAGAACTGCAAGGGGTCATTGCCCATGAGTTCAGTCATATCCTGAACGGAGATATGCGGCTGAATATCCGCCTGATGGGTTTTCTAGGAGGAATCATGGCGATCACAACTATCGGTGAAACAATTCTTCGAAGTACGAGGTATAGCTCCCGCAGCTCCGTGAAAAGTAAAAAAGATGGCGGTGGCCAGATCATGATCATTGCGCTTCTGCTGCTGATCATCGGATATATCGGCGTGCTGATCGGCAGGCTGATTCAAAGCGCTGTCTCCCGGCAGCGGGAATACCTGGCGGATGCTTCTGCGGTACAGTTTACAAGAAGCACCGGAATTGCCGATGCACTGAAGAAGATCGGCGGTTTGGTTGCCGGATCAAAAATCAAATCCCCGGCAGCAGGAGAAGCCTGCCATATGTTTTTTGGAAAAGCCGTCAGTTCTCTTTTTGCCACCCATCCTCCCCTGATCGACAGAATCCGAAAAATCGAACCCGGTTTTAAAGGGGATTTCTCAGCCATGCAGGCCGTTCCGGCAGCCACTGATGCCAACGAGTGGTTGCAATCGCTATCTTCATTCAAGGCCCGGCAGGACATATCAATTGACGCAGCTACGGTGATGAACCGGATCGGAAACATCACACCTGAAAATGTCGCATACAGTTCCGCCATACTTGCCGCGATACCGGATTCAATTAAAAATGAAATTCAGGATAGTCTTGGTGCATCCGCAGTTGTCTGCGCACTGCTGCTTGACAGGGACCCGGCTGAGAAAAAGAAACAGCTTACCTTGCTCAGCAGATCTACTACCCCCATGTTTTTACGGCAACTCGAACTTGTGGACAACTCCATACAGAATCTGGCACCGGAGCTGAAACTTCCGGTGCTTGATCTTTCCCTTCCCCTACTCAGGCAGATGTCCAAGGAACAGTTCACTATCTTTAAAAATCATCTTGAGCTCCTGATTGAAGCAGACAAGAAAGTAACCATTTTTGAATTCTCTCTGAAGGAAATCATCCAACACAGGCTGGAGGCGGCCTTTGTCAACACCGCACCCAAAATTTTATACAAGAATATTGCACAGCTTACGGATAACGCCATCTCGCTTCTGGCCGTCCTTTCCCAGGCAGGACAAAAAGGCAAGGCCGCTGCCGGAGAAGCATTCCGGTCGGCAATATCCGCACTGCCGATCCGGGAGAAAAATATAGAAATGCCCGTGAAGGTTTCTTTTCATGATCTGCATGAGGCTCTGCAGCGGTTTTCCCAGGCCTCTTCCGGAGTCAAAAAAACGATGTTTGATGCCTGCTGTCAATGTGTTCTTTTTGACAGCAGGGTTTCGGTCAACGAAGCGGAATTGCTGCGGGCGGTTGCCTATGCTGTGGATATTCCTGTCCCGCCTTTCATAGCCAAGGCAGCAGACGGATCTGTTTTCTATTCAGGCTGATGCTGTGAAGTCGCGGCGGCCATGGGCGGTTTCAAGGTCGCAAGCATTGCGGCAGCCGCAAGATCCAGTCCGATATAAATCATATAGGCCAGGTCATAAGACCCGGTCCGGTCATGACTTTGTCCGGCAATCAGGTATCCGGCCAACTGCAGAATCAAAAAAATCGATATATACCGCAGGACAGAAGGGAAACAGTCCCGGCCAAAAAAAATCGCTACCATAACCGAATAGGTGGACATGATGCCGCCCATGGTGAAACCGAACACCACAATGAAGAGAATCAGAAAGGTCATGGAGTTCTGATACAGGGCCAGGGAAAGTCCGGCTGCATTTGCAAGGGACATCAGCACAACCACTTTTTTGGGCTCAAACCGGTCGCAGAAAGAACCCCAGGAATATTTTCCAATTGATCCGATCAGGGCTGTGACAGACATGAGAATCATGGCGTGCAGGCTGCTGAATCCGATATCGGTGAAACGCGGTTTCAACTGGGACATTACGCCCACCGTGCCGACCATAAGCATGGCATAGGACAATCCCAGTTTCCAGAATGCCCCGGTTCGCATAAGCATTCCAAATGGCCAGGCATTGCAATTCGTTCCGGATTTTTTTGTCGGGTTGCAGGTCTGTGCCCCGGTTGCTTCTGTCCGGCAAAAAATTGCCGGTTCGGTGATGATGCCATCCGGAAGCATCCCTATCTCTTCCGGCCATTCGCGCATGACAAACCATGCCAGCGGCGCCATCAGCATGACAGATACTCCGATAACCAATGCCGCACCATCCACTCCGGATTGAACAATGGCGATCATGGCGATCATTGGCAGGATGGCGCCTGAAAAGGAAATACCGGCAGCAGCAAAGCCCATGGCTTTTCCCCGTTTCTGAACAAACCAGTTGTTAACTGCCGTAGCAGATACGATACCGCCATATGCTCCGTTACCGATAAACAGAAGGATATAAAAAAAATAGAACTGCCACAGCGCTTCCACACGCGCCATGAAGATGAACGCCATCCCGCCCACCAGGGAACCTAATACCATGAGCGCCCGGACACCGGTATACATGACAATGGTGCCATAGATAAATTGACCTGAAAAACCGAAAAGCGTGCCAATGACCAGCGCCAGGTTGATGTCGGTCCGGGTCCATCCCCGCAATTGGCAGAGGGGTTCCATGAAGGCATTGAGGGCATAAAACCCTGTTCCCACGGACATGAAGTTGGCAAAAAAGGCAACGCCCACGATATACCAGCCGTAATACACAGACATCCCCTTAAAAATAGGTTTCAATGGCTGTCTCAAACCGGTGCTTCTGAAACCGCTCCTTCAGCCCCATGTCACCGTCAAACAGGATGGTGATAAAATCCTCTCCGAATTCTTTTTTCAGGGCTTCGGCAAGCTGCCCCTGAAGACGGGAAAAGGTGTGGCAGCTTTTGTTGTTATGGAATAGAATGCCTTTTGCCTGATACTTCGTCACCATCTCCTTCCATAAAGAAATCCGCTGCTCAATGGTAAGGTTTGTATACATGCTGCAATAGGAGATGGCCATGCTGTCAAGAAGCGGATCATAGCCGGATGTGTCCAGTTCATTTTTCCACACATCCAGGTAGGTGGAACCAACCACGGCAATATTCCGGGAACCCAGATACCGTTTCAGCTCACCAAAGTTAAACCAGGTGGCAAGGTTATCCCACAACAGCCGATGCGTTTCATGATTTACTGCTGATTTTCCGGCTGCTATCTTCTCCTTTGTTTCCGAAACAAGCTGCCTGTAGTAGTCAACCGCAACCGGTTTCCCTCTTTCCGACACAATGGCTGCCATGTGAAAAAAACCATCAAATACGGTCATGGGAGACGGCTTCCGGGTTCCGGAATCCAGATATTCCCTCCATAAGCGTGTTGCCTGATTGGATCTTCTCGAAACCTCCAGCAGCCTCTCCTGATCCAGCCGCGTGTTTGTCTCGATTTCAAGCATGGAGATCACATCCTCTATCTGCTTCCGGACATACTGTATCCTTGCTGTATCCACAACACCGTCATAGCGGTTCCCGACATTGATGACCTTGAACGGAATTTTGCCGAACATGTCGCTGAGATTCTGAAACCATTCTGCAACAATTTCACACTGATTGTTGCAGGAGAGTAGGATATCCGGCGCAGGCAGACAAGGAATGGACTTAAACCGTGCCCCTGCATCCGCCTGTTCTGAAAAGCAGGTTTCCAGAAGATAGCCGGTGTTGGCCAGCTCATAGGAACAACCCATCTTGTCAATCGCTTTCCGGGCAGCGGCGATTTCCGACAGACCTTCGGCCATCCCGTTGACAATCAGATTGACCGCATGGTTTTCCGGATACACAATAGCGATGTCCGGCTCAAAAGCCCGGGCGATCTCAACCGGAAAGGTTGCGGTCACATAAACAACCGGCTTTCCGCTGTTTTTGCTTTCAACCGCCCGCTGATAGTGTTCCGCCATCATCTGTTTCTGAAACTGGCTGATGGATATTGATGAACTCATCCGATCTCCTGAATGGGTTATAAAAACAGTCTTACCTGTTCTGGTTTGTACGGCTGAAAAAAGATCGCTGTTACCGGTAAAGGCTTTCAGGGTATCCTGGTTTGTCGGATCAGCGAACCTTGCAATCTCCTTCTGATACTGGGACGTCTGAAAAACGACTATCTCATGGTTTTGAATCTCGTAAATCCGATCATACCGGTTATTATCCAGTTCTTCATCCCGGTAGTAAAAATCCTTTTTCAATAAGGAGTTCTTTAATTTCAGGGTTTCGGTCATGGGGAGCTTTTTCATGATCCGGATAAACCGGGGAAGCATATAGTGGGGCAGGTTTTTTCTGCAAAAGGCATAAAAATCCCGGATATCAAAGGGATCACCTTTTTGAATCTCCATAATATACATGGGATCATCTTCCCTGCCCGTGCTTTGGGGAACGCCGATGATAGCCATATTGACGATGCCTTTGTATTTACCGGCAATGCGGATTCCATCCACCGGCGCCCAGTTTTCTCCTTTATACCGTATCCAGTCTCCGGTTCTTCCAAGAAAAATCAGATATCTGACATGATCCTGTTCCACAATCGCACCCAGATCACCCATCCGGTAGAACATCTCTCCCTGAATGGAAATCAATTTTTTAGAACTCTCCTGCGGGAGCTTGTAATACCCCGTAAACGCCGATGCACCCAGAGAGGCCTGACTGACCAACACTTCCCCTGAACATCTGCCAAGATTTGTAATGGCTCCGTTTTCATCCAATACGGCATTCTCACACTCCTGAAAGGTATCTTCGTTCACGATACGAACATCTTTCAACAGCCTTCCGACGCTGCATGGGGGAGTGTTTTCATCCACGGCAGTCAATGCACCGGCTTCTGTAGATCCATATACTTCCGTAAAAATATCCAGTCCAAACAGATCGGTGAATTCTGCCCGGTTGACAGAGTTGGTTCCTGTACTGATCACGGTTCTCAAGGGAAGATTCCGGTAGTCTTGTTTTCTGTTTTCCCGCGAAAAGTGATTCAGCAGATATTGAACCGGATCTCCGACACAGTTCCATATGGTTGCACCGGAATCCCGGATATCCCGGATAAATCCGGATACACTGAATTTTCTTCGCAGGAAAATTTTCGCACCATTCATGATCGCGGGCATAACATTGAGGTAAAGTGAATTGGAGTGATTGACAGGCATGCAGACATAACCCACATCCTTCTTTGTATACTTCAGGATTCCGGTTGCATGAATCCCGACATGGGTCATTTTTTCCCAGGAGATCTCGATTCCTTTAGGCGCTCCGGTTGTACCGGATGTAAAGATGACCAGCGCAGCACCGGAAACATCCAGGGGTGTGGGAACAAACGTTTCGATTGCAGATCCATACTGCTCGAGCTGTTGATATAGTGCGGGTATATTCTCATGCCCGCTTTTTTGAATTGAAATGATATGGGAATCGTCCAGTTTTGAAAAACCATTGTTGCTCTTTGCCTTCAACACCGTATCCAGAAAAGAACCATCCGTGCCCGGTTGGCCGGCGGTATCCACAAAAAGAAGATTCATATCCACATTGTTGATGTCAAAGGCAAGCTTGTCTCCAACTTGAGCATTGTTGATGCCGACCAGTGTCGAATTGGTAAACGCGCAGCCTCCAAGGATATAAAAAAACTCCGGAATATTCTGCATGAACACGCCGACATGAAAACGGGTAAAGGAATTGATTCCCTGTTCTTCTTTTTTCCGCTGGATCAGATGGCCGCATTGCAGTGACTTTGCATAAAAATCCGCATAGGAAACGTGCTCAATCTCATCCGTTTCCTGCCGAAACATCATAAATGTACGGTCTTTGATCTCCCTGTCCGTTCCATTGTATGCAATGATTTCCGCCAGGTTCATTCGTGCTGTTTTTTCAATACTCATAATATTCCTGAATCCGTTGGGAATTCCTTTATCATTCTGTTGAACGGCAATCTCTGGAATACCGGATAATCCTTGGTGCAATCTATAATGGAAACTAAAAGGTTCGTCAATGTCTGATGCTGGAGAGAGGGCGGATGATAGGAAGGTATAAAAAAAAATCAGTTCGTATCCAAAATGGATGGATACGAACTGATTTGTATCAACTCTCAGATGAAGGTGATATCCATGGTTTTATCATCTGTAGTCTTTTGCTTTACATACATCTTCCTTGTTGTTCTCGAATTTTTCCTTCAAAAACCGCTCCTGTGGTTTTTCGCTGATGGTCTTGGGTATCTCATCCAGGAAAAGAATATAGCTGGGAACGCTGTTGGCCTCCAGCCCCTTCCGGGCGATTGCAAACAGAGTCGCAGGATCACGCTCATAGCCTTCAAACAGAACGACCCCGGCAACCAGATCGGATTCGCCCGGCGCTCCGCTTTCCGCAGGAATCCCGAATACGGAAACCTCACTGACAGACTCATGTTCTCCAATGACCCTTTCCACGTTGTCGGCCTGGATAAAATCTCCTGCTCTTCGAAGACCCCCGCCAACCCGATAGTCAAAGTAAAACCATCCGTTTTCATCAACATGCACAATATCCCCTGTCCGATTCCAACCGCCCATGGTTTTTTTCTTGCTGGCTTCGGGGTTGTCATAATAATTTACAAAAGCCGGTATTCCTTTTATTCTTGCGATGACCTCTCCCGGAACATTGGGCGGGCATGGGTTGTCATTTTCATCCACCACCTTCATGCTGAACAGACCGATGGGTTTTCCAAAACTGCCGATCGGCCCTTCGCCAATGGGTTTGCGTGCAAATCCGCCTCCTTCAAGAGTGGAATACCACTCCAGAATGTTCACGTTAAACCGTTTTTCAAAATCTTCCCATATGGCCCGGGGCATTCCGGCACTGACAACATGCCGGACCGGATTATCCGCATCATTGGGCTTTCGCGGCTCATTGTAGATACCGGCTGCAACGCCTCCCAGCATACTGAAGCTGGTGACACCATATTTCCGGGCAATATCCCATAGCCGGCTTTTGGTAAACTTTGTACTGAAAACCGCCTTGATGCTTCGATACACTGCCGGAGCATAGGTACAACCCTGGGCATTTCCATGGGTAAGGGAAAGGCCGGTATACAGGGTGTCGCTCGGATCATACTTCCAGTATCGGCTCAACACATATCCATAGACTGGAAACCGGAAACTCTCGTTTAAAACCCCTTTGGGATCACCGGTTGTTCCGGATGTGTACACAATCTGAATGGGATGGCTGGGTTTGGAGGACACATAATCAACATGCTGGAAAGGCGCCTCAAGAATCTCCTGCATGGAATGATATTTTGAAACATCCCCGGTTGCCGGCTTTCGTGGTTTTTCAGACACAAAAATATGGGTTACATTTGGAATTTTATTTTTTATGGGCTCAAGATTCTCCAGCAGATCCGCAGTGGTAAATACCACTTTGCTTCTGGAATTGGAAACCATATGGGCCAGCTTATCCCCTTTGGTTCGGGGATCAATGGGCACAACAATGGCACCGATGATACTGCCGGCGGCCAGAAGATGCATCATTTCCGGATAATTGTACATAATGGCTGCATAGGTATCTCCTTTCCGAAGCCCGGCATCCAGAAGCGCCTTTGCAAACCGGTGGGAGTTCTCATGCAGATCCCGAAAGGTCTGGATAAAGTCCGGATCCTTATTGTTTTCAAAGGTGAGCACCGGAAAATCGGGCCGGGTATTGGCCCTGATTTCCAATAACTGACTAAGGAATACCTGGTTCAATTTCTTTTGAATGGAAAAAACAATATTTCTTGTTTTTTCAAACACAGGTTTTGTTTCATTATACATTTTTACGACCTCCTGTTTTAAATTCTGGTGCCTCGCCCTTTCTTTTCATCAACTGTACATCTTCTATAGAAAGAAAAAAATATTTTCCCGATCCGATTCCAACCCGGTATAGATAATTTAATTCAATATGTCAATATAATTCAAGCGTTGATGTTGTAAAAATACAACCTCCTGTTTTATCCTGAAAATGTCTTCCTGACTGTTTTCAATTGACCCGCATGTCAATAATACATGAAAAAAAGGGAAAAAATCCAGGGCCGGAGAATCGGAAGAAGGGTCTGATTTTCACCTGAAGGATGGTGATGAGGTGTGAGATTGCGATTCAAAATCGCTTTTGATGCCGTTATAATAAAAAAGTTGGCTCGTTGGTACGATAGACTTTACTTATTTTGTAAATCGGCTATCTTCTTTTTCCCGGAATCCGGTAGCTTTCCAGAACCCACTCATGGATCTCTTTCATAGCCTGATCCTGAGGAATCCGGGTAGACCACCCCAACTCCTCCTTTGCCCGGCTTGCATCCACATTATTGTTTTTCCCCATGATAGCTGCCGCCAGACGGGTGATTGGTGGCCGTATCCCAAAAGGTGTTAACAGTTTCTCACAGACCGACCCCAGGAACCAGGCGGATGTGAAAGAGAGATTTCCGATGGTTTTCTTCCCGACAAAGCCGCCGACTGTATCCAGATACTCCCCCCAGGTGATAGGATAATCATCACGGAAGAGATAGACCCGATCCACTGCTTTTTCCGATTCTGCACATCGGATCATGCCGTCCACCAGGTTGGTGACGTACACAAAGGCACCGGGTTCTTTTCCACCGTTGATTTTTGGGAAGGGCCCGCGGAAAAATGCATCCAGGATCTCCCGGACCCACACACTGCCGGGACCGATCACATTGGATGGCCGAACAATGGTATAGACAATACCGTGGCTGCGGCAGAATATTTTTACGGTTTCTTCAGCAAGGATCTTTGTATCACAATACGGGATTCCACATTCAATCTGGGGGCTATCTTCATTAGCGCCGGAGAGATCCCGGCCAACTCCGAAAGCCGCGATGGAGGAGGCATAGATGAATCTTTTACTCTTTCCTTTGGATTGCATCAGAAGATTTCTGGTGCCATCCACCATAACGGCTTTAAACTGTTTCCGGGTTCCCCAATCCAGTGTGCGGGTAGCCAGATGATACACCGTATCGATCCCTTCCGTGACTCCGTGAAGGGTTTCCGGAAGGGTCAGGTCACCCCGGAAAATCTCTATACCCAGCTTTTCACAAGGGCCGGCGTCTTCATTGGGAAGGAACAGCCCCCTTACCGGATAGCCTCCTTTTACCAGTTCCTTTGCCAGATGATACCCGATGAATCCACCGGTGCCGGTGACCAGTATTTTCATGATCCGTCTCCTGCTAAAAGTCGGAAAGATTCTGATAAAAAATCACCGTGGCCGGGCTGGTAACCGTTGTATCCGTTACCACATTCACACAGGCTGGCTTGCCGGAGGCAACGGCCCGCTGAATGGCCGGTACGATCTCTTCATCACGGGTAACCAGTTCTCCATATCCTCCCAGGCCTTCCACCATTTTTTCATAATTCCGCATGCCCAGTTCCGCACAGGTACATCGTTCGGACCCGATACTCATTCTCTGGGAATGTTTGATCATTCCCCATGCGCAGTCATTATTCACTACGCAAATAATCGGAATATTATGACGGACTGCTGTATCAAATTCCATGCTGTTGAATCCAAAGGAACCGTCACCATTCAACACAATGACCGGCTTGTCCGGATGAGCCAGTTTGGCGGTCAGGGCAAAAGGAATGCCGGTTCCAAGACATCCCAGAAGTGCTCCGGCAGGAATCTGAACCCCTGCCTTGTTGGATGAAAGAAATCCAGCCAGACCATAGTAGCTGGTGTCGCCGCCGTCCGCTACATAGAAGGCATCGGTTCCAAACACTTCCTGAATTTTGGCCACCAGCCGGTTGGGATGAATGGGATAAGAAGGTTTGGATCTCTGCTCCAGTTCGGTTGTCATAAAAGCTGCATACGCATTCCGGAGATTTTTTTCCCATACCACATGCTCCCGTTTTTCAACCAGGGGAATCAGCCGGTTCAAAACCTCGTTCACATCACCCACAAGACCCACATCCGAAGACCGGTTCCGGTCAATCTCACTGGGATCGATATCGATCCGGATCAGTTTTGCATCCGGAAACAACCGCCCGGATTGCAGAACCCAGTTAAACCGTATTCCCACGGCAACAACCACATCTGCCTGGGGAAGACCGGTCAGGATACCGGTAAACCCGCCATCGGAAATACAGAGGGGATGATTATCCGGAACAGCTCCCCGCCCATTGTTCATCAAGGCAAAAGGAATCCCTGTTTTTTCGATGAAATTGGCCAGGGAGAGATCGCAGCAGCTCATTCCGACACCGCTTCCTCCTAACAAGATCGGCCGCCTGGCTGAATTGATCAGAGCCGCAGCATCGTTCAGCTCGGATTCCTCCGGAACCGTACATGACTTATGCGTTTTCCGTTTGGGCATGGGTACCTCTTTCTCCTCCACCGCAACAGAAAGAATATCCGGCGGCAATTCCAGAAAAACAGGTCCCGGTCGCCCCGTTGTAGCCTGCCGGAAGGCAATGGAGAGATATTCCGGAATCCGTTTCGTGTCATAGCATGTCGCACACCATTTGGTGATGGGTTTCACCATGTCGATCTGATTCATCTCCTGAAGTGCTCCGGTCAGGTCATCCCGCAGGGGATGCCTTCCGCAAAGCACTACCAAAGGTGCATTGTCCAGATAGGCATTGGCGATTCCGGTCAGGGAATTGGTGAATCCAGGCCCGGCAGTCACCAGACAGACCCCCGGATCTCCGGTATAAATCGACCAGGCATGGGCCATCATGGCCGAAGCCTGTTCATGCCGGTTGTCAATGGTGCGGATGTTGTACTCCGTGAAACCATCCAGAATGGTTTCAATATGCCCGCCTGAAATGGTAAATACGATACGGACGTTCTCCATCTCTTTCATGTATTTTGCAACAAGGTGTCCACCGGTTATTTTTGGCATGATTTCCTCCGTTGTATTGTTTTGAGCATCTCTGCTCGATCTGTTCCGTATTACAGTACCTTCTTGATTCCATCCTCAAACCACTGTGCATACACACTCATTCCTTCTACCCGCAGCTTTCCCTGAGCAGCCGCCAGAAAAGATGCATCCTTTTTTTTACTTGTCATGACGGAAAAACCGGTTTTCACATCCTGCCAGATGAGTGCCACATCAAAGATCTTCTGATCTCCGGTCAAAGAGGTGATTTTCCCCTTGTCAAAAATAAACATCCGGGCGACTTTTCCATCAGCTGTTTTGATCAGGATCTTTGCACTGATTTTCCGGATATATTTTTTAAAGGACTGATTGGTGAAGGAAGCCATTTTCAGGATTCCATAAAGTGCGAAAAGAAGTAATGAAAATCTCATGTTCTCTCCTTGTACAGGTTCATCATGCGGTTCGATCACATGAAAACAGTTTATTGGATAAAAGAAACCACTGTCTTAACGGCCTTGTGTTTACCTTTGTTCAGATTCACCTGAATCATCTGTTCGTATTCTTCAAGCCTAAACTTATGGGTTACCAGGATATCGGCCTGTATTTTTTTCTGATCCAGTAATTCAAGGGCAACATCAAACACATGCGGATCTTCTCCTTGATAGGAAACCCGGCCATACGCATAGACACCTTTTATTGTCTGCAATTTGAGCCACAAAGGCGTCAGATCCAGCTTTACATCTCCGGCAATCCCGACAACGCTCAAAACCCCCATGGCGGAAAGAAGTCTCATGGCCATATTCAAGGTCGCTGAATTACCCACCGTATCAAAAATCCGGTGGAAACCGCCCATCAGGATCTCTTTTCCGATCATCGGTTTGTAAACAGATGCCTTGCTGATCCTGGCAGCCGCATGATACACATTCCGGGACTTTATCCATTCATCCGCACCCAGACGCAATCCAAGTTTAGCAGCAAATGGGGATGGTTCGATCATTGAAATATGGCAATCCGGTGACAGATACCGAATGGATTGAATGATCAGGTTTCCGATAACTCCCCCTCCGATCACCAGGGCTCTTTCACCTTTCAAGGGCAGATTGTCAAAGACCGCTTGCAAGGCAACGGAAACCGGCTCGGTCATTACCGCGGATTCAAGAGACATCCCTTCCGGGATTCTGTGAAGCTGGCTTTTATGCGCCACGAGATATGGCGCAAAGCCGCCGTTCATGCCACGGGTGATGCCGATGAACATCCCCGGCGGAAGATTGCCCTTTGCCGTATTTTCACAATTACCGCCCCTTCCGTTCCGGCAGCTTGCGCAAGGTGGAGAGATTTCACGGGCCGCGCATCCCAGCACCGGATTGATCGCCACCCGGTCACCGGAACGGAATTCCTGTACCCCGGAACCCGCCTCGGCAATTTCCCCGACAATTTCATGGCCGGTTATACAGGGAAATGAAGTGAAAGGAGATGCAGTCGGAGAATCGTGCAGCAGAATCAGGTTCAGGTCACTTCCACAAAAACCGCAGTACGCTGTCTTGATTTTTACCCAGTCTTTGGAGGGAAGTGCGGGTTCCGGAATGTCAACAACCTGCACGGTTCGGACCGGACCCTTGTAAAAAACCTGGTTTCCGAAAACCGCTCTCAGGCTCTTGGCGGCAATAAATTGTGGAACAGTTACGTGAAATTGTAATGCCTTCAATTCGACCCCCTGTTCATGATGTGAAGTGATTGTTGTCTCTGAATACGAACTAAAGTTCATTTTGTCAACAAAAATTATTTCGTTTAACATTGATTAGTTATTTATCATAAATGAATAAAGGTTCATATAATTGTGATTGACAAGACCAACCCTGCTGTATATATATTGCCCCACACAAAAAGAGGAACCAATGACATCTGTAAGAGCGCCGCAACAAAAACGCAGCATTCAAACCAAGGCCCGGATCATGAAAGCCGCATTCCATCTCTTTGCATCCAAGGGAATTCATGGAACCAATTCCAAAGAGATTGTGAAAACCGCCGGTGTCTCCATCGGCAGTTTCTACTCCTATTTTAAAAATAAAAAAGCGCTCCTCCTTGAAATGCTGGATGACTACCTGGACCGCCACTACTCCATGATCTGGCAGCATCTGGATATTTTTTCCATTGATCAATTAAGACGTGAGGACGTAAAGGCAATTCTGACCAATGTGTTTCAGGCGTATGATATTTCTCCTGAATTTCATCGGCAGACCCATGCCCTTCGGTATTCTGATCCGGATATCCGCCGAATCTATGACAAGGAAAGGGAGCGGGAAGTCAGCCAGGTCGGATTTCTTCTCGAAAACAATAAAAAACGACTGCGTATCAAAGATATTACTGCTGCGGCAATTGTCATCCACAATGCCGTTGAAAACGTAGCCCATACCGCAAAGTTCATCGGTTCCGGAAAAATCGATGAAGCACGGCTGATTAATGAACTGACAGATATGGTTTACTGCTTTGTCCTGGCCGAATAGAAAAGGACCATTTGCTCATGTCACGAATCAACAATCCCATGGAAATTTTTAAACTTCTCAATGGGTCAAACTGCAGAGAATGCGGTGAGAAAACCTGCCTGGCTTTTGCCGTGGCGGTCTTTAAAGATAAAAAACCAATTCGTGCGTGTCCTCACCTCCCGGCGGAAGTGATCGCCCGTTATGGCGGAGAAACCGAAAAACCAGACACCATTGATGAAAACAAAGCAAAAGCGGTTGAAGCCCTGAAACAAAAAATCCCTTCCATCGATCTGGCAGAAACTGCAAGACGCCTGGGCGCTTTATTTTCCAACAACCAGTTAACCATCAAGGTTTTTGGCAAAAATTTCAGTGTGGACGCTACCGGCGCTCTTTCATCTGACATCCATATCAATGCCTGGGTCGCCTTCCCGGTACTGAATTATATCCTCAGCGGGTCTGGAACTGCTCCATCCGGAAACTGGATTACCTTTCGGGAGCTGAGCGGCGGGCCTCCCCGGTATGCTCATTTTCAGCAGCGTTGTGAAAAACCCCTGAAACAGGTCGCTGACACCTATACGGATCTGTTCAGGGATATGCTGGAAATTTTTGACGGAAAGCAGAACTCCGGCCATCTTGATTCAGATGTCTCGATTGTGCTTCATCCATTGCCTCTTTTTCCGATTCAGATTTGCTACTGGCGACCGGAAGAGGGCATTGAATCCAGCCTTCATATCTATTTTGATTCCACATCCGATCAAAATCTTGATATTGAATCCATCTATACAATGTGCGAAGGAGTTGCCACCATGTTTGAAAAGATCTCCCTGCGGCACGGAGCAAAATAGATCCTAACCTCAACATTTGCCAATATCAAAAAGTAAAAATTATCGGTACATTATTCATAAAATGACATAAATTTGACTTGACAATATAATAAAAATTGTATTTAATGTGCTTATATTTTCTGACACTCTCTTCCACACACAATGACACCAATTGGAAAAAAAGTCAGCTTTTAAGTTATTGAATAACTTATATATATAATTCTCATCTTTTTTAAAAATCTTTGTTTAATTCGCGCAGCAAACCTTTCTTTTCACACAATGGGGAGGAGACAATGAAATCCAATACACTCCGGGTAGTTATATCACTCGCATTACTTTCTGCATCTGTTTTATCGTTTTCTGCCTGCGAAACAGAAAAGCAGGTTGATATCAAACAAATAATATCCATGCAAAAAACTTTTGTTGGTTCAGATACCTGCAAAAAGTGTCATCTTGAACATTATGACTCATGGAAAATGACGCTTCATAGCCGAATGCTTCAGGATACTCAAAAAAATGCAGACGCGATAATAGTGGAGTTGAATGAAACAGAAATAAGAAAGGATCTTGCAAAACTTGGAGATAAACTTAAGGTTCCTGCCGATCAGATCTATGTACCAAAAGCAGAGGATATAAAATATACAATCGGCAGCCAATGGAAACAGCGGTTCCTTGTTGAAAAAGAGGGGAAGCTCTATATATCACCCATACAATATAACGCCGAAACTCACCGCTGGGTTAATTATAATGAAGACAAATGGGACAAAAGACCATGGATAGAGAGTTGTGGCGGTTGCCATGCCACTGGCGTTGATCTTGAAAAGAACACTTTCAGTGAACCCGCTGTAAGTTGTGAAGCTTGTCATGGAAAAGGTTCATGGCATATTGCTCTTCCTAAAACAGCTGTTTTTGAAAAACGGCAAACCATCGTAAATCCTGCCAAGCTAACCTCAGGTACTGGAGTTCAGATTTGCGGATCATGCCATAACAGAGGCCGTTCAACAAAATCCAAAGAGGCCGAATGGGCTGTAGGCTATGAACCTGGCAAATCACTTGGAGCATACTTCAAATCAACTTCATTTGCTGCAGGCGATACAAAACATGTTTATGCCAATGAATTTTCAAAAGGACATCACCAACAATATATAGACTGGGTTCAATCGAAGCATTACAACGAAGGAGTAAATTGCACATCTTGCCACTATGTTCATCAGATCGGAGTACCTCCTACGAGGTCTCAGACCAAAGAAGCAGGATCAAAGCAGTGTCTGTCTTGTCATGATCTGATCAATAATAATCTGGCTCATTCCATTCACTCCTTTTCAAATTGTGTGGGTTGTCATATGCCGAGGATCGCATCAAGCGCAGAATCCGGAGACTTACACAGCCACGTTTTTGTAACTCTTTTGCCTCAGGATACACTCAATAACAAAGATGTTCCGAATTCATGCCAGACCTGTCACAAACATAAAAATCAGGATTTGAAAGAACTTCAAACAGCCTGGGATGCGTTGGTAAAACTTCCAAAACCAGTAGGCAAAATGATCGAATCAATGTATTCTGAATCAGCCCGACAATGACATGGGAGTCCCTGAAATGAATGAAAATTATTTCAGATGGCGGCAGCGGTGCCTTATTGTATTGTTTATACTGATGTTGGCTGAGTTGATTGTTGTGACATCAACTGTTTTTTCCCAGGAAGAAGTCGCCTCAGCCATTAGGCGATACAAAGGATATGAGTCAAGCACTGGTTATTATGAAGAATTTGAGGTCAAGCCAAATCGGATTCGTCCTTTTGTCGGCGTATCCGAAGTAAAAAAAAGCGTGTTTTCTTATAGTCCTGCAGCATCAGAAGTCCGAGTTCGGACCAGATTATCCGATTCACATTACGGAATCCGTTTTTACGAAAATCTTAGTTGCCAGTACTGCCACCCTGCAGAAGCTATGGATATACACACAACGCGTGCCAACCTTTCTTGCCGGCAGTGTCACGGCGCTGAACCAATTGCCAGTATCGAACACTATTATTCATCTCTCAATCCGATCCGCAAGCATGCCTATGTTTGTTCCAAGTGTCATGAAGGAGCCAGCGCTTCATTCGCTTCTTACATTGTTCACGAACCTGCGCCTGGTTCACCTGAGGCCAGAAAAACTTTTTCGGAATTATATTATGCTTACTGGTTCATGATGTTTCTTTTGACTGTGACCTTGGCATTTTTTATCCCTCATAGTTTTCTGGTGGGATTAAGAGAGCTAATAAAACAAATAGGAAAGTGGAGAAATCAATGATCGAAACAACGGTTATCAAAAGATTCAGCTTATCAGAACGATTGTTTCATTTTCTTCTAATGCTTTCATTTCTTATTCAATCAGCTACAGGTTTTGGACGCTTATTTATAAACTCCAAGTGGGGGGAAAAAGTCTGTTACGTTTTTGGAGGATATGAAAATGCATCTTTAATCCATCACTTTGTAGGTGGAATCATGATTGCAGGTTTTTTACTGCATATCATTTTCCTCTTATTTAAAATCAACTGGCTTGATTTACGCCAAAGCTTATTTGGTCCGGATTCCCTGATTCCCAACTTTCAGGACATAAGACATCTTAGCCGGCAAATTCGTTGGCTTTTTGGAGTAGGAGATCACCCTCGATTTGATCGTTGGACTTACTGGGAAAAGTTTGACTACTGGGGGGTTTTCTGGGGTTTACCTCTCCTTGCAATCACAGGAATCATGCTTATCTACCCACTTTGGACGTGCCGGTTTGCACCAGGTTGGATATTAAATGTAGCTGCTCTTTTGCATAGAGCTGAAGCAATATTAGCAGTAAGCTATATTTTTATTGTTCATTTTTTTATCGGACATCTCAGGCCTGCAAGCTTCCCGATGAATGAAGCCATGTTTTCCGGCAATGTTGTATTGGGACAAGCCACAGAGGAAAAACCTGCTTGGATCGAACGTCTCAAGATGAAAGGAGCCATAGAAAAGATAAAAGCTCAACCTCCTTCACAGTGGTTTAGGGTTATATATTATGTGTTTGGTTATTCATCGATCTTGCTTGGAGTTTACTTGCTAATTAACGGTATCATCTATAGCCGTTATATAAGACTTCATTGATTGTATTGCTTTATCAATACCGTATCATCATCTAATAATTTTTTTCCATCAGAAGAAAGCCTATAAATGATACCTCCTATTTCCCTGCCAGAACAATCAGGATCGTTCCGCTGACCATCAGAAGAGCACCTGCGAATCGCATGGCTATATTCTTCTCCTTAAAAACATATCTCCCGTATATCACACTGAACAAGACACTAAGCCGCTTGATGGAGATCATGTAGGCTGCCTTGACCATGGAGATGGCTAAACTGTGGCAAAGGATCTGAAGGAAAAATAATAATCCGGCAACCATTCCTTTTTTATATTCTTTTTGAAAAATGCCGATATGGATTTTCCGAAAAACAAACAGCAGGAGCAGGATAGTCAGATTAAAAACCAAAAAAAAAGAGATGGAAAAAAACAAGGGTGAAGAATGAAGGATGGAAAGTTTTCCGACCACGGCTCCAAAGCTGTAAACAAAGGCAACAATGATCATGATCCAGGAACCGGTTTCTTTCTTGATGGCCCGTATGGGCGCCAGAACAGACCAGCGATCTTTTTCAATATTCAAGACATAGCTGCCGGCACAGGTCAGCAGGATTCCTGTCATTCCCAAGATATCCGGCAATTCGTTTAAAAAAACATACCCGACCGGAATCATAAAGGTTGGTGTAAACGCAAGATATGGAACGGTCAATGAAAGCGGCGATACCTTGATGGCTTTCATGTATAACAAAACACCGATAAAGTTGATGGGCAGGCTTGCGATAAAACTCCAGTAAAAAGCGGCATCCAGATCCGGAACTGGAACAAAAAAAATTGCGATGAAACAGGGTGGAAAACTGAAAAACAGAGGGTATGCGGTCATTTCCCAGACGCTCCCATGGGAAAAGTGTTTTTTCACCCATGTGTCCTGGCTGGCAACCAATACAGCCGTCAAGATCGATAAAACAAACCACACAGTACAAAATCCTCTCTCTGAATCGTTATGGAAATGGCATTTCTCCTTCGGTCGATAAAGCTTAGAACCAATTTCAAAAGTCTCTTGTTGTCATTCCGGCGAAGGCCGGAATCCAGAGAAGTGAAGTGATATCCTGTATTTTTAATTCGTTTCTGGACACCGGCCTTCGCCGGTGTGACGTTTTTTTATCGTTTTGAAATTGGTTCCTTATTCTGAAAAAAGGATTATTTCCATGCAAATACCGGCTGATCAAAATGAGCCACACGTGTTGAATTACCGAGGATGGCCACTTCCCGGAACTGATAGATGATCGCGGCAGTAGGTGCTGCAATCCAGGAGTCACCCACCGGCATCAGCAGCATGGGATTTTCACTGATTCCGGTTTGATGAAGGATCGGAGCATCTTCCCTGAGAAACTCTTCGATCGGTATCCGGTGAATTGACTCAACCTCTTCCGGATTCAGGGTCAACCTTTTCCCCTTACCGCCCCATACAACAACCGGTTTGATGGTATATCCGGACCGGGTGGAAAAATCATCCAGTCTGCCGAGGATATGATCCGGATCCAGAGAGAGCCCCACTTCTTCCTCAAGCTCCCGGAGGGCCGTCTGTTCCGGTGTTTCCCCTTTTTCCATCTTTCCGCCGGGGAAAGCCCATTGGCCGGAGTGTGCTTTTAGTCCGGATGCCCTACGGGTCAAAATCAGGGCTGCATCCTGTTTCTGATTTTCTCTGGGCTGAAGACCATACACGCCTGTATCATCCAATACATCTACAATGGTTACGGCCACGGCAGCCTGCCTCATTCCTGCCCTTTGATGGACGGCGGGTTGGAAGCGGTTGAGTCTGTATCGAACATCCTGCAATAACTTTTGATCGCAAAGTAAATTGATCTCTTTCTCAGCTTTTTTCATCATATTTCTAGTTGATCACCATGGATTGTTTTTGATCTGAGCCTCTTTCCTCATATAAAGGGTTTCCTCAAGTCCGGAAGGATATTCATGGGGATGATCCAGACGAAGAATGCTTTTACGAAAACATTCCAATTGATCACTTGTCCGTTCCCGGATTTTATCAATCGGCGGAATGGCTGCTGTCAGCCTTCCAGCTTGAAAAACCGGGATCAGAAGATCCTCATATTTCAATTTTTCCGGAATCCTTTTACATTGGATGGGATTCATGACATCCATAATTTTCACTTCTTCCGGAACCCCTAAATCAATGTCATAAATCATATCCGCAACTGCTTCTGTCTGATCAAAATACCTTCTCACCTGTAAAATTCCCGGTATGGTTGCTTTTATCCGCTGTTCCGATTTTTTCACCTTATACTTCCATTTCCGATCATTGCCCCGGATGGCAGACAGCTTATATACACATCCAAGCGACGGCTGGTCATGTGCGGTTACCAAACGGGTCCCCACACCCCACACCGTGACAGCCGCATTCTGTTGTGTCAGACTTGAAATGATATTCTCATCCAGATCGTTGCTGGCGATAATGGCTGTATTGACAAACCCCTCTTCATCCAGCCGTTTTCTGGCTTTGATACTCAGATAGGCAAGATCCCCGGAATCCAGGCGGATTCCGATCATTTCATGGCCGCTTTTCCGCAATTTCTTTCCAGCCTGGATTGCATTTTCAACTCCGGCCAAAGTATCGTAGGTATCCACCAGAAACACGCAATTGTTCGGCATGGCCTCTGCATATGCTTCAAACGCTTCATATTCCGTATCAAAAGCCATGATCCAGCTATGGGCATGGGTTCCGCGAACCGGAATACCCAGCATTCTTCCGGCAAGAACATTGGATGTGGCCGCACACCCTCCGATAAAAGCAGCACGGGATGCGGCCAGACCGCCGTCAATGCCATGCGCCCTTCTGAGCCCGAATTCCAGAACAGGATTTCCTTTTGCAGCTTGGCAGATCCTTGCGGCTTTTGTGGCGATCAGCGACTGGAAATTGATCATATTCAAAAGCGGCGTCTCAATCAGCTGCGCCTGTAAAAGAGACCCCTTGATCCGCAAAAGGGGTTGATGGGGAAACACAACCGTTCCCTCGGGAATTGCATCAATATCCAGTGAAAATTCCAAATTTTTCAGATAAGATAAAAACGCATTTTCAAATAAAGGATGACCGTCATTCCCTTTCAGTTGTCCAAGATAATGGATATCGTCTCTGGAAAATTTAAAATTTTTCAGAAAATCAATTACATATGCAAGACCGCATGCGATGGTATACCCTCCGTTAAACGGATGGTTTCGAAAAAAAAGATGGAAGACTGCCTCATCCTCCGCCTTCCCAATCTTCCAATACCCGTTTGCCATGGTCAGTTGATACAGATCGGTCAACAAGGCCAGAGAAGAACAATACATTTTTTTAATAATATCCATGCTATTTTCTTTATCACACTTTTATGAGATAATAACAGCCAATTTGAAAAATAATGAGGAAGCCCCCCATGAAAAAAGCACTGATACTTGTGGATATTCAGCAGGATTTTTTGCCTGGCGGATCATTGGCTGTTCCCGAAGGCGATGCAGTGGTTCCCATTGCAAACCAGGCCATGAAAACCTTTGACCTGGTTGTCGCGACTCAGGACTGGCACCCTGCCAATCACCGCTCATTTGCAAGCCGGCATAAAGGCCGAAAGCCGGGTGACATCATTGAATGGAAAGGGTTGTCCCAGATTCTCTGGCCGGATCATTGTATCCAGAATACTCCGGGCTCGGCCTTTGCTCCTGGGCTGAAAGTTGAGCGGATTGACAAAATTATTTTCAAAGGTACCCATCCGGATATGGACAGCTATAGCGGTTTTTTTGACAACGGTCATATCCATGAAACCGGCCTCGCGGACTTTCTGAAGAAAAGCCATGTCAACGATATCACGATTATGGGGCTGGCCACGGACTATTGTGTCAAATTCACCGTGCTGGATGCATGCAAACTCGGTTTTTCGGTTCGCGTCATCCAGGAAGGCATCCGGGGTGTGGAACTGAAAAAGGGTGACTGCGAAAAAGCCATAAACCAGATGAAAGAACATAGTGCAAAAATCATCCGCATCCATGATTTATTGGGAAACGATGCTGAAACAGGAATTTGAAAATATTGTAAATCAGATCAGTCAGGTCATCCTGGGCAAAGAGGAGCAGATCCGCTTGGCTCTGACCTGCCTGTTTGCAAAAGGGCATCTGCTGATCGAAGATATCCCGGGTATTGGAAAAACAACCCTTGCCAAGGTTCTGGCAAAATGCCTGGGTTTGAACTTCCAGCGAATCCAGTTTACCAGTGACATGCTTCCGGGAGATATTTTAGGAGTATCGGTTTTTAAGCAGAAAACCAGCTCCTTTGAATTTCATCCGGGTCCGATTTTTACCCATGTTCTTCTTGCAGACGAAATCAACCGGGCAACACCCAAAACCCAGAGTGCCCTTCTGGAAGCCATGGAAGAGCGGCAGGTTACCATAGAGGGAAAAACCAGACAATTAAACAATCCGTTTTTTGTGATTGCAACCCAGAACCCCCTGGAACACTCCGGCACCTTTTCCCTTCCGGAATCACAACTGGATCGCTTTCTCATGCGGATTGAAATCGGTTATCCCGGAAGATCGGCTGAAAAAAAAATATTGCAGGGAAAAGGAAGAGAACAGAAATTATCCAGTATTGAATGTTGCCTGCAAGGCCAGGATGTCTTGAACATCCAGTTGCAGATCGATAAAATTCACGTATCCGACGCCCTTCTGGAATATCTTCAGGATATCCTGCAATTCACAAGATCCTCCACCGGATTTCATGTGGGCCTTTCCCCGCGTGCCGGGCTGGCCCTTCTTCAGGCCGGAAAGTCTTTCGCCTTTCTTCATGGAAGGGATCATGTCCTGCCGGAAGATATTCAGCAGGTCATGCCCTGGGTTGTCCGGCATCGGTTGAAATCAAAGGAAAATCTGGGGGAGTTATCTATTGAACGACTGAACAAACTACTTCGTGAAGTGCCCATTCCATAATGGTCTCAAATGATCCCATACTGCCCATCGCCCTGAATCCAAAAAAAACATATATTCTCCCAACACGGTTTGGATACCTGTTTATCCTTCTCCTTCTGATCATGCTGATCGGTTCCGTCAACTATAACAATAACCTGGGTTTTCTGCTGACCTTTCTCCTCAGCAGCATGTGTATCGTTTCCCTGTACTACACCAACAGCAACATCAAAGGAATACGATTTGTGTCTGTCCGCGCTGAACCTGTATTTGCCGGAGATTCGGCCATGTTTGAGTTTACGGTTAAGGTTCCCGGATCGAACCGGGTTTCAATTTTTGTTCACTTCTCCGATCAACTCGATCTCAATCCGGAAACCCTCTATGCAACCGAAAACAACCGGATCAGAAGATCCAAAATAACGGTTCGACGCGGGATATTCAGGCCTGGTGCCATCACGGTTTCAACTGTCTATCCTTTTGGAATCTTCCGTGCCTGGTCAACTGTCTCTCTGAACCTGAAATGCGATGTCTATCCAAAGCCGATTTTCTCCTCTTTTGATTTTCAGCCGGGTTATTCGGAACAGAATGGAAACGCAACTTCATCCCGATCCGGTGCAGAAGATTTTCAGGGACTGGCTGAATACCAGCCCGGCGATTCCCTCCAACATATATCCTGGAAAAAACTATCCGCCGGCCAGGGCTTGCTTACCAAAAAATTTGATGACTCAATTGGAAATTCCATTGTAATCAACTGGTTTTCCCTGCCCACACAAGATACGGAAACAAAATTATCCATCCTGTGCGGCATGATCCTGAAAGCACACCGGATGAACCTTGAATATGGCCTTCGATTACCCGGCACGACCATCAACCCTGGTTCCGGGAATCAGCACCGGCATCGATGTTTACAACATCTGTCCCTTTTTCAAAATGAATCTATTGACCATGATCAAACCTGAAAATGAAAATAAGGAATTGGGCTATCTGGTTGGCGCGCTGATTGTCGCTCTGGTGCCCCACATTCCGAGCCTCCCAATATGGATCGATATCTGGTGTTTCATTCTATGGGGATATTTGTTTGCCTCTCTTTGGAAAAAATGGAAACAACCCTCCCGGTGGGTACGCATTTCATTAACCTGCATCGGCATTGCAGGTGTATTGTCTTCCAGCGGTCAGCAAATCAGCAGTGCAACCTACCAGAGCCTGCTGGCGATCATGACAACCTTAAAACCCATGGAAATCCGTTCTCATCGGGACAAGATGGTGACGATCTTTTTTGCATATTTCATCATCATCGCCAGCCTGTTCCAATCCGAATCTCTTCTGATCTCTTTGTATATGTTCTTTTCCGTATTCGTGACCACTGCGGTTCTCATCCAGGTGAATCACCCTGGAAATCGATTGCAGTCAAACCTCCGTTTGTCCGGAAAGATTCTGGTCCAGGCCTTTCCCCTGATGGTTATTTTGTTTCTTCTTTTTCCGAGAATCGAAGGTTCTTTATGGGGCATCACGCCAGGATCTTCTGCTTCATCCGGATTTTCAGATATCTTATCCCCTGGAAATGTTTCACGGCTCATCCTCAACAACCAAATTGCATTCCGGGTACGATTTTCAAAGACCATACCAAGGCCGGAATTCCTGTACTGGCGGGGTATTGTCTTCTCGGAATTTGACGGCAGAAACTGGAAGACCGGTACCCAGCCTCCGCCCCTAAAAAATCCGGTTCAGGGGAAAAACGCAATCGATTATCAGATCCGTCTTGAACCCCATCAGAACCGCTGGCTATTTGCGCTGGATCTTCCTGTATCCGGGCAGAAAAATGAAATCATTCTCGCAGATCATACCCTCAGGTCATGGCATAAAATTCGAAAGACAGCTCAGTATCCGGTCACTTCCTATCTGGAATATAATACAGGGCAGATTCATCCCTGGGAGAAGATTACCCTTGCCCTCCCCGGCACCGGTAATCCAAAGGCACGCGAACTTGCTGAAAAATGGAGAAGCGAAAGCAAAAATCCGGAAGAGATCATCCGCCGGGCTCTGGATTATTTTTCATCTGAGCCATTCTCCTACACCCTGAAACCGCCGCTTCTCAAGCAGCATGTGATGGATGACTTTCTTTTTCAATCACGGAGAGGATATTGTGAACATTATGCTTCTGCATTTGCTTTCCTGATGCGGGCAGCCGATATTCCGTCCAGAGTCGTTGCCGGATATCTGGGAGGGGAAAGGAATCCCTATGGAGACTTTATGGTCATCCGCCAATACCATGCCCATGCATGGACAGAAGTCTGGCTGGCTTCAAGGGGTTGGGTGAGAGTCGACCCGACTTCTCTGATTGCTCCGGATCGTATTGAATTAGGACCGGCGGGTGGTCTGCCTGTCGAAGATCTTCCGGATAACCTTCTGGAAAGAGACTTTTCAGAGCTGAATTCTGCATACAACCGACTTTATTTTTTCTGGGAGGCCTTGAATAATCAATGGGATATCTGGTTTTCCGGTTATTCATATCTGGAACAGAAATCATTTTTTGAAAGACTGGGATTCAATCTGCAATCTTCCTGGAAACGGGCAACCGCTTTGCTTTCTCTCCTGATGCTTCTGCTGACCGGTTTTTTCTTACTGCTGGTTCGAAAACTCCGAAAAGTCACAACCAGCCCGGACATTGTTCAGGAAGCATATGAAAAATTCTGTATCAAACTTCAACGAATCGGCATTTCCCGCGATCCGGCACAGGGACCGGTTGATTTTGTAAAACAGATCCGAACCCTGAAACCCGGCATTGCAATGCAGGTGGATGAAATCATGAAATTATATATAAAATTACGCTATGCGAATGAAACAGCATCGGAAATCCGGAAACAATTTCAGGACAGGGTAAGGCGTTTTGATCCAAAAAGCAGAGAGTAAATGATTCTTCTTTACAAGTCGGATTCCTGTGATCGGAGAAAAATCTGCAAGTTGACTTTTTTCTTTTTCAGATCCAGTTTTTTCCGGATATTGTTTCGATGAAAATCAACCGTACTGATCCCGATATTCATCAACGCGGAAATCTCTTTGGTTGTTTTTCCGCATTTAATCATGCCGGCTATTTGTACTTCGGTGGGTGTCAGGTTCGCATATTGAAGCGGACCTTTTTTCAAAAACGGTTTTGTGATCTGATTCAGATTTGCGGAAAGCAAATCCATGTACTCTCTTTGTTTTTCAGTCAGACTGCTTTGAGATAATTTACTGATGATCGGCAGCACCAACTCTTTTACATTGCTGACAACTGTTTTTTCAAACAATGCCTTGTTTTCATCCTTTTTTTCCAACAGGACTTTCAGTGTGGTATTGGCATCCTGAAGTTCCTGCTGATACTTTTTTAAATCCGCCGTTCGCTCATTCACCTGATTTTCTAGCTCATCATGGGATCGACGAAGCTTCACTTCAATCTGTTTCTGCTCTGTTATATTTCGGACAATTCCATAAAAACCTGTTGGCCTGCCATCCAGATCGTTGAGGAGAGAAACGGAAAGTTTCAGATATTGCGTTTCATTGTTCTGATTGGTCACTTGATAATCAATGGATTTGGCCGGGGCTTCGGTTTTAAATACCTGATTGAAAATATGAAATATCCCTTTTGCCTCATTTTCTCTCATTAACATACTGTAGTTCCGTCCCCAAAGTTCCGCCTGCGAATATCCTGCTATTTTACAAAATGCCTTGTTGCAAAAAAGCAGATTGCCGGAAAGGTCAACCTCACAATATCCCTCCTGTATATTGGACAGAATGTTTCGATACCGTTCTTCTCTTTGCCTGAGAATCTCCTCAGCCAGTTTCCGTTTGGTACAATCCCGGGCGACTCCGACTATACCAACGGCCTCATCATGATGATTGCGATAAAACCGGGCCGATGCTTCCAGCCAGACTGTCTTTCCGCTTTTATGGTACACGCCGATATCCAGGGTTTGCGGTTTTGTACAAGGATGAGAAAACTTTTTCTGATAACGCCTTTGAAATACCTCGTTAATGTGCTCCATGCTTTCCGGCCTGACTAACCGTCTTAGTGGAACACCGATGATTTCTTCCGGGGCATATCCGACAACCTGTTCTACCATGGGACTTACATATTCAAACTCGAACCTATTCAAATCCAGCGCCCAGATAATCTCCGTTATCTTGCCTGCCAGGAGCCGATATTTTTTATCATTTTCAATCAGCTTGTTTTTGGCTTGATTTTTTTCCTTACCATTGAAATGATTATTTCTGATTGTATCCGGAAAAAACATACAAATACTCCATTGAGAGAAACCTTTATTTTCAATCTCATGCGGCCATTGAGACCAAACGGTTTATTTGTTCTCTGCAAAAAACACTGTTTTTTTCTTACCATATGATTTATTTTTTATCAAGATTTCTGAATGGGAAAAAATTTTATATTTTCCGTCCTTGTGAATATGGGCATTTCCCCCACATTCCCCCCTGTATCTTCCAACATTGATCAAAGAGACTCCTTTCCTGTATAAAAACAAATAACAATTTCCATGAACGACGTTACTCAGCCAGAACCGATATTTCACAGATTTTCGAGCATGACTCAGTTGTTGTCCAGATCATTTTCCAGGCAAAGTAAACGGTACCAAACAATACTAACCCGGACCGTAAAATAAGGAGAGGCAATATGAAAATGTTACGTTTTTTATCCGCACTGTTAATGGTTGCTGGTCTGTTTGCAATGACAGGATGCAGCTGGGATTTTAACAACCCGACACCAACTGAGTGGGATGTTCAGATTGTTGGAGACTCTGTGTTTGATTTATCCGGCGATATCCAGAAAGTTTTAAAAACCAAATCCGGAAAAATGTATAAAGACAGATCGGTCAGCGGTGCAAAAATTGCCGCCATTGACAGCCAGCTTGCCACTGCACTCAACCGGACCACACTCAAAACCGTCATTGCAGACGGCGGTGCAAACGACATCCTGCAGGGCAGCATGGACTGTAACGCTGATCCATTGACCCAGGGCTGTATCGATGTCATCGATTATGTCGGAGATAAAATGGAAAACATGCTGGATGATATGTATGTCAGAGGTTTGGATGATGCCTGTGTTTGGCTGGGATACTATCATGTAAAAGGCGCCGAGCTGGAGAAAAATGAAGCCATTGATTATTGCTATACCAATGCCTATCCGGCTATTTTCGGTTCATCACCGGTAGAGGCCTATCTGGTTGATCCAAGACCCAATATTCAGCCAGTCCATATCAAATCCGATGATATCCATCCGACCTATGACGGATCAGTCATTCTGGCCAATATGATCTGGAATGTACTGGTAGCGAACAATATCTATCGTTAATTTGATGATTTAAACAAGAAACCGTTCAGCCGTTTACTTTGATTGGATGCAAGATTGTAAAGATGATTCCAAATGCCGGTACTTATCCGGAAAAACCGGAAAAGTGCCGGCATTCTTTTATGATATGTGACAGGTTAGTAAAATTATGAAAAAAAAAATCATAATCCGGTGTTTCAGCCTTTTCCTTTTGGCAGCCGCTGGGTATACTGTATATCATCTTCTTTTTACAAAAGATCCGGCTTCCATTTCATCCACCTCAACACCTCCAAAAACAGAAACCAATCACAAATCCAATGTTTCACTCCGGAATCCAATCCGTGAGACCGATAACCGGAAACCATCAGAAAAAGCTTCCTCTCCGGGTAAAAACGCCCAGGAATCCATCGGAGAGGAAATTGTTGAAAATCCAAAAGACATCAAAGAGATCAGAAGACAGATTTATGACATGGAAATCGAGTATGTGGAAGACATTCCGCTGCTGAACGAAATTGTTCAAACCGGAAATACCGATGTCCGCAAACTATGGGAAGGCGACTGGCACAGTGCAGATGATTTCAAGGCCGAGGAAGATGGGTTTAAATTGGAACCAAATGAAGACGGGACCTATAAATTTACACCCGATGAAGTGACCACAAGATCGTACTCCTTTTTTGAAAAACCCCAGTCGTTTTCCTATGACCCGGACCAGAATGAATTCAATTGGGATGTGGATTATTATGGAAAAACCATAACCAACAAATTCAAATTCATTAATGATGAAACCGCGGTATTGATGATTATCAGCGGCAGAAAGGTGACCACCAATATTTACCGGAAAAACCAACCCCCTGATCCTGAGTACGTTCTACCTGAGGAGAAGGAGCCTGTTCTGCCTGAAGAGGAGGAGTGATCTGTTTCCTCGACTGTTTCCGAATTCTACTCCTCAATGTATCCTTCCACCCGGACTTTAAATTCCGGCCGCTCCTTGTTGTCTGTCTGAATAAACAGGATATCCCGATAGATACCGATTTTTTTTCTCTTGTTCGTTGCCGTAACCAGATATTTCTTTTTATTGTCCTGAACAATCTCCTTATAGCTGTATAGGATATCGATTCCCTTTTTCGGTTTGATTCCTGTAATGGCAAACGGATACTCCTTTGCAGGTTCGATGGTGGATATTCCGCTCAATTCATTCCGGAAAGAACCTTTCAGTATGATTTTATGGGGATCGATTTTGGCGAACTCCCGTACTGGAAGAGAAATATGGATCTGAATCTCCGGTTTTTGCGGGTCACTTGTTTGTGCGCTGATCGTCCCCTGAATGGCCCGCCCGCCAAACTTGTCTGTCAGCATGAGCACGGAAATTTTCCCTTCCTCTCCCGGCTGAATGTTCCGGGAATAATTCTCGATAAAACTTCCGCAGCAGGCTTTTACCTTTGAGAGTTCAAGTGGTTTCTGGGAGGTATTTTTGATGATAAAATCATGCTTTACCTCATCGCCTTGCAATACAGAATCAAATGCATATGAGCTTGGGTTTTCTTCCAGATAAGACTGGCTGTATATGGGATCAATCATAAGCCCTCTATACAGAGTGCTTTTCCTTTCCTGATTTTCGATAGACTTGTCCTTGAATCCAACCGTCAACGCCAATGAAGTAATGATCAGACCGAGCACAACACAGGATACACCCGCAATGATAATTTTTTTTCTCATAAAAACCCCTTCCATTTCCGTCTCTCCGGTTAAAAAACCAGAAGCCGGAACCCATCAAAAATGTTTGATGAACCGTAAGAAAACCCAAACCACTGTAGGTAAGGACAAAGGGATAGTCAAGAAGGTTTTTTATCCAAACAGGATTTGCACAAAACGATTTTTTGCCCTATATTCAGCAAAAAAATTTTCCGAACAACAATTGATCATCCGGAGTTAGAAAGCCATATGGCCAAAACCAAAAAATTTTATGCAGTGGCAAAAGGATTGAAACCCGGTATCTATCAAACATGGTTTGGTGCCGAAGGTGCGGAAGTTCAGGTGAAAGGAATTCAGGGAGCACGGTACAAAGGATTCTATACCCGTAAAGAAGCAGAAGAGTGGCTTGAAAAACCGGAAGTCACTTTTTCCCGCTCCGCACCCCAAAAAAATCCCATTCAATCTTCATCTGCACCGGAAGCAGATATTGAAATTTACACAGATGGCAGTGCCCTGAACAATCCTGGCCCTGGCGGATATGGTGTTGTTATCCAGCATAACGGCCGGACGATTCAGGAGTTGTCCGGAGGCTACCGGCGGACAACCAACAACCGGATGGAACTGCTGGCATGCATCATGGGCCTCAGTTACTTCAAAGAAAAAAAATCCATTACCCTTTACAGTGATTCCAAGTATGTGATTGATGGAATCACTAAGGGATGGGCCAAAAACTGGCGGAAAAAGGGATGGAAAAAGTCTAACGGAGAAAATGCTTTGAACCCGGATCTCTGGGAAAAATTATTATCCCTGGTTGAATTTCATCATGTGGATTTCAGATGGGTAAAAGGGCATGCCGGAAATCCGGGAAATGAGCGGTGCGATATTCTGGCAAACAATGAGGCAGCCAGAACCGGATTGCCGGTTGATCAAGGGTATTCATAATCGAAATATTAATTTTTCAATAGGATTGCATTGTTTCGGTAGAAGCGGGGGTGGGGGTCAAGTGAACTCAAGGCAGACTGAATCTGGAAAGCCAGTTATGAGCAATTCGAATTTCAGCACCATTGGGAAATGTTTTTTCCCTTTTCAATTCTTTTGTTAGCTGGATCATTTTTACCTGTGGAAATAACTTATGAAAAATATCAAAATTTGGACTCAGATTCCCATCCTTCCATTTCACCTCTATCATCAATGAAGGCTTATCATCCGTTGTTGTACAAAAATCAATTTCATAACCGTCTTTGTTTTTTAAATAATAAAGCTTTTTTGTTTCTCCGAAACAATCTTCTCTAAAATGAATTTCTTTTTGCAGCGCACAGGCAACTGCATTTTCCAGTTTAATACCTGAATCACCGATGACCTGCCCTGTATCATAAAAATAAAATTTTGGCATTTTTTGAATCGCTCGAGAAATATTTCTATGAAATGGAAGAACCTTGAAAATAACATACATATTTTCAAGTATTATCAACCAACGCTTAACAGTTTTATCTGTGCATTGAAGATCTCGAGATAAAGAACGATAGGATACCGGACTGCCTACTCTGCTTTTTAACAATTGGATCAATGTTTCTATCTGTACGATCTGTTGAACATTTTCAAGATCGATTAAATCCTGTTTTAAAATAATATCAAGATGCGATTTTTTCCAACGGTTATAAAATCGAGACGTTCCATTGAGAAATGGTTCAGGAAAGCCTCCGCAAGCCAATAGCTTATCCAGTTCATCCTCAAGGTTTTCCGGTGCTGACAAGGTTTGAATTTCCTTTAAATCCAGCGGATGCATTCTGAATTGGAAAAACCTTCCGGCTAAAGAATCACCGACTTTTTTATATGTATCAAGCTTGGCGCTTCCTGTAACAACCAGGCAGGGAGGTATTCCTTCTGTATCATAAACGCCTTTAAGCCATGATTTCCAATTTTTTAGCTTATGAAGTTCATCGAAAATAACCAGTTCTTTTGATCGGTCCCAGGATTTTTTCTGTAAACTCAGCCGATCCTCCATATTATCAAAGTTGAAATAATCATAATCGCTTTTCAACATTTTAGCCAATGTGGTTTTTCCGGTTTGGCGAGGTCCGGTCAGCAGAATAATTTTTTTATTCAAGTCTTCCAAAATATGTTGGGTCAGGTATCGTTGCATAACGACCATTCTGACATTAATTCCGGAATAGTCAAGACTTTTTCGGAATGCAATTCGAAAAAGTCGGACATAAGGAAGGCCCCCGTCTCATATAGCTTCGCAAACCAACCGATGCTGAATATCAATACATCACAAATGGGGGCCTGCCGGATCTCCAACAAATTTTCCATAAAATGAGTTCTTCGTCCATGCCTATCTGTTGGAAGCCTTTCTCTTGTCATTACCTGGATGCTTTTTCCCGGTTTTGACCCAATGGATAGAAAGTTAAAGCTATCAACACCACCACAAAGGCCGTGATTGACCAGCCGAACCAGTTACCGGCATAGCTGAAAAGGGTCTGCCCGGACATCATGGGGACTTCTCCGATAAGGGTTTCTTTTGTCCATTGTCCTGTCCGTTTGTCCAGACGTCCAACTGGATCGATAATCGCGCTGATGCCGGTATTGGTGGAACGTACAAATGCCCGGCGATGCTCAATCGCGCGAAAACTCGCAGAGACAAGATGCTCCAGCGGTTCAATGGTGTCTCCATACCAGGAATCATTTGTGAGATTGACTATGGCATGAGGAAGTTCTTTTCCATCAGGGATTCCGGCAGTCATGTTCTGCCGGACCAATCGGTGAAAAAGATCTTCATAACAGATGTTGAGAGAGATCCTGTAGTTTTTAAATTGCAGTGGAGCCTTGCTTTTACCGGGCCGGAACCGGCTGGTGTACGGCAGCAGATCATACACCTTCGGGAAAATGTCGCCCAAGGGGATGTCTTCCGCAAAAGGAACCAGGAAGCGTTTATCATACAAACCGGTTACGGCATTCTGTTCATCGGCAAGCATGGCGCTGACATAGCGCTGAATTTTACCATGATTCCTTTCAGCGGTTAGGGTTCCGAAAAGAAGCGGTTTTCCGATATTGCCGAACAAATCAGAAGGCAGCTTTTGTAGTTTACGGCTCAAAAGATAAACGGAAACAGACTCCGGCCAAATGACCAGGTCAATATCATCAACCGGTTTTTGTAAAATAGCCTCTTGCGTCATGTTGACATGAAGTTTGAGAAAACCGAGCGGATCATCATATTTCGTGGCCTCGCCCAAACCTGCCTGAACCATCATTGTCCGGATTTTGGGTGCGGCCTTGACTTCCGCATCCATCTGTTGGATTCGGGTTGTGCCATATATCGCCGTAATCGCGATGGCTGCAAGAAAGACAGTAACCATTTTTACCGGGATTTTCCGGTGTTCCTTCAGGCTTTCCAAAACAGTATAAAAAGTCGAGTTGCACCAGATCAGCAGAAAGGATATCCCGAGAATACCTGTTATGTCGGAAATCTGGGTGATCGGGAGAAGCAGATACTGGCTTGCGCCGATATAGTTGGGGAAGATAAAAGGGTACACATTTTCAACAGCAGTCCAGACAAAGGGAGCTGTCCACCAGACACTCCATCCCCTAAAAAGGCGCAGCCGGCATATGGCCCAGGTGATAATCGCATAACTGAGTCCGTTGAAAGCCGCAAACAAGAACAGCCCTGCGACACTGAACACCGGAGCCAGGCGGGCAAAGGTGGTCAGCATATGGACAATCCAGTAAAACAATCCTGCATGTCCGATTGTACCGGCTGTCCAGCCCAGCAGAAAGGCCCGGCCCGGAGATACGTCTCTTATGGCCCACAGAAGAGGGACCAGAAAAAACCATTCCAGGAAAAACCGGTTATGGCCCACATAACCCGAAAACATCTGGGTTCCGGCAAGTATGCATAACAGCCAGGGAAGAAGCTTTTTCAAAGACAAACCTTGTATCCGTTATTGCTCATCATTCGCGATTTTTATGTTCCAAGGTTATGACGATCTTCCCTTTGAAACGCCCTTCTCCGAAATATCGAAAAGCATCCGCGGTTTCTTCTAAAGGAAAGCATTTATCGATAACAGGCTTTAATTTGCCGGCTTCAAAAAGCGCTACCAGAAAATTCAAATCCTTATTGGCTTTATAGCCAACGATATGCATTTTTTGCTTGCCGGATAGTTTTCTGAATAGCACAAGCTGAAGAATCCGAGAAGTTTTGCCTCCGACCGTCACATAGGTTCCATTTGGAGATAATGCACGTTTATAATCAAATATGGAACGAGTTGTTTTCACATCAAAGATCAGATCATATTGCCGCCCATTTTTTGTAAAATCTTCTTTTGTATAATCAATTACATGGTCTGCACCAAGGGTACGCATCATTTCCAATTTCTCTGTTCGGTCAACACCTGTTACTTCAACATCGAATAATTTTGCTATCTGAATCGCTAATGAACCCGTGCTGCCGCACCCGCCATTAATTAAAATCTTTTGTCCGGATTGAATCTGTCCAAAATCAATAAGGCCCTGTACAGCCAGGTTGCCTCCATGAGACAGGCATGCCGCTTCCTCAAATGTCATACGCGAAGGTTTCAGAATTAATTCGTTTTCACAAGCACAAACATACTCAGCAAAAGCGCCCCAACCACCCTCTGACAGGTCGCCGAACACTTCATCTCCAACCTGAAAATGTTTTATGTTTTTTCCAACTGCTTCAACTTTTCCAGCGATGTCGCATCCATGTATTTTCATGTTTTTGGGTTTTAAAAGACCACTGAAAAAACGATATTCAAACGGCTTACCTGTCAGCATATCCCAGTCCCATGAGTTGATTGATACTGCATAAACTTTTACTAAGACTTCATCATCCCCTGGGATCGGGTTTTGGACATTTTCCAGTCTCAGAACATCGGGTGAACCATAATTGTGATAGACAATTGCTTTCATGATGATTCTTCCAAGATCACATGGATTCCCTTTATTTGCTTCCATTCAGCGATGACCATATTTCTATTGAATTACAGATATCATTAAAAAATGGATATAGCCATAGTCGCCTCTCCATGCTTGCATGTCAGGGGAATATTTTTATCTTTCGCTTGATAGATAATTTCCGGATACCATTCGTGGATAGTGCGCTCCTGGGAAGAAGGCCGCTCTGAATCTGTGTTTTTCCATCCAGCTCTTGCAAAAGATTCTCAAAGCCTTTTTTCTTGAATGCTCGATGGTCAAGATTCAGCTTCACTCCGTTTTTTAGCATTATGCAGGTCATTTTTATTCTCCTCGCTTTTTATTGATGTTCGATCTACCGACCTCAGTGAGTGGTTTTCAAGAAATTAAAGTTAGGTTGCATATAGTTGTATGCGTATTGATCCTCATTGAGCATATTCAACTATCAGATAGATGACTTTCAACATCCATACGGTCATACAAAATGCGGATGATTTCTACGTAAGGACTGCTCTGTCTATAAAAAATCAGATGGCGACCAACATGATACTTTTGATAACCAGGCTTGATATAATCACAAACTATTCCTATCTGAGGTTCTTTTGCAATTAAGTGGAAGCTGTCATCCAACCGAGAGAGATATAAGTTTCGTTGATCTCGACCCCAATTTTTTTGAGTATATCGGCCTATATTTTTGATATCCTCTATGGCTTTTTTAGTAAGCCGGAAAGATGGCATTAATTGCTGCCTTCATCATTGTCAAGTTCTTGAATGATTCCGCTCAATGAATATTCACCATAACCGCTATTCTCACCCTCTTTTAAAGCTCGGCGTAATGCCGTCAGTTTAATTTCTTTCTCTTCAAGAAGCCGTAATCCGGCTCTAATCGCTTCACTAGCAGAAGAAAACCGACCGTTTTTTATTTGCTGGGTGATAAACATCTCAAAATGTTTACCAAGCGTTACACTTGTATTTTTTTGCATTTGAATACCCTTGAGTCAATTTCAAAAGTCTGTTTTGTAGTTCCGGCGAAAACTAGACACGCAGTGAAGCGTAGCGCTATCCAGTATTTTCGGCTCTTTTCTGGGCACTGACCTTCGCCGGTGTGACGCTTTTTAATCGTTTTAAAATTGGCTCCCTTATAAAATATTTTGATAATACCTAAATATATTATTTATTGGTATCTGTCAATTTTTTCAAATAATTTATGCAAGAAAAGGGAATTGTAGTTTTTTTCAAGCTGCGACCTCATGCATATAACATGATGAGAGGCATTGGGTATTTCATTCACCGAGGTCAGGTTTTCAAACTGTTTCAAAGCACCTCACTTGCCCAGAAGATCAACACCTGACGTAAGCAATCTTTTGAACACTGCATCTGCAATTTCATTGGCATCCGATTGCATGTTCTGCTGTGGTGTTCCCAATCCGAGTATGATTTCCCCCTGACGCTGGCATGCAACTTCTCCATAGCTCAAAAAAGTTGTCAAAACTTTCTCATGCCCGAGGTTCTGGCTCCATGCTTTGAACTGTTCAGGGGTTTTACAGATATCTTGGCCGAGCCGGACAAGAGTATTCCGGAAGCTATGCGGATTGAAATATGGTAAACCAGCATGGACAAAAGCTTCATGAAATATTGTACGAATGGGTGTGGCAGTCCTCCAGTGATCCCTTGCCAGTCCTGTTGCTTCAAATTGACGAGTAGCTCCCAGGCCAATGCTTGTCGCCGGGAAGAGCGAATCATCATTGCCTTAGAGTTTCTCATCCCGGAGATATGACACCCACTCCGCTACAATTCCACGAATTTCCTCGCCCACCGGAAAAAAGAACGTGTTGAATGTTTTGCTGAATTTTGTTTTCACTTCGTGTGCATCCTGATTGATACTGCCAACAATTATATCAACATGCTTCAACTTCATTGAGGCAATTGCACTGTCCCGTGCACCAGTCAGAATTGTGAATGCGATGAGAGCCCTATTTCGACGCTCTATATCTGTTCCGGCCGGCATCGTATTGATGACATGCTTGATCTGTTCTAAAGTCGGTGACTTTTGTTCCCGACGGGCTGTAGCGACGCGGGTGTCCTTGTCAGACAAATTGAAATACTCGGCATCAGAATACTGAATTCGCGACTTGTAGCTTGGCCGCCATGCCAGCCCATTGAAAAAATCGTTTGAGCTGCGTGAGTGTCGAATGCAGTGTCGCCTTACTCAATTTCTCCCCGGATTGATGCCCCTTCTGTTCGGCAAGTTGTTGGATACTGGCCTCGTCCACTGCTGCCGGTTAATGTGGAAAGTTTTTGCGTTTACGCCAGTGCGTCATGGTATCCGCGTGGTAGAAGCGAATCGATCCCTTCCAAAAAGCACTCCTATCCAGTTAGGTGACCATCACCCGCTCATAATGGTTGGGAAGTGCGGACATCATCCCAATAAAAGATGTAAGTTCATCCGGGGTTTCCCGCATCTGCCATATAGCCTCGTCAATAATAGCCCGGAAGCCCTTTTCGCAGCTCATCTCGAAGATATCCCGAAACTCCGTATCCATCTTATTGCGTCGCGAGTCCGGCAGGGTCAGCCAGGCTTTAAAAAGCGCATCCGGCTTACTTTCCTTCATGGCGGCAAAATCCATATTGCCAAACAATTCCCGCCCCTGAAAGTATCGGGCAAGCAAGGCATTAGGCATCTGTCGGAAAAAAGCTTTTGATGAATAATTCCGGGTCATGATTTTCCCTCACAAGCAGGTTTTAAAATTTATTTTTTATCACGCTTTTCAAGCAATTTTTTTTCTAATTGTTCCAGCTCTCGTAAATCTTCCTCGTCGGCAGCCCGCGCCTCGACTGTTTTTCGTTTTTTATTAAACGCTTCGTACCGGTCTTCGGCAATTATTTTGGCAACTTCCGCTTTCACTTTCCCGGCATGAGTCAGTAACTCCTGTTCATTGAATTTCAGAAAGGCATCGAGTTTGTCGGACCACTGTTTCATGGAAACGGTTTTTCTTTGCCGGGCCTGTCTTTCGGCATAATCCAGATACATGGTCACAATTTCATTCAGGTCTTTTATTTCATCCGCTTTCAGGTAATTCTTGGCAATACTCACATCATATTTTCTGACGATGGAACCACGCCATGCGGTAAGCCCCATATTGGGTTTGTCCGGGTTGCTGCGGGATTCGATAATTTCAGCCGCAGTTTTGCCGGTAACGGCCCAGAGCATTTTATTTTGCACCTTCTTGAAAAAAGCCTGCGCCTGTTCTGAAGTTTTATCGTAATCTATAGCAGTAGAGTAAATATCACAAATTTTCTGGTAGAACCGCTTTTCCGATGCCCTGATGTCACGGATACGTTCCAGCCATTCATCAAAGTAATCCCACCGGTCTGCCTGTTTCAGGCGGTCATCATTCATGGCAAAACCTTTGATGATGTATTCTTTGAGAATATGGGTGGCCCAGACCCTGAATTGCGTCGCTCGTTTGGAATTGACCCGGTAGCCCACAGCGATAATAGCATCGAGGTTGTAGTATTTTACCTGCTTTTTCTGGGTTTTCCCTTCAATGGCCCCGTGGGCAGTGGTATGTTCCAAAATGGAACTTACCACTTGCTCATCCAGCTCTCTGCTTTCAAAAATGTTTTTCAGGTGCTTTGTGATGGCGGGCCGTTTCACATCAAAGAGTTCCGCCATCTGTGCCTGGGTCAACCAGATGGTTTCTTCCAGTAAAACAGTGTCGATTTTGATCGCACCGTCATCGGTTTTGTAGAGGATGATCTCGGATTTATCGGATGATCGCGTCACGCCGTTTCCCCTTCCATAATTTTGATCTCTTCCTCGGTCAGGCCATAAAGTTTGTAGACAAGCTGGTCGATTTCCTTTTCAAGTCGGGGAATATCGAGGCTGTCGGGATCGGCGAAAATGGTGCGGGTCTGTTGGATGATGGGCTCTTTCTGGGCGTCGGTGGCAGGGAAAACTGGAAATTTCTCCATAAAAATGGCGCTCGGTTCAAAGAAACCGCCACGAAGAAGCGGTAGAGTTGTGCGAAACCACAAGTTAGCCAATTTAGAATTCAAAACCGCAATAAGGTAGGGATCGTCAACGGGTATGATGAAGCATTTTTGGTTTGTTAAAATTCCTGTTTCATCAAAGGCAAATGTGTTTGTTTTGGTGATGTTTGGATAAATAATTTTCGGACGCTCGAATTCTTCGTAATAAGCGCACGACCTCAGTTCCCACCAGAACTTGCCCTGATCATCACGTTTCTGCAATTGTGTTTTCCATTGGGACAAATGCCGATAAAGAGCGGGATGATTCTTCTCAAATAAACGGATTGCCTCGGATTCAGTTTTCGCTTTTGACCAAGACCATTCTTTATTTGCGCTGCTGGGAATATTCATGAGGTACAACCCATCCCACACAGCCTTCCACTTGCATATATCTCGGCCCCGGAGCCAGGGTTTTATCAGCTCCGCGCTTTTTGGGTCTTCGGCAAGCAACTTTTCCCTTGTGGCGGCGTCAACCACAAAAGCATCATTTAGCCCTGTTTTTATACCGTAATAAAACCGCCCCTGAACATACTCTCCCAAAGGTGTCCCGCATGATTTGAGCTTTTCCATCAGGGCCAGCACTTCCGGCTGTTCCAGATTCCATCCTTCTTTTCCAAGCGCGGCAACAGACATGGGAAAGCTGATATAGTCAAGGGTTTCATCCAATCTTTGAAGTTGATCTGCTTCCCTGAAGGTAGCGACGGTTGTCTTATCGTGAGCCGCAGGTCTTCGCTTTTCAACAAGGATAATTGACGGATAGGTCGTGGCATCAAAAATCGGCAGATCACCAAAGTCGATAATCAATCTCGGTACAACCTGTGTTGTCAGAAGTGCGCGGGTGTTTTTGCCATAGCCTGCCCGCATGAACTTGTTAGGCGCTATAAAACAAAGATGTCCGGAAGGCCTCAGCAGATCGATCCCGCGTTTATAGAAATACGTGTATATGTCCGCTGTTCCGCAGTAGAAAGCGCCGAAAGCCTTTGCCAAATGAGGTTTAAGCGGCTTGATGGCTTCCTGGCGAACATACGGCGGATTTCCAATCACCACATCAAAGCCGCCTTTGTTATGAAACACCTCTGAAAAATAGACTTCGAAATCAAATTCCGTGTGCCCTTTGGTAATCTGGCTGATCAGCTCATCAATCTGCCTTTTGTATTCCTGCTTTCTGGTGGGGTTGGTCTCCTGGAAAAACAGAGGCTTCAGTTTTTCCAGGTCATTGAAAAGCTTATGATTAAACAGGTCTTTTTCCACGCCCAGGAGTGAATTCCCGCAGATGATTTTGTAATCCAGGTTGGGCAATGGCTTGATGTTTTTGATATCCTCCTCATCCACCACCAGGGACAGCCAGAGCCGGAGCTTGGCGATCTCCACCGCGCCGGGGTCGATATCCACGCCGTAAAGGGAATGCTCGATGCAACGGCGTTTGAATTCATAGTCGCTTCGCTTCCGGTCATTCAGGAAGACGGACAATACATTTCTGGCGCGCACAATTTCATTCATCATGCCCACGGGGAAGGCACCGGAGCCCACTGCCGGGTCGCACACGGTAATGTCCGATAGCAGGTCATCGATGAGTTTGGGATTCTTCCGGATACTGTCCGGCAGCAGAGCTGTATACTCGGTGGATTTCTGGATGCCGTTTTTTATTTTTTCCTGCTTGATAAGGGCTGTTGTCTCATGCTCGGTGATAAGCTCGCCGACTTCGATCAGGTCTTCGATGTCCTTCCGGGAAACAACCGGTTTATCCGAAGCCAACGCCAGCAACCGTTGTTTTGGTTTTTTATCGCCAAACAAATTTAACTGAGAAGCGGGCTCGGTGAATAACGGCACTTTATGCTTGTCTATCGCACTGCCAAGATATTGAATCAGGCTCTGTTTGCACATGTAGTGGACGATTTCCCGCGGGGTGTAATAGACGCCGAATTTTTTGTTGAACTTGTTTTCCTCGCCCTTATGCCCGCTCTTTAAGGCCCTGGTGAATTCATCAAAATTATCGGGCCGGATGGCGTTGAATTTCTCGTAAGCCTTGCCCAGCAGTTCCGGGTCAATGGCCACTTCCTTTTCCAGGGGTTCGTCTTCGCGCACGGTAAAATTGTAGCGGTCAAACACATCCAGAATGCCATCGCCTTCATCCTCCTCTCTTGTTTTGCGGGAATTGGAAAACAGGTCATTGGGCAGGTTGATATCGGCATGCACCCAGTCATAATTGCCGATGGGGTCGAACAATCCGCCGTTTAAGAAGGGAATTTTACAGTTAAACCGGCTGTAATAGTCGTCATCATGGCTGCGGTCGATGCGCAGGGCTTCATAGAATAGCGGCTCCAGAATGTCGTTGAAGAAATTTTGGTAATCCCCGTGTTTTTTAGCAAAGAGCGAGCGTAAAAAATGTTTTGACCCGGTTCCCCAATCATCATCGCGCCCCACGCCGAACCAGCCTTTTTTTTGCAAAAAATAAAGAAACACGATCTGGCCCAGCAGTTTTTTGGCAAAATTGACCGTGTCCACGCCTTTGGCTTCAAAGTCGGCTTTGATCTTCGGATCTTTTTTTACCACCTTGTCCAGAGCCTCTTTGGTGTGCAGGAAAAGTTCTCGGTATTTCAGGAAAAACTCTTTGGTGACGGTCTCGATGTCAAAGGCCTTTTCCAGTTCCGCCAGGGTGGGCGCATGCTCATCATCGGCCAGGATATTCACCAGACGGCTCTGGGCGGTATGGCTTTTTTCATTGGCGCCCACCAGAAACGACCAGCGCCGGGCCGGGGTAAACTCTTCCTTGACCTTCACTTTTCCGGTCTTGGTCTTTTCAAACTTGTAATCCATCTTGACCAGGGAAAACCTCCAGTCCGCATGATCCGGCGACACATACGCCACCAGGGCGGCATCCTTCATTGCACCGCCGCGGCTGCCGTTCAAATACCAAGCGATAAAATTCCGCTGCATGGTGCGGGCGCGATCCAGGGAGGTCTCTTTTTGAAGTGTGATTACGAGTATATCGAGGATGTTTTCACCATCGCTGAACTTGCCGATACGCTCCAGGGTTTTGATGTACTGCTTATAGGCGTCCGGGATGTAGTTGCCCTTGTAGACAAATGAACCCTCATCAATACGATTCAGCAGGTTTTTTATAAAACCGGTGAACCGGTCTTTGTCAAATGGGTTTTCAAAGGTTTCTGCGATTTTTTTTCTTGCCTGTTGCTTATCCATATTTGCTATGTCCGATAAGTGACCGTTATTTATATGTCTTTTTCAGTTGGGCGATTATTGGTCAATCCTTAGGTATGAGTCAATCATAAAAATAATCGCCAACTAATCGCCAAAAATGCCAACTCAACGCCAACCAATCGCCAAATATTTAATTTTCTGACAGAACATATTGAACAGCTCTTCCTTTGCCTTTTTGAATTAAGATATCCATTTCGACAAGTGTATTTAGATCAATCCTGGCTCCTTCGTCAGAAATATTATTTATTTCTCTATATTCTCTATTTGTAATTTTACCATTTTTTTTCACATACAATATCGCCTTGATCCGCCGCTCGTTCAGCCCGAGCTTTTTTAACTGCTCTTCGTTCCATTGATCTTTATAAAAAACAACAGACATCACCCCGTGATCATTTTGAAATTCCGGCTCCGGTAAACCCTGATCGCGGCATCTTTCAAAAATTTTCAGCGTTCCCCGGCCCCAAGCTTCGATAAATCCGGAAAAATAAAAAACATCCGCGAGGAGTTTGTTGCGCGGTTTGGAAAGATGGTTTCTTTTCAGGTCTTCAACTGTGATTTCGGGTGGCAGACTACCTTCGTTCATAATAATCATTCTGTCCGGATAAACCCGTATCTGAACTTGTGAAAACCCATGATAATCCCGATGAATCAGTGCATTGATGATGGCCTCCCGTAACGCTTCATAAGGATATTCAAGAATATCCCTGCGGTGGATGCCCTCAAAAGAAATATGGCTTTGCAGATATTTTGTGCGAAGAATTTCTAGGGAGTTCTTGACCTGCTGAAAAAGATTACCTTCGACAATGTCCGTTGTTTGAATATCCGTATCAGTCAGAAACTTGCCTATTTTAACCACCGCATGGCTGTAATACCGTTGCGGATCGGAGCCGAATAACAGAACCGCAGCCCGTTTCAATTCTTTATTTTTCGCAAGGTTCAGTTTGTCCAGAAGCATTGAAGAATCGGTTTCGTTGACAATCCCCGGAATGCGATCGGCAGCAAGCCGTTTAAACTCATCAACGGTGGTCACATCAAGTTCTTTCAAAGTGGAATGTTCTTCGGCACAACTATCCCACGGAATGCCGGATATTCTCAAAAGGAAGTCAGCCAGTTCCTTTCCTCGCAGCTCCTGAACAGTACTCCCACTCCGCAGGTAGTATTTGCCGTTAAACGAGACTGGAATGGAGGAAGGTGAAATCGTTATACAGATGATCTTGTGCCCGGCTCTTTTGTCCAGTTCAACCGTGGACAATATGTTCAATCTGTTCCTGATGGTGTTGGGAATGTCTTCCAGAAGTTTTTTTGTATTCTTCAGTTCAACCGGATTCCCCTGATCGTCGAGACCGACAAAAAGCCTGCCACCATTGGTATTTGCCATTGCTGAGATGGCTTTCAGGCAATCATCATTCCATTTCTGCTTGTATTCGATATTGTGGGTTTCTTCACCGGGCATTTTCATTCACCTGCCAGATATAAGGAGAGTATAACTTCTCGATTGCCGAATACGGCCGGGTTTTGTTCTGCGTAGTGGCTTTGCAGCAGCCGCTCTGGAATGTGCCTCTGCAAAATTGCCAGCACCTTGAACGGATTAACAAGTTCATCGCCAAGGCCGTTCAGCGCTTTTAGTGTGTTTTTGGCGGTCTGTTTGGGCAGGCCGCCCTCTTCAAGCTGGGTCAATACCTTTTTCAGGTAAAGTTCCTGATCTTCGGTGAATTTCTGTGTATTTTTAAGTGTTGCTTTTAATATCCGCAGAATATTGGCGGCGCTATCCCGGCCTTTTTTCTTTTTGGGTTCCGCCATTTCTTCGGTGGTAACGATGATAAAGGCTTCCTTGTTTTTATCCAGTAGGTCATACATATTCACGGGCAGATTTTTCTTTTTTTCATCCGGCGCGCTTTCGAGAAGCTTGGCAGCGGCCATGAAGTCCAATTCCCCGGCCTCATTTTCAGCGTGCGCCATAAAGAATTTTTGCAGTTTCCCCCGCCGGAAGTAGGTAATCAGCGCATCCGGGGTGTCTTTGTTCTTTTTGGCGGTGCGGGCTTTTTTGGGAAGACGCTTGATTTTTTCAAAGAGGTCTGGATCGTTTTCTCTGATCTGTCGTATAGCGTGCAGGTATTTCAGTTCGCTTTCCTCTGTTTCGCCGTCGCCTTCCAGTGTTTTTCTTGAGGTAAGGCGGTCGAAAAGCTCATGGGAGCCGATGGGTTCGCCTTCGGTTAACAGTTCCGCGTCACCGCCGAGAAGCGTCAGAAAAGCGTTGATCTTGCCTTCCGCGGCTTCTCTTAATTTTATTTGGTCATTGGACTGCACCGTGGGAAAAAAATTAAAGGTATGGATGACGTCGAATGGGGTATCCACCCGGTTGATGCGGCCCACCCGCTGCATCATGCGGGTCGGATTCCAGGGGATGTCATAATTGATCACCACACTGGCACGGTGAAGGTTGACGCCTTCGGAAAGCACTTCGGTGGAAATCAATATGCGATGATCGTCTTTTTTATGCCGCGCCCGGGCATCAAAGTTTTCAATGACTCTATCCCGAACGGATTCGCCGGAGTCACCGGTAAACAATAGCACTTTGCCGGGATAGTGCTGATCTGTATTTTTGTACAAATAATTGGCGGTTTCTTTTGATTCAGTAAAGAGGATAAGGTGGTTATTTTTTAAAGTACGGTTTTTTGACAGCTCATCTTTGAACCTTATGAGTTTGGGGTCCCGCTTTACCTGCTGCCAAAGGCGTTTTATCTCTTTTAGGATTTCAAGGTCATGTTCCAGATCCTTTTTCAGGCCATCCCTGAAATCCTTGCTCTCATACTTTTCCGCTTTGCCTTCATCAATCAGCCGTTGAATCGCCTCGTCATCGTCGTTTTCCAGCAGTTCAAAAATCTTGTTGGTATGTTTTGCACTAACGTATACGGAACCATTATTCAATTCCTTGAGGAACATATTATAGGAATATAAGAACCGGTCCACCGAATTTCGGAACGCGAAAAAACTGCTTTCCAGCCGCTTGACCAGCAGGATTTTCATAAATCGGCCCATGTTTCGCTGGGACTGCGCTTCAAGCTGATCGATCTTGCCTTCGTAATACAGCATAGGCATGTAGCGGGCATATCGGAACTTGTTGGCGATCAGGTCAATGGTTTTATTGAATATTTCGTCTTCCTTGTCATTCAGTTCATAAAAAAGCGGGGCAGGTTTTTCGACACGGGGAAATCTCAACCCCTGCTCCTCAATATCTTTTTTGAAGTATTGTTCGATTTCGGTCCGTGTGCGGCGCACCATCAGGTATTTCAAAACCTTGTCCCGGATTTCTTTAGCGTTTTCTTTGACGGTGTTGATGTATTCGTCATAGTCCTTCTTACGGTCCAGCTTCTTGAGTTTCTTTTCTAGGTTGCCGAAAAACGATTCCAGGTCGGGAAGGTTCGGTATGGTGCTTTTTTTCGCTTTCTGAAACAGCTTCAGCAGGCTTAGGATATCTTGAGGCGTATTATTATAAGGCGTTGCCGTTACCAAGATAACCCGCTTGCCCCGGCATATTCCCGCCAGTTTTTCATAGGTGATAGTCGTTTCAGTGCGGAAACGATGCGCTTCATCAATGATTATATTGGTATATTTCTCTGTCCCAACATTTAAAAGATCGTCCAGTTTTCCGAGTGATTCAAAATCCGCGGGAACTCGAAAATCCGAAAACACATTGGGCCAGGAGCCCGGATTGGATTTTTCCAAAAGAACGGGCGGCGCGATGACAAGTGTTCTGCCGTCCAGTTGACCGGCAAGCATGGCTGAAATGTAGGTTTTGCCGAGCCCGACCACGTCTGAGACAAACACGCCGCCATATTCCAGAAGAATTTTTTTGGCATTCAAAACCGCCTGTTCCTGATATTCCAGTTTCTTGAACTCCTGCGGCAGATATTTAACGAAAACCTCATCCGCCTGGCTGAGTTCATCTTTAAAATATTCATAAAGGAATTTCAGGTAGAGCTGAAAGGGCGAGATGTTTTGAGTCAGCCATGTTTTATTTTGAATGGTCTGCACATATTTTTCACTGACATCAACTGCGCTTTCCCACAATTCGTTAAATTTTTTCAAAGCAAAGTTGTAATCTTCGGGGCGATGCAACTCCACATTGAATTCCAGATTATCAACCAGACCGGACTGCGTGAAATTACTTGAACCGGTTATGACGCGACCGGTGTCACGGTCATCTTCTCGAAAAGTCATGATATACAGTTTGGCGTGGATCTTCTGGGATGGGTAAGCCCTGATTTCCAGTTTCTCTTTTTTTATCCAATTAATAAATGCATGAACACCTTCTTCAACATTTCTGTTGTCTTCAGAGTCGGCCATTTCGTTTTCAACAAGGTTTTCGATTTCCTGTTTGGTTTCGGCATGGGAAAAATCAAATGTCGATTGTGATTGCCTGTTTGCCTTTTCCACCATGTCGAATGTTTGCCTGTTTGTACCGATGCCGATCAGGATTCGGATTTTGTCCGTGTTTTCAAGGGCGGGGTAAACAGCATAAAAACCGCTGGAATAAAAGTATCCAACCATACAATCAAAAAAAGACGTATCCTTGATTAACGCTCTGAATCTCTCTTTGAGGCTCTGATTCTCTTCGTTTGTGATGAATGAAAGATTATTGTTCATATTTTTCATATGCTTTTTGTCTTGAAGGTTATACCTTAGCGATTAACAAGTCGATTGCTTTTTGTACTCCAAACAGGAATTTCCATGAATTTTGAAAAAACCACGTTATTGAAGAAAATGCAATAGTTTTTATATTATCAGCATATTAAGCTATGTTTGCCAAAAATGAACAACGACTAACACATTAACAAAGCGACTTGTTGTTTCCAAAAAATAATTCTCAAAACGGTTTCCTTATCATTATATGGCTTTCTTTAGTGCTACCTTTTTGCTCTTTTGAACGGCAGCACCACAGCACCACCGGCCTTTAATCCATCAAGATAATCCGCCCAAACCTGCATCATTTTTTTACGCTCCGGCATGAATTCAGCATAGTTATATGCCGCCCGGACACTGTTTCTTTCAGCATGGGATAGCTGCCGCTCGATTGCATCCCGGTTCCACCCCTGTTCATTCAATAACGTGCTGGCCATACTCCTGAATCCGTGGCCGCTCATTTCATCCTTGGCAAATCCCATACGCCGCAGTGCTGATAATATGGCGTTGCTGCTCATCGGCCTTGAGCCTGTCCGTGGGTTTGGGAAGACATATCTGCCATGCCCGGTTAAAGGCTGAATCTCCCGCAGGACATCCAGCGCCTGTTTTGATAACGGGACGATGTGAAGCACGCCTGCCTTCATTTTTTCCGGTGGGATTCGCCATTCTGCTGTATCAAAATTAAATTCCGACCACTCGGCATGTCGCAGTTCACCCGGCCGGACAAAAACCAATGGGGCCAATTGCAGGGCACAACGAGTAACGATACTGCCCCGGTAATCATCAATGGAGCTTAACAGACCGGCAATTTCCTTCGGGTCGGTCATGGTGGCCATATGTTTACCAGATGCCGGAGGAATGGCGCCGCGCAGATCACCAGATGGGTCACGCTCTGCCCTGGCCGTGGCTACAGCATAACGGAAGACCTGTCCGCAGTTTTGTTGTGTCCGGTGCGCTGTCTCAAGTGTACCCTTTGCCTCGATTCTCCGTAGTACCATCAGCAGATCCGGTGCTGTGATGGATCTGATCGGTCTTCCTCCCAACCACGGAAAGACATAGAGTTCGAGCCGCCGGATAATTTTATTGCCGTGACTGGCTGCCCAAGATGCCGAAAACTTAGTGTGCCATTCCCGTGCGATGGCCTCAAAAGTCTCCGTTTCTGGTGTGCCTGCTGCCTTCTGGGCTTTTTTGGTGTCGCTGGGGTCAACACCATTTAACATCAAGGCGTTTGCCTGGTCACGTTTCTGTCTCGCATCGGCAAGCGATGTTTGGGGGTATGTGCCAAGGGCCAGCAGCTTCTCCGTACCCCCAAAACGATACTTGAGCCGCCAAAGCTTGCCTCCGGTCGGAGTGACCAGGAGAAAAAGTCCCTCACCGTCAAAAAGTTTTGGGGCTTTTCTATCTATTTGACTGTTCTGCTCCTGGTGTCAGTAAGTGGCGTAATCCTTTTAGGCATAGGGTTTCCCTCCTTTTTTGAGGGTATCTTTGTTGGGGAAAGGTTAGATTTTATCATAAATTGGATTCTATTGGACAATAGAAAAATAAAAAGGCCTGATTTCTCAAGCCTTTCTGGACAGTATTGGATGATACTGGATTATGTTGTGGTGGCGATGCAGGGAATTGAACCCCGGACACTGCGGATATGAGCCGCATGCTCTGACCAACTGAGCTACATCGCCATGAAAAATCTATTATTATAAATCGTTATATCTTGTCCATCGGGTTCAGCCGATCCTGTATGAACAAAGAACGCTTTTTTAACAGTTCAAATCCGGATAGTCAAGCTGAAAAATCTTCACCTACTCCATGACGGATTCGGTAACCATGACCTTATACTCTTCCAGATTGTCCGGCAGATTGGGAATCACGATCATAAATGGAATCTGCCCGCCGGGAAGAATCCGGATTGGCTGGCCTGTACTGGAAAGCGGGTTTGCCATATTTTTATTCAAGGTTTCAAGATCAATAGTGGATAGCTCCTCTTTTGACATCTTGGTTCCTGCGTATACGGTTTTGGATTTTGCCAGTTTTTTCCCTGTGGCATACAGCTTTGCCGTGACCTTAACCGAATGACATGCCTTGGTTGTCGTGTTTTTTACATACCCGGTAATCACAAACAGTTTTCCAAGCGTGGTGTTATCAATAAACTCACTCTTGACCATACTTTGAACGGTTTCCACCATCCCCAGATCTTTTTTTGCATCTGGATTGAGCAGATCACTGATATACGGAATATTCAGAGAGGGCAGCTTCACGCCCTGACTGACCAGCAGAAAATATCCGCCCACCGCAGCACCGATCAGCAAAAGGAAAACAATCAATATAACCAGAGAGGTGCTGATCTTCTTTTTCTCGACCGGTTTTATATCGGAATCCGGTCGTGATTTCGGCTTTTCTTTTTTCCCTCCGGCCGTCAAATCCAGGGAGGTATGAGCATCATCGTCTGCTTCTGACTCAAAAACAGGCTCTTTTTTATCTCCTGCGCCGTCAACATCAAATTCCAGTTCCATTTCATCCGAAGTCTGTTCTGCTTCTTCTTCCGAATCCATCTCAAGCATCTGTTCAATATCCGATACATCCGCATCATCGGCAATATCCAGTTCTTCATCTACGTCATCCGTGATATTTTCATCATCTGAGAGCTCAAGCTCCACATTTTCAATTTCTTTCCCGGAGTCTTCATCGCCATCAGCAGGAGATAGCAGTTCCATTTCAAGCGTCTGTTCAAGCTCAGCCAGATCGATCTCTTCCTCATCCTTTTCACCGGCGTCTTCATCAATATCCAATTCCAGATTCAGATCATCGGAATCATCCTCAACTTCAGAAACAGTCTTTGTGGACAACAAATCGGATTCCAGCGCTCCTTCCTCATCGACACCTTCCAGTTCAAGTTCCAGATCCTCCAACCCTTCTTCATCTACAGCGACTGCTTCTTCACCTGCTTCATCCGATTCCAGGGACAAGTCCAGATCCAGATCTTCCAGCTCATCTACAGCTCCCGCTGCCTCTTCTTCACCTGCTTCATCCGACTCCAGGGACAGGTCCAGATCCAAATCCAAATCCAGATCTTCCAATTCATCTGAAGCTCCCGCAGTCTCTACTTCGACCTCTTCATCCGATTCCAGGGACAGATCCAGATCATCTTCCGCAGCAATCTCTTCTTCAATCATATCGGGTTCAGCATCATCATCTGTGTCAAATGATATATCCAGATCCAGGTCATCCGATTCTTTCTTTGCAGACAACGCTTCTTCCGTCTCCGTATCCTTATCCGAATCAATAGAGAGATCTAAATCCAGGTCATCCTTTGATGGCACTTCCAGGTCATCTGACGAGTCAAGCATATCCTCGAGTCCTGCAATATCGATTTCTTCATCAATGTCATCGTCAACCTCAGTGGTTTTCATGCCTGATTCATCCTTCTTTTCCGATTCATCCGGAATGGAATCGTCCGAATCCAACATCTCCTCCAAATCTGAAAAATCCAGATCATTATCTGATTCAGATGCAGGGCTCTGATCTGTCTTGGGTGGCACCGGTTTTATTTCCGGTTCGGGAGGGTATGCTGTGAAAACGGTTTTACATTTGGAGCATCTGACTTTAGACCCAGATGGTTTCAACAGGCTTTCATCCAAATTAAAGCTGATACCGCATTCCTCACAGGTAATTATCATAAGTTTTCCTCACTGGTTATAATTTCAGATGGTAAATTTCAGGCAAATTTCGATAGCCTTCCGCATAATCCATACCATATCCGACAAAAAATCCATCCTGAGCGATATGGGCAGCAAAGTCTATTTTTATCTCTTTCCGGCGCCGCTGATATTTATCGATCAACGTACATACCTTTATGCTAGCTGGTTGTAAACTTTTAACATATTTAATTAAATACTCAAGGGTAATTCCGGTATCGATGATATCTTCGACCAGCAGTACATCCTTTCCCTGCAATTTTGTCTCAATGTTTTTGGTCAGCTTTATTGTTTCTGATGAAGTCGTGCCTGATCCATAACTGGCGGCACGTAAGAAGTCAATCTCATGCGGAATGGTAATGTTTCTTGTGAGGTCTGCCAAAAAAACAAATGCCCCTTTTAAAACACCGATGAGAACGAGCGATCGCCCTTCATATTCCGAAGAGATTTCACGTGCAAGCGCGGAAACCATCTCTTGGATTTCATCTTTTGACAGGACAGGGACCAGTTCAGGCATTTTTAATAATAAAAAGCACTAGATCAATTTTCGATCCATCAGACCTCACAGATTCATTATCCATCTGATGAATTGACTGTATCCTATTTGATTCATTATACCTATATCCTTGGATAGCCCTATATGGATTATATCCTTTTGTCAACTCATTTGCTTGGGGAAGAACCAAAATAGAGGGAATTGAATTCCGCCTGTCACAGTCCGGTGTCTGAAAGTTCGGAAACCAGCCTTTTCTGTTCCTCGGTCAATGTTTTCGGCATCCGGATATGGATATGGACATACAGATGTCCCCGCGTGCCGGTTTTCATTGCAGGCAAGCCCTGACCGGAAAGCCGCATCTTGGTTTTATGCTTTGTTCCTGCGGGAATGGTCAGGCTGTATTCCTTTTTATCAATTGTCGGAACCAGAATCGTGGTTCCAAGAAGGGCTTCCGTGAGCTTGATCTCCCTGATAATGTGGAGATCGATGTCTTCAGCTGTAAATACCGGATCCGGAAGAACCTTGGAAATGATAAAAAGGTCCCCGGATGGCCCTCCAAAACGGCTGGCCTCTCCTTTACCAACAAGCCGCAATTTTTTACCATCGGTCATGCCGACCGGAATTTTTACGGTTATTTTTTCCGAATGCCCGGCATGCTGAAGCGATATGGTACGGCTTGCCCCGGTTGCCACTTCTGCCAGTGTAATAGGCAGCTCATAGACAATATCCGATCCTTTTACGGGTGCTTGCCTGGTTCCTCTCCTGCCGCGTCCTCCCCCCATGGGGTCATCTCCTCCAAAGGAAAACCGCGCACCGCCTCCTCCAAAACCAAATTCCTTAAAAATGGAACCAAAATCAAAATTTTTAAAGATATCTTCCTGAGAAAACTTCTGATGAAAATCAGATGATCCAAAGGTATCATATTGTTTCCGTTTTTCCGGATCGCTCAGCACTGCATACGCTTCGCTGACCTGCTTGAATTTGGCTTCCGCTGCCTTGTCATTCTCTGTTTTATCCGGATGGTATTTCATGGCAAGCTTTCGATATTTCTTTTTAATCTCATCCGGAGTCGCATCTTTATTCACACCGAGAATTTTATAATAATCGGTATCCGCCATTTCCGTCTTCCTTCTTCGGGTTAAAAAATGATTTGTTCATCTGCAATTCTAAATATTATTCAGGAGTTAAAATAAGTTTCAACCCTGCCTGTGTCAAGGTGAAAATGATCGCTCCAGGGATTTCAGAGTGACCATGAGTACGGAAATGGCTGCCGGCGTGATACCGGAAATCCTGGATGCCTGGCCCAAAGAAGCCGGCCGTATCTTTGCAAGTTTCTCTTTCAGTTCATTGGACAGGCCATGAACATTCTGATACGGGAATTCATCCGGTATCCGGATTTTTTCCAGGTTCTTAAACTTTTCGATCTCATTCAACTGTTTCTGGATATACCCTTCATATTTTACTTCGATCTCCACCTGTTTTGCAACTTTGGGTGATATGGGCTCCGGACTTTTGGACAGAGCCTCCACTGCCTGATAAGTGATTTCAGCCCTCTTCAGCAACTGATCCAGGTGAACTCCGGTTTCAATGGGTTTGGATCCGCAATTTTCCAGGAACGTATTGGTCTTCTGTTCAGGTTTGATGACAATGGATTGAATTCTTTTGATCTCGTTTTGAATCTGCTTCTTTCGTTCTTTGACATCTGCCATCATATCTGAAGAAACAAGCCCCAGTTCATTTCCAATCTCCGCCAGCCGCAGATCGGCGTTATCCTCCCGAAGCATGAGGCGATATTCCGCCCTAGACGTAAACATCCGGTAGGGCTCTTTTGTTCCCAATGTCACAAGATCATCAATCAAAACAGCCATGTATGCCTGAGACCGATCCAGCACAAACGGATTCCGTCCCTGGATTTTACAGGCTGCATTGATGCCTGCCCATAATCCCTGGGCCGCAGCCTCCTCATACCCGGAGGTTCCGTTGATCTGCCCGGCCATGTACAAACCGGATATGCGCTTGGTTTCAAGGGTCGGCGTAAGCTGAATGGGATCCACATAGTCATACTCGATGGCATAGGCTGGCCGCATGACCTCGACCTCTTCCAGTCCCTTTACAGACCGGAAAAATTGAAGCTGAATCTCAAATGGAAGGCTATTGCCGAGTCCGCTGGCATAGATTTCCGAAGTGTCAACCCCTTCATGTTCCAGGATAATCTGATGACCGTCTCTTTCCGGAAACCGGACAACCTTGTCCTCGAAAGAAGGGCAGTATCTTGCGGAAACTCCTTTTATTGCACCACTGTACAACGCAGAATACTGCAAATTGTCCCTCACGATCTGTAAGCTTTCTGGATTGGTGCGCCCGATATAACTTGGAATCTGGGGAAGAGAAACGGTTTTGGAATACAAAGAAAACAGGCAGGGATCTTCTTCTCCGTGCTGAATGGAAAAACATGAAAAATCAATGCTGTTCTTGTTCAGTCGGGGCGGGGTTCCTGTTTTCATTCTTCCCAGCGTAAATCCAAGATCTTTCAGTTGAACCGGCAATGCATATGACGCAAACTCACCGGCTCTTCCTGCCTGTATCTGCTTTTGTCCAATATGAATCAGGCCACTTAAAAACGTACCGGTAGCCAGAATCACACAAGGGGCTTGAAATCCGAACCCGGTCTGATCCTGAATTCCGGTAACCTGATTGTTTTCGATGATGATTTTTTCAACCAATGCCTGTTTCAGATCCAGGTTGGGCTGGTCTTCCAATATTGCCTTCATGGCAAGATGATATCGTGCTTTATCATTCTGTGTCCTGGAAGAGTGAACCGCCGGCCCTTTTTTGGTATTCAGTGTCCGGTACTGAATGGCTGTTTTGTCCGTTATCCGGGCCATCTCTCCGCCAAGCGCATCGATCTCCTTGACAAGCTGACCTTTGGCCATTCCGCCAATAGAAGGGCTGCAAGGCATGGCCGCAACCTTATCCAGATCAATGGCCAGCAGCAGAACCCTGCAACCCATTCTGGAACCGGCAAGCGCAGCCTCACAGCCTGCATGTCCGGCGCCGACCACAATGATATCATATTTTTTGCTGTAAAAAGCCATATCTGCTGGAATATCCGAAAAAAAAGGGATAAAGATTAAAAATTAACAGAATATATCCCCGGCAGCATAATAGGTCAAGGGGACAGTCACAAGGTAACAGGGTAATCGTATTTGGGAAAAATATCCTTATTCAACTTATTCCCCTCTTGAGGGGGGATTAAGGGGGGTGTAACAACAGCTTGATAATTCTATAAAGTTTCCATTTTTAATGCGGATCAACACCCCCCTGGCCCCCCTCAAGGGGGGAATTTAAAAGCTGAAATTCCAAATGCGATTACCCTGCACAAGGCAATGGGTAATGATCAAAAGATACAATGATTTCAACACCTATCTTAACAAAGAGTTTGGTGAACGGGTTCAGAAAATAACAGTGGATGCCGGCTTCTCCTGCCCCAACCGGGATGGCACCCTGTCCTCCGGCGGCTGTATCTATTGCAACCCAAAAGGCTCCGGAACCGGCGCATACGGAAAAAAAATATCCATCACCGACCAGTTGCTTCAGGGAAAGGCTGCGCTGAACAGACGATACAAGGCCAATAAATTCTTTGCATACTTTCAATCCTTTACTAACACCTACGCCCCGGTTGAAAAACTGAAAGCGGTTTATGAAGAAGCTCTTGCGGTAAAAGATATCATCGGCCTTTCCATCGGGACCAGGCCGGACTGCGTGGACAATGAAATTCTGTCTCTCCTCGAACAATATGCCCGGAAATACCTGGTCTGGATTGAATACGGCCTGCAATCCGTCCATGACCAGACACTCGATCTTATCAACCGGGGGCATGATTTTCAAAGCTTTCAGAATGCTGTTCAGATGACCCAGGGCAGGAACATCAAAATCTGCGTCCATGTTATCCTGGGTCTGCCTGGGGAGGACAGAAGACAAATGCTGGAAACCGCAAAAACTCTATCCAAAATGAAGATCGATGGAATCAAACTTCATCTGCTTTATGTGATTAAAGGAACCGGAATGGAACAACTATACCGGGCAGGGAATTACCAGTGCCTGGAACAGCAGGAGTATGTTGATCTGATCTGTGATTTTCTGGAAAGAACCCCGTGGAATGTTGTGATTCAGCGGCTGACCGGTGACCCGCACAGGAATGAGCTTGTTGCTCCGGAATGGTCGTTAAAAAAGGCGGAAACCCTGAAGATGATTCAGGATGAACTGGAAAAGAGAAATACCCGGCAGGGTCAATTGGTTACCCCCTGATCCTACCATCCGGCAACCATCTTTCTGACCGTGTCCAGCATCATAGGGCTGATAGGCCGCCACCTGGGCTCTATGGCCTTTCCATCATGCCATGTAAACTCTACAATATCAAACCGTTCCGGGATTTTATGAACTTTTCCAATCCCATACTCCGATGCTGCATAGTACTCCACCCAGAGCATCCGGCGGGGATCGATCCCAAACCGCTGCGTAACCAGTGTAGCAATATGCCCTGAGCAGCTCCGGATCGACATGGATTCTTTTCCGATATCCTTGCTGATGACCACGATGGGCCGCAAAAGTACGGAACCGCTGGATTGATCCCGGCTTTCATCATAGATCCGCAGTTTGCACTTGCCGCTGGCAAGCCGCAGTTTTCCGCCCCATCCATCCCAGGAAAATATGTCATCATAAATCATCATCGGCCGTTACCACCTTTTGGGCAAGCAGGAGGTCTTGTTTCATTCAATATCCATGGTCATGCAGAAACAATATAATACAGATTTTTCAGAATGCCAAAAATAATGACTTTCTTAACAGATCAATTTCCATAGTTTGCTATATCATAACGATCATCGGGTCAGACGACCATAAATCTGTAAAAGCCGGCCTGGAAGCTCACAAACATCTGAAATCACGCTATGATGGAACTTTCCATACAACTGATCCAGCTGGTCATTCCCGCTGATATTCACCGTGATGCCATGAGCAAAAAGATTTTTGGACCGGGCTTCAAGCAATGCTTTCCGGGTATCCTGAATCGCATACTCCTGTTTATATCCATTGTCGTTGGGAAATCCATCGCTCACTATCAGCAGCAACCGGACCTTTGAACCGAGTTTTTCCAGCTTGCCGGAAGCATGACGGATTGCAGCGCCCATACGGGTTCTGCGAAGGGGCTGCATAGCATTAATCCGGTTCTTGATATTTTCCTTCATGCTTTCATGAAACTCCTTGATCGGGAAATAATCCACCCCAAGCCGGCCTGTTCCGGAAAAACCGGCTATGGAAAAGGAATCCCCCACAACCGAAAGCGCCTCACATAACAGGACAATCGCTTCCTTCTCGATGGTAAGGACGGATTTATCCGTGCCGGAAACCGTATTGGCAGTAGATCGCGAAAGATCGACCAGCACCAGCACCGAAACATCACGAACCTGTTTCATCCGTTTCATATAGATGCGCTCCGATGGAGTGATGCCGGCTTTTCTCTCAATGGCATAATCAAGCAGCGCCCGGTAGTCAAACTCATCCCCTTCCAGCCATCGTCTCAGGATGGTGAGCCCTTCCGGTTTCAACAGTTCAAAAGAATATCGAAGCTGCTTGATCAGCTCCTGGTGGAGAGACAAGGTATCTTTATAAAATGTCCCCTGTTTTTCCGGAATCGGCTTTTCACGAACCAGCACATGATCCGGTAGATAATCCCCCTGATCCATATCCCATTCCCGGTAGCGGAATATGCTATAATCCATTCCATTATCCGGAAACAGCGCGTCCTGCATATCGGTTGAATCCGCAAGCGCTTGTTTTTGCAGAGATACCAGTATATTCTGGATCATCTGTTCAGGATTCTGATGATGGTCTCCTGAACCTGATACCAGAATTTTGATATCCTCCTGGGACAGCTTTCCCGACTCCTTATCCATTCTCTTCCGGATCTCAGATCGGTAGATTTTTGTTCCGTTTTCCCTGAAAATTTTCCGGATCTGCTCTGCCTTCTGCTGCTGCCGAAGAAATGAGGCCGCATATAGATCCGGCCGGAGACTTCTGTTGAACGGAATTGAAATCGGCTGATATTTTTCATTCCTGTCACGTACAGTCTGAAAAAATTGTTCCACATCCGGATAGGATAACAGAACCAGTTCGGCAATGGTTTCAACCGTTCCATCCTGCTGGATCTGATGGAAAAATTGCTCTGAAAGACGCTTAACAAGCAGCCCGGGCTGTTGATCATGACCTGTTGTAAGACTTGGACTGATGGCAACCGCCGCATACAACTGTAACAGCAAATCGTTTGTCCTGGTTTGGGAGAGCCGTTTTTCATACGCCTTGAGCAGAAACGGCCTTGCCTGTCTGACCGCTCCCGGGCTTGCCTGATTCAAGAGTACCCAAATACGACCGTGTTCGAAAATAGTAAACAGATCACAAGCCAGCAAGGGCTCCGGAAACAGCCGGAAAAAACGTTCCATATCCGAATATCCGTCCTGCATTTCATCTTCAACCGGATGTAGATCCAGCAATGGGATTCCGATATTTTTCGCTCTGCTTCGATCCATTGCTTTTTGAAGATCAAATGCAAAGGTATGAAACTCATAGTATCCGGCTTCCAGCCGGACAAGCACTTTGTAAAGGTTCAGGTTCTCCTCTTTATCACCCTCGTCTATCTCTTCCGGTAGATACAGGTTCCGTCCATCTGAAACCACACAAGGCCCGTACATACCCGCATCCAATTTCTTGCCGGTCTGTGAGGAAAGAGCGCAAACTTTAAGGGAAAGCCCTGTTGCTGCCTGTATGTAGCGATTCAGACGATGCTGAACCTGCTTCAGCGGGACAACCACTTGAAGCGATAGGCATGCATCCACAGCAGCATGTGTATTCAGGGAAAGAAATTTTTCTCCCAGAACCGGGTTCTTTCTATACTTTTCAAGACCTGTGGTAACAAATTCAGAAAGCCCCTGATGATCCAGAAACCCCAGCTCCCTCTTCAGGCTTTCGATAAAGGGTTCCGCCAGTGAAACATCCGCTTGGATAATCCTGCAAAGCTCTGTCATCACCCAGGTTTTCTTCTGATCCGGCAGCCACTGACACATTTGTGACAGAAGTACCGCAACCTGTTTGCACTGGTTGTAATTCATATCCTGGCCAAAGGCATCTTCCAGAACATGGAGAAATGCCTGTCCGGCTGACAGGTTCCCTGAATTCAACAGGGAGGTGAGTGCGCCAAGAGGAGCAGCCAAAGCATATACTCCCTTTGACTGCATGATCCGGACGACGGTTAAAAAATGCTCCAGAAACGCCGGATCATTGATTTTCAGTATTGGAACCAGGGCTTCCGCCATGATTCTGGCAAAGGTCGGGCCGCTGTCCTTTTCCGCATTTCGGATGAGGGTTTTATACTGGTCAAGGGTCTGCTGACCCGAATCTTCCATCAACTGCAGATACCCTTGGGCCACTGCTTTTCCAAAGGACAATTCCTGAGAAATCCCCCAGAGGGTTTCCTCTACAAAAAATTCAATACTTGCCGTTTCCGGCTGAATCTGGAAAGAATCGATCCGCTCCTTCACCTTATGGGAAAATTCCGGGTCAAACAGATAAAGGGGTTTCAATGGATCGTTTCTCATATTCCGAAAACTCGCTTACAGAATATCTTCAATCAGGTCTTTCAGGGTTTCCTGTAAACCCGTGTCATCGGTCAAGGGAAGACAGATCGCGGTGCGGCAGGCATCCTGCATGGGGATTCCTCTCCGGATCAACTGCGCTGAATAAATGAGCAAACGGGTGCTTGCCCCCTCGGTAAGACCATGCTCCCGCAAATTCCGGATTTTCCCACCCAAAGACACCAGCCTTTCGGCAATATCCATGTCCACCTGCCCTTCATGGCTCACAATTTCAGCTTCTTTTGAGGGTTCAGGATAATGGAAGGTAAGCGAGACAAAACGCTGCCGGGTGCTCTGTTTCAAATCTTTAAGGAGGGACTGGTATCCCGGATTATAGGATATCACCAGAAGAAAATCCGGGTGTGCAGCGATGGTCTCCCCTTTCTTGTCGATATGCAGGATTCTCCGGTCATCGGTAAGGGGATGGATCACAACCGTTGTATCTTTCCGCGCTTCAACCACCTCATCCAGATAACAGATGGCCCCCTGCCGGACCGCGCGGGTAATCGGGCCGTCCACCCAGACCGTCTCTTCGTTTAGTAACAGAAATCGTCCGATCAGATCCGATGCAAACAGATCTTCATGACAGGAAACCGAAATCAATGGCCGCTGCAACCGGTACGCCATATGTTCCACAAAACGTGTTTTCCCGCATCCGGTCGGCCCCTTGAGCATCACAGGAAGTTTTGCATCATATGCGGTTTCGAAAATGGAAATCTCGTTGTCTGATTCCAGATAATAGGGTTTGTTTTTCTTATAACCGGTTTCCGGATCCGGCTGGCCTATCAATGCCATGCTGTTTCTCCCTTCACAGTGTAAATGGCCGATTCATCCTTCAATATTCAGACCATGCTTGACATAGCCGGTGTATTGGGTGTATCCGATCTACAAAATTGATGGCTTCATTATGATTCACGATTCCATCTTCCTGCCATTCTTCAAAATGACAGCAGATGGAATTTTCAATTTTTTTACAGAACCATCAAAAAAGACGCTTCAATTAAAAAAAGGAAAATATACCGAATGGAAATTGTTGACAACAACAATATCATAGCCCTTGAAACCGCAGATCATAAATCCGTCATCCTCATCGGCACAGCCCACGTGTCCAGAGAAAGTGCAGAGCTGGTTGAAAAAGTGATCCAGGAAGAGAAACCGGAGACAGTCTGTGTTGAACTCTGCCCCTCACGATTTCAAGCCATCCGGCAAAAAGACCGATGGCAGAATATGGACATCATTAAAGTGATCAAAGAAAAAAAGGTGTTTCTCCTTTTTTCCAACCTGCTTCTGGCCTCCTTTCAAAAACGGCTTGCAGGAAAATTCGACATCAAACCAGGTGAAGAGATGCTTCGAGCGATGGACGCAGGAGAAGCTGTTTCAGCCTTTATTCACCTTGCTGACCGGGAGATCCAGATTACACTTTCCCGTGCATGGCGGATCATGGGTACCTGGGAAAAGATGAAATTGATGTTTCAATTGCTGATGTCTGTGGGTGAGGTGGATGAAATCAGTGAAGAAGATATTGAAAAAATGAAACAGGAGGATGTTCTCCAGACCATACTATCGGATGTTGGAAAATCCCATCCAGTCTTACGGGAGATTCTGATCGATGAACGGGACAAATACCTTGCGCAAAAAATAAAAACCGCTCCAGGCAATCGAATCGTTGCGGTTGTCGGCGCCGGTCATGTTCCCGGCATTCACAAATACTGGGATACGGAGATCGATATCCAGGCGCTTGAACAGCTCCCCCCCAAAGGAAAATGGGGGAATGTAGTCAAATGGTCCATCCCTTTACTGATCGTGGCACTTTTTGGGGTGGGCTTTTTTTATGAAGGCGCCAAAGCCGGAACCGATATGATGTTGTGGTGGGCACTGACCACTAGTTTTCTGGCAGGGCTCGGTGCACTCATTGCGCTGTCCCACCCGGCAACCATTTTATCCGCCATTCTTTCAGCACCCCTTGCTGCATTACATCCCATGATTGCAACCGGATGGGTAGCCGGCCTTGTTGAGGCGTTTTTCCGTAAACCCATAGTCAAGGATTTCGAAAGCCTCCTGGATGATATCACGACATTGAAAGGATTCTGGAAAAACAATATCACCCGGATTCTGCTGGTTGTCATTCTGACCAACCTCGGAACCTCGCTTGGAACATTGGTGGCGTTTCCCATTATTGTCAGGATTTTTATTTCCGGATGAGCCAATTTCAATTAAATTAAAGCGATAACTCTTTTTCTATCTCCATAGCCAAATCATATGGCGATACACCTCTCATATATCGGTCCCAAAGACTATCATTTTCGGAGGGGCAAATGGTTCTTCCATCTCCTGAAATAACTACCTGCTTATTCATATGTTGAAAAAGGAAATAGCCGATAAGCTCACTATTATTAAAATTAGAATCCTTTCCCATGGCTATCCGACTTGTCTGATGATCGTCATTCCAAATTTGTATTATTCCATCATTCCGAAGTGCTATAATTGTAGCGATATGAAATACGAATTCATATTGCTTGCCCAATTTATTATGATAACAAGAAGCATGGGGCCTTGGAGGTGCAGTAGGGATATCCATATGCCGCAATGCATCAAATAATAGAGAGGATAAAGGTTCACCCGCCTTCAATCGTTCTGTCAGCAACAAGCCATGATCACTAGGGCTACCGGTAATCCAGTTCTCAACATCACCCCCCATTGTAAATCTGCCGATGCATTCTGTTCTGTTAGGATTTACACCACAGGGTGTATGATACAAGCCGATGCCATAATAACCAAGCCCTTCATGCTCAATTACACGAGGTACAATGCCATGAGAGCTGTAAAATCGTTTGCAAAACTCATATGCTAACATCCAAGCCAATCCCCAACCATTTTGTGGACCAACCGCACCCCTCCAATTCTCAAAATTCTGATATATATCCTCATGCTTTGACGGAGCGATTATAGAAATTCTTTTGCTGCCCTGAAAAACGTTATTCCGGTGATGTTCAAGATAACCCAAATGCTTTTTAGACAGATTTAAAATTCGAAGCTTGGAATGGTATCCTATTTTTTGAGCTTCCTCTTTATTCAACTTGCTTGAAATAAGAATTTTTCCATCATCATCAAAACTGATTAACCCACTATCAAAAGCAGCATCAATATTAGGCGAGAGTAACAACCCATTATACTGATCTAAACGCTCTATATTATCACAATCACGCCATGGTTTAATATGAGAAGCTTTTAATAATTCAGCAGTATGGCATCCGGTAACTGCACAGCATTTCCAGTAATCAATTAAATCTGAACGAAATTTACCCTGCCCAATCCGGCTCTGGACTAATGTCTCTTTTTGAGTCTCTGGTATACCTTTATTGCTTTTTTCAAACTCTTTTATGTCAGCAAAAATATCTTGGGCGCATATAATATTGACTATTTGATTGACTTCTATCGAATTATCAATCTTCAACGAAGCATTCCCTGAACATTTATTTATTATCTCAAGAATTGCACTCTTGCAGTGGTTAAAATCAGAATTGGATAATACAGGATCTGAAAGTATAACTTCAATTTCATCTTCAAGGTTTGTTATAACATAGCGACCTTTAAACCCCTGACTTTTTTCTATTAAGTCTTTGCAAATTTTTTCAGTTAACTTAAAAGTCCTGAAAAATGGAATATATCCTATTTCTTTTTTACCATAGTACTTAACCGGCTCTGATGGATGCCATAAACAAAAATATTTTTGCTGGAACAATTTATTGAATATTTCCTGATTCACATTAAAAGAATAGATGGAATCAATAAATGCGATATATGATACATCATATTGGGTTTTTGTAATTTTTTTCGAATATTTCTTGCCAATTTCAGATATTGAATATTTTGGATATGCTTTTTTGGGATAAAGTATGAAAGGACCTTCTTTGATTTCCTTTTTTTTGCAAAGAAAAATTTGATGCGGAATTTCCGCCACGCTCGAAAATCCGAGTGTCATTCCAAAGGTATTTATCTTTTCGTCACGCAGGATTTGTTTTACTTTAATCTTATATGGTGCCATTTTAGACGCTCATCCATTAATGAAATGGGGGTCACCCATTAAAAGGCTTGTCAAGTAAAAAAAACAAAAAAATTAGGTGCCTTATAATTCCCGTAATTCCCGGGACGTCTTTTTGATCTTTCTTGTTTGAATGCATCATCCAGCATGTAAAATTTTGTCGAGCAGCGGAGAGGAGGGCGCAGCAAAGGGATTCACGACGGTAACGCCTCTCCAGATAAAACCGTTTTGCAAGTCCTCACTTAAAAGCAGACGGCATCGGTTTTCCGCTGCTACCGCCATAATCAGTGCGTCCCAAATTTGAAACCCATGATCAATGGATAGATCCATTGCCGCCTGAAAAGCTGACCAGGATGAGTCTGCAACTTCAAAACTGTCGGCCCAGTTCATAATCGCCACCTGTGTAAGATCTGCTTTCCATTTTGCCTTCCCGATCAAAACCCGAAAAAGCTCCCCAAGGGTTTGTGCGGGAAGCAGCACCAGTTCAGCCGGCAATTCTTCGATCAACTGAATGGCGCGGGCACAGCGGGGCGCATCCCCGATCCCTTCGGCATAGGCCAGTATATTCGTATCCAGAGCGACACGCATCATGAATCCTTATATAGTTCGTCACGGGTCCAGTTTCGAAAGCCGGTGATGCCCTGGGTTTTCAATCGGGATAACAACAGGGTTTTCATTGCATTTTTTTGCAACACCGCTGAATTCACGGAAATGATTTTTGCCACGGGCGTCCCTCTTGAGAGTATTGTAATCTCTTCCCCCTTACGCACTTCCCGAAGCAAATTGGAAAATTCGCGATTCGCATTTGCAGCCGTGATCGTTTTCATAATGATCTTCTCCCAGAAAAGTAGTTTATAACACTACTTTTAATGCGATTGCTGACCGATGTCAAGGATGTTTTTAATCGTTACAATACTCCTTTGATATGTTTTGCCGTTTTCAGTCAGGAAGGTCACTCTGTCAACATGAAGCTGGTTTGCGGCAAACATCTGAATGCATACCGGATAAAGCTCCCACTCTTTTTCCAGCCCCTTTTTTTTGATCAAATCCAGGGTATCACCCGGTTCGATGGGAAAGGTTTTTTGCCCGATAATCGGGCCGGAATCTTCTCCATAATCGATAAAATGAACTGTGCAGCCCCCGACCTTGCAGCCATATCGGAATGTGTCCCCATAGCCATCTTTTCCCGGGAAAGCCGGCAGGAGTGCCGGATGGATGTTCATGATCTTCGGAAGACCTTCTTCTGTATTGACCCGATCAATAAAATATGGTGTCAGATTCCGAAGAAAACCGGCAAGCACAATCAGGTCAAAATCAAATCCTTTCATCTTCTCCAGCAGCTCGGCTTCCGCAGCCACACGGGATCGTAAAAACTTTTTTGCCTTTTCAGGATTCTCTTTGTCTGAAAAAATGGATTGTTTCTGCAAAAGATCATCCATATCAAAATCTTTTGGAATATCTGCCTGTTCCGGTTGTTGATTCACGGTTCTGATGATATCTGCATAGTTCACAACAAATGAGGGAATCCTGTGGTTTTCAGCCCGTTTCAACCCTGCTGCGGATGGATTGTCTGTTCCCACAAAAACCATTTCACCGTTGATTTTTCCCGATTCACATGAATCGATTATGGCTTGCAGATTTGTGCCGCCGCCTGATATCAATGCCCCGATCCGAATTTTCCGGCTCATTCCATCTCTCCTGATAAAATTGATTTTTATCTGTTTTACGATTTGATTTGCTTTGTCCTATGGGTATGAACCATCTGTGGAATTCTTTGCAAGGAAAATTTTCCGGATATGGATATTTTTTTGATTTCCGCAGCAGAATTGAATTCTGATTTCAATGATGATTTTCAATGATTGACACCCTTTCCAGCCGATGTTATATTCCTGTTCCGAATCGCGCTTCATGAATATCGGTTTAAGCAGAATTCATGTTCATGATCGTTTAAAAAAAACTGGAGGATCAAATGTTTGGTATTGGAATGTCGGAACTCATCGTTATACTGATTATCATCCTGATTATTTTTGGAGCCGGCAAATTACCGGAGATTGGTTCCAGTCTTGGTAAAGGGATCAAAAATTTCAAAAAAGCAACCTCGGAAGGGGAAAAGCCGGAACAGATCGAAGACAAGAAAGACAAAGAGGAATAAAACCCCGATATCCCATCTCCCAAATGCGGAAACAGGGATGAGCCAAAATATTGGCTTCCATAAGTCAAGATTATGGCGCTCCGCTTAAAAAAAACTCCCGTTCGATTTTCATTCAACAGAGATGTGTCATCCTGCCACAACATTCTATAAAAAACATAAACGGAAATTTTTTCAATCACCATAGCGCTGCATTGATAGCCTGCAAATCCAGAAAACCGGATAGACAGCTCCCTTCATGCTGACCGCAAAAATTTTTTCATCGCAGAAGTCTTACCATCTAATGGCACAATAGTTGCTTTTTCAATAGGATGTCCCGGACGGTTATCGATTGTCCGGAATCATAAATTCTTTACAGATACAAAACAGGGAACACCACAGTGTAATCGCATTTGGAAATAATATCCTCATTCAATTGATTCCCCCTTGGGGGGAATGTAACATCAGACATAACCCTCAATTTTTCTGGAGGAAACCATGGAAGTTCTAGGCATTGATATTGGTTTTGGCTTTACAAAAGCCTCAAATGGAAAAGAGTATATCATGTTCAAGTCGATTTTTGGAGAAGCTGTGGACATACAGTTTTTCGCAGATCTCGGCAATTCTTCATTCTCCGATCAATTGCATGTAACGATTGATGACAAGTCCTATTTTGTGGGGGACTATGCGGAGCAGCAGTCCAATGTAAAACAATTTACTCTGGATCAGGAAAAATTAATCACTGATTTTGTAAAAATTCTTGCATTAACCATAACCGGAAAATTCGCCAATTCAGATGCGCCCATCAATATTGTCTCCGGCCTGCCTGTATCCTATTTTAAAGAACACAACGCCCGATTCGCAAAGATGCTTACCGGGCAGCACTCAATTACGTATCACAAAACAGATGGAAAGAGTACAACCAAGCGAATCTTCATCAAAAAGGTCCGGATGATGCCGCAACCCCTGGGAAGCTTTTTCAATCTGCTCATGGATGATAAAGGGAAAATCATCAACATGGATCTGACCAAGCAGAAAGTAGGCATTATTGACATTGGATTCCGTACCACGGACTTTTCCATATTTGACAAGCTTCGGTATATTGACCGGGGCAGCACGACCATGGACACCGGTATCTCAAAAATCTTCAGGGTGATTGCAAACAAGCTTCATGAGAAAAGCGGCATCAACGTCGAGTTATACCGTTTATACAATGCGGTTGAATCCGGCTTTATTAAAATGAGAGGCCAGGAATACGACATCACCAAAATCCGCGATCAGGTTTTTATGCAATCGGCTGAAACCATCGCCAATGATATTGATCGGCTGTGGGCAGAGGATTGGGATATTGACGCCATTATATTAACCGGAGGCGGATGCACCGAGCTGGGAAAATATCTGCAACCTCTGGTTTCGGGAAACGTCATTCCAATAGAAAAAAATAAAGATGCCCGATTAAACAATGTCCGTGGATATCTGAAATACGGAAAATATATCTGGGGAGAATCCGGTCTGTGTGCAGTTCCGCCCAATATTGAAGAACAAGCCAAGGCCAGTTGATCCGTTGCCAAACAATAAATAACTTGCCCTGATCCGCAACCCTGTCCTAATATAACGGCCGAACCAATTTACTTTCCGGAACAGGGTATGACAGGTGTAACCTTTCGAAAAAACAGAATGCGCATATTCCTTATTGTGTTATGCGGCATGATGTTGGGTATTCCAGGTGGAATTCTGATCGCGATCACCAGAGATCTGCCTGAAATCCGTTCTCTTGAATCATACAAACCCTCTTCTGTCACGCGTATCTATTCCGCAGACCATGTGCTTCTTTCCGAGCTGTTCCTGGAAAAAAGAGATCCGTTGCCGCTTCATCGTATTCCCAAACCCCTGATACAAGCCATCCTTTCCATTGAGGATAAATCTTTTTATCAGCATAGCGGAATTGATTTGAAAGGCATTATCCGCGCCATTTACAAAGATATACACGCACGAAAGCTTGTCGAAGGGGCCAGCACACTCACTCAGCAGTTGGCCAAAACCCTTTTTCTGACCAGCGAAAAGACCCTTGTTCGAAAACTGAAAGAAGCCATTCTCGCGTTCCAACTGGAAAGAAGATACACAAAAGACGAAATTCTGGAACTGTATCTGAATCAGATATATTTCGGCAGCGGTGCCTATGGTGTCAATGCAGCAGCCAAAACCTTTTTCAATAAACCGGTCGAACACCTTACCCTTGCGGAAGCAGCGCTGATTGCCGGTATGCCGCAATTACCGTCCCGCCTGTCACCTCTGGTCAGTCCCGAGCGTGCTGTCCAGCGAAGAAATATCGTTCTGAAACAGATGTTTCGAAATAATATCATCTCGGAAAAGGAATTCAAACAATCCGAGAATGAACCGCTTCAGCTTGGAAAGAATGCGGATCATCGTTTAATCGCCCCCTATTTCATCCAGTATGTAACGAATCAACTAGAGGACATCGTTGGCGCAACCCTCCTGTATCAAGGAGGGCTTATTGTAAACACCACCCTGGATTATGCGCTTCAACAGTCTGCCGAAACTGTTGTTCGCAACCGGCTCCAGGAGTTAGAAACTCGAATGAAAAAGCATACAACCAAACCAGAGCCTCAGGCGGCGGTAATCTCTCTTTCTATCCAAACCGGTGGCATTCTGTCCATGGTAGGAGGAAAAGACTTTCCCCAGAGTAAATTTAACCGTGCCGTATCTGCCAAAAGACAACCTGGTTCAGCCTTTAAGCCGATTCTGTATGCCTGTGCAGTGGAGCAGGGATTTCCCCAGAACATGCTCTTACTGGATTCACCCGTTGTTTTTTCCGGTTCCGGGGGTTCTCCTCCCTGGGAACCGGAAAACTTCTCCAAGGACTACATGGGAGAAATCACATTACGGAAAGCCCTTGCCTTTTCTAAAAATATACCTGCGATCCGATTGATGGAAAAATTGGGTGTATCCTCTGTTTCAAGATTTGCCTCCTCCCTTGGAATTCAATCACGGCTCCATCCATACCTCTCCCTTGCGTTGGGCACGGCTGAAATGACACTTCTGGAACTCACGGCTGCCTATTCCGTATTCCCAAACCAGGGTAAACTGATCAAACCCTTTGCAATCGCCGAGATTCAGGATCGACATGGGAGAATAATCTGGCGTGCAAAACCCCAAAAATCAATTGCCATGTCCAGAGCCGGTGCAGCCATCATTACCGATATGCTGAATGGAGCCATTCTGGAGGGAACCGGCCAGAAAGCAAAATCGCTGCGGCAGCCTCTTGCCGGAAAAACAGGAACAACCAATCAATATAAAGATGCCCTGTTTATTGGATTTTCACCAGCGATCACAACCGGAGTCTGGGTTGGTCAGGATTCTTCTGAAACTCTTGGAAATGATGAAACCGGTGCAAAGGCAGCCTTGCCGATCTGGATGGATGTGATGCAAAAAGCCGAGTCAAAATCTTCAGGGCTCTCTTTTGATATACCGGATGAAACCGTAAGGGTGAGGATGGATCCAACCAGCGGAAACCCGGTACCTGAAACCGATCCTGATTCTGTGAATGCTTTGTTCAAAAAGGGAACCGAACCCAAAAAAAACTGATCCCATTCTGATTAAGCCATAATTTGCCGAAAATTTAAAATATAACCAATTTTTCCAAAAGCGATTTGACACCCTCCGGCTTCTTCCCTATAGTCCATTACCTGACTGGGTTCACACTTCTCATATCGATTCACGATCCAGTATTGGGTAAAAACAATAAGGAAACAATTTCATGTGCTGCATACGGAAAAAAAAGACGCAAGAAGAAAAAAGCCGGGAGATGAAAATCCGGCTGATAGAAGCGACCCTGGTCTGCCTTCAGGAGCGCGGATACCATGGAACCTCTATTTCAGAAATCCTGAACCGGGCAGGAGTTTCGAGGGGTGCTTGGCGACATCATTACAACAACAAGAAAGAACTGGTTGCGGCAGCTGCTGAACACTTCTTAAAAGGCCCGATCGCAACTGCCCGGGAGATGGCCCCGAGTTTTAAAAATCGAGATAACCTGCTGGTTGAGGTTGTAAGCTATATCTGGGAAAATTATTACCAGGGAACATACCGCGACATCTGGCTTGAATTCAATGTTGCCTGCCGGACCGATGAGGAGCTGAGGCAACGTCTGAAACCGGTAATCAAACATTTTTTTGAATCTCTGGATGAACTCTGGCGGGAACATTTTTCAGCGGCTGAGAATAGCTCCGGAACCATCGAAATCCTCATGAACCTGACACTGTATTCCATGCGGGGCATGGCGATCCAGTCCATTGTTCTGGATGAACCGGATTATTACCAAACCCTTCGAAATCAGTGGATTAAAATATTGTCACCGCTGGTCATGGTTCGAAAAGACACATGAAACAGATCAACCTGCCTTTGTCATTTTTCTCCTCGTAAAGGCTTTGATCTCTTTGCTTTGACCTGAAAAACAAACAAGGTTTTATTTAGGAAACAGCCCTGGTTATTCCAAAACAAATGATTGACAAAAAAATAAAATTCTGACTTTAGTATAAAACAAACCAATTGGTTTGTTTCTTTAAAAAACAATACACCATACCCAAAAAACCCGAGGAGTATCGTACATGGAACGTATCGGCATTTTTAAACAAATTGTTTCAAACCCCTATGAATATGCCCGAAACTGGAAAGAGAAAACAGGGGGAAAGGTGATCGGAAATTTTTGTTCTTACACACCGGAAGAAGTGATTACAGCTGCAGGTGCCCTTCCGTTTCGAATTTTGGGCTCCGGAGCAACCATTTCCAAAGCAAATGCATTTTTACAGGCATATAGTTGCAGCCTTGTACGTGGCGCTTTGGAAGACTCCTTAGAAGGACGCCTGAATTTTCTGGATGGGACTGTTTTTCCGCATACCTGTGACTCCATTCAGCGTTTGTCCGATATCTGGAGGATGAATACAAATTATGCATTTCATGCGGATCTGATCATGCCGGTTAAACTGGATACGGAGAGTGCCGAACAATACATGACTTCCGTTATCCGGAAATTCAGAAAAGACCTGGAAACCGGTTTTGGAATCCGGATTAACGATGAAATGCTCCAAAAAGCGATCCAGACATCCAACCAGGTTCGGGCTTCCCTTGCAAAACTATATGAAATCCGGAAAAATTCCCCGGAAAAAATAAAAAGCAGCGAACTCCACGCTGTTTTCAAGGCCTCCATGGTCATGGACCGGAACCAGCTTGCCGATGCTCTCAGAGAACTCATAACGTTTATAGAAAATCAGAAAGTTGCCAAAAAACCAGATTCAAAACGGATTGTCCTGACCGGAGGATTGTGCAGCATGCCGGACATCTATGATGTCATCGAATCCTCCAATGGCGCCGTGGTTTGGGATGATTTCTGTACTGGATCAAGGTATTTTGAGGGCCGGATCATAGAAGAAGGTGATCTGGAAAAAAATATTGCCCAGCGGTATATCAATAGGATTGTCTGCCCGGCCAAACATTCCGGAATATATGCAAGAGGAAACTACCTCCTGGAAAAAATCAGGGAAAACCATGCAGATGGTGTTATCTTTGTATTTTTAAAATTCTGCGACCCTCATTCCTTTGATTACCCCTACATGAAAGAGATGCTTGAAAAAGAAGGCATTCCCAGCATGCTGTTTGAGATCGAAGAGCAAGCCTCTTCCGGAGGCCAGCTTCAAACCAGATGTGAAGCATTTATGGAGATGCTGTAAATGGTTGGCCGGTTGGCCGGTTGGCCAGTTTACCGGTTTGCCGGTTTATTTACTAAAGGATTAGATAGTTTTTCGGGCTAACGGGCTAACCGGCTAACGGGACAACGGGCCAACCGGAAAACCTATACGAGGAGAAAAACCATGACATTGACGGAAAAAATAAAAGATCCGGAAAAAGAAAAAAGAAAAATCAAGTCTGATAAAAAAATGAGAGACCTCATGACAGCATATTATATTGAGGCAAAAACCCCTAAGGAGCAAACCGGAAAAAAAATTGCATGGATCACCAGCGGCGGACCGGTAGAACCCCTGCAAGTGATGGATATCATACCTGTGTATCCGGAAAACTATGGTGCCATGATCGGCGCCAGCAAAATGGGGGTTGAGCTTTGTGAAAAAGCCGAACAGATGGGATACTCCAGCGACCTCTGTTCCTATGCACGGGCGGATATTGCCTGTGCAACTGTAAACGGAGGGCCCATCGGCGGATTACCGGAGCCGGACATGCTGATCTGCTGCAACAATATCTGCGGTACGGTTTTAAAATGGTACGAGGTGCAGGCCCGTTATTATAAAGTCCCTTTGTTCATTCTGGATACTCCCATCTGCCACACGGAATACAATCCGGATATGAAACGCTACGTGACCACACAGATTCAGGAATATATCGACTTTCTTGAAAAAATATGCGGCAAACGGTTTGATTACGACCGCATGACGGAAGTGGGAAAATTATCTATCCAGGGGCAAAGACTCTGGCAGGAGATCCTGGATACCACCATGAACCGTCCTGCGCCCATGACCTGTTTTGATGCATTTTTTCATCTCGCCATGATTGTTACCTTGCGCGGAACAAAGACCGCCGTAGATTTTTATGAATCCCTGCTGGCGGAAATGAAAGAGCGTATCGCCCAGGGGATTGGTATGCTTCCCCAGGAAAAATACCGTCTGGTCTGGGATAACCTGCCGGTCTGGTATCGATTGCGATGGCTGTCCAATAAGTTTGCTTCCCATTCCGCCTGTCTGGTGGCAGACACCTATACCTCCGGATGGTGCAGTTCCATGCAATACCTGGATGAGAATGATTTTCTGGGATCTCTGGCGGAAATGTATACCCGGATTTTTCTGAACACCGGAACCGACATCATGGCAGACAACATTGTCAAAATGGTTGAAAAATATGAGGCTGACGGCGTGGTATTTCATTCCAACAGAAGCTGCAAACCCTATTCACTCGGGCAATATGACATTCAGAGAATCATCCAGGAAAAGATCGGCATCCCCACTCTGATGATTGAGGCTGACATGTCGGATGAACGGAATTTTTCCGAAAGCCAGATTGAAACGCGGATTGATGCGTTTATCGAAATGCTGAAGTAAACCGAACACCACCGATTTTTGATTTCATGTGGGAGGCTTCCAGCCGCGAAATTGGATCGTTCAAAGCACAGATATCGCGGCAGGAACCGCTCCCACAAAAAGTTCAAGATGATATTGTTCAAAACCTGATAATTGTACTACTAAATAGAAAGAGGTTTTTATGATAACAGCAGGTATCGATGTCGGCTCCATCAGCGCCAAAGCCGCTATAATAAAAGACAATGAACTATTGGGTGCATGTGTTATCCTGACCGGATACAACTCCCGGAATGCAGGCCGGCAGGTTTTTGATCAGATCCTGTTGGAAGTGAACCTTGATGCTTCCCAGATTGACAAAATCATTGCCACCGGATATGGCAGAAACAGCATTGAATTCGCCGACAAAGCAGTCACCGAAATCACCTGTCATGCTGCCGGTGCCAATTTTTTAAATCCGGAAATCCGCTCCATTATCGATATCGGAGGACAGGACAGTAAGGCCATTGTGATTAATGAAAAAGGAAAGGTTCAGGATTTTTCCATGAATGACAAGTGTGCTGCCGGAACCGGAAGATTTCTGGAAGTCATGGCTCGCGCCCTGGAAGTGGATCTGGACGCATTCGGTGAATTATCGCTTCAGGCAGATAACGTCGCTTCGATCAGCAGCCTGTGTACGGTCTTTGCGGAATCCGAAGTTATTTCCCTGATTGCAAAGGGAGAAAAACGGGAAAATATCATTGCTGGGATTCATGCATCCATTGGCTCCAGGGTAATGGCCATGGGAAAACGGATCGGTATCACTTCGCCGGTCATGATGACCGGAGGGGTTGCCAAAAATATCGGGGTAGTCAAAGCACTGGAAGAAAAATTCAATACACCGATCATTGTATCCGCACATGCACAGGTAAACGGTGCCATTGGAGCGGCATTGATTGCATCCACCCTATAACAGAATACAAACCAAGGAGAACAAGCATGAGCAATCTGTCCTACCAACTGGATGATAAAGTCTTTCTGGTAACCGGCGGCAGCCGGGGAATCGGTCTTGAAATTGCGGGACTCCTTCTTGCGCAGAATGCAAAAGTGGTTATCTGCGGCCGCAAACAGGAAGGACTCGATGCAGCAAAGGAAAAATTACAGGCTGGAAAAAACCGATTTCTTGCTGTTCCAACACACATCGGCAAAGATGAAGATGTCGACAACCTGCTGAAACAGACGATCTCTTCTTTTGGACGGCTCGACGGGCTGATCAATAATGTCGGCATGAATATCGTCACTTCTCTGGTGGATGCAGACCCATCTCTATGGCAGAAAATTATCGATTCAAACCTTACCGGAACCTTCCGCTGCTCACAAAAGGCCGGAAAAATCATGAGAGAAAACAAGACCGGAAAAATTGTCAGCATCACCTCCATCGCTGCCAGACGTTCTGCACCGGCCATGGGAATCTATGGAATCGCCAAGGCCGGAATTGAAATGATGACTAAGGTTCTGGCTATGGAGCTGGCCCCATTCAACGTCCAGGTAAATGCAGTAGCCCCGTGTATGGTGAAAACCGATTTCAGCAAATTCTTCTGGTCCAATGATGATATCCGAAAAGAGATTGTGAAAACCATACCCCTCGGAAGAATACCGGAGCCAATTGATATTGCTCATCCGACCCTGTTTTTATGTTCTCCGGGAGCAGATTTTATCACCGGCCAAACCATCATGGTTGACGGGGGGGCATCCGCGGTTTAATCCATTGTGCTCAACCGGATCTCTTTGTCTGCCTGAAACGGGTTTTAGGCCGTAAACCAAAAAAAACCATGCAAGGAGGCAATCCATGAATGCCTATTCAAACCAAACACCGGCAGCCCGCATCAAAGAAGAACATTTACCGGAAACCGAACCGGCATTCCGAAAACCCAACGACCGGATTGCCGCCATCAAGGCAGCCCTGTTTGCTTCACCCTACTCCCTCTGCCTGGAAAGGCCCCGGTTGCTGCTGCGCTTTCAAAGAAGCAGATCCGGCAGACTCAGTAAAAAAGAGCATCCCCTGGTGAAACGGGCAAAAGCTCTGGCCTACGTGATGTCGGAAAGACAACCCCGGATCTATGACAGAGAAAGGATCATCGGCAACATGACCTCCAAACGAACCGCTGCCAACTACTACCCGGAAGGCGGCTCCATCAATATTCTGGAGGACCTGTTCCGGCTGGAAAAACGCCATGTTCCCATCCAGTTGACTGCAAAGGAAAAATTGGAACTGGTTCAGATCGGTTTATCCGGACTTTTTTCCAGCATCGGAGGCAAAGCTCTGCTCAAGCCTGGTCGATTCATGCACTTTCTGGATTTCTTCCGGGCCAAGCGATATTTCATTACCGAAGAAGCTGGTATAGGACATCAGGTTGGTGGCTATTATAACGTGGTACATTATGGCCTTCAGCAGCCTGATGAGATTGCCAAAACCTGCCTGGAAAAAGGCACTCTGCCGGACGGAACAAAACTGGAAAGGGATCAGATTGCATTTTATCAATCCATTCGAATCACGATCCAGGGAATCCGACGCATGGCCGCCAATCTGGCGGATCTGGCTGAAAAACTGGCGTATCACCCCGGGGTCTCTGACAAACGCCGTCAGGAACTTCTGACATCAGCCGATGCATGCCGTCAAGTTCCCTATTATCCTGCCCGGAACTTTCTCGAAGGGTTGCAGTCCTGCTGGATTGTCCATGTGGCCATGAACCTGGAAGACTTTGAGCAGGGAATGTCTTTTGGCCGTCTGGATCGTATCCTGCTTCCGCTTTTCCGCAGGGATCTGGAACAGGGAACCATTACCCGTGAAACTGCAACGGAAATCATGGCCTCGTTCCAGTTGAAAACCTGCGAAACCCTTCCGGTGTACTCGGAACGGATTGATCAGTACTTCAGCGGCAACGGTGTTGCCCAGGGAATCACCATCGGCGGCACAGATGAAAACGGAGAGGATACAACCAATGAGCTTTCCGGCATCGTTCTGGATGCATATGCCCAGATCTGCACAAGAGAGCCGGCCCTGCATGTCCGGGTGCATGAAAACACTCCCCGCTGGTTTCTGGATAATGCAGTTGCAACAGTTCAACTCGGATGCGGAAAACCCTCTTTTTTTGGGGATAACGCTGTAGTCGCCTCATTGGAACAGGCAGGAATATCGAAAGAGCATGCCCGTGACTATGCTGTCATCGGATGTGTGGAAATGGCGAGTCAGGGAAGGACATACAACTCCAGTGATGCTGCCCTGTTCAATCTGCCCCTGTGTCTGGAATTGGCCCTGAATCAAGGCTACTGCTATGGCCAGCGCCATTTTGGACGCCGAATGGGCGCTCCGACCAAACCGGTAGAACAGATGCATTCCTTTAATGATGTAGTGGATGCATTCCGCAGCCAGGTGGAACATGCTGTGGCGGAAATGGTAAAAGTCATCGGATGGCTGGAAGCAACCTACCGCATCTGGAGGCCAACACCGGTGAACTCCATGGTTACGGAAGGCTGTCTTGATAAAGGAAAAGACGTTACCTGGGGCGGCGCTTTATATGATCTGACATCGATCCAGGTTGCAGGCCTGGCAGATGCAGGGGATTCCCTGTATGCCGTCCAACAGCTCATTTTCCACCAGAAGCGGTACACCCTGAAAGAGCTGCTGAACATTCTGAAAACCGATTATCAGCATCACCGCGGATTACAGCAGGAGCTCTTGCATCAGTTCCCCAGATACGGCAATGGAATAGCCGATGTTGACCAGATGACCCAACTGGCGGCAGATGTGTTTTCCAATGCGATTACAGCGCACCGCAATTCAAGGGGCGGACGCTATATACCGGGCATCTATTCCATGACCTGCCATATTGCGTTTGGCCGACTTACCGGCGCCCTGCCCAATGGCCGGGGTTCCGGGCAAAGGATGTCCAACGGACTCTCCCCTGCGGATGGAGCAGACCGGAAAGGACCTACGGCTGTTCTGCGTTCCGCCGCTTCCCTGGACAGCCGGAAGTGGTCCAACTGCTGTGCATTGAATCTGAAATTCGATCGCAAGTCTGTTGCCGGCAAAGCCGGCCGAAGCGCGCTTGCCAACCTGTTTACGACCTATTTTGACCAGGGCGGCATGCAGGTTCAGGCCAATGTGCTGGATGCGGAAATGCTGCGGGCAGCCAAGCAAAATCCAGCCGAATATCCGGGAATCGTCGTGCGTGTGGCCGGCTACTGCGCTTATTTCAATGATCTCCAGCCTTCTGTCCAGGATGAAATCATTGAAAGAACGGTTCATGGTATTGGATAATATGAAAAAACCTTTGGCCGGACAGATCTTTTCCATTCAGCATTTTTGTCTTCACGACGGCCCTGGCATTCGAAGCCTTGTTTTTTTCAAGGGCTGCCCCCTGCGATGCACCTGGTGTCAGAATCCGGAATCCTGGTCACCGGCCTCGGAACTCGGTTTTAAAGACCATCTGTGTATCAACTGCCGGAACTGTCTATCAATCTGCCCGGTCAATGCCATGAAAACCCCCGGCCAGATCCGATCTGATCTGTGTCAAACATGCTTTTCATGCGCAAAAGCATGTCCATCCGGGGCTTTGATACGCTTTGGGAACTGTCTTTCAACCCATACCGTATTGAAAGATCTTCAACCTGAATATCCTTACTATCGCAGCTCTGGTGGAGGTGTTACCTTTTCCGGCGGAGAACCCACCTTGTCTCTTGAATTTGTAATACAACTGGCCGCGGCTTTGAAACAGGATCAAATACATGTGGCCATGGAAACCTGCGGCCTGTTTCATATGGAGGAAAAATCGGAGTCTTTGCCTGAATCCGGAAAGGCTATCCGTGAACTGCTGAGTCTGATCGATCTCATACTGTTTGACATCAAGTTGTTCCAGGAAGCCGCCCATCAACAATTCTGTGGTACATCAAACCGGATAATCAAAAACAACCTTGCGATGCTGGCCCGAAATTTTTTTCAAGAAGGTGGTCCGATGATATGGCCCCGCATGCCGCTGATACCCGGTATTACCGATACACCTGAAAATCTGGAAGGCTGGGGAGATCTGCTTGCCGAACTTGAACTGAACAAGGTAACCCTGGTTCCCTTTCACAACCTCGGGGAAGCCAAAAGAGAATGGCTCCAGCTCAAACCTGGTCCGAAACTGAATACGCCGACCCCGGAATCCATAGAAAAGGCCCGACATGTTCTGGCCAGAATGGGGATCACCTGCTATGATCCGGGAGAAGAAGAGTGGCCCCCGGCATCCAAATCATCCCCGGTCTGAACGGATAGACAATTCTTTTCAACAGCCTTATTTTTCATCCGGATGGTTGATCTGTTTGACAGGTTACCTATATTTGGAATATTCATAAATAAAAAATAAGCCCTTTTCAAAAAACAGGATGAACAAAAACAGATATGCCCTCATCAGACCAGCCTGAGTATAATCCCAACATCATCGGTTTTACCGAAGAAAAGGGCCCTGTCATGATTTCCCTGAAAAAAGCCAAGACCCGGTATGGAAAACTGCCAAGCGACTATCAACTGGTTTCCGTGAAAGACAGCAGAAAGAGCAAGAAAGTGCTGAACCTTGCTCTGGGAAAACGGATTACCGAAGAATTGAAAACAGGAGATGTCAATTTTAAAAAACCGGTTTTCCAGTTTTTTGAAAACTGGCACCGGAATTGGGAAGAGGAGTTTGGCATACAGATGTCTCCTTTTTTCAATTTGAACAACCCGGAACGGATTCGTCAGATTATCACAGAATGCAGGAACAGCTTATTCCCGGTTTCCAGTCACCGCCTCAGAACCGACCTTGATTCCACCGGCCTTCTTCGAAAAGATATCCTCAACTCCATTCCGGATTCGAAGTTACTCCAATCGGTTGAAAAAATTTTGAAGAATAAGCAAAACAATCTTTCTAACAAAAAAAAACAACAGGATATCCAGCTTGCATTGGCCCGGATTCGAATCCATCGTATCCTCACAAAAATCAAAAACACCATCTCCTGTGATCTGGCCGAATCTGATCAACAGACCTCCGCCATTTATGCAGACGAGATTGCCAGTGCCCTTTTTGAGCTCTCACCGGATCTGTCCATTCCGGAAATCGAAAAACTTTCCGTTCCCCAAAAAAAAGGTGTTGAGTTTGAATTTGCCACAAGGGATATCACCTACCTGATGCTGGGCAAGGAAACCGGAGATTGTACTGCGGATAAAACCCCGTTTCAGGCAGATCGGAATATCGAAAATATCTATTGGACGGTTTTTCCCTGGATTCTGGACCGGAACTATCAGATACTGAAAGTATTTCATGATGGACAGTTTGTTATGAAGGTCCACCTGCTGCCCTTGTATGTGTTTCATGAAAACATGGATAAAATCATTCTGGCCATCGATGCAATTGAAACCATCAGAGCTTTCCGGGATGATTTTCAGGAATGCAGCCGGAAGGAGTTGCTGGAAAACAGAAAGGAAATCTTTCATCAGGTTTTACAAAAAATTATCCATATCGGAAAAGCGATGGGAATTGATGATATTTATGCAGAAAAGTTCTCCAATACCGGATGGGTCCGGGATCTTTTGAATGACCTGCCTGAAATTTTCCTGCATGTAAACAACCTGATCAAACTGGATGAGCTGGAAGATGTCTTTTGTCTGGCGCAGAAACTTTGTAAAAAGGACAGGATAGCGCCGCCCACAGAAATATTCATGGAAATCCAGATGAAGAACACCTCTCTGATACCCAGTGTTTCGAAAAAAAATAATGCTGTAAAATCTTTTGCGGTCATAAAAGGACGTTCGGATGATGGTATTCCCATGAAAAAAATTATCGGAATTTAAGGAGGATTGATTATGCTTGATGTAGATGGAAAAGATATTCTGACCCGGGTGACAAAATACAACCTGATCCGGTCAGACAGAATGCTGCACATTGATGTGCATGAGGCGATTTTCGGAAAACTGGCAGGAAAATTCGTAGCGGTTCCCAATCTGATCAACATCATTGCCAAGCAGGAATATCAGGGAACCGGCGACACGGAAAAAGAGGCTTTGGAAAACTGCCTGTCCAAAGTCAAAGGTGTTGAACTGGAAAAACTTTTTCCGGAAAGGCCCAATCCAAAGCAGACCCAAAAACCGGATAATGCATAAACAATGAAGCCAAAAAAATACGTTGAAAAAGCAGACGGGCCGGCCATCGCCATGCTGGGATCTCTTCCACCCCTTCGGGCGCTCAGCAGCTACTGCCTTGAGCTTTCCCTGGCTATGGCCGATCTTACCCATGTCCGCTTTCTCTCTTTTCGCAAGATCTATCCAGCCTTTCTCTATCCAGGGGGAACGCTTCAGGAGGATCATACCTTTCCGGAAATCGTTCATAAAAGGCTTTACATCCGGCGATTCCTCACATGGTATAACCCGCTTACCTGGCTGATCGAAGGATTTTTCACCAAAGCGGATCTGCTCCATGCACAATGGTGGAGCCTTCCGCTTTTTATGATCTATGCCTGTGTCTGCCTGGGGTTCAAACTTCGAAAAAAGCCGGTTGTCTTTACGGTTCACAATGTATTGCCACATGAAAAATCCCGGCTGTTTACCCTGGCATCTGGATTGTTGTTCCGGCTGGGAGATCACTTTCTGGTTCACTCCCCAAAAAACAAACAACAGTTAATCCGGCAGTATGGCATATCTCCGAAACAGATTACCATTATCCCACACGGCCCTCTTGACTTTCATGTTTCATCAAACCTTTCCAGACAGGAAGCCCGTGTAAGACTGAATATCAAACCAGAGGAAAAAATGATTCTCCTGTTTGGTGCGATCCGACCTTACAAAGGAATCGATACGACAATTGCAGCTTTTGAAAAGGTGCTGAAAAAGATTCCGGATGCCCGCCTGGTCATTGCCGGAAAACTTTGGGAGGATTGGAGCCCTTACAGGAATCAGATTAATAATTTGCATATTGAAGAACACGTTGACACCTACCTGAACTATATCCCTGCTGAAATGGTCTCTGTTTTTTTCACGGCCGCAGATCTGATTTTACTGCCTTATCATCATTTTGACAGCCAGAGCGGTGTCGGGGCCATTGCTGTTTCTTTTCGAAAACCGATGATTGTCAGCAATATCGGAGGACTTCCGGAACTTGTGAATGATCCTCGATGTATTGTGCCGCCAAAAGATGATGAGGCTCTTGCAAAAGCGGTCATGAGTACGCTTCTTGATCCTGACCGGCTCAAAGCCATGGAAAATGATGCCAATGCAGTTGCTGAGAAGATTTCATGGCCATCTATTGCCAAAAAGATCTTATCTGTATATAAAAACATCTTACGGAATTCTACCGATATCCGCAAGTGATCCATCTCTTCAAAGGAGCGGACGGGTCATGTACAATTGTCAAACATGGAGAACATTGTGAGTTACATCCGGGAACTGCTTCCAAAAATGATTCAATACCGTTTGGCAAGGTATGGAATAGCCAAGCCCGGAATGCCGATCAATCTGACATTTTCCGTAACCAACATCTGCCAGTCCCGATGCAAAACCTGCAATATATGGGAGTTATATAAGAAGTATCCGCAAAAACGCCACACCGAGCTGACCCTTCCGGAGATTAATAAAATTTTCAGCTCCATGGGACACATTTATATCTTCAATATCAGCGGCGGAGAACCTTTTCTCCGGGATGACCTGGTGCAGATCATTGAATCCGCATGTAACCATCTGAGGCCGGGGATTATTCACATTCCCACCAATGCCATCGCCATCCGGAAAATCAAAAAGCAGGTGTCGGAAATTATTGAACTGCTGGAAACAGAATTTCCATCCATCCGGCTAACCATTAAGCCCAGCCTGGATCATATTGGTGAAAAGCATGATGAAATCCGAGGCATACCGGGAAATTTCAAAAAAGTGATCGATCTGTTTCATTATCTTCAAAAACAACAGACAGAACATAAAAATGTTCATGCAGAACTGGGCACCGTGATCTCCTGCTGGAATGTGGATGACATTGAAGCTATTTCAGAATATGTTAGCAAACTGGGACCAGACAGTTACCGGAACGAAATTGCCGAAAACCGGTCAGAGATGTTTAACCAGGAAAATTCCATTACTCCTTCTCCGGAAAAATATGAACAGGCCATTTCCTTTTTTGTCAGACAGATACAGACCCATATGCGAAGTAAAAATTTTTTTCACCGGATCACCCATGCCTTCCGATTGGCATACTACAATCTGGCCATACAGACCATGAAGGAAAAAAGACAGATCATCCCCTGCTATGGCGGTATCTCCAATGCCCACATGACGCCATACGGAGATATCTGGGCTTGTTGTACACTTGGATATGAGAAATCCATGGGAAACCTCCGGGATTATGATTACGACTTCAAGGCACTGTGGAACAGCCGGCAGGCTGCGGAGGTCCGGAATGAAATTCGCAGAGGGGGATGTCGCTGTCCACTAGCCAACCAGGCTTATTCCAACATGCTGTTGCATGGACCGTCTTTGTCCAATGTGTTGTGGAAAATTTTATTTAAACAGAAAAACAAGGTATATAAAGCAAGGAAGACTTTTTTGTGAACTATTTAATTACCGGAGCAACGGGATTTTTAGGTCCTTATCTGATTAAAAGACTTACCGCAAATGGGCAACGGTGCAGATGTCTTGTCCGGCATACCAGCAACACCCATGAGCTGGGAAGTCTTGGTGTTGAACTGATTCAGGGTGATATTACCGATCCGGAAACCCTAAAAGGAATCGCAGAAGGTATGGATGTTCTGGTTCATATGGCGACACTAGGGCATGTAAACAATTACACAGTTTCAGAGGAGTTGTTTGAATCCATTAATGTTCAGGGCACTATAAACATCATGAACGAAGCCCTGAAGGCCGGTGTCAAAAAGATTGTTCATTGCAGCACAGTTGCCGCCATGGGAATCTGCAGGGATAATCCTGCAACCGAGAAAAGCGAATGTATTCCTCATCACGCCTACGGCCGGAGTAAGCTGAAGGCAGAACTTGCCCTGCTGAAAATGGTTGCTGACCATCAACTACCTGCTACCATAATCCGGTTTTCAATGATTTATGGGCCTGGTGATACGCGGGATATGCTGAAACTTGCCCGTCTGGCCAAAAAAAATCTGTTCCCGAAAATCGGAAACAGATCGAAACTTACTCCCCTGATCCATGCGGAAGACGCGGTTCAGGGGATTCTCCTGACAGCAGAAAAAGGAAGAGACGGTGAGACCTATCTAATCACCAACCCGGAATCCATACCATTTGACAGTATCCGGAACATAATTGAAAAGGGCCTTGGCATTAAAAGGATTCCTCTTTATATTCCGGAATGGTTAGGTCTTACAATTGCTTCCACATGTGAAAAAATTTTCACTGTGATTGGAAAAGCCCCTCCGGTTTCGAGAAAAAACATCGAATCGACCCTTGCAGACCGGGTTTTCTCTATTGCAAAGGCCCAGAAAGAGATCGGATTTCAGCCAGCCATTGATCCGAAAAAAGGACTACTGGAAACCGTTACATGGTATAAAAAATATGGATGGGTATAGGAAATGAAAAAAGAAGTGGAAGTGTTTGGTGTAACCTATGACCGATATGTATTGCTCCAGCTTCACAAACAATTTGCAGTTGATCTTGATATAAAAACGGTTGTTGAGATGCCGAGTCATGGAGCAAAGGCCGCTGGCTCGCTCTATTCCATAGGATTCGGACTTGCAGGATGCCGGGTCATGCTTGTCAATCATGAACCGGAGATGATGGCAGGATGGGAGGAATTGGGAATCCGTAATCTTGTTGAAACAATTTCAGATGCGGATATTTACCAGACCGGATTCCAGGATGAACAGTTTGATCTGGCCTGGAATTTTGTTACTTGGACCGAGCTGAACAATCCAGCCCAGTATTTAAAGGAGATGAAACGGATTTCAAATCGCTATGTATTGCTTGTTACCTGTAATAACTTTCAGCCGGGTTATCCCTGGCACCGTATCCTGCATCGTATTTATGGCTTTCCATGGACACATGGCAATGTGGAGTACAACCATATTACAAAAGTAAAAAAAATGTTTCAGCAGACCGGGCTGAAAACCCTTGAATACGGTGCCATTGATACACCAGGATGGCCCGACCCGAGCGGCCCAAGGGATGTCAGACTTCACCGAAGATACAGCACAGGTAGTGCTTGCACTTCTCCTAAAAAGCCCGATTGGGAAGTCCCCATTATCCGATATGCCAAAACAAACCGATTTCCAGGCTGGATGAAAAAATTGGGCAAGTGGGATATGACTTTCCGGAAAGGATTGTTTAAACTTCCCATGAGTCATCTTTTCTATGTTTTAGGGGAAAAATAAATCAAACAAACAGATCATCATAGTACTCCAGTCCCAGATGCGTAATTAAATCTTCTCCCATCAGATATCGCAATGTATTTTTCAATTTTGTGTGCTGGATGAACAGATCATGCTCAGGATACAGTTCTTTGGCAACCATTGGGCTTTTATAATAAAAGGACAGCCACTCCTGAATGCCTGACATTCCAGACCGCTTTGCCAGATCCATAAAAAGCGCCACATCGAGTACAATTGGTGCCGCAAGTATGCTGTCCCGGCATAAAAAATCAACTTTTATCTGCATGGGATAATCCAGCCATCCAAAAATATCAATATTATCCCATCCTTCTTTGTTGTCGCCTCTTGGTGGGTAGTAGTTGATTCTGACTTTATGATAAAAATTATCATATAGATCCGGATAAACCTTAGGCTGAAGAATATACTCCAGAACACCAAGCTTGCTGACTTCTTTTGACTTGAATGACATGGGGTCGTCCAGTACTTCCCCATCCCGATTTCCAAGAATGTTGGTGGAAAACCAACCGGACAACCCCAGCAGTCTAGCTTTCAAACCTGGTGCCAGAATGGTTTTCATTAATGTTTGACCGGTCTTGAAATCTTTTCCGCTTATTGGAATTCTATTTTTCCTTGCAAGTTCCTGTATGGCAGGAATATCCACTGTAAGATTCGGTGCTCCGTTTGCATAGGGAACATTTTCCTTGAGAGCAGCATATGCGTAGATCATGCTTGGTGCAATGGCAGGATTGTTTTCCGTAAGTCCTTTCTCAAATTGAGCAAGGGATTCATGAACATCGCTGGATTCAATATATGCTTCCGTACTTCCACACCAAACCATGACAGCACGATCCAGGTTGTTTGCTTTCTTAAATTTTTGGATATCCTCACGAAGCTGCTCCGCAAGGTCCATTTTGGTATTTCCTTTTTTGATATAGGTTCCGTTCAGTCTTTTAACGTATTCCGGGTCAAACACTGCCGACATCGGCTTGATTCCTTCCAGATCCTTACGAATCCGGTCAAGTAGATCTTTTTGGAGAACCCCGGCATGAACCGCTGCTTCATACATGTTATCACTGAAAATATCCCAGCCGCCAAATACCAGATCCTTTAAATTCGTAAGAGGAACAAAATCTTTGATCATCGGCACTCTTTTTTCCGTGCGTTTTCCCAGTCGAATCGTACCCATCTGAGTCAGAGAACCGATTGGTCTCCCAATCCCATTATTAACCGCCAGAACACCGGCAGCAAAAGTTGTTGCAACCGCTCCCATTCCGGGTGTCAGTATACCAAGTTTTCCTACCGCTGGTTTGATATCTCTTTTCATTTTCATACATGATCCCTCAAGATTTTTTTTATTCTACCTTGGAAATGTCTTTCTTTAATTTTGATACAATGACAAATTGTATTGAATGGTATTTATCATATAAAGTACCGAACGGCAATAAATGTCCAAAACCTTTAATTTTTACTATTTTGTAATTGTAATATTCCAATAATTCTTTCAGTGCTCTTATTGTTGGAACTTTAAAATGCCTCATGTAAGGATCATCAATTACTTTTTTATGATGAATTGAAAACGGATTACCCACCCTGATATTCTCTGAGTAGTGATCAGAAAAGGGGTGTAAGGTAAAAATTAATGCAATTATGTTATGCCATGCAGAAAGATTTTCTGATCCTATAATAATGGTACAATCTTTTTTCCCCACTCTCTTGATTTCCTTTAGTAGTGAATCAGGTCTTGATAAATGCTCAATAAGCTGATCAGAAATGATACAATCAAAAAGATTATCAGAAAATGGGATACATTCATTTAAGTCAGAAAAACTATATGTAAAATTTAATTTTTTAAATACTGGGGGATGTTTGTCTACAAGATAATAATTCAATTTGTTATCAGTATATTCAACAATACTTTTTACAAACGAATCTCTTGCACCCAATATGAGTATATTTTCCTGTGACTCTATATTTTCCAATACGAAATTCGTTCTATGTCTATACATTGCGCTATATGATTTCTTAATGTGCTTATACATTGTATGAACGATAGAAATGATACTACGCATAACATCTATCTTTCAGAACAGATTCCATCTGCTGCACCTGGACATGATAAGAGCCACATAGACCCAAATACTCCTTTTTTCCGCTTAACTTTGCCTGCCTTCCGAGACATCGCACATTTGAAAGTGCATCAGTAAAAATATGTATCACAATTCTCATTGCCTTATATAACTTTTAAAAATCTGTTGATAAATAAATGAAAATTCAATAAAAGAATCCATCTTTGAAGAAATAACTTCATTCGATATCATAAATCGATATAAGAATTGAATGCCTCTAAATGCCTAGTTTTTATATTGAGGCTTTTAAAAAGGAAAAGGAAATGACATGGACTGAGCTTAGAAAAAAATGCCAACGGGAGAGTGATTATATCATCACATTGCTATTTACCAATGAGGTATCTCTTATCACTACCTGGGTATTGTTACGGACCTCGGTAACACCGAATCAAGTGACCATTGTTTCCATTTTGTGTGCTTTGTCATGTGGGATTTTCTATGCATCTGGAATGTTTCTCTGGGGGTCCTTTTTCTTATTTATCTCACACATGTTAGACTGCGCTGATGGAAACCTTGCGAGAGCAAAGGGAATATTCAGTCCATTTGGACGATGGATAGATTTCATCGGCAACAGAACAGGCGAAGTATTTATTTTTTTGGGTGTGACTTTTTATTTTTACTGGACGAAAGAACAGACTTTATGGATAATTCTAACATTGATAGGATCAATATTTCTCCTTCTTTATTATTATGTTGTCGATATTGCGCTTTCACTGAAAATTGTAAAACCCAAACAAAGAATTACTTCTGTTTCACTTAAAGGTGTTCATGTGAAATGGGGCATCATGGAACCTGTTTTATACGGATTTATCTTTTTTTCATCTTTTGGATGGGTCAAAATTCAGATTTTACTTATTCTATTTCTTGCCATTAGCGGGCTGGTATACCAGGCATATAAAACTTATTTTCATTTTAAATCCACTTGATAATGGAACTATCCTTTCTCCGCAAAAACAACAATTATGGAAGATCTTTTCAGAACGGAAAATAGCAAGGAAAATGGAATTGAAATGAAAAGAAATAGCGTTCTTATAAAGGGAATGCCTTTTTTATTAAATACGGAAGTAAAACAATTCTCAAGGCTGCTTGCCATGTCCGTTGGCCTGATTGTATAAATGACCTTTTTACACCTGAAACCGGAAATCGCTAATGCTTTTCGTATTGAATCCGATGTAAAATGATATAGGTGCAAAGGAATTTCATACCCATTCCAGTATTTCCGGAATATTCTCCGATCAAGAGAATCGTAATTGGGTATCCCGATCAAAAACAGTCCATCATCTTTCAGCATTTTCAGAGCTTTTTGTAAGACTTCCTTTGGATCGGAAAAATGCTCCAGAACATGCCACATGGTTATTACATCAAAAAATCGCTCTGGATACTCCGCTTGCTCAAAGCGAATACAATTTACAGAAAGCCCGGAATCTTGAGCAAATACTGCCGCTTTTTCAACCGGTTCAACTCCATATACTGTCCATCCGATATCCTGAAGTTGTTTTAAATAATTTCCTATCCCACAACCTATATCCAATAATATCCCGTTACCCTTGAAAAAAGGAACAGATCTATATGCGGTTTTATTATAAAGCAAGGAGAAGAATCGCTTTATACAACCCATAAAAAGTCGGCTCTTCCTGCCTGTTTTTCCAAAAACAATTGCCCGAAAAGCTTTCATTATGGTTTGACGAACATGAAATGTCCGGTAGATATTTGGATCATGTGGTTTATAGTTTTCAGGGTAATATGTGAATATAAAATCCGTACCGGCTTGGGTATCAGTACATACAACTCCGCATCCAGAACATCTCATCAGATCGAAACGCTCTCCATGTGAATATTTAATCCCCTCAATCAATCCAGCTTTTCTGATATTCCGGTCTCCACAGATTGGACACTGTTCTCTTCCCATTAACGAATCTTTCTGTTATGCGTTCTTGCGCAAAGAAGTTTTTCTGCATGACTCAACATTTCCGGCGTATCGACATCCTGCCAATAACAACCTCCGATATCAATTGCCCTCATCTTCCCAGCATCTGCGAGAACCTGCACTCCCTCTGAAAGGGAGGCATCACCTTTTTCCTGATATACCCGTTCAATAGCATCCATTAAGCTATCTGTGCCAATAAATACGCCGGTATCAATGCAGTTATAATCTGTTATTTTTTTCCCAATGAATTTGATGGCCTGATTTTCTGCAAATACTTTTGTAGCGTCCTCCATGTCGAAAATTGTATCCAGTTTGTAATCAACACATAAAGTTGCTCCATCCTTCTGAGAAATATGAGTGTTTACAAGCTTCATGATTCCTTCATCCAGTATATGATCCGCCATAGTTAAAAGAAAATCTTCTTTCACATAAGGCCTTGCGCAAAGAACCGAAATTCCGTTGCTGAGATGAAATTTTGAATTTTCCACAAATTGAAGATGCACCCTTCCAGAATATTTTGATACAATATCATTTTTAATCTCTTTCGCCAGCCATCCCAGAACAATAACAATGGTTTCACAGCCCGCGATTTCATGGCTATGAATCGTCCGCAATAAAAGACCGATGTTATCAACTGGGATAAGTGGTTTTATGCCTGATTTCTTTAATCGGGCACCAATCCCGGCAGCGAGTATAATACCAATTCTTTTTGGGCGATCATTCATAAAAACTTCTTTCCTATAATTTTTTTTACTGAATTACCATAATTTCAGAGTTGCGTAATTAGGTTCCAAATTTCTTCACAGCCATTCCCGACATCTGATGTAAAAGCCAGGTTTTTAATCTTTCTTCTTTGTTCGAAAAATGTATCCTTTTCAAAAAACAGAGTCTCAATTATTTCCTTTTCAAGCATCTCTTGATATCGGCATTTGGGGCCAGGAGTAAATGAATTATAATCAAATCGCAACTCTTTATCTGAAGTGATATATTTCTCAAAATCATATGGAAAAAAAATAATCGGTTTATTTAGGAAAAGATAATCAAAATAGATCGACGAATAATCAGTAATCAATAAATCTGTAATACTCAGAAGAGGATAAACATCTTTTGTGTTATCATAATAAATAATGTTTGAATAGTCTTTGATGGTATATAAAGATTTTGGGAATGGATGAGATTTAATTACAAATATAACATTTTTTTCTTTCCCGAATTCATCCCATCGATCAAAAAAATTCGCCTGTTTCTCAAATAAGTCATTCCCGGTTTCACGGAAAGTAGGCGCATATAAAACGATTTTATTTCCTGTCTGTTTCAATTTTTTGACTGAATCAATCACCTTGGAATCAGCCCACAACAACTCCAGCTCTGAAAATTCCTGCCCGTTTGTTTTTTTTTGCTTTAGAATCTCATTCCTAGGATAACTTTTTTCTTCAATTTTTTTTGCATTAAAAGCCTGCTGAAAAGCATGTCTGGTAAAAAACGGCGATGTACTTATTACAATATCATAAGTCGGAAAATACCCGGCCACTTTATAATACAGAGACGTTAACGCCTTCACCAAGGGAATATTTTCCCGAAGCCCCATATCCTGACATTCCAGTTGAATCTTTTTTAAGGGGACACCATGCCACAACTGTACTCTCTTACTCCTAAACAACAAAAAATATTTGTACCGCTTCATCCATGATGGACTATCGATAACAACGATGTTGGTCGTTAACATCATAAATATGCTACTAATGGTTGGATGATATGCACACGGTAAATTTTTAAACCTCAGTTCATTATATATTTTTTTTTTCTCCGTTATAAAATAGATATCATATCCATTTTGAATATATTTTTGAGCATGAATGTATAAATATTTTACATTGTCTAAAAAAAGACCCCCATCCCTACCGATGAATGCAATCCGTTTTTTTTTCTTTGGAATTGTATATGACAACGGCACTAAAAATATCCACCCAAAAAAAAACATCAAAATTTTACTAAAAAGGTTTTTTAAATCCATTCTTTCTTGATTACCAAATCGGAAGTTTATGGTTTTCTGATTTTTTCAATAACTGCTGTAGTAGAAATAGATGGAGTGCGAGGCAGATATATAATTTTACATATGTCATTTAAAGCATCAAACTTTCCGGTCCAATCATCACCCATTACCAATAAATTTGCCTTATAATTTTCAATGTAATATCGTTTTAGTTCAAGCGATTCTTCCGGAAAAACCGTGTCCACACATCTTAATGCGCGAATAATCTCAATACGTTCCGACAGATCATAATAAGGTTTACGTCCCTTTTTTGAATAATTTAATTCATCCGTGGAAATACCGACTATAAGGGCAGTACCCATTTGACGAGCCCGTTCCAGTATTCGTAGATGACCAACATGAAAAACATCAAAGGTTCCAAACGTAATAACACGCATTTTTTCCTCAAGTAATTCTTAAAATAAAATTATGGTATTTATTACTTCAAAAATAAATATTCAACGATACCTTCATATTCTGTTCATTTTTGGTTTTTCAGAACAATGAATCAAAATCAACTCGATGAAATACATCTAATTTTCCTCCTCTAGTTGCATTATATATTCGACCGCCCAATCGATTAATTGATTCATTTGCAACTTGAAAAGCCTTTTTCTGATATTCTATTTTGGGATCTTGCCATTTTTCACCAATTTTTCTGTAATCCGGATGGAAATGATTTGCTTCACCCGCTGAGGTTAAAATACCATTATTCATATTAGGAGGCTCATTAAAATCAAAATCAATACCAAGTAAAAATATCTCTTTTATTCCCATGAAGCAAGCCAATTGAATACACGCATAAATAACTGTCCTCCCAGCATAAATTTTATCTATGATTTCCATCCCGAAACCAGGTGGTTCTGGATATGAATTATAACCTTTATATCTGAAATAAATTGCATTTTTAAATGGAGTATTCCACTTTTCTATAGCCCAGGCAGATATTAATTTGGGGAAACCCGATAATTCATTTATTTCATGATAATTTTGTATCGCAACAAGTCTGTCTGTAACAACATAATAGGATGGTCGCCAATTTGTCTGATCAAAAGCCAGATATATTTTATTCACAGCAAATGAGATCTCTTGTCCCAACTTCTCCAGATCCGCAATATTCAAACTCGGACCATTACCAATGATGAAACATCGTTTGCCTTTATGAATATCTTTAAATGACGCGAGTTGTCGCTCATTTCCCGTCAGATACAGATTCTTTTTCGCTGCTTCAAAACGGATAAAATCCCACACCTGATAATACTTTTTATAGAAATATGGGATTATCTGATCTCTGTATCTATAAATATATAACGGATTAAAATATTTATTCAGATTCACGCTATGAACCACTTTTTTGATATATTTTTTCTATAAGTTCCATAACTTTTAATGCATCTTCCGTATTTCCATGATGTATTTTTTTTCCCTCAATAATACAGGCATAAAACTCTTCGTTCTCCAAACGCCAAGAATCATCTCTATCAAAAAAAATAGTTTCTTCTCGTGGTCTACCAATTGCCTGAGCCTTGTCTTCAAACTGCTTTTGAGCAAAAGTAATGCTTTCCTCACCATAGCTTCTCGTCGATGTTAGAAGACCGTTTATACAGATGTAACCGTTTTCTAAAAAAATATCCAAGGAGAATTTATGTTTCCATTGAGTCGCACTTGAATGAACCATGGCAACCTGGCCATTTTCTGTTTTCATTAAAACAAATGCATTATCTTCCATATTTATCTTCTTCCAATAGAGATTTTCTACAAAACTTTTTACTTCTACAAAATCACCAACAAGATAACGCATCAGGTCAAGCATATGAATTCCCTGGTCAATAAGGATTCCGCCGCCTGCAATGTCTTTGTCAGCACGCCAATTTTTTTCAAATCCTAAACCGCCGGCTTTTCCATATATACCTCTAGCACAGAGTATTTTTCCATATCGACCACTATCTATAGCTGATTTCGCCTCCATGATTGCATAATGAAACCTATGATTAAAACCAAACTTCAAGACCTTATTAACAGCCTTACTTTCATATTGAATAATCCGATTTACATCTGAAACAGACCTTCCCGGCGGTTTTTCGCAAAAAACATGACAGTTGTTTTCAAGTGCTGTGCATACGATATCGGGAGATATATTGTTATACGTACAGACAAATACAACATCAAGATTCAGTGAAAAGACATCTTCCCACTTTGTAAAGAATAAACAATCAGAAAACTCTTCACTAAAATCTTCATAGAGATCACAAACTCCTATAACTTTGAAGCCAGGGTGAATATCAAGCTCGTGTTTGCGGATTCGCCCCATCTTTCCCATGCCAATAATAGCTGTACGTAATTCCATATCCTCTATCTCTTTCTTGCTACACACCGAAGATGTGAACTTAGATTATTTCGCTGTAGAAATCCCTGCATTCTCTCTAGAAGCAAATCATCCCCTTTGTCCATAATATATCTTAAAAAATACTGATCTTCAGGAATGTTTTTCCCAGCATTTTTTATGTATTTCATATCCATCAGACCTGGTGTAGTAATTTCCAAGAGTTCAAATCCAGTTTGATTCAACAGGTATTCCATTTCTTGAGGAGATGGGAGAAAAATATGATCTAGAGGAAAAATACTCTCCGCTTTTTCTCTTAGAGTCATAATATCAAACCCTGAACCTGCTCTACAGGAAGCGATTAACAATCCCCCGGAATTCAATTTTTGTGCAATTCTTTTTAAAAGATCTAAAGGATTCAATTCTCGTTGCAGTACGTCCATCAAACATATGATGTCAGCAGAGCCTTCAAAATTTCCCTCATTTTGAATCGGAGGAAGCGATTCTAAAATGTAAAGCCTTTTAACAAAACTTGCCGTATCTAGTGACTCCACCCATCCAACAAATTTCCCACCCCAATCAATAACCTTATATTTATCGTTTCCTAAATATCTGCTGATCCTGCCTTCCATCCAACCAAGCTGACGCTCCCAAAGATCTTTTCGTTTTTCCAACACCAAATTTTGATATTTCTGTGACGCCCTGAAATGAGATAATTCTGAATTATAATAGTAATTAGTAACCACATCTTCTTCTGGAAAGGCTGCAAGACTTAATGACCAGGTTTGAGGACAGATCGCATACTGAAATCCCCATTTTTTTAAAAGAGTTTCACTACGAGCCTCTCCGCAAACCGGACAGGGTATGATTTCTTTTGATATTTTTAAATCATGAACAAAATCCCAGGCAAGTTTTTGTTCCTTTTTATATATATTATCCGGATGAAGATCATCTTTTTTAATGTCGGTATCTATAAACTCATAGCGAATCATTCTCATTCTCCCTTTGATCTATTAAATAATAATATGAGAATAAAAATCCTTTTTTTTAAAAACTACTGATTCAAAAAGACCAGCCTAAAGTATATCATTGTTATGAACAACTATCTTGCGACCATCCAAATAGGTCCATTCTGTTTGGATGTTTTCACCCAACCTAAGATACTGATCTACCAAATCTAAAGTCGACCATTCATCAATGTCTAAAGCTTCACGTTCATCAACAGGGAAAAGTCCAAGATTTCCGTAAAAAACAGCAGCCGCTTCGCCTACATCATCTCTTTCATACGCCCTGATAAAGCTATCGCATTTCCACCCTGCAATGGCCCAGCAAATTATATCAATAGGAGATAATTCCTGTGAAGGTCTTTTCAGATTGCGAGTAAAGTTAATCGGATTACCGTTCATAAACGTTTCCGCTTTGGTCCTTTTAACTGAAAAAAGGCAATCATAATCCCTATCAATAATCTCCTCAACAAATTTGGAAATGGTATCCGGCTTCAACAAGGGAGAAGTTGAGTTCACTTGAAAAAGATAATCACAATCAACTGTTTTCATAAAATCGTAAAGATAGTGTTCATTGATTACACATCTTTCCCCATTACAAACTCTTGATTTATTCTTTTGCTGACAGGTTGTTCCACCGGATTCCGCTTTTCTGTGATAAAAATTTATTTTTTCATTTTCTGCAATATCTTTGAATATTTCATTTTCTGAATTCAAATAAATCTTACTGAAAGCGTTAGATTTATTGCACGCATCAATGGAATATGAACACAATATTTTGTTATTAACCAAAATTAAATTTTTATCAGGAATTCTGGTACTTCCCAGCAATACAGGTATCATTCCTATTGTTTTTGGCATGCTGCATTTATCCTTTCAAACTTTATACATTACCGTCAGCCTGGCTTCGAAATTGCCATAAAATATTCTTCAAGCCAAATTTGTACCTGCTTGTTCATTACCAGTTCTGTCTTAAACATTTTTCCAATACCCTGGGTAAGTATGACATTAATTTTTGATCCAACATTTTTTTTATCCTTTTTTAATGCATATTCGAAATCTTTTATTTTTATTTGATGAAGCGAGAATCCCTCAAAATTTTTTATAAGAAGTCCTTGAATTTTTTTAAATAATTCGAAAGAAATATAACCCAATTTTGCTGATAAATAATTGGCTATGTCCATTCCATAACTAACGGCTACACCGTGAGGAATTTTATAATTTGTCAAAGATTCAATGGCATGCCCAAAGGAATGACCATAATTGAACAGTTGTCGTTCTTTCATATCAAATTCATCTATTTCAATGATCTCCTTTTTAATTTGCAAACTCCTTTTGATCAATCCTTTAAGAATATTCCGGTCATTTCTGGCTGATTCATAATAAGAGTTAATCTTTCCAAAATCATCCTCGCTTGAAACCAAAAAAAAATGTATCATTTCTCCCAAGCCTGAACGGATATCCTGGTCTGAAAGGGTCGCTAAAAATCTTGTATCCAGAATTATTTCTATCGGTGGATAAAATGTTCCAAGCTGGTTTTTATATTGACCAAAATTAATAGAAGATTTACCACCAATGCAGCTATCGCATTGAGCCAATAATGTTGTAGGATAAAATATCCAATCTACACCGCGGAACAGATTTGAAGCAATAAAGGCAACGACATCCTGAGTGATTCCTCCTCCAATGGCAATTAATTTGTTGTTTTTCCGAAATTCATTTTCAATCAGGAAACGAATGATCGACTCAAGCCTTGAATATTCCTTTTGATCTTCTGACGGCTCTATCAAAAATATCTTGCAATGTGACGGAATCTTACTGAGATGTTTATTGTATAATTGATATACTGTTTTATCGATTATCAATATATCACCCTCTTTCACATGATTTATTAAAAACCTACCAAAATCTTCCGTGAAGAGAACACAATAATCATGGATTGATGATTTAATAGAAATTTGTTCAGACAATTGTAAAACCTCCATCTACCGCAATATTTTGCCCTGTTATATATGTATTTAAATCACTGGATAAAAATAAAACTACTTTCGCAATTTCCTCTGGCTGAGCCAGTCGTTTAAGAGGAATCTGCTCGGCAATATTCAATATTTCCGTTTCTGTATTTGTAGATTTTGTCAGTTCTGTCATCGTGAATCCGGGAGATACGGCATTTACAAGAATATTATAAGGTGCAAGATCCACGGATAAAGCTTTTGTGAAGCCTACAATTGCTGATTTCGTTAATGAATAGATGGATCGTTTTTTTTTGGTAATGATCCCCCATATAGATGAAATATTAATGATTCTTCCGTGGTTTTGATTGATCATTAATCGACTTACTTTTCGACAAATTGCAAACGGGGCATGACAATTGATTTTGGTTATAAAATTGTAATCTTCCATAGTGGTATCATTAATAGGATCAATTCGATTTACGCCTGCATTATTCACACATATGTCAATCCTGTTATAATTATCGATCACAGACAAAAAATTTTCAAGTGACCTATCTTCTGAAAAATCAACTTGTAAATACCTTCTTCGACTTTTTTCTCCGCAGCTTCTATTCAGTTCATTTATCTCTTCCATGTTTGTTCCGGTTAATAGTAAATTCGCTCCAGTCTGATAAAAATCATTTGCTATAGCTGCACCAATGCCGCGCGTTGCACCGGTAACCAGAACCGTTTTTCCCTTAAAATCCAATTTCAGATCCATAACACCTCATTATTTTGAATGGTTATGAACACTTCTATCCAAATCGAAAAGTAAATTTTTTACCGCAGCGGATTCCATTGATTTTCTACACTGAGTTGTATATGTGGACACATGTGGTGTGAGCAGAACCTGCTCAAACTCTTTCAACGGACCATCATAAGGTTCTTCTGAGAAAGTATCAATCCATGCAGATTTAACTGTCCCGTTACCCAATGCATGAACGAATGCGTTTTCATCAATCAATTCCCCTCTTGCAGAGTTAAGTAAAACCATGCCTGACCTCATTTTTTGAAATTCTGCTTCTCCGAGAATCACTGATGTTCCACTTGAATGCAGCGAAATAACTTCTGCTTCCTTTAAACCAATGTTTAAAGAAACCAGTTTTTCATTCTTCACCAAGTCCGTCTGTTCCAATCGTGGATCGGTAACGTAAATATCTGCACCAAAAAATTCGAGATACTCTCCAAATTTTTTTCCAATTCGGCCATAACCGATCAAAAGTATTTTCCTACCTTTCAGACCAACTCCCATCTGTTTCTTCCAAACACCTTCATGAAGATCTTTATTAAATCTAATAATCCGTCGTCCCATAGATAGCAATGCAGTTAAACATAACTCTGCAACAGCCTCTGTGGGTCCATCTGGAGTATTAGAAACACGGATATTTAATGCTTCCGCAACGCCCAAATCAATATTATCCATACCAATCCCGACACGTGCTATGGCTTTTAGTTTTGAGGATGATTTTAAAACCATCTCATTTAGAGGCTCCAGACCGGCGATTAAACCATCAACACCATGTAAGTGCTTTATAATTTCTTCTTCATTCATGCGCCGCTTATATGGGTTTTCAATTATCTCTGCGCCGGCTTCTTCCAATATTCTCATAGGTTCTTTATCTGTTTCTGCAAATGATGAAACGCTGATAGCCACCCGATAGGTCATAATAAGTACTCCTTTTTTATTATGCTTTCCTCTCTTCTTCCATAAACTTATCCAGCCAGCAATGTAAAAGTACCTGGTGAGACGCCTCAACAACGCCATAGGTATCTGCCGGAATATAAAAATTCAAATCCCCCTTTTTCCGAGACCGATTATCCGCCTGCATACCGGATAAAGTAACAATTTTCATTTCTAATTGCCTAGCTGTCTCAATCGCTCGAATTATATTCGGAGAATTGCCGGAACTGCTGATTGTAACCAATACATCATCGGAATTTGCAAACCGCTTAAGCGGTATGGAAAAGCAATCTTCATATGAAACATCATTACTCACGGCTGTCATGAGGGCAGCATCATTAAAGGCCAGACTTCGAAGCTCACCATTTTTACTCGCATCTGCAGCCATATGACTCGCCATCATAGCGCTTGCGCCATTACCAACAAAAAACATTACATCATTTGCTTTTTTTACTTTTTGGGTAATTAAAGACCAACGATTTATTCCCTCTTCCTGTTGAATTACATTATTACTGATGTCTGTTACAATCATTGCCTGAAGAGAAGCTTCGATCTCCTTAATATAGCTATTAAATGTAATCATCTTACTCCTCAAAAGAAGAATTTATAGAAGTTTCTGATCTGTAAAATAAACCAGATTTCCATGTTCCGGCTTAATTCCTTGAGCTGGACAATTCATGGGCTCAAAATCGCCAAATTGAAGTTTTCTTATAATATTTTTCTTTTCTTCTCCAGTTATTAGAAACCAGATGTTTTTGCTTCTGTTTAATAATGGATATGACATTGATACCCGTTCATGCCCCTCCGGGCCTCTTCCTGCAGGAATAACCAATTTGTGTTGTTCATATAGTGATCTGTTTTTGGGAAACAAGGAGGCTGTATGACCATCTGTCCCAACACCCAAAAGTGTCAGATCAAATTCTGGAAATCCGTCACTATTAAAAAAGTTTTTCAGGATTTTTTCATACAGCAAAGCGGCTTTTTCAGATCCAAATTCGCCTTGAATTCGATACACATTGGATTCAGGGATACCAACATAACGTAGCAAAGTTTCTTGAGTCATCCGGTAGTTGCTATCAGGATGATCCGGTGGAACACATCGATCATCACTAAAAAAAATAAATATTCGTGTCCAGTCAATATCATATTTTGAAGAAAAGGAGACAATGTAATGATTCAAATCAATCGGAGTGCGGCCTCCACCAAGAGCCAAGGTAACAATGTCTCTGCTTTTTAAAATATTATAACACAACAGTAAAAAACAATTTGCAGTTTTTTCCAATAACTGTCTACGATTCTGGATTACTATAACTTCTGATATAAAATCTTGTCTGTAGTCAAAACGGATATCCATCATGTCTAAACTCTAACTTTCTCTGCCTGAATTTCTAAGCAGAATTTTCTCTTAGATTTAGCTTTAAATTTAGTCAAAAGGAATATCATTAAAACTTACAAGAGGAAAAACATCTAATTTTGTACTCCGGGAGGCGTTAAAAATACATCCATCTGATTTTTGAAAAATATTACGCGCCGCAGTAAAGGCTTCATATTGAATGTCCAGTCTTGGCATAGTCCAAAGCTCTCCTTCTTTCCGATAGTCCGGATGGAAGTGGTTTACTTCCTGCTGATTTTTCAATAAGACTTCCCCTGATGCGGTTTTGCCGACGGTTTCCTTTGGGTTGATAAAACTGAAATCAATACCCAGTAGATATATTTCTCTGATCCCCATGTAGTAAGCGATCTGAAGAATGGTAAAAATTACAGTATGCCCTCCATATGTTCCTCGCAAAAGGTTTTGTGAGAAAGATTGCTGTCGTCTGCCGTCAACTATTTCTGTTTTTAGATCATTATGCCACAATATATCAGTTGAATCTAAAAAATATTCCTTTACAGAGTTGCTGAAAATTTTTTTTAATTGAAGTCTTTTTATTTTTTCCGCATTCGTTTTAGCAACAACCGTGTCTATAACCGAATAGTATGTCGGACGCCATTTTGTTTCAGTAAAGGATAAATATATTTTATTGCACGAAAATGTTATTTCATTTATTAAATGATCAAGGTCGCTGATTTGAAGACTAGGTCCTGTACCAATAATAAAAGCTCTTTGACCGGTATGAATACCTTTTAATTTTTTTATCTCTGCAAAATTTTTATTGATAACAGGTTTCAGTGTGTATTTGATTTGATCCTTAGCCCATTTTAGCAGTGGAAATATTTTCATATTTTACAAATGATAATTATGGTTACGGATTCAAAGACTTCATTCTTCTTTTAACCAGATCTTCACGCTGCCGGCGATTAGCCCATGAATGATCATTCCTGAACCTTCCGTTTTCTTTTACAAACACCAAATCTAACTGACCCAAAGCATTATCGAGCGGCCTGAAATGTCCCCCAAATATGTCATATATGGCATAACCATTATCGTTCATATAATTTAATACATCAATAAATTGTGGTCCATTTATAAAATTTTTAAATAATGATGCCTCTAAAATAATTACTTCAATATCATCAAGTATTGGTTTGGCGCCCTCCATGATATCAAGCTCAGCCCCCTGAACATCAACTTTGAGTAAACAGGGCCCCTGCAATCCTTTTGATAAAACAGCATCTGCAACTGTAATCATTGGAACCTCCCGCTCAACACCATCCACATGATTGCCTTCTACCTCTTTTAAGCAGGATGAACCGGACAAATCAGGATGAACATTTAGTATTATTTTCCCATTAGTTGATCCTGCTGCCGCGAGAATATATTCTGCATCAAATTCATCTGCTATTTTTTGTAATACCGGTAAATATTCTTTCAACGGCTCAATTAATAAATGCTTTGCATAAGGAAAATGAATATACAGATCGTATGTTCCATATGCTACACCTACATCTATTACCGATTTTGGATGAAAACTCATCGCCAATAGATGTTTAAGTACTTCAGCCATGGTCGCTCGGAGATGAGAACCAGCCTTTTTCTTTTTTGAAAATATCGATGGAAAAAAGTTTCGCAGTATTCCCATAAATTAAGACCTAAATGTATTGATCGATTATACTCAAATCAAATACTGATTGTTTTTGGCGACACATAATGAACTACCCGAATTTTGATATCAATCTTTCAACTGCCTTAAATTTATTTTCAGATACCAGACTTTTTAACAGTTTCCATGGAGGATTTCCATAAATCTTGCTGATAATGCTGGTATTAAAATAAAGATCAATGTCATTTTCAGCATAAAATTTATTTAAACTTGGAAATAATAGATTCTTTTTATATCGCTTGGAGCTGTGTGTTTGATTCCCAAAAACATTATTTTTCCCATGCATTCTATAAACACCTAAACATTCATTTATTGCAGCAACCTCTCCAAAGCAAAAACACGTTCTAGTCAAATAACCATCCGCACAAGTTTTAAAGATAGCGGGTATAGGCAGCACTTTTTCTATAATATCTTTCCTGAAAGATAAGCCTGAGGTTGGTACAAACAGTGGTAAAATTTTATTTTTTTTTGTATATTCGAAATAATTACCAACTATCAGTATATCTTTGTATTTATGACCTGTTAGTTCATCATTGATTTTAATCTGCAAATTATGTTGCACAAACGCAGTATTTGGATGCTTATTAAAAGCATCATTCACATTGGACAGCTTATTCTCAAACCAGTAATCATCACTATCCAAAAAACAGATGACCTCGCCTTTTGCAACGGAAACAGCAGAAGTAAAACTGGCTCCCTGTCCATAATTTTTAGAGTTAAAAATTGGATGTATTATATCAGCATGATTACGATGAAACCCATTAATAATTTCTCTTGAAGTATCAGTGGAAGCATCATCTACAATAATATATTCAAAATCTGAAAAATTCTGTCTGAGAACACTTTCAATCGCTTCTGATAAATATTGTTCTCCATTGAAATTTGATGTGATTACAGATATTCTCATTGATCTATTAATAGCTTAAACGTTTAATATAAAAAAAATTTTATCGACTTTCCTATCTTACGAAGGCTGGTATCCAGAATTCTATCCAGTATCGATCTGTTTGTTTTATGATAGAAAAAGTCGATAGCACCTTTCCAGGTACTAATCATCTCTTTTACTTCTTTGATAGAAGACTCATCAATTAATTTATTTTTACTAAATCTGTGTAAAAAAGATGCCGCGGTATCCGTAAGATCATATAGAAGACAGATCCTAAGAAATTGAATTATCCTCTTGTGTGTCCAAAATTCAGGATAACGATCCACATGGCGAAGGCTTCTCAGGTAAAGAAGATCACAAAAAACATCTTGTCCCGTATACATTGATAGCGGAAATGATGTTTTATAAATCCATCTATTCAAATTTGTGAGCCTGAATATCTCAAAATATTGCTTTTCTAGAAATTCATGCACAGCCCCGAATGTTTTCTGACTACTATAGGTTTCAAGAAACTCTACTTCCGTCTGGATTCCCAATACCGATTCTTCTATTGTTTGCTTTCCAGTTTCAAGAACCTCAAGCGTTAAACCCTGCACATCGACTTTTAAAAAATCCGGTGAAGGTAATTGTAATGTTTTTTTTGTGTCATCAAGACCTGCAGTCTCAATTTCGATTATTGATAATGTATCAAATACCCTTGGTTCATCAGGAAACATTTTTGTAAAATCATAACGATTAACAACGTCTTCACATGGTGGTAGTAGTGAAGATGTTGTCTGGCGGCGGTTCATATAAAGTCTTTTCAATGTCTCCGGTCCGATTGCCATACTGCAATTCCTTCCAGCGCCCTCAAATTCAGCACGACTATCTGGATCAAAATTAATCAATGTTATTCCATTTATAATCCAACTAAATGGAGGCGGTGATCCTCCACTTGCTCCTAAATCATACACACAGATAGAATCTCCAAGATTGAGAAATGCATTCCTATTTTTTTCATTAGGAATTCTTGAGCGCCAAGAACCCTCAAAATAATTTGCCAAAATTTCTATCCTTTTATTCAAATTTAAAAAACGGACTGTATAAATCTTTTCAAGATTTGATTATGCTATCAATCAGATATGTCTTCCTGTAGCAAACCGCCCTAAAAATTTACCACCTCTCGATTTTAGCTCTTTGAAAAATTCAGTAAAGCGGTAAGACTTTTCCTCATGTACTGGTGGAGAAATATTTCTGAATAAATTTCGAATCCTTTTACTTCTTGAATAAATGCTTTCCAAGTTAAAATCCGGATCACGGAGATTTGCAAAGTGATATTGCCAAACCTGAACGAAATCGAGGTAGAAGATTTGATCATCAGGTTTCATCCAAGGTCTCAACCGCAAATCTATCTTGTTATCTGGTGGCACTGGGACCACTTCTACATCTGACAATGCCCCAAGCGAAAAATCAATTTGCTGATCAGAACGCAATCCCCTGACTATGGCATCTTTAGGTTGAGGGGCATAGATATAACACATGGATATATTTTTTCTCTCTATTTTTCTGATCTGATCTGCCAGCTCTATACTGAGACGAATATCTTCATCTGTTTCAGTTGGGATACCGAACATGAATGCTGTAACAAAATGGATATGCTGTTCTGCAATGCGTGAAATTAGATCAAGGGCTTTGCCTATATTCAAACGTTTATTTAATAATTTCTGGATACGTGGAGATGCTGATTCGATACACATTACAAGCCATATTACCGTTGATGCAAGTTGTTCCGGAGTGACGCGGTCAAATTCGTTCAGGTGTCCGAACAATCGCTCAATCTTCCATTTTCGAGATGCCATCTCATTTAAAATCGTTAAAGCCCTTCGTGCATCCAAAAGAAAATTATCATCAAAAAACTGAAATCGGTTTATATTGAACCGATTAGACCACCTTTCCATTTCATTGATTACACTTTCTGGCGAGCGGAGATAGAATTTCCGGCTTCCTGTAAAGGTATTATAACAAAATGCACACCCCCTGTGACATCCTCTGGATGTAATAATCGGGACGCTGCCCATTGCAGCAATTCCTCTTTCCCACTTTTCAAAATTTGGAAGAGGCAACTCATCAAGATTACCATCAAAAATATACATCTCGCCGATTGTCAAGCTACTGTCCTTCTTATAGCTAATATTCGGAAGATCCCAAGGTTCTTTTTTTGCACTTAATGTATTGGCCAACTTAACAATAGTGATCTCTCCCGATCCCATAACAATAAAATCCACTGGCATTTCATTGAAAAAAACCTCAGGAATTGAAGATGCCAAAGGTCCACCAAGAACAATTGGCATTTCCGGTTGTGTATTTTTAATCAATCTGGATAACTCTACTGCATGCTTTATATTTTCACCGAGATAAGTTGACATCCCGACAAAAAGAGGCTTTCTGGATAGTTCTTCATCCAACCTATTCAGATAATCCGTTGTCGTTTGTGGGTCTAATAACTCCACATTATATCCATGTTTTTCTAATGATGAGGCAATATAAAGAAGTCCCATTGGGGGACCAAAGGAGGAATATTGTGAGGTATTTTTTTTTCTAAAAGATGTATTTATTAAAAGTACTTTATTCATGGCCCCCCGTAACTGCATAGTTGAACTTAACAGAACACATACCATTATTTAATTTTTTGGAAGAATAAGATAGTTAATTTTATTCACAACCTCTTTAACCTTATATGAAATGGATTGAATAAACTCTATATAATCCTGGAAGGTTGTATCAAACTCATTCTGGAATTGTTGTTCAAATTCAAATATTATCGGCATCCTATTTTTCATTATTGTTTTTACCGCACCCTTTAATGCAAACAAATCACTACCCTGAATATCTACCTTCATAAAACTTATAGGCTTATTAATGTTAAGGCTATCAATTGTAATGGTATTTATCGATCTCCCCTTTTTAGCAGTCGGATCGATTCCATAAGAACCATAGGAACCAAATCTTTTGAAATCCTGTACTGGATAGAACATCCTCCTGCCATCACAGTCATATACAGCACCGAGAATCGCTTTTACATTTTTACAATTATTTGCACTGATGTTTTTCTGAAGAATATTATATATAAAATCATCTGCTTCGAAAGACAGTACCTGTCCATTTTCGCCAGTAAATTTTGAAAATAATAAAGACATCTGTCCTAAATTTGCGCCTACATCAAGTACTGTCGTTCCTTTTTTTACATATCTATTCGCGACATCTACAATTTCTGATTCAAAAATTTTTCCTTTTTTCATATTAATAACGATATTGTCTTTTATTGCATCAGCAGGAACATAGTAATTTCCTATAGCTGTCTTATAAAAATACAGCGGCTTATTACTCCATTTTTGGTCTTCTAAAAAATAACATCTTGGCTGTGGTTTTATGAAACTCAAGATAATATTATGTAATCGCTTAATACTTTTCCGATTAAAATTCATAAAAGTCATATAGAGCGACAAAAGCCGATGTGATTAAATATGAAATCAAAGCCTTAATAAATCTGATTTAAACGCTATTGGCGGCCCCAAGGTTGTGAATCCGTCCACAATAAATTCATGCTTTTTAAATGACCAAACCAGCATTGCGATGCTAGAATCATCATTTAAAACAAGTCCTACACTATATTTACCCATCTTTAGAAGTATAGGTCCAAGATTCACTTGAAATGTATTCACTCCTTTAGTCAAGGAAATTAAACTACCGATACGCCGATTGTTCCATTCGGCTAACAACCTATTTTGCTGATCATAAAAAACTATCCTTAAAGTGATATTAGAAACAAGTTGATCAGAATTCACTTCTATCCTTAACCGAATATTCTCCCCGTGGGATACTTTAATTGGATCAATGATCATTCGAAAACTCGTAACCGGTGGCACCACTGTTTCAAAATTTTTATCTGCATTACTACTATTGTCTTCTATTAAACTTTCATAACGGCCGATACCTTCTGCTACATCACCATTAAATTCCGCATATCCCTTAGAAAGAACAACGACTTTATCGCAGAACTGGCTTATTAGTTCCATGCTATGACTTACGAAAATGGTTACAGCTGTTTTCTTAAGCTCACCGATTTTGTTATAGCATTTATTCCGAAATGCTGCATCCCCAACGGCAAGAACCTCGTCCAATAGCAAAATATCCGGCTCCATTTGAGCCGCAATAGCAAAACCTAGTCGAACTTTCATGCCGGAACTATAAGATCGTATGGGCATTTCCATAAAATCAGTTAATTCTGCAAACGCTACTATCTCTTTGTATTTCTGATCTATTTCCTTTTTTGAAAACCCAATTATAGAACCATAAATGTATACATTCTCGCGCCCAGTTAAGATAGGATTGAAACCAGCATTTAGTTCTATTAAGGCACCGATCCGTCCTCTCATTGTAATTCTGCCGTGATCCGGTTTATTTAATCCATTTAACATCTTAAGAAGAGTGCTTTTCCCGGCCCCATTATGACCAATCAATCCCAGGCATTCCCCTCGTTTCAATTCAAAGGAGACATCTTTTACGGCCCAAAATTCATCTTTCCTGAGTTTAATGTTATGAACAGGTCCAACAATATCTCCTTTCCCTTTCCATGGATTAAATTCGGAGCAGATATCTTGAACCCCGTACCAAAGCGATCTTTTCAGGCTAAGACAAAACTTCTTTGAAATGTTTTCACATTTTACGAGTACTTCATCAGACATTTATCATTTAACCATTTACTAAGTCAGGCTGCAATTCGTTCAATCAAGTGCGGCATAGCAATTCGATATATCACCCAACCCAAAAAAAGCATGACTACAGTTACACCACAAACCATAATCGATGGGACAAGACAAATAATCTTTCCAGTAGTTAGCAGTTCACGAGTAAACTGTATTAAGGGGCTGATAGGATTATATGTTGCAAGAATGGCCCCAAAGCCGGATTCAGGCACAGAGTATACAATTGGAGTCAGATAAAACAATGGTTGAAGAATTATTGGGAGACCCTGTTGGATATCTCCATACAGAATACTTATTGGAGTCAGAAGAATTCCAGCCATCATTCCAACGAGAATAATTCCAACGACTCCTCCAAAACCATATATTAAACTGAAAGATAGAGGTATTTTAAAATAGATAAAAACGCCTGTCAGTAAAAATAATTGAATAGCGAGATTGAAAACAATTTCGAGAACAGCTGCAAAAATAAGCGCTTCACGAGGAAAATTAATTTTTGCGATCATTGCTGCTGAATCCTTGACCACCATCATGGGGGCGTTGATTGAATTAACAAACACCTGCCAAAGAATCGTACCCACAAGCACATACAGTGAATATGGAACTGTAACATCTCTTACATTTAATATTTTATTTGTATTTAGAAAAATCCATATTGAAGACGTCAATAACGGAGGAAGAACAGCCCATAAATACCCCATAATCGTTTGCCGGTATTTTGCAGAAATATTTCTAATAAAAATTCGCCATGCAAGCTCACGTGAATTAACCAGATCTCGTACCATACTACAAATCAACACTACGGGTCTACGCAACTCGGATTCCGAAGTATATATTGTTTGATGAAGAGTTTGATTCATATTACACAAATTCATAGGGTTATAAGATGTGCGAGTGCGGTTTCCAAACCCAGCTCCGCCCCTTCGCTTACAGGGGGAAAGCAAGCATAACCATAAAAAATACAATAATATTATATACTAAACAGCCTTAAAACAGTATAAGGATCAGATTATTTTTTTGCTTCCCAAATCAACAATCGTGCCCTTTTCTCCAATTTGGGTAACAACACTTTATATTCTTCCCTGCTAAGTACCAATGGACGAATCTTACGTTTTATATATCGTTCAGTTTTCCTGCTCAAATCATTCAAGTGATAGTGGTCAATTCCCCCTATCAATAAAAGATCGATAATTCCGCTGTCCTTTCCTTCTGCATAATCATCCAGCAAATACGCACATTCAAGGTCCCCAAGGCGGCTCACAATTCCATCAATGACCTGGTCCAAACCAACCACCTTGTTGATCATTGATCGCAACTCCGGAAACAGAGGATGCTCCTGATTGGCTGTGTAATAAACCTGCCTTCCGTTTTTCTTGGTTTTTAACAGGCTCGCTTTTGTAAGCTGGTTCAGCTCTTCCCGAACCGAATTGGTTGATATGTTGAATTCTTTTGAAAGTTCACGCAGGTAGGATGTTGCCAAGGGATTGATAAAAAGACGCACCAGCAGCTTGATTCTCGTCTTGGATGAAATAATTCCGGAAAGCAGGTCGTTCAAACCGATCTCCTTTACGAGTAGTTTTTCTACTCATACTTGAAATCGGAGACCTTGTCAAGGATTTACAGAATAACAATGGATATTCTGAAAATACAGAGGAATCGAAGAGGCTACGTTTGGTCTGAATTGTTTTTCCGAAAATCCTCCATGATGCGGTCACTTCCCCTCCTTTCCGATCTCATCTGGCAGATCTGTTCAGACACTAGCCCCATCATAAAAATTACTATGGAAGTTGTAAAAAGCAGGGCGCTCATATTGGTGAATCGGGTATGAAGGATAAATGTATAAATATAATAAAAAAAACCAGTTAAAAACATAACCAGGCTCACGGGTAAAAATACCCTCATTGGAGAATAAAGCGTACAGATTTTTGTAATGATCATGAAAAACCGCACACCATCCTTGAAAGTATTGATATTGCTCTTTCCGGTCTGACGGTTCTTCATATGGATAGGTTCATACTGCACACTCCATCCGCCCCGTAAAACACCCAGGGTCAAGGTTGTGGGATAGGAATAGGTATTGGGAAGCATGTATAAAAAATTTCGGGCAACATCCGCCTTTACCACCCGGAATCCGGATGTGAGATCCTGGATGTTAAATTTTGCAACATATGACGCCAGCCAGTTGTAAGCCTGGTTTCCAAGGGCTCGTCCGAAATTGGAGTTATCCTGAAAAGCACGTGCTCCAACCACCATATCAAACGCAGGGATGTACTTTATCAATTTTTCAATATCGTCCGGATCATGTTGACCATCTCCATCCATGAAAACAAAGATATCACCATCCGCAATCCGGATTCCGCTCTTGATCGCTGCTCCATTGCCGATATTATAGGGATGATTGAATACCTCTGCTCCAGCAGCAAGAGCCTTTTGTTCCGTATCATCCTTTGAGCCGTCATTGATCACGATCACCCGGTATTCAGGATATTTCTTCCGTAATTTCGAAACAAGTCCGCCGATGACCTCTGCTTCATTGAATGCAGGTATAATAACGGTTACTTTTAAGCTGTTCATAGATCCATTTTGAAAAGTAGGTAAATTATGTGTATGATAGCTGCAAATTCATGACAATCGAATCGCAATAAACAATAGGAAAAAAAAGCCTTTTATGTCAAGGTAATTATGGTGGTATCGCAAACACACCATTGAACTTTTTTTATCAAGATACCGACTATGCAAACCATCAGACAACAACTGATATCTGCTCTTGAAGAAAATGAAATGACGGCCAGAGAACTGTCAAAAAGAATAAAAATCAAAGAAAAGGATGTATTTGAACACCTTTCCCATATCCGGCAGACATTGAAGAATCAAAAGAAAAAGCTGTTGATAAAACCGTTTCAATGCATGATCTGTGATTTCAGTTTTAAAGATAGAAAACGACTGACCCGCCCGGGTCGATGCCCCAAATGCAGTCAGGGTCACATCGAGGCCGCCACTTATCGAATTGTTTCCTTAAAAAGAGCCTTTGAGGACAACACGTCTCATGGACAGAATCTCTCAGAGTATAATGATTAAACATTGTCCCCTTTCCGGAAATATGGCATAAGTGAAGTCTGCATTTACCACATAAAAATAAGAACCACATACGATCCGCTAAAGCTGTCAATCAAAGATCGTATCGAAAAGGAGGATCTCGTGTTTTTTTCTTTAATCGAAAAACGGAGAAGCATCCGAAAATTTCTGGACAAGCCCATTGAAACACAAAAAATTGAAAAAATCATTGAAGCAGCGCTTCGGGCACCTTCATCCAGAGGTTTCAACCCTTGGGAATTTATTTTTGTAACCGATAAAACCATTTTAGGACAACTCTCCAAATCAAAACCCCATGGTTCTTCCTTTCTGAAAAATGCTGTTCTGGGAATCGTTGTTTTTGCAGATGAAAACAAGTGTGATGTCTGGGTTGAAGATTCTTCTATCGCATCCATTTTTATCCAGCTCGCTGCGCAGGCGCTGGAGCTGGGAAGCTGCTGGATACAGATCCGGAAAAGAATGCATGACGATTCAATCTCCGCAGAGGACTATGTTCGCAACCTGTTACAGATTCCGGAAACACTGAGAGTGGAGTCGATTATTGCCATTGGGTATCCTGGCGAAACAAAGCCTGCCCACAAGAAAAACAAGCTGCAATATGAAAAAATATATCTTAATCAATACAAGCAACCGATGGTTTTAGATGAGGAGGAAATATGAAAAGTACTGTTTATTTTACAGACCTGAGCGCAGGCCCGAAAGAAAACCTGATCTCCAAACTCGGCAGGCTGATTGAAGTTGCCGGCCTGAACCAGGTTGTTCATAAACGGGATCTGGTCGCGGTAAAACTTCATTTTGGCGAGCTTGGCAACACCGCATATATACGCCCTGTATTTTTTCGAAAGATTATTGAAATCATCCGAAAAGCCGGCGGAGATCCTTTCTTGACCGACGCCAATACCGTATATGCGGGAACAAGAAGCGATTCCGTCAACCATTTGCAGACAGCCATTCATAATGGTTTTTCCTATTCAGTTGTAGATGCCCCGATTATTATTGCTGACGGATTGAGGGGCAAAAGTGAGATTGCCGTTGAAATTAACCAGAAGCGGTTTCAGCAAGTGTACATTGGTTCTGAAATCGTCAATGCAGACGCCCTGATTTCGGTTGCGCATTTCAAAGGTCATGAACTCTCCGGTTTTGGCGGGACAATCAAAAATCTTGGAATGGGTTGTGCCTCCAGGAAAGGAAAACTGGCTCAGCATTCAACGGTGAGTCCAAAAGTAATTCAAAAAAAATGTGTCGGCTGCGAAGATTGTGTCCCTCATTGTTCCCAGACTGCCATCTCGGTTACAGATAAAAAGGCCTCGATCAACCCGGAAACCTGTATCGGTTGCGGTGAGTGCATTCTCATCTGCCCCAACAGTGCCATACAGATTCAATGGAATCAATCGGTCCCGGTGTTTCTTGAAAACATGGCGGAATATACGCTGGGCGTGCTGAAAAACAAAACCAATAAAGCGCTGTTTGTCAACTTTATTACCGATATTTCTCCGGCTTGTGATTGTTATGGACACAATGATTCACCTCTTGTTCGGGATATCGGCATCCTGGCCTCCACAGACCCGATTGCAATTGATCAGGCATCGGTTGATCTGGTTAACAACGAAACAGCTCTTCCCGGTTCTTGTCTGAAAGATAATCGTGGCGCTGGAGAAGACAAATTCAAGGGTCTGTATCCCTATGTGGATTGGACGATTCAGTTGGACTATGCTGAACAACTGGGGCTTGGAACCCGCAAGTACAACCTTGAAAATCTACCCCCGAAAACCAAGGACAAACCGTAAAACCAAGATGAAAAAAATAATGCTATCGTCCTGAATAACAAGACACATGTCCAAGTATTCAGGACGATATCCTGGATCATCCGTCTGGAGTCAAACCCGAACCCTCCAAAAACCTTATCTATTCTACATTCAACAATCCGCAGTGAAGCTCTATCTTTGGCATAAAATTTGTAGTACTAAAAAAGATTGATCTATATTTGATTTTTCTTCTTGGGCAGAGCCTCCTGTTCTTCGATGCTATTCTGATTTTTCGTCTTTCTGTGATAAAAATCGGTAACGGTTATTGTATACAATTATATCAATGAATTTCTTACATGCTGAAAAACAATTTTGCTTTAAGCGAAAGGTGGTCAAATGGAACGTCGTGAAGACAGACGGATAAAAATGACTCGGGATTCATTTGTAACAAGCAAGCATTCAAAGAAAAAATTTGGGCGGATCATTGATATCAGCCGTGGCGGACTGGCGTTTTATTATCTCAATACCGCATCCTTACCCAGTAATTATTCTATTGAATTCGGAATCTGGCTCCAGGAACAAAATCTGTTTCTGCCCAATATCATTGCCAATACCGTATCGGATACGGAAGTGGAGTACCATAACCCGTATAAACAGATTCCATTACGAAGAAGGAGCGTCCAATTCTGTAATCTATCCTTTGACCAAACCGAACAACTCCATTCTGCTTGCGGCTCTTTTCTTGCCGAAAAAAGATATGAACCAGAACAAACTCACTTCCATTTTCATCCCCTGTAGACTGTAGATCCTTCAAATCCAAATAATTTTGCTTGAACTATCCTGGTGTGCGACAATCAGATTAACCTCGCATCCATTCAAAGCTTCAACCACAGTCGAAAATGCTTTCTCATGTGTATTATTGGTTTCGCTCAGGTGAGCAAGTATAACATGTTTCAATTTTTCATGTTTAACATCCGCCAAAAGAGCTTTGGCATCTTCATTTGAAAGATGTCCGGACCTGCTTTTCACTCTCTGCTTAAGCGGCCATGGATAGGGTCCCTGAGCAAGCATCTGGATGTCGTGGTTTGCTTCCAGAATAATGATATCACAACCTTTCAGATGCTCTCGAACCATAGAGGTTACAATTCCCACGTCGGTTGCGATTCCTAATTTTGCCCCATTTTTTTTAACAGTAAAACCGGCAGGGTCATTTGCATCATGTGAAATTGAAAAAGGATGGATGAGAAGATCGCCGATCGAAAAGTCATTTCCACAAATAAAATGGATAGAGTCCGGGATTGCTCCAAGGGAATTTTTTGCTGCCTGATAGGTTTGATGGTTAATATAAACAGGTATTTTATAACGCCTTGCAAGGACGCCCACACCTTGAATATGATCACTATGCTCATGGGAAACAACGATCGCATTGATGCAGGCTGGAGATAGCTTTCTTGATGTAAGCCGCCGTTCCATTTCTTTCCCGGAAAGTCCTGCATCAAAAAGAATGGATGTTATCCCGTCAGATACAAAAATAGCATTCCCCTTGCTCCCACTCGCCAGCATGCAGACAGATAAATTCAGATCTTGACAGCGACTTTTCTTCAAACCACTATACCCCGGTATGACCAAATCCACCTGAATTCCGGCCTGTCTCGTCCAACTGTTCAACTACCATGACATTTGCCTGATAAACCCGCTTAATAATCATCTGAGCAATCCGGTCTCCACGATGAAATATATACGGCTCTTTCCCAAGATTAATGACAGCTATTTTGATCTCGCCCCTATAATCTGCATCAATTGTACCCGGTGAATTGATCAAGCCAATGCCATGCTTGACAGCCAACCCGCTCCTTGGACGAATCTGGGCTTCAAAGCCATCCGGGATAGCCATGGCAAATCCTGTTGGGATCATATGAATTGCTCCTGGCTCCAGTGTAAAATCCTGATCAATGGCAGCGCTGATATCCATGCCGGCGGATTGAGCCGTCATATACCGGGGAACGGGGATATCCGCGTCCTTTTCCGGATTCAATCTTATCATTTTTATCGTCGGCATGTTCATTTTTGTTTCATTTCCCAAAAAACAAATAAAAATATTTTTCTGGATAAACCTGAAATCAAAATTTCCTTGTTGAAATCTGGCTCACAACGGAATCCGGACCCAGAACGCTCAGAGCAATTTTATTGTCTTTTATAATCGCCTGCGCCAGATCCTGAATATGATCCTCTGTTACGGCTTCAATTTCATCAATAACAGACTGGATTGAAATTTCGCGTTGAAAATTGAATTCATTCTGAGCGATCCTGAACATAAGGTTATCGGTATTTTCTGATGAAAGCAAAATATTTCCGTTTGTATATTGTTTTGCATTATAAAGCTCTGAAGAATCGATATGATCATGCTCCAGTTTACCCAGTTCTTCCATTAGCAGATCAATAACCGCCTCTGTTTTATCTGGTGCAACCCCGGCATAGATACCAAGCATTCCGGCATCGTCATGAGAGGACGCAAATGAATATACTGAATATGCAAGCCCCCTGCGCTCACGAATCTCCTGAAAGAGCCGTGAGCTCATATTCCCCCCAAGTATTGTATTCAATAAAGAAAATGTATATCTTTCCGGAGCTGTTGCGGTAATACCCGTGGTACCAATGCAGATATGCACCTGCTCTGTATCCCTCGGGCAGATCTGAATGGTGGGCTTGATATCGGGTGGGAAACGGTCCGGCAGGCTGAGGCCGGTATTGATTTTTTCAAAAGCAGGCGTGATTAAACCGACGAACTGGTCATGATCCACATTTCCGGCAGCAGAGATCAGAATCCGATCCGGCTGATACTGCTGACGTAAAAATGTCTGAATGGTAGCTGCATCAAACCGGCTGATATTCTGACGGGTCCCGAGTATGGATCGCCCCAATGGATGGTCACCCCAAAAGCCATTCAATAGGAGCGTATGCACCCAATCTTCAGGAGAGTCCTCAATCATACCGATCTCCTGAAGAATGACCGGCCTTTCTTTTTCAACTTCTATGGGGTTGAATTCGGAGTTTAAAAAAATATCCGAAAGTATATCCACCATGGTGGTAAGGTGGGTGTCCATGACTTTTGCATGATAGCAGGTAAATTCCATTGAAGTAAATGCGTTGGTTTGGCCTCCGATTGCATCAACCTCTTTTGCAATCAAAAAGGCATCTCTTCTGGGTGTTCCCTTGAAAATCATGTGTTCAATAAAATGGGAAAGCCCGCTCTGCGCAAGGTTCTCATCCCTTGCACCCACATTTACCCATACCCCCATAGACACAGATCTGACATGAGGAACTTTCTGGGTTAGAATTCTCACGCCATTTGTCAAGACAGTCTTATTTACGCTGCTCTCCATTTTTCTCTTCCAGCGCATCCTTAAGACTCAATCGAATCTTGCCGTCCCGGGTGACCTCTAAAACCTTTACCTTGACGATATCTCCTTCATTGACTACATCGGTTACCTTTTTCACATGATGATTGGCCAGCTGGGAAATATGAACAAGACCGTCCGTACCCGGTTTAACCTGAACAAAGGCACCAAAATCGGTAATTTTCATTACCTTTCCTTCATAGATTGAACCCACTTCGGGATCCATAGCGATATCCTGAACCATTTTCATGGCAGCCGCCCCTTCTTCCTGGCTCAATGCAGATATCTTCACCTCACCGGAATCATCCACTTCAATACGCGTATTGGTATCTGACTGAAGAGCGCGAATCACCTTCCCGCCTGGGCCAATCAGATCACGAATCTTATCCGGGTTAATTTTTATGGTTATAATTTTTGGGGCATAGGGGGAGATTTCATTTCTGGATTTACTCAGTGATTCCATCATCTTGCTTAGAATATGTATGCGTCCCTGCTTTGCCTGGTCCAAAGCTTTTTCCATCGTCTCCCTGGATAATTCATTGACTTTTATATCCATCTGCAGGGCGGTAATCCCTTCTTTTGTACCGGCAACCTTGAAATCCATGTCTCCGGTATGATCTTCATCCCCAAGTATATCTGTAAGAATTACGGTTTGATCCCCTTCCTGGACAAGTCCCATCGCAATCCCGGATACAGGTGCTTTGATCTGAACGCCTCCATCCATCAATGCTAAAATTCCCGCACAAACCGTACCCATAGAGGAAGAGCCGTTGGATTCCAGAACTTCGGATACAAGGCGCACCGTATAGTCAAACTCTTCTTTGGGCGGTAACACTTTTTCAATTGCCCTGGTTGCCAGGTTCCCATGTCCGATATCACGACGTCCCGGAGCACCGACTCTTTTAACCTCTCCCACAGAATATGGTGGAAAATTATAGTGCAGCATGAACGGTTTAAACTCTTCTCCGCTCAGTGTCTCCACCCGTTGCTCATCCTGCCCGGAACCAAGGGTCAATATACCTAACACCTGTGTTTCACCGCGAGTGAACAATGCGCTTCCATGAGGTCGAGGCAGAATACCGACTTCACAGGAAATCGGTCGAACTTCATCAAAACGTCGATTATCAATCCTTCGGCCTTCTTTCAAAATCAGATCCCGGCTCACGGACTTCTGGATATTGCTCAGAATCCCGTCCACCTCTCGATCCCGGTCTGCATATTCCTCACCTAGACTTTCAATCGCTTTGGTTTTAATCTCTTGCAACGCCTTTCCACGCTTTTCTTTTTGCAGAATGACAACGGCATCCCGAATTTTTGGTCTCACTTCTTTTTCAAGTCGGTCAATGAGATTCTGATCTTTTTCAGGCACAATTAATATCCGTTTTTCAACTCCTACCTCGGCTCTTATTTTTTTCTGGATATCAATCAAAGGCTGCATGGCTGCATGGCCGAAATAGATGGCTTCCATCATATCCGCCTCACTTACAATGTTCCCGCCACCCTCCACCATAACCACACCGGTTTTTGAGCCTGCCACCACAATATTGATATCACAACTATCATCCTTGCATTGGGAAATGGTTGGATTTGCAATAAAAGCGCCGTTCACTCTGGCAACCCGGACTGCAGCGATGGGACCGTCAAAAGGAATATCGGAAATCTCAAGTGCAACAGAGGTTCCAACCATGGCAAGTACATCGGGATCGTTTTCTTTATCCATGGATAACACGGTTGCAATCACCTGTGTTTCAGCATGGTAATTTTTTGGGAAAAGAGGGCGAATCGGCCGATCGATCAGACGACAGGTAAGGATCTCCTTTTCACTGGGACGACCGACTTCACGCCGGAAATAATTCCCGGGAATTCTTCCTGCAGCATATATTTTTTCCTGGTATTCAACGGAAAGGGGGAGAAAATCAAGTCCGGCCTTTTCTGATTTATCCGCAACCACTGTAACCAGAACCATTGTTTCTCCAAACTGTACCAGAGCTGAACCCGAAGCCTGCTTGGCAACCTTGCCAACCTGTATTTCAAAGGTTCTTCCTCCAATATCAGCTTTATATGACATTTCCATACATAATCTCCTAATTTGACAGCATTTGAAAACAAAACCAAAACCGATTCAAATGAATCATGCTGCCGGAATACCCCTATCCGGTCAAGACTATTCACCAGGCTTTAGCATTTATCTGATTTTTGCAGACAACCAAGCACGGAGACTCTCTACATCTGCATGCGGTTACTCTTGGCTTCGCTCCCCCTTATTTCTGATGATCAACTTCTGATTCACATGGCATCAGATATTCACCGGAAATAAGCCCCTGCATAAAGCGATAATATCAATCCAGTCTATCTTCTTAGATTGAGGCCTTCAATAATTGTGCGATACCGATTAATGTTCTTATCCTTTACATAATTTAATAATCTGCGGCGCCTTCCAACCAGAATCAACAAACCTCTTCTGGAATGATGATCCTTTGTATGAACCTTTACATGCTCTGTAAGGTAGGTAATGCGGCTTGTTAGAAGCGCAATTTGAACCTCTGGAGATCCGGTATCTGTATCATGCATTTTAAAACGATCAATCATATCCTTCTTGTTACTAGATGTAAGCGTCACTTTCTTTTGCCTCCTCTGAAAAAAAATAAATTTTAAAAAAACTCTTCATCAATCTGTCACAGTTTGCCCCAGCATTATGGTGCTCAAGGATGGAAAACACAACAGTAATCATAAAGGCCATCTTTTTTTTGGGTATCCATAACTGCAAGCAGATTATTTTTTATATCAACAATTTTTATAAATCCATTAAATCGATCTTTTGTTTCCGACTCAATCCATTTTCCTGTTAAATCAGAATCCATTATAGGTTGTCCATATAATATTTTTTTTAAAATCACATCATCGGCAACCATCCCTTTCATGGCACTGATTGCATCGTTCATACAGATCAGGTTATCTTTCAGCCTGCCCTGAGAAGCCAGCAATTCCATCTCCTCCAGAGTAACAGCTTGATCTATTGAAAACCCGCAACTTTCTATCCTTCTCAACCTCTGAAGATGGCTTCCGCACCCAAGCTCTCTGCCTATATCTGCACAAAGTGTCCGGATATAGGTACCTGCTGAACAGGACACCTGAAAATCGATCTTCGGAAGATCGATTTGAAGAATCTCAAGGCTTGAAATCATAACTCGCCGGGCGGATTTCTGAACAGGCCGCCCCTTACGTGCCAATTTGTATAACCGCACACCATTAATTTTCAATGCCGAGTACACAGGCGGAACCTGATTTATCTCTCCAACAAAACGGCGGAAGACAGAATGAAGGTGTTCCTCCGGAAAGTCAAAATAATCACAGGTAGTGGTCACTTTTCCTGTCATATCAAGTGTATCGGTTTCTGTACCGAGGATCAGCGTTCCCTGATATTTTTTGCTTCCCTTTAAAAAAAAACGGGCCAGCCTTGTTGCTTGATTCACACAGCAAATCAAAACGCCGGTTGCAAACGGATCTAATGTTCCCGTATGCCCGACTTTGTGTAAACCTGCTTTCTCTTTTAAAAGAGCAACGACCTTTGCAGATGATATACCTGCGGGCTTATCAATGATAAGCATTCCACTTGATTCGATTTCCATACAGCTTCTATAAAGGGTTTAAAAGTTGTCCGCCAAACGCAAAATCTCTGCTTTGATCTCCGACAAAGTTGAAACCACATTGAATCCTGCGGCGCTTTTATGGCCACCGCCTCCATATGTGGCAGCAATTCCAGCCACATCCACCGAACCGTCTGAACGAAGACTGATATGGAATTGATGTTTGCTGTCCGGCATATCTGCACAACCATGGTTGCTTTCAAAAATCAATGCCGCCACCTTCACATCTTCAATATGCCTTGCATAATTAATTAACCGTCCCAAATCTTCCGGCTTCGAACCAGTTTTATTCAACATCTCCTGAGTCAATGCCATTATCGACAATTTGCCGTTTTTTGACACTTCTATGGACTCAAGCACCATATTCAAAAGCTTTATCCTGCTAAGAGAATAGGCAACAGAAACATGACTTGCCACATAATTCGGATCAACACCCAGAGAGACCATTTCCTCACAAATGGCAAATGCTTCTTGATTCGTGTTTGAAAACCGAAACGAACCGGTATCCGTCATAATCCCGGTATAAATCGAAAAGGCCATTGATCTGTTTATTTTTACATTCAATTGGTTAATCAATCGATATACGATCTCAGCTGTCGCACATGCAGATGGATCAACAATTTTATATGTTCCAAAACCTGTATTGGTAATATGATGGTCAAGATTTATGATAACCGGAATCTTTCCAACCAGACCCGCCTTATCACCAACACGTTCCAAATCCCCACAGTCCAGAACAATGGCCGTATCAAAAGCAGTGAAGTCATCAATCTGCTGAGTAATGTTTTCCGAATACGGCAAAAACTGAAACAGCTTGGGTAACCCATCTTCATTGTACAGACTCACCTTCTTTCCCATTGAAAGCAAGGCAAGCCCCATTGATACCGTTGCCCCGATTGCATCCCCGTCCGGGCGAACATGTGATAACAATAAAATATTATTACTTTTTTTAAGATGATCTACTATCTGATCCATTTTTTATTTTAATATTCTTCAACACAAGATCAATCCTCTCTCCATAATCAAATGATTGGTCATAATGGAATCGAAGATCCGGCATATGCCGGAGCCCAAGCTGACCGGCAAGGGAAAGTTTGATATAACCGAGTGCACTCTTAAAGCCCTTTTCTGCTTCTTGAGCCGCCTTTTTCTTATCAGAATCTGCCCCTGATACTGAAAAATAGATATATGCAAATTTTAAATCCCTTGACATTTTAACCCCGGTGATGGTTACCGGTTCAAGTCGAGGATCGCTTATGCTCTTACGTAAAAGGTCGGATAGATTCTTTTGAATTTGACCAGATACCCTGTCTGCTCTTGCAAAAGGCTTCATATGCTCAATATCTCCATCTCTGTATCGATGATTTCAGCCAATCCAAGATCTTCCGCCATATTAAACATTTTATCGATTTTTGAATTGATCACTTTTCGGTTGTTGCCCACCATTGTAAATCCAATTTCCGCCCGCTGATGAACATCATTTAACCCAACCTCTGCAACAGATGCATTAAAATTGTTGCTCAACCGACTTGTAATCGCCTTAACAATTTTTCTTTTGGCTTTCAGGCTATGGCACTCATGAAGTCTGAAAACAATTTTTCCTATTCCGACAACCATAATATCCGCAATATTTAATAATAAAAATATCATCTACGCCATGGTTGGTCTTATTTCCTCAAGATAATAACATTCAATCTCATCATTCAATTTAATGTCATTGAAATTTTCAATTCCAATTCCGCATTCATACCCGGCCTGAACTTCCTTGACATCATCCTTGAACCTTCGTAGAGAAACAACTTTGCCGTCATAGATAACAACGCCATCTCTTAACAAGCGTGCACGTTGCCCGCGCTCTATCTTTCCATTGATTACATGGGATCCCGCAATTGTACCTTTTTTGGGTATTACAAAGATTTCACGCACCTCGGCTCGTCCAAGAATCTTCTCTTCATAGGTTGAATCCATCATTCCAACCATTGCATCTTTGATATCCTTAATGGCGTTATAAATGATGTCATAAAATCTGATATCAACATTCTCGTCAGCAGCATATTCCTGAACCTTTCCGCCTGGACGAACATTGAAGCCGATAATGATGGCATTCGAGACCGCCGCTAGAGAAACATCCGATTCTGTTATCGTACCTGTTGCCGCATGGACGACATTGATTTTTACCTCATCCCCGGAAAGCTTGGTTAGAGAATCCTTAAGTGCTTCGATAGATCCATGGACATCTGCCTTGATAATAAGATTCAGCTCCTTTAGTATACCTTCCTTCAATTTTTCAAAGAGCCCCTCAAGACTAAGCCGGCTTGATTTGGCAAGCTCTTTGGATCGTTGTTTCTGTGCTCTGTGAGAACTGACCTGTTTTGCATTCTTTTCATCATCAATCGAAATGAGTTCATCTCCTGCCTCAGGCACACCGTTTAAACCCAGAATTTCCACTGGAATTGAGGGCCCAGCCTGGTCAATAGGCTCTCCGCTGTCATTCAACATCGCGCGAACCTTTCCATAGTGTATACCGCAAACCACCGGGTCACCTGCGTGTAATGTCCCTTCCAAAATCAAAACCGTTGCAACAGGCCCTCTGCCGGAGTCGAGTTTGGCTTCAATAACATGTCCCTTAGCAAGCTTATCCGGGTTTGCTTTCAACTCTAATACTTCTGCCTGAAGAAGGATCATATCCAATAGATCATCAATTCCTGTTTTCTGCTTTGCTGAAACATATACAAAAATTGTATCTCCCCCCCATTCTTCCGATACGATTCCATGCTCTGATAACTCCCGCTTCACTCTTTCTATATCCGCTTCAGGTTTATCAATCTTATTCACGGCAACAATGATGGGAACTTCCGCAGCCTTCGAATGATTGATCGCTTCAATTGTTTGTGGCATAACGCCATCATCGGCAGCAACCACAAGAATAACGAGATCGGTTACCATTGCACCACGGGAACGCATTGCCGTAAACGCTTCATGGCCAGGAGTATCTAAAAAAACAATTCTCCCCTTATCGGTTTGCACATTATAGGCGCCAATATGCTGTGTAATTCCGCCTGCTTCATTGTCGGTAACACTCGATTTCCGGATCACATCAAGCAAAGATGTTTTTCCATGGTCAACATGTCCCATGATCGTAACGACCGGTGGCCGATAAGTTTGTTTTCCAGGATCTTCATCCTTATCAATTCTCAGGAAAGTATCCTCTTCAAAAGAAGCTCTCTCAACCTCATATTCAAATTCCGCTGCAACCAGTTCAGCGGTGTCGAAATCAATTGTCTGGTTTACCGTTGCCATAACCCCCAACATCATAAGCTTCTGAATCATTTCATTGGCTTTGATCCCCATCCTCTTGGCAAGATCTGAAAGTATAATCGTATCATCTATCTTAATTCTCCTTTTAATGGCTTTAGGTGTTGTGATTTGTGTTTTTTCACCAATGGTTTGTTTGGCCTTGGCTCCCTTTTTCCCTTTTTTTCCTCGAGCCCTAACACCACCGTATAAAGCATTTCCTTCAACGATTTCTTTTCGGCGGAAAGAAATTTTTTTCTTAAAAAACTTGGCGTCCTGTTCCAGATCGGGTTGCCTCTGTTTCTTTTTTGATTTCTTTGTTTCCTTTGCCGACAAAATTGGTGTGTCTAATATTGAATCAATTGCTTTAACCGGAAATATCTCTTTTTCGACTGTTTTTTCCTTTTCAAACTTGATTTCCGGAATAACAATTTTTTCATCCATTTCCGCTGGAAACGGAGTGGGAAGCTTAATGATCTTGGCTGCAGCCTGTTTCTTTGTTTTTTTAATTGGTTTTTTGGATTTTAGCAGTACTTCTTCAAGGATCTTTTCTTTTTCTGTTTCAACGGCTGTTTCGGGTTCTTCTTTAAATGTTTCAACTTCAGAAACCGGTTCTTCAATTACAACAGTTTCTTCTGCTACTGTTTTTTGAGAAAGAACAGATTTTTCTGTTAATTGATTTTCTTCAGATAAAATAATTTCTTCGGAAGGCGCGTGATCTTCAACAAGTTCATTTTCTGTGGAAGAGAGGGGCGGTACTTCTTCCGTTTCTACAGAAGACTCAACAAATACCGTTTCTTCTATATCATCAATGAGTTTATCTTCCGACTCTCTTTTGACCGCATCTACTTCCGTTGCATCTGTATCAGACACCTCATCTGAAATCATCATCGGGTCAATAACTTCTAATGAGTCAGATTCAATTTTTTTACGCCGCCTAATAACAGTCGGTTTAACGCGGCTCTCCTCAATTTTGTTTAATTCTTTCGTGCCAAGTACATGAGACTTAATCAGCGATACATCTCTGGCATCAAGAGAACTCATATGACTTTTTATGTCTACATCCAAATCTTTGATCTTACTGAGTAGGATCTTGTTAGTCATGTTTAAATCTCTGGCAAGTTCATAAAATCTGATTTTTGCCATTCATCCCCCTTTAACTCAATTGCAAAAGGACTTCAATAATTCTATATTCAGTTATCAAATACAGACATAAACGAGCAATCAATTGTCTTAGCTGGAATTAATACTTTTCCATTATCAATCCAGCCCTACTCTTTATCCACCCCTTGTTCAGGCTCTTCTGCATCACTATCAGTTGCCGATGCTTCTCCCTCTTCAAATGACACAGATTGCATAGCTTCACTTTCAGAAACCTCCGTTTCTGTTTGAGCAATCATTTCTTCTTCCACAGAATTACCTTCGGCCGGTTTTTCCTCTTCAGCTTTCGGCAATAGTTTGGCCTTTGACTTCGCATTTTGAATAGCTAAACGGGCATTATCAATGAGTTCCTGGGCTTTCCCCTCATCATCAATGCCCCGAATCTGGATTAAATCTTCGATGGCTGCATTCCCCAGTTCTTCAGCTGAAAAAAAACCTTTTTCATATAGAATATCAGCGAGTCCTATGTTTACGCCCGCAACCCCCATAAGTGAATCATAACCTTCTTTCATGGCTTGGCTATATACGGATTCACTCTGTACATCAAGATGCCACCCGGTTAACTTGGATGCCAGACGAACATTTTGACCGCGCTTTCCAATTGCTACCGAAAGAAACTCGTCTGGAACAATTACCTCCATGGAGTTGTTTTCTTCATCAATAATTACCCTGGATATCTCAGCCGGTGCCAACGCATTGCAAACAAATTTAGCAGCATCCACATGCCAAGGAATGATATCTATCTTTTCGCCCCGAAGCTCTTGAACCACATTCTGTACTCGGCTCCCTTTCATGCCGACACAGGCGCCTACCGGATCAATATCAAAATCACTGGAACCAACAGCGATTTTCGCCCGATTACCCGCTTCCCTGGCTGCACCTTGAATCGTAACGATTCCCTCGCTGATTTCAGGAACCTCGGTCTTGAACAGATTAATCAAAAAATCCGGATGTGTTCGGGAAAGAACAATCTGCGGTCCACGTGAATCGGAAAGAACCTTCATGATGTTGGCCCGGATTCGATCACCCCGTCGATATGTTTCCTTGGGAATCTGCTCCCGTTGAGGAAGAACGGCTTCTGTTTGTCCAATATTAACAATAATATCACCACGATCAATTCGCTGCACAATCCCGTTGATGATTTCACCTTTCCGATCAATAAAGCTTGAGTATACTGCATCTTTTTCAGCATCTTTCATCTTCTGGATAATAACCTGTTTTGCTGATTGTGCGGCAATCCTTCCGAAGCTGCTTGTATCCATTTTGGTTCCGAGACTATCTCCGATTTCACACTCAGAATCCAGCTTACGTCCCTCTTCAACACTGATTTGAATATCTGGATTTGTTATCGTTTCTACCACTTCTTTAAACTGAAAAACTTCTATTTCACCGGTATCCGGACTATAGTGAGCCTCAATATCTATCTGATTACCATATTTCTTTCTAGCAGCAGATTTCAGTGCTTCCTCAAGTGTCTTAGCCAAGATCTCAACCGCGATTCCCTTGTCCCGGCTTACCTGCTCAATAACACGCTTTATATCCGTTATAAGCATTATTTATCTCCGTTGTAATCAACAAGCCTTGCTTTTTTAATCCCATTATAAGGGATTGAAAAGACCCGATTTTCCACCATGATATTAATGTTTTCATCCGATGTTCCCATCAACAAACCTTTGAAATTCCTGATTCCATCCAAGGATTCAATGGTTTTTATTCTGGCAACCTCTCCTTTAAACCTTTCATAGTCTTCCAGCTTGGATAAAGGTCTGTCCAATCCTGGTGAAGAGACTTCAAGTTTATAGGCATTACTTCCATCCAAGTGAATATCCAAAAGATCGTTCATTTGACGGCTTATCAGAACACAATCGTCCAGAGTTACACGACCGGGCTTATCAATATATATTCTCAGAATCATTCCGCCAGGCTCATATTGGTATTCGACATGAACCAACTCCATTCCCTCTGCCCGGCACAAAGGCCTTGCAATTCTTTCCGCTGTTGCAACAACATCTCTGGCTTTCTCAAAAGCAACAGGTTCTGAACCATTTTCTTTCAATGGACGCTTCTTTTTAATTTTTCCTTTCAAACTAAAATCCCACCCTAAAAATACAAAACGGGCTTCTTGCCCGTTTCCTCACACTTTAGGTAGATTGTCCAACCGGAATGAAATTTATCTGATCATGGAAATATCCACAAATACATACATTCAGTGTAAATACAAAAAAATCTACCTTGATTCACCATCACCCACCCCTGGAAAAGGCATAAATGGAGCGGGCAACGAGATTCGAACTCGCGACACCAAGCTTGGGAAGCTTGTACTCTACCAACTGAGCTATGCCCGCTTATCCAAGCTTAAATTTACTATTATAAAAAAAAAATCTTGTCAACTGAAAACTCTATCTATATACGATAACCATATAGATAAATGTTGTTTGCTGGACATATGCAAAAGGAAGCTATGAATCCAGAATTTCTTTCATGATATATAACTCAGAAGTGATTTCTTCAAGGGTGATCTCACTTGGCTTTTCCATTTTTTCTTTCCGTTTCGCTCTCAAGTACTGCTTTGCACCCCGAATCGTATATTTCTTTTCATGAAGAAGATACTTAATCTGATAAATCAGTTCAACATCTTCCTTGCGATACAGGCGCTGTCCTGATTCTGTTCGTTTGGGATTGATTCCTTTGAATTCAGTCTCCCAGAATCGAAGGACATAGGCCTCCAAGCCTGTTAAATTACTAACTTCCCCAATCCTAAAATAGAGTTTATCCGGTATACTGATTTTTACATTTTCTGTTTTTTCCATACAACTGCCGGATTCATTCCCCAACGTATATTAAATCGTTTAGGGCAACATTGCGTTAAATGCTTTAATAAGCATGCTTGAAATCTTGCTGTGAATTATATTTACTGTGTCATCTTCCAGTGTTCTTTCAGTAGATCGATACGTCAACCGTAACGATAAGCTTTTTTTCTTTTCAGGGATATTTTCACCCACGTATACATCAAACAATTCAACATTTTCAAGGATCTTTTCATTCATCTTTTCAAGTGTTTTAAGAACAGACTGCACTTCAATACCTTGATCTATGATAATGGTAATATCCCTTGAAACTGAAGGATATTTCGGCAAGGATTTATATGTCTTGTTCTCTGGAATTTTCTTGATCAGCAAATCAAGATCCAATTCCATGATAAAAGCCGTCTGTTTGAGATTATAACTACTCAACACTTCATGGTGAACTTCTCCAATCGTTCCAACAAGCTCTCCAGCTATATAAATTGAGGCTGCATGTCCTGATTTATGATAACAGCAATTCTCTGAGGGAAGGGCTGTAAACTGAATCCCTTCCAATCGTAATGCCTTCAACAATCCTTCAGCCACACCCTTTAAATCATAAAAGTCACAATCCAGGTTACCCCCATGCCATGAGTTTTCAACTCTTTTGCCCGTCCATAAACAGGAAAGATATTCAATTTCATTTGGTTGAATATTCTTTTTCTGCATATTGAAAAAAACTCTTCCAATTTCAAAAAATTTTAAATTTTTTGTCTGCCAGGATATATTTCGATGCATGGTATCCAGAAGCCCGGGTATTAGAGAGGTTCTCATCACCGCTTGATCTTCTGACAAAGGATTCAATATCTCTACTGCACATCTTCTGGAATCCTCAGGTCTCAGCCTCAGTTGATCAACAGCCGAACGTTTGACAAAGCTATAATTGATCGCCTCAGTAAAACCGAAACCAATAAGTACATCCTTGATTCGATCTTTAATTGTAATCTGTTTGTAAAGAGGCTTGATTGCTGCGGGTATGGGTGGAAATGACGTTGGAATGTTATTGTATCCCGAAAGCCTTGCAACCTCCTCCACGATATCCTCATGTCTTGAAACATCCACTCGAAAAGAGGGAACAGTAACTTCAAGAATATCTTCATTGGTTTTTTTTACTGAAAAATCAATCGATTTTAAATGTGTTGACATTGTTTCCTGATCAAGATTCGTTCCAAGCAGCCGATTGGTATTGTTTATGCTGAGAGCGATAACTTGTTCTGTAAACGGGATAGGATGCTCATCCACTACCCCATCCACAATTTGGCCTCCAGCGACCTCCTTCATTAAAAGTGCGGCTCTTTTTAGAGCAAATACCGTACCCTTGGGATCAACTCCCCGTTCAAAACGATAAGAGGCATCAGTATTCAGACCAAGTGTCTTTGATGTTTTTCGAATGGAGCTCTGTTGAAAACATGCACTTTCAATGAGAACATTGACTGTTTTTTCACTGATTTCGGAATTACCCCCCCCCATTACACCAGCCAGTGCAATTGGTTTTTCTGCATCACAGATTAATAGCATGCCTGGTAAAAGATTCCGTTCCTTGCTGTCCAGGGTCGTAAAAACTTCTCCTTTTTCAGCAGCTCTCACAACAATTCGTTTCTCGGAAAGTGTATCAAAATCAAATGCATGAAGAGGTTGACCGGTTTCCATCATCACATAATTCGTGACATCCACAAGGTTATTAATCGGTCTTAATCCGATGGAAAGGAGCCTATCCTGAAGCCAGAAAGGAGATGGCCCTACAGAAATACCGATCAAGAGTCCAGCTGAATATCTAGGGCAAAGATCCGGATTTTTAATCTTCACAGACGTGTATTCAGAAATCGAAGATCCGGTGTGAAAGGCATCAATACTAGGATATTTTAGAAAGCTGCCCTGCATCGCCGCAATCTCCCGGGCAATACCAATAATACCAAGGCAATCCGGCCGGTTGGGCGTGAGATCAACCTCAAAAACCATATCAGAAAGCCTGAGTACACTTGCAAGCTTTTGTCCGACATCAACATCTGCCGGCAACGAAATAATCCCTTCAGAATCCAATCCGATTCCCAGCTCTGATTCACTGCACAGCATCCCGGAAGATTCCTGATTGTAAATCAATCCTTTTTCAAGTACTTTCCCACCTGGAAAAACAGTCCCCGGCAAAGCACATGCCGTTATCATGCCCACTGTGGCATTTGGGGCACCACATACAATTGTTCGCTTTTCAGTCCCAATATCAACAAAACAGATTTTTAATTTTTCTGCATTAGGATGAGGTACAATTTCTACAATCCGACCGGATAGAACGCTGTCCAAATAAGCATATCGATCCGATACAGAATCTACTTCCAAACCGATCATGGTCAATCCCTCTGCCAGATCGCTTGGGGTCATCTCAATGGGGATATATTCCTTTAACCAGCTTAAACTGAATTTCATTTTAAAACTGCCTTAAAAATCGAAAATCATTTTCAAAAAACTTCCGGAGATCATCAATTCCATATTTTAACATGGCTATACGCTCCACTCCCATACCAAAAGCGAAACCCGAATATTGGGAAGTATCATAGTTGACATTTTCAAACACCGCAGGATGAACCATTCCCGAACCAAGAACCTCAAGCCATCCGGTCTGTGAGCAAACACGGCACCCTTTGCCCCTGCAAATTACACAGAGAATATCAACCTCTGCGCTGGGTTCTGTGAATGGGAAAAAACTGGGTCGAAATCGGAGCGATATGTCTTCATCAAAAATCTGATGAACAAGAGTGGTCAAAATTCCTTTTAAATCACTGAATCCAATATTCTTGTCTACGACAAGGCCTTCAACCTGGTGAAACATGGGAGTATGGGTAAGATCCGAGTCGCATCGATAAACTTTACCTGGCATGATCACCCGGATTGGAGGTTGCTTTTTTTCCATGATACGGATTTGAAGCGGAGAGGTGTGAGTGCGAAGCACAATGTCATCGGAAACAAAGAAGGTATCCTGCATATCCCTGGCTGGATGGTTTTTCGGAAAATTGAGGGCCTCAAAATTATAATAATCTGTCTCAATTTCCGGCCCTTCAGCAATATCAAATCCCAGCCGTTTAAATATGTTACTAATCTCTTGATTAATCTGTGAAATCGGATGAAGTATACCGGGTATGGCAACCCGTCCGGGAAGAGATACATCAATATAATCAATTGAATTTACATCCGAGCCTTCTACCTGCTGAAGTGCTTCTGTAATTCTCTTCTCAACAATCTGTTTGGTTTCATTCGCCTCTTGTCCAGCAGATGGCCGCAGCTCTTTTGGCAAGCTTGATATATTTCTTAAAAACAGCGTAATACGCCCTTTTCGGCCAACATACTTTATAGAAAGTGCCTTAATCTCTTCAACACTGGAGGCATTTTCAATTTCAGCCAGTGCATTCTCTCTGATCTGTTCTATTGTATTTTCCACAAATATACTCAGTCAATTTTTCATTCAATCCCATTTACCGGTGAACAACCCGTACAGCAATATTGAGGAGATTGTTTTGAAAATCGATAAATGACAAACATTATTGTCTTGCCGATAGCGCTACGATCTCTGAAAATCCAGATGGATCGGATATGGCAAGATCTGCCAGAACCTTGCGATCGATTGCAATATCAGCGAGTTTCAGGCCATGAATGAACTTGCTATATGACATATTGTTCATTCGAACTGCAGCATTTATTCTCGCGATCCAGAGTTGTCTGAACTCCCGTTTTCTTACTCTTCGATCTCGAAATGCATACATCAACGCCTTATCAACAGAATCTGCGGCTGTGCGAAACAGCTTGCTCCGACCGCCTCGAAATCCTTTGGCAAGCTTCAGGACCTTATTCCTTCTCCTTCTTGCTTTGAAACCTCTTTTTATTCGCATAATTATTCTCCTAATGCAGACTGTAAATGAAAAACCGGTTATAAAATATATTAATCCTACTATCCATTGGGGAGGAGGAGCTTGATTTCTTTTATGTTTGCTTTGTCAATTATATGCCCCTTCCTGAGAGTCCGTTTCCTTTTGGTGGTCTTTTTTGTCAGAATGTGACTGGCATGTGATTTCCGGTACACAAATTTTCCGGTCCCTGTTTTCTTGAAACGCTTGGCCGCTGACCTGTTTGTTTTTATTTTTGGCATGTTCATTTTCTCCTTGAATCTATTACCGCACCATCCATGCGGATTTCTTTCTATTAAAAAACCTTCTGTAACTGCACAATCACTATAGCCACATCATAACGTTTATTCCAGGAAACTTTATAACCTGTAAATATTATTTGTGATAAGGATACTATTTGCAGATAAAGAAAAGCTGCCTTATACAAATACAGATGGCGTGAATACCGAAACTATCGCATCACGCCACTCGAGGAATGCATTTAAACAGAAAATTAATCCAAAAATTTATTTCGGAGAAAGGGTCATAATCATCGAACGCCCTTCAAATTTCGGATATTGTTCTATAACAGCCAAGTCTTCTGTTTCTTTTGCGATCTGCTCTAGAAGATCACGACCTCGCTGAGATAGTGTAATTTCACGCCCCCTGAAAACAACCGTTACTTTGACCTTGTCCTTTTTGCCAAGAAATTTTTTTATATGTCCAAGTTTAGTTTGCAGATCATGTGTCTCTGTATTCGGCCGTAATTTAATTTCCTTCACTTGAAAGGAGCTCTGTTTCTTTTTTGCCTCTTGCTGCTTTTTCGTTATCTCATACTTATATCGACCATAATCCATGATCTTGCATACTGGTGGAGTTGCCGTTGGTGAAACCTCTACCAGGTCAAGATTAAAGTCACCTGCAGCTGCAAGTGCCTTATGGATAGCTAGAACACCTAACTGGTTGCCGTCAGGATCAATGACCCTTACTTCCCTTGCTCGGATATTTCTATTAACATTTACCTTAATACTGCTCTGCTTTGGTCTTTTTATACCAGCACCTCCTCATCGTTGTTTATGAAACAAATTGCTGAATTCCGGTCATAATGCCGCAACACCTTGCAATTTATAATAAGCCGACAATCTATATAGATAAATGAATAAATGCAAGAAAAAAATGAATATGATCTCGAATAGGAAAAAATCACATTCCATTATAACGATACCTGGTTAGGGTCGAACCCTGAATTTCAAGCATTAGAGCCAATTTCAAAAGTCTCTTATTGTAGTTCCGGCGAAAACTAAAATCCAGTATTTTCGGCTCTTTTCTGAGCACTAACTTTCGCCGATGTGACGCTTTATAATCGTTTTGAAATTGGCTCATTATCCAATTTTTCAAAACAGGTTAACAGCTCCTTCTCCTTTTGAGACAAATTTTGAAATTTGACCCCCACACCATTTCGATCCCTCCGTGCAACAACTGCCGATATTTTTAACGGTGATAATTTTTCTCCTGGTATCGTTACCCATATTACAATCTGCTGGCCAATTGAAAAGGATTCCCCGGCTTCAATATAGGCTCCGTTTGCACTTAGATTTTTTATGGGCTTTTCGCTGGAATAATCGTGTGTATCAAAATCAACAGAGATGGAACATGTTTGCCTCGGATATTTCCGCTTCCATTTTGATGGTGTTTTTTTTAGTTGTTTCAAAAGTACGAGGAGTCGATCCCTTGACATCTCATCCAGAATTTCGTTTATTTGCTCAACAATCTGTTTTTTATTCATATTGTTTTTGAAACCCGAGATACCCGTTAAACGAACAAATTTATTTCATATTTGAATAGCAAGAAGAATACTTTTTCCCCATGCCAATTTTTTCGACCATAAAACAATTTACTTCTCAAGTCAACCAAATGAATTTATAACTATTATTGGTCAAGGGTATATTGGGCCAAAAGACTGTTTTTCCAATATGCATTGGCTGGGTTGTTAAAAAACCGTTTAAATAACAGAAGACTTTTTTCACGAAGAATATTTGAAACAATTATAATCCTTGCATCACGATATAATGGCTTCAGATCTACCAGATTACAGCTAGCGCCACCACCCATTACATCCTCATAAGCATATACTATTTTTTGGATCCCACTCAAAATGATTGCACCAAAACACATCAGACATGGCTCCATTGTGCTGTATATCGTTAATTCATTTTTCTCCACTATCAATTTTTGCTCGCAGAGGCTTCTTAACGCGACCATTTCGGCGTGGTCCACTTCATTGAATGCTCCGTCAGCCGTACCCTTTCTCACGCCTGTTGCAATCACTTTTCTCTCATCTGCAATCACGCACCCAACTGGAAATTCGCCTACCAAAAGAGCTTTTTCTGCTTGTGCGATCGCAATTTCCATAAAATATTCTTCGCGCATTTGGCTTCCCTGTCGTATGCCTGAATTTTATGCTGTCACGAATTCAAATTCAATCTTATGTCAAAAACTTTCTGCTACTCCGATATCCTGCAAATACTGTCATCACATGGACAACGATCATCCACTTCATATGCAAAGGCAATTCTGGATTCCATCTCCGCCCGGTCTCGTGAAATTTTTTTCCATTGATGGGTATTTCGAATCTTCAAAAGCTGATCTCTGCTCGGTATCATATTCAGACCATTACCGATAACATCCCCGCTTGAACCATTCATAATTTCAGCATCCATCCCATTTGTGACCACAACAATTGGAATCTGAAATCCGGAAACAATCCTTGAAATTGCTATCGTCGGCCTGCGTCTTGTTACAAGAGACCCAGGAGCATATTTGATCAACATACATTTTCTGTTCAACAACGTTATCAAAAAATCTAACGAAATGGCTGCCTTTCGACTGCCGGCCTGAAGAACAAGACGATACCGTGAAATGATATCGGATTTGAGATACTCTCTTTCTTCTACAAGCAGTCTGGATATTTTCTGTCGATACCTTTCATCATGTGTATCCTCCAATAACTCACCTGAAATATAATCAGAAAGTGTCCCCAACACTAAATGATGGCCAACCATTTCATTACATCCACTTGATTTTGGGTTGCAAACAATAACATCAAAGCATCCATCAAAATGGATACTCATTGTATTTATGTAGAGAATACTATATTAGATGTAAAGCTACAAATAGTTCTTTACAAATATTTGAAGCTATGAATAACAGAAATGTTTGCTGATCTGATTATCTTTTTTTGATTTGTAATAGTAAATGTAATTATGTCGATTCGAACCGATTTTGAAAAACGAGAAGAAAGTTTTCTTGCACTTGCAGGTTGTAAAAGTTCCGAGTCCCGTGGTCGGATAGTCCCTGAAGATCCCTGCCCTATAAGAACTGCGTTTCAACGGGACAGAGACCGAATCGTCTATTCAAATGCTTTTCGAAGATTAAAACACAAAACCCAGGTTTTTCTGTCCCCCCTTGGAGATCACTACCGTACCCGATTAACCCATACCCTGGAAGTTGCCGAAATCGCCAGAACCATTTCACGAGCCATGCGGCTCAATGAAGATCTGGCAGAAGCAATTGCACTGGGGCACGATCTCGGACACACTCCCTTCGGGCATGGCGGTGAAATCGCACTGAAAGAAATTTATTCGCCTTCATTTTCTCATAATGACCAAAGCTTACGGGTTGTGGATTACTTAGAAAACAAAGGCAAAGGACTCAACCTGACCTATGAGGTGAGAGATGGAATCCTGAAACACTCAAAAGGATTTGGTGATATTATCCCTCAAGAGCCAAAAGACATGGCCTCCACTACAGAAGGTTGTATTGTCCGGATTTCAGATATCCTCGCCTATCTGAATCATGATCTGGACGACGCGGTTCGAAGCGGTGTCATCAAGCCGGAACAGATCCCGCAATCCTGCACCAGCGTGCTGGGACATACACATTCTGAAAGAGCGACCAACATGATCCGGGATATCGTCTTTTCCAGCAGAGGAAAAGACGGTGAAATTACCTTACAGATGAGTGATAAAATCTTATCCGCCATACTGAAACTCCGGCAATTCTTATATGATAATGTATACAGATCTCCTCAGGTTCATAAAGAGTTTTTAAAGGCAAAGAAAATACTTTCAGAGCTGTATTCCTATTTTATGGAAAATGAAGACCAGTTTAAAACCCAGTTGATCATCATGGAAATGGATGAAATTTCAAAAGATCAACCAATGGATAGAGTTGTCTGTGATTTTATTGCCAGCATGACAGACCGTTATGCAATGAATTTATATGAAAAGCTTTTTCTCCCCTCCCCTTTGGTATAATTTATATTCTTATGAAATCCAACCCTGAAAAACGAAAAATTCTATTCCCTTTTTTGAATCGGTTAGCCGTCATCTTTTCGGACATGGATCACGCTTACCTTACATCATCCAGCCATTACGATTTTTGCTGCAAAGGGTGTGATGAAAATTGTTGTATGACCCATTTTTTCCACCATACTTATATGGAATATTTTTATATTCTTGAAGGAATCGGCAAACTGGATTCTTCCCTTTCAGCATCAATATATAAAAAAGCACAAGAAGCAAATCAAAAGGCAATCTCAACCATCCAACAAGGGGATAAGGTTCGCCTGATGTGCCCGCTGAACAGTAATGGAATATGCCTGATATATAACTATCGCCCCATGATATGCAGAATGCACGGAATTCCGCATGAATTGAATGTCCCAGGGAAACAGACTGTCTTTGGAACAGGCTGTAAGGCTTTTGAAATTCAATGTGGAACAAAACCATACCTCCCGTTTGACCGGACACCTTTTTATATATCCATGGCGAATCTGGAAAAAGATATGAAACAACAACTCGGAATCAGAGATAAATTTAAAAAAACCATTGCGCAAATGCTGATTGATTGACATGAAATTTATAGATATTAAAAACCTGGATGAACGTTCCGGTTATCAACTTGCAGAAAATGATAGATTTTCCTTCCGTTGCCATCCGGATCTCACCTGTTTTAATCAATGTTGCAGGAACCTGAATCTGTATCTATACCCATACGATATCATTCGTTTGAAAAATCATCTTCATATAACCTCGGATCAGTTTCTCGACCGTTTTGTTGATATTGTTTTACGGCCGGGGAATCATTTTCCTTCTGTTTTGTTAAAAATGTCTGAAACTGAAGAACGGACTTGTCCTTATTTACAAACCAAAGGGTGTTCCGTATATCCGGATCGACCGGACTCATGCCGCACCTTTCCTTTGGAGCAGGGGATTCTATCTTCTGTTGGAAATACGAAAATCCAAAAACTCATTCACTTTTTCCGTCCCCCGGATTTCTGCCTTGGCCGGCATGAACATCAACAGCTAACACCGCATGAGTGGGCTATTGATCAGGATGCAGTCGAATATAATAAAATGACGGCCGAGTGGGCCCAGATAAAAAAACTGTTCCAGAATAACCCCTGGGGAAAAGAAGGCCCTGACGGGAAGCAGGGTAAAATGGCTTTCATGTCCACTTATAATATGGATGAATTTCGAAATTTCGTTTTCCAAAGCAGTTTTCTGAGGCGGTATAAGGTAAAAACCCAACTGCTAAACCGGATTCAAGAAGATGAAGTCTGTTTGATGAAATTTGGATTTTCATGGGTAAAATTTTACTTGTTTGGAATAAAATCAAAGCAGATCCAAATACGATGACCAATAGAATTGAGAATTCTTTACAAATCGTATCCGTTGTCCATAATCAAACGATGAATCAAATGATTGACACCCAGCAACCATTCGCCTATAATTGATTCCAATTAAAGCATCTCCTTACCAATATTTTTCCATAAAACCATTGATAAAATCCATGAATGAACCAGAAAATCAAAAAATTGCCGAGCTTTCCGCAAAAATAAAGTCCTTCCCATCCCTTCCTTCTGTTGTGAGTCATGTCCTGAAAATCAAGGCTGATCCAAAAAGCACAGTTGAAGACCTGATCGATGCAATCCGACCAGATCTGGCGCTCCACACTGCAATTCTGAAAATTTCGAACTCTGCCTTTTTCGGCCGGATGAGAAAGGTAAGTTCTCTAAAGCAGGCGCTTATGGTTATCGGATTTTCTGAAATTCAAAATATTGTATTATCCAAGGCTGTATTCAACAGTTTTAAAAAAATTCAATCAAACAGCGCCTTTCGGATTAATGAATTCTGGGAACACTCTTTTTTATGCGGTCTTGCCTCGAAAATTGTTTCAAATGACCTTTCTGAAGACAGCAATGATTTTTTCGTTGCCGGACTGATTCATGATATTGGAAAGCTTGTCCTTCTAATGGCAATGCCCCATGATTTTGAGATGATCGTTCATGAATCCGATCCATTTCCGATGAATACTGCAACAGCTGAGAAAAAAATAATCGGAATCACCCATGATCAAATCGGTATGAGTCTGCTGATGCGATGGATGTTTCCTGAAAATCTGATCAAGGCGGTTGGTTTTCATCATCAGCCGGAAAAGGCGGATGAAAATCGACTATTCCCTGTCATTGTTCATATAGCCAATTCCCTCTCACATATGGTTCAGAGCCTTGAATATAAAGACAGAAACAAGGAAGTTGAATTTTCCAAAATCATTCATACCGGTAAATTGAACGGCCTGGATCTGAGCAAAAAAAAACTAAATCAGTATATAGAAGATATTGCGGTCCAAAAAGAACAGGAAAAAGATATCCTTGAATTGTTTCTCTCCTGATATTTAATGCATCCGACACACGGAGTCATGCCCCCATGACAGTCCGTTAATAATTATTGATCTCGACCAATGAATATTGCGCTCATTTAAAAAGTCTCAAACAACCCCTTTCGGCATCGGAAAAACCCTTTCTCCGCCAAGTACATAGCCTCCATCAAGACGAAGAACCGCGCCTGTCAGAAAAGGTGCATCGTTGATCATAAATAAAACAGCCTTAACAACATCCTCAATCTTTCCAATCCGGCCACAAAGGGTATGATCCAGAATCGCTTTTTTCTGATCATCCGTCAAAAGTCCCCATCCCCTGGTGTTCTCCCCATGCCTTGTTTCCACAAATCCAAGCATAATTTCATTTACCCTGATCTCCGGAGAGCCAAGCCTGGCCCAGGTTTCGGTTAACAGGGAAACACCCCGGTTGGCAGCAGAATATCCTTCATTAAAAACAAAACTGGCCGGCCCGGACCTTCCAACAATCCCTGCAATAGAGGAAAAATTGATGATCAGCCCGTTACTGGAATTTTTTAGATAAGGAAAGGCTGACTCAAATACCCACTGTTTTGCCCGAAGCGTTGTGGAAAGCTCAAGATCCCATTGATCTTGACGATATGGTCCATGAACAACCGGCCATCCACCTCTCTCAATGTTGTTTATCAAAATATCCAGTCTGCCAAAATGATCGATAACCTTCTTTAGTAATTCTGGAATACTTTCCAGGTCCAACAGGTTAACCTTCAAAACAAGGTGCACCTCACCAATAGATTGGAAATCCGCTTCCATCTCTGTAAGACTGTCTTCCCAATCATAATAAGTCAGGGCAACTCTTATCCCTTGCTTGGCAAGGGCAAGACCGATACCCTTGCCGATTCCCTTGATCGCTCCCAATACCAAGGCAACTCTTTTCTCTTCCATGTAAAGCATCCTTCAGCTAAAAAGTCTATCCTTCAGCCAATCTAAACCAAATCTGAGCAAGGTTGTGTCATTCTGTAAAGATTCCTTCTTGCTTGTATCCAGATCCAATCCATCAAAAAATCCTTTTTCAAAAACATGTCTCTTAAAATTATCCAAATCATAACATACCATATGAAAAAGATGTCTTGACTTCACATCCAGAGGCCCTGGTTTCCGTTGGTTTTTTATGCTGATAATCTCCATGAGAAGATCATTCATCTCGTTATAAATAAGCAGCTCTTGGGTGTGGATCCAATCCCGGATAACTATTTTTTTGTTTTGCCGGAATCCCTGACAATGAGATTCTTTAATCAATGCCCAGTGCTGTGTAATCAGCCCTGTTTCTCGCGAACGGGATATAAGCCTTGCAAGAGGATACGTCCGGCAAGATCCGGGCCTGTCTTTGTAGACACGACATCCATCTGATGTAACAAAAGGGCAGATAAGCTCTTTTTGATCTGCCGGTTTCAGCGTCACGACCGGAAGTCCGGATTCCGGCCCGGTATGATTCAGGGTATATTCTTTTAAAAATTGAGTTGATGTCATTCCAAGGGCGGTTTTCAGGCGCAATATATCATATGGCGTTAAAAATTGATTCAAATCCCGGCAGCACTCATTGAAGCAGGGCACTTCTTTGTTACAGGAAAACTGGAAGGTATCGTCAAGACAGATTGGGGTCATTTCATCGTTCATTTTTTTCCTTCTTTATTGAGCCAATTTCAAAACTTTTATAAAGCGTCACACCGGCGAAAGTCAGTGCTCAGAAAAGAGCCGAAAATACTGGATTTTCGTTTTCGCCGGAACTACAATAAGAGACTTTTTAAATTGGCTCTATTGTATATTCGATTATCTTTTGATACATATCTCTACAATTTGAACATCTCCGATAGCTCTGTTCATTATTCGTTACCACCGACATCAAAAAAAATCCATTATTATAAAACTGCACGATGTTAGTTTCGATATGGATTTGATGTATGGCATTCAATAGGGGAGTCTAAAAAAAGAAAACCCCTGTTTCCGAGTTCCACTATATATTGTTATTAAAAATTAAATTATACTACATATTGGAATAAAATTTGATTCTTTAGAATTGCTTATAACCAGTGGATTTTAGTTGCGCAAAAGTACTTGACAAGCATTTTTTCGGATGGTAGTTTAGCGCTTTGTTTTAGATTGTTATTGGGTTCATGCATTAAGGAATAGTATAATCAATCAATAGGTTATAATATTCTTTCATACACGCAGATATAAACGGATTCACTACGTTTTTTATAAATCATATGCATAAATATCTTTAGAAAATAATCATATTCAAACCCTGAAAAGAATTTTTTCGGGTCACTGTTGCGAAGGGGGGTGCAAAAAAGCGTCAAGTTCCACCAAACTAATCGATTAAAGTTGAAGTTATACTCATTACAACGCAATACTTAGGAGGTATATCAATGCCAAGCTTTGTAATTACTGAAAAATGTGACGGATGCAAAGGCGGGGATAAAACAGCATGTATGTACATTTGCCCCAATGATCTCATGGTTTTAGATCCCAATGCAATGAAGGCGTATAATCAAGAGCCGGATCAGTGCTGGGAATGTTTTTCTTGTGTAAAAATCTGCCCCACTCAGGCAATCGAAGTCAGAGGATACTCAGACTTTGTGCCGATGGGAAGCAGCATTATGCCGATGATGGGTACCGAGGATGTTATGTGGACCTGTAAATTCAGAAACGGACTCGTGAAACGATTTAAATTCCCCATTCGAACCACTCCTGAAGGCGCTGCAAATGCGTATCCGAATCTGAAAGGTAAAGATCTTAATTCCGGACTGCTTTCAACAGAAGAAGCGGATGGCTTTAAACTGGTCAAACCGCTTGCAACCGTTTAAGCTGGAAGATGTCTTTACTACTGGATTCGAAAACCGATTGAATGATGAAATTACATCTATATAGAAGGAGGATATAACATGGCATTACCAAATAGACCTTTGGGTGAAACTAAAGCCGTAAGAGATCCGCAAGTTGAAGAACGTGAAGTTGATATTCTTATCGTGGGTGGCGGTATGGCTGCTTGCGGTACTGCATTTGAAGTCAAAAAATGGGCTTCCGACGATACCAAAATTTTGCTTTGTGACAAAGCTGCCATGGAAAGAAGCGGTGCTGTTGCTCAAGGCTTGTCCGCTATCAATACCTATGTAGGCGAGAATACACCTGATGATTACGTACGCATGGTACGTAACGACCTTATGGGTATTGTTCGTGAAGACCTGATTTTCGACCTCGGCCGTCACGTGGATGACTCTGTTCATCTGTTCGAAGAATGGGGACTCCCGATATGGAAAAGAGGCGAAGATGGGCATAACCTGGATGGCAAGAAAGGCCAGAAAGTGGGAACCCTGAAATCCGGTGCCAAACCGGTTCGTACTGGTAAATGGCAGATCATGATCAATGGTGAGTCTTACAAAAGAATCGTAGCCGAAGCTGCAAAACTGGCTCTTGGTGAACAAAACATTATTGAGCGTTGCTTCATCGTTGAACTGCTGACCGACGCCAACAATCCAAAACAGATTGCCGGCGCTGTTGGTTTTTCCGTACGTGAAAACAAAGTATACATCATCAAATGCAAAACCATGATGGTTGCATGTGGTGGTGCGGTAAACATTTATCAACCCCGTTCCGTTGGTGAAGGAAAGGGCCGTGCATGGTATCCGGTATGGAATGCCGGTTCTACATATACCATGGCTCTCCGCGCCGGTGCAGAACTCTCCATGATGGAAAACCGTTTCACCCCGGCTCGTTTTAAAGATGGATACGGCCCTGTTGGTGCATGGTTCCTGCTGTTCAAAGCCAAAACCTTGAATGGTCTGGGCGAAAACTATGCAAGCAGTGATGCTGCCAAAGCAGAACTTCAAAAATATGCTCCATACGGAACTGCTGCAATCACACCAACCTGTCTCCGTAACCACCTGATGCTGTTTGAAATGAAAGAAGGCCGTGGTCCGATCATCATGGACACCGTAACCGCTCTGGCAGCACTTGGCAAAACCATGGACAAAAAAGAGTTGAAACACCTTGAGTCCGAAGCATGGGAAGATTTCCTTGACATGACCTGTGGGCAAGCCAATTTGTGGTGCGCACAGAACTGTGAGCCGGAAAAGAAAAACTCAGAAGTTATGCCGACCGAACCGTACCTGCTCGGATCTCACTCCGGCTGCTGCGGTATCTGGACATCCGGTCCGGACGAAGACTGGGTTCCTGCCAGCTACAAATGGGGCGATGCCGGCAAAGTTTACAACCGTATGACCACCGTTATCGGGCTGTTCACTTCTGGTGATGGTGTTGCCTGCTCCGGCCATAAATTCTCTTCCGGTTCTCACGCAGAAGGTCGTATTGCTGCAAAAGAAATGGTTAAATTTGTTCGCGACCATGCCAATTTTAAACCGACCATCAAAGAGACCAAAGAGCAACTGGTAGACCTGGTTTACAAACCGGTTCGCACATATCTTGACAATTGTAACTACACAACTGCTCATGACATTAACCCGGCTTACATCAAACCTTCCGGAATGGCGCTGCGTCTGATGAAAGCCACCCATGAGTATGGTGCTGGTACCGCTACCTACTATCAGACTTCAAGCAAATCCCTTGAGATCGTTATTGATCTTCTGGAAACCATGCGCGAAGACGCTGAAAAACTGGCTGCCGGTGACCTGCATGAACTGATGAGAGCATGGGAAATCTACCATCGTCTTTACACCGTAGAGGCTCATCTCCGTCACATTCAGTTCAGGAAAGAAACCCGTTATCCGGGATTCTACTATCAAGCAGATTATCCTGGACAGGATGATACTAACTGGTTCTGCTTCACGAACTCCTCATACGACAAAGCTACCAACAAATGGAGTTTGAAGAAGGTTGATTACCATAAAATTATTCCCTGATAAACAGAACCTGTTGGGAACATGAATCGTAAATAGCATCTACCTCCAGGCACCTTCGGGTTCCTGGAGGTTTTTATTAACTACCGAAGATTTCTGGATTGACTCCAATGTTCGGCGATATCCAAGGCAAAGTCAATCGTGGCAGAATGCCTAAGGGTTTTATCTGTTTTCTAGATTTATAAAATTCTTACGGATTTTGACACATCTGCCCGAGGGATATCGCCCCAACGGAAGACATCCTGAAATAACCATACACTTATATAATTTTTTGACTAATTGATAATTTTATGCACGGAGGGATAGCATGACAACAGACAACGCAGCCCCTGCTAGCGGAAGCATATTGGTAGTCGGAGGAGGGATCAGTGGACTGACAGCGACCCTCGAAGCTGCCGAAGTCGGATACGAAGTGTTCCTGGTCGAAAAAAATCCATACCTTGGAGGAAGGGTTTCACAACTTAATCAATATTTTCCAAAGCTGTGTCCACCTTCTTGCGGTCTTGAAATCAATTTCAAACGGATCAAAGACAATCCAAGAGTAAAGATTTTTACACTCGCCGACGTGGAAAAAGTATCCGGGGTTCCTGGTAATTATGATGTTACCATTAAATTGAATCCGCGCTACGTAAATGAAAATTGTACCGCTTGCGGTGCATGTGCCGAAGCTTGCCGGACCGAAATTGCAAATGAATTCAATTTTGGAATGGACAAAACCAAAGCAGCCTACCTGCCGCATAACATGGCTTTTCCGACACGGTATACCATTTCTCCCCAAATCAAGGGAACAGAAGATGCTAAAAAATGCCAGGAAGCCTGCAAGTACGACGCCATAGATTTGGATATGGAACCAAAAGCATTGACTTTGAAGGTCGGCTCTATAATCTGGGCTACCGGCTGGGAACCCTATGATGCAACCCGTATAGACAATCTGGGATTCGGCCAATACCAAAACATTATTACCAACATGATGATGGAGCGCCTTGCAGCCCCAAACGGACCGACAAAAGGCAAAATTGTGCGTCCTTCTGATAACAAGGAACCGGAAACCATCGCCTTTGTACAATGTGCTGGATCAAGAGATGAAAACCACTTGCCGTATTGCTCCTATATTTGCTGCATGGCCTCCCTCAAACAGGCTACCTATGTACGGGAACGATATCCAGAGGCAAAAATTTATATCTTCTATATTGATCTGAGAACTCAAGGTAACCGATATGAAAAATTTTATAAAAAAATAAAAGAAGATAAAAATATTTTTTTGATCAAAGGAAAGGTTGCCGAAGTTAATGAAGAAGCAGGAACTGGAAACATTACCGTTATTGCTGAAAATGCAGTTACCGGGGAAAAAGTCAAACAAACCGTCAATATGGCGGTTCTGGCAACCGGCATGCAACCCACTGCAGCAAATACCAAACTTCCTGCTGATCTGAAATGCACGGAAGATGGTTTTATTCTGAATGACTTTTCAAAAGGCGGCATGTTTGCAGCAGGTTGTGCCAATAAGCCGGCAGATGTAGTCTCATCCAACCAGAATGCAACCGGTATGGCTCTTAAAGCGATTCAAACCCTGGTGAAGAGGTAGGAGGTTAACCATGGATAAAAAATATGGTGTGTATATCTGCACAGGCTGTGGAATCGGTGATGCACTCGATATAAAGGACTTGTGCGGTGTACCGGCAGAAGAAGGTCTACCGGTCCAGACTCATCCATTCCTGTGCGGTAAAGAAGGAATTGGCCTGATCAAGAAAGATATTGCAGAAAAAGGTACCAATACGATGGTTATTGGAGCTTGTTCCCGCCGGGTCAACTTTGACATTTTTAAATTTGACGGCTGCATTGTAGAACGGGTTAATTTGAGAGAGCAGGTTGTCTGGTCTCATCCGCGTTCCGTCTATCCAGCCCTTACGGAAGAACAAAAAGGCAGTTCAGCGCATTGTGATCGCGTTCAGATGCTGGCGGCAGATTACCTGAAAATGGGTATGGCGAGAGTGGAAAAGGTCAAGCTTCCGGAAGCATATAAATTGGAAGCGTTTACCCGGAAAATTCTGGTTATCGGTGGTGGCATCACCGGAATGTCTTCAGCCCTGGATGCAGCGGCAGCAGGTTATGATGTTACCATCGTTGAAAAAGAAGCGGTTTTAGGCGGATATGCAACCAAAGTTCGCAAGCAGCTTCCGGTTGAATGGCCATTTCAAAACCTGATCTCTCCAATTGTCGGAGATAAAATAAGAGCGGTTCAAGCCAATCCCAAAATAACGGTAAAAACCGGTACAGTCGTTGCCCGTATTGCGGGTGAGCCTGGTAACTTTACCGTCACTTTGAAAAAACCAGATGAAAAGATTGAATTCGACGTACCTTTCCCATTGCCCAAAGAGATGAAAGTGGATGCAAATGGAAAGGAATATGATGTTGAGAAGCTTGCTGAACTTTATAAGGAATACAATCAGGGGAAAAAAGACATCCTCCAGTTTGATCCAAATGGTGAAAAATTCGGCGCTGTAATCCTGGCGGCCGGCTGGCGGCCGGATAAAGTTGAAGGTGACGCTTATGCACATCTGGGTATCGGCCTCACACCGGATGTTGTGACCAATGCCCAGTTTGAAGAGATCGCGGCAAAAGGAAAAATCAAACGCCCGTCTGATGGGAAAGAAGCGAAAAATGTTGTATTCATCCAGAGTCCTGGCAAAGAAGATGATTCTGATTTTAATTACTGCGGCGCAGTAACCAGTATGGTATCATTGAAACAAGCCAAGTATGTCCGGGAGGACTATAGCGATGGAAAGGCATATGTAATTTATCAGCATATGCGAACCCCCGGGCTCCAGGAAAATTTTTACAAAACCATTCAACAGGATGAAGGGATTTTTCTGACCAAGGGAACCATCGCAAGTGTTTCCAACAATGGCGGCAGACTTGTCGTTGAAGCAGACAACACCCTTCTAGGAGAAAAAATCCAGATCAAGGCAGATATGGTGGTTTTGGCTGCAGGTATGGTACCGGTAGTAAAAGATGATCCGGTTATCAATCTTGCCTACCGTCAGGGTCCTGGCTTCCGTGATAATGCCTTATTTGATCAATATGCAGATTCCAATTTTATCTGTTTTCCGTATGAAACACAGCGTACAGGCATTTATGCCGCAGGCTGTATTCGTCGCAGCATGACCATGGATGAATCCATGGAAGATGCCGCTGGCGCAGCCCTGAAAGCAATTCAGTGTATTGAATCTTCAAACCGCGGTGTTGCCGTACATCCAAGATCCGGTGATTTGACCTTCCCGGATTTCTTCTTCCAGAGATGTACTCAATGCAAACGCTGTACAGAAGAATGCCCGTTTGGTGCTCTGGATGATGATGAAAAAGGAACTCCCAAGCCAAACGCGAGTCGTTGCCGCCGTTGCGGTACCTGTATGGGTGCCTGTCCGGAAAGAATTATCGGTTTTGCGGATTACAACATCGACAGCATCGGTTCCCAGGTAAAAGCCATTGGTGTACCCTCTGAAGATGACTTTGATGAACCGCCTTTCCGGATTCTCGGCCTGGTATGCGAAAATGATGCTTATCCCGCCATTGATATTGCCGGCATGAACAAACTACATTTTTCTGCTGATGTCCGGCTGATTCCGGTTCGATGTCTTGGCTCCGTAAATGTGATCTGGATCAAGGACGCTCTGGCACAGGGTATGGACGGAGTATTTCTCCTTGGGTGCAAACACGGGGATGATTACCAATGTCACTTTGTCAAGGGCAGCGAACTGGCGGATATCCGAATGAAAAAAATCGGTGACGCTCTCTCCAGTCTCGCACTGGAAGTGGAAAGGGTTGCTCAGTTCCAGGTAGCTATTGATGAATATGACAAAATTCCACAGATCATCAACAAGTTTGTGGAAGAGGTTGAAGCCCTTGGTCCGAATCCGTTTAAGGGATTCTAGTCCTGCCGAGTCTGTTTTATTGACCCGGTTTGCTTTTACGCTTTTTAATGCCATGAATAGGAGGTATTATTATGGCTGATAAATATTTAATTGAACCTGATTCAAATTTTATTAAAGAAGTGATGAATCAGGGAGGTGAGAGCCTCAAAAAATGTTACCAATGTGCAACCTGCTCGGTGGCCTGTCCCATCTCCCCGGATAACAAACCGTTTCCGAGAAAAGAGATGATTGCCGCCTCCTGGGGGCTGAAAGACAGGCTGGTGGCAAATCATGATATTTGGCTATGCCATCAATGCGGTGATTGTTCCACGCTTTGCCCGCGCGATGCAAAACCCGGTGATGTGATTGCAGCGATCCGTTCGTATGCCATAAAGGAGTATGCATCACCAAAATTCATGGGAAATCTGGTAAATGATCCGAAAAAACTGCCGATCCTGTTTGCTATCCCCACGTTGATTTTTATTGCTCTTGGCCTTGTAACCGGTCTGCTTGATTTTACTCCGGACAGTGATCAAATTGTCCACAGTCATTTCTTTTCCACATGGCTGGTGGATTTGATTTTTGTCCCTCTGGCAGGTTTTGTTGTTGCTGTTTTTGCTCTTGGATTAAAACGATTTATCGCAGACATCCATGAAAATGCGCTTGTTTCCGGCAAAACCAAAAAAGAAACCATTGATCCTAAGGAATTTATTCAGGCACTGATTGCCATTATTCCAAACATTCTGAAACATAAAAAATTTTCAGAATGCACGGAAAACAGAGAACGCTCCACATCCCATATGATGGTGCTGTTTTCATTTATTGCTCTTTTTATCGTTACCAACATTTTCTTTGTTGTGCTCTATGTTTTCCAGATCCATGGACCGTACTCTCAATTGAATCCGGTAAAATGGCTCGCGAACATTGGTGGAGTTGCACTTGTGATCGGTTCACTTTTAATGATCAAGGAAAGAATGGCCAAAACCAATCAGGTCAGCAGTTACAAGGACTGGTACCTGTTAGGTCTGGTTCTTGGACTGGGTGTAACCGGAATGCTGACCGAAATGACCCGCCTTGCGGATGCAGCATTTCTATCTTACGCACTGTACTTCATTCACCTGATTTTTGTATTCAACCTGTTCGCATTCCTGCCGTTCTCCAAACTGGCTCATCTGGTTTACAGAACGGTTGCTCTTGCCTATGACGAATGGGCGGAAAGAGATAAAAAGACAGCGACCGCATAGAAAAGCACTGTATTGTAATTATTATAAAAAACGGGAAGGCTGAATAGCCTTCCCGTTTTTATTTTATTCAGCATTCAACTAAACACCAAAGAACAGTTTGATCTTTTGGATCAATTTCTGAGAATCTGTTCCCATCTCAACTGACTCTTCAAAATTCATCGCATCCTTCTTCTGTCGCTCTATAACCGCTTTCCCGATCTGTTCAGAAATCACCGTATTGGAATTGATCACGGTGGAAAATGCGTTTTTATCTACAACAATCAAGGATGTATCTTCGGTAGCCTGAATGGTCGCGCTGCGTTTTTCACCGGTCAAAAGGCTGATTTCACCAAAAAATTCTCCTTTGTTAAACCTGGATAATATCATTGCCTGCTGCCGGTGACCGCTTCGAGTGGCCTCACACGAACCGGAAAGAACGATATACATGGAATCACCCTCTTCTCCTTCCTGAACAACAAACTCGCCCTCTCCATAGGTTTCAATATACACTTTTTTAGTCAGATCTGCCCGGTCCGCATCGGAAAGAGGTGATAAAATCGGAATGCTTTCAAACATTTTTTGTATTTCCTCTTTCATTGCATTTTGATTCTCTTTATTAAATTCCCGTTCAATGTGAGCATGTTGAATATCACGAACCGGATATGGGATGCGGATATGATTCCTTCTCAAGGCATACCAGAGCTGGTTGTTAATTTCCGATTTAAGCTGAGGTTCAAAGGAATAGTTATTATGCCAGAAACGAATTTCATATTGAATGGAAAAATCGGAGAATTGAATCAACCGGATATTGGCTTTCGGTTGGTTCAATACTTTAGAATTCTGCTCCAAGACTTGAGTAATGACCTTTCTCACCTTGTTTGGAGGGACGCTGTAGTCAAGGCCAATCATCAGGCTGGCGATCTTCTTCCGGTTGGGTCTGGAATAATTACTGAACGTGCTGGATGCAAGGACAGAGTTGGGAATATAAACCAGTATTCTTTCCCGGGTCAGGATCTGGGTGGATTTCCAGGAAATTCCGATTACCGTACCTTCATACTCTTCAAACCGAATCCAGTCACCGATGGAAAACGGTCTCTCCGCCTGGATAATCAGGCCGGAAAACAGGTTGCTGAGCGTTGCCTGTGCAGCAAGACCGATAACCACCGTAAGAAGCGCTGATGTTGTCAGCAAACTGGCCAGATTGATATCGCTTCGGACACGAAGAACCACGAAAAATAAAATTGCAAATGTTAAAAACAAAAGAAAATCACGGGTAATTTTCGGAATTATATCCTGCTTTGTTCGAAATCTGGCAAGAACCTCAATCAAAAACCAAAAAACAAAACGTGCCACAGCCCATGATAAAATAATATCGGCTGTAATACCTGCATACCGGATCCATCCATTACTCCATTCATAGCCTTCCAGAATTTGAATGGAAAACCGCAATAAAAAAAAGGTGATAAAAAGTGTAAAGGGAATTTTCGGAAGATTCTCTGCCTTTTTTGCAGCGATACTATAAAGGATCATTACAACAGCACAGAAGAGCGTAACCCAAGAAAAGTCCATCGTTCAAAATCCTCACCTGAATATATTGATCATCTGGGGAAGAATGAGCTCTGTTTCAAGCTCAAGATGTTACAACCAGAACAGCCGTCCCTTTCAGTAGCCGGATCAGTTTAATACTGATGTCGCCCAAAACAAATTCCTCAGCCTTGGACATACTTTTCCGACCTATCACCACCATGTCATACTTCTGTTTTTGGTGTTGATCGAGAATGCCATCTGTAATCGTTGGATATTCATGCTCTGCAATCTGAATATCAATCTTGTCTTCGCGAAAACCATTTTGAATCAGGGTTGCTTTTGCCTTTTTCAGCATTTCATGCATCCTGTCCGGTTGTTCTGCAGCAAATTTTCGACCCATCAACTCTTCACTGGCAGATGATTTTCGCAGAATATGCAATAAATAAATACGCCATGTTTCAGGGTTTAACGGCATCCGAATGATAAATTCGATCACAGCCTTTGAACTCATCGAATCATTAAGTGCCACAAGTACTTTTTTTTCTTTCGTTTCCAAAATGGCCCCCATGTTAGAATGTTTTTAAGTTCATGCATTCATTCAAATCTTCAATTATTTCATTGACAGACTCATAAAAAATTTCCGCACCAGAGGTAAAGTGCGATAGAATATTATTTAAATCATTTGGTATATAAGGATATAATTTCTTCAGATTCATAAATCGCCATTTGTGAAGAATCGAAAAATCCTCTGGCTTTGCAATTCCTTGCAGCTCCTTATATATCAGCTCACCCTTATCTTTCTGATTCATGTTATAGAAACCTTTTCCGATCGTATACAGCAGGAGATTCCCCACACCCATGATATCCAGACTGAACGGATTTTCCACCAGCTTATGGTCATAGTCAAAATCGATCCAAACATAGTTGCCTGTTCCCTGTTCTATGATGATATGATCGTTTCTTACATCTCCGTGCGTAAATCCGTTTATATGTAGATAGTGTAAGGCATGAAGTGCAGGAATCAGGTTTTTCAGTATTCCCGGCAGCAGTTCGAAAAAGTAGTGCTCATGCTCCATTTCAAGAGACTCGATATATAGAAACAAATTTTTCCCCTTAACAATGTCCAGTACCCTTACATTATTTCCTTTTTCATCATGATATGAAGCTCCATGCATAAAATGAGGATGATCTTTTACAAGATCTAATACTGCGGCCTCTTTTTCAGGATGCCGAAAACACTGTATTCTGATCTCTCCGATATTTGTTTCAAAGGTTTCAAAGAAGGATAATTTGATAATCTTCCGCTCTTCCGTATCCAGGTCAACCACCTTCTTAACCCAGAATTTGGGTTCATCAAGCCCGAACCGCTCCTCCCGCTCGTGACCCTTTACTAGAAAATTTTTACCGTCGACCTGGATAATATCCCCATAATCAATGACAAAAATATCTGTGGTATCTGTAAAAACCCGATTCGCCATCATTGCTCCTGAATCACCCGCAGAGGAAGGGAATCCATTGCTAACTTTACCCTTTCAAGAAAATTTTTAAGGCCATTAATCTCAATAACAAGCCCCAGATTCACACCGATAACACGCAGAGAATCAATATCTTCCTCATGGATCGCTCTTGATTCTCCCATATAAATCCGAATGACACCCAATACTACTTTTCGATATTTTATGGGTACGGACAACATGGAAACGATCCCTTCTGCCTTGGCCGCTTCCGGATACTGAATGATCTTATCTTTCTGCATATCCTTGATAAAAACCGGTTTTCCGGTAACGATTGCAGAATATTTTTCATCCACAAATACAGGGCCCTTTTGAAGATATTCATCACTGATACCAAAACTGCTTACCGTGAAAAGCTGTTTCTCCTTTTCATCCAAGAGCATAATACAGCACCCTTTGGCATCAAACGTTTTTGTTGTTCCTTCTGTAAGATGTTTAATCAACAGATTCAAATCCTCATAAGTTGAAATTGCATGGCTGATGGCTTTAAATTCCTTTAAATAAAACTTTCTTTCCGGCTGTTCCATGAAATTGATCTCCTTGTTGAATTCCTGTTTTCTTTTTTTTCATAGTGCATATAATAAAGCATTCAGGCAGCATCCTCAATAATCAATATTATCATCTTGACATAGAAAAAAACAATTGATAATTATCACTTTTTTATAATAAGGCGTATCATGTTCTGATTGCGTTGAGACATCAAAACGTCCTTAACGGAAATCATTGCGCTGAAGTTACACTGGTAAGCCTTTTTACATGTTGATGAATATTGGAAAGGGAGTTCCCTTTAAAGACTAAAGAGAGAAAGCTATAAAAGAAATGCACAAAAGGAGAAAATTATGATTAAACCGCATGGTTCCGACAAACTAAATCCGCTGTATGTTGCCGATGCCGCCAAACGTGAAAAGCTGATCCAAGAGGCAAAGAGCCTTCCATCAATCCTTATCAGTTCAGCAGCAGCAGGAAACGCTGTAATGCTGGCAGGTGGTTACTTTAATCCCCTTACCGGTTACATGAATGTTGCCGATGCTATGAGCGTTGCAAAAGAGATGAGGACCACCAGCGGCCTGTTCTGGCCTACACCGGTACTGAACATGGTCGAAGACGCCTCCGCCATAAAAGGCGCCAAGAGAATCGCACTTAAGGACCCCAATGTTGCTGGTAACCCAGTGATCGCGATTCAGGATGTTCAAGCCATCGAGACCTTTACTGACGAACAGATGAAAACCATCACCAAAGCGGTATATGCTACAGATGATATGGAGCATGTGGGTGTAAAAACCTTCAATACCGTTGGTAAAACCGTCATCTCCGGCCCGATTCAGGTTCTGAACTTTTCCTATTTTGACAAAGAATTTGCCGATACCTTCAGAACCGCAGTTCAGCTTCGTGAAGAAATGGGCAAACTGGGCTGGGAAAAAGTGGTTGCCTTCCAGACCCGTAACCCGATGCATCTGGCCCATGAAGAACTTTGCCGCATGGCATACAATGAATTAAAAGCGGATGGTATCCTGATCCACATGCTGCTTGGAAAACTGAAAAAAGGCGATATTCCTGCTGATGTTCGGGATGCCTGTATCCGCAAGATGGTTGAACTTTATTTTGAACCCAACACCGTGCTTGTTACCGGGTACGGTTTTGACATGCTGTATGCAGGACCCCGTGAAGCGGTTCTTCACGCCATTTTCCGCCAGAACACCGGTTGTACACATCTGATCGTTGGCCGCGACCATGCCGGCGTTGGCGATTACTATGGTCCATTTGATGCTCAAACCATTTTTGACAATATTTCCAAAAAAGACCTTCTGATCGATATTTACAGAGCAGATCACACCGCCTATTCCAAAAAACTAAATAAGGTGGTCATGATGAACCGGGTTACAGACCATTCAAAAGATGACTTTGTTCTTCTTTCCGGAACCAAGGTTCGTGAAATGCTGGGCAAGGGTATCAAACCGCCAAAAGAGTTTTCTCGACCGGAAGTTGCAGAGATTCTGATCAAATACTATGAGTCAACAGTAGAATAATCAATAATGGTTTTCGGCTCTAAGCCAATCTGATAGTATCGAACAAAGGCCTGCTCTTGTAAAGGAGCGGGCCTTTTTTTTCCTCATTCCATAATCCAAAGGGAGCAAACAGAATGATTGCTGAATACCGTAACCATGAAAAGGAACGGGCAAAACAGGATATCCCTCCAAAACCACTGAATTCAAACCAGGTAAAGTATATTACCAAAGCGCTGACAGATTCGGATACTCCAGAAAACGTTTTTTACCTGGATCTCCTAACTCACCGGGTGCCACCGGGCGTCGATCCGGCAGCTTCCGTAAAAACCGACTTTTTACGTGCCATTGCGTACGGAGAAAAGCAGGTGTGCGGCCTGGATAAAAAAAAAGCCGTGACCCTTCTCGGTACCATGCTGGGTGGTTATAACGTCCGGCCTTTGATTGATCTGCTCGATACAGAAGATCTCGCACACCCTGCCGCGCAAGCCCTTTCCCATACCCTGCTTATTTTTGATACATTTTCAGAGATTTTCGAAAAATCAAAAACCAATCCTTCTGCGAAACAGGTAATTGACTCCTGGGCTGCTGCAGAATGGTTTACAAATAAACCTGAATTGCCCCAAAAAATCACACTCACAGTTTTTAAGATCGATGGAGAAATCAATACAGATGACCTCTCTCCGGCAGGTGAAGCTTGGAGTCGGCCGGATATTCCGCTGCATGCAACAACAATTCTGAAAAACCGGATAAAAACCCCTCTTGAAATTATTAGCAAACTAAAAGCCAAAGGAAATTCACTTGTTTTTGTAGGAGATGTGGTGGGAACGGGTTCCTCCCGCAAATCCGCTACCAATTCTGTTATTTGGCATATTGGCGAAGATATCCCCTTTATTCCCAATAAGCGTAGAGGAGGAATTGTTCTGGGAGGCAAAATTGCCCCGATTTTTTTTAACACTCTGGAAGATGCAGGCGCCCTTCCAATCGAGTGTGATGTCAGCAAGATACAGAATGGAAATACCATCGAGATTTATCCTTATGATGGTAAGATTCTCAACACCGAAACCGGCAAGACTGTCTCACAATTCAGCCTGAAAACAGAGGTTCTTCTGGATGAAATCCGGGCAGGGGGCAGAATACCGCTCATCATTGGTCGTTCCCTTACTGAAAAAGCCAGATCTGCTTTAGGTCTTTCAACTTCAAAAGCTTTTCGAAAACCGTTTACTCCGGAAAATACGGGAAAAGGATTTACCCTTGCCCAAAAAATTGTGGGAAGAGCCTGTGGAACAGACGGCATACGGCCTGGAACCTATTGTGAACCAAAGATCGCAACTGTCGGGTCCCAGGATACAACCGGCCCAATGACTCGGGATGAACTCACTGAACTGGCCTGCCTCTCTTTTTCAGCAGATCTTGTCATGCAATCCTTCTGTCATACAGCCGCCTATCCAAAAACAGTTGATATTGAAATGCATCGCACCATGCCTGCCTTTTTCTCCGATCGTGGGGGCATAGTGCTAAAACCCGGTGACGGTGTAATTCACTCCTGGCTTAATCGAATGATCTTGCCGGATACGGTTGGAACCGGCGGAGATTCCCACACCCGGTTCCCGATAGGCATCAGTTTTCCAGCAGGCTCGGGCCTTGTCGCCTTTGCTGCGGCAATGGGCATAATGCCCCTGGATATGCCAAAATCTGTTCTTGTTCAATTTTCAGGAAAAATACAACCCGGTATCACCTTACGAGACCTGGTCAATTTTATCCCGTTCACTGCAATTCAAAACAAAGGTCTGACCGTTGAAAAAGAAGGGAAAAAAAACCTTTTCTCCGGACATATCCTTGAAATCGAGGGATTGGAAAATCTTTCTGTAGAGCAAGCCTTTGAGCTGACCAATGCATCGGCAGAACGCTCAGCAGCAGCATGCTCAATCCGGTTACAACCAGAACCGGTTATCCGTTATCTGAAAACCAATGTGGCCCTTCTGGAGCAGATGATAGAGGATGGGTATGATCACAAAACAAGTATTTTAAGACGCATCACCGCCATGAAAAAATGGCTTGAAAACCCAGTGCTTTTATCCAGAGATCCATATGCTGATTTTTCTGAAACCCTTCACATCAATCTGGATTCCCTGAAAGAGCCTATTCTCGCATGTCCTAATGACCCCGATGATGTTCGACTTCTTTCTACCGTTGCCGGCAAAAAAATCGATGATGTTTTTATCGGGTCCTGCATGACCAATATTGGACATTTTCGTACTGTCGGTCAACTCTTGAAAGGGAAAACAGATCTTCCGACTCGCCTGTGGATCACTCCGCCCACACAGATGGACAGAAATCAATTACAAAAAGAAGGAATTTGGGAAATATTTCAAAAAGCCGGTGCCAGATTAGAAATCCCCGGATGCTCCCTGTGTATGGGTAACCAAGCTCGTATTCCTGACTATTCCACAGCCTTTTCCACCTCCACCCGAAATTTTCCCAACCGGATGGGAGATAACACCAACGTATTCCTCGGGTCTGCAGAGCTGGGTGCTGTATGTGCAATCTCCGGCAAAATACCGACTCATGAAAACTATATGGAACATATGAAAAAAATATCATAAATCAGTAGCGATGTAATTTAGTTGAAAGGGGAATCGATTTTTTCATTTACAAAACCATGCATATCCGCTACTTTTTCTGTTACAATCAATTGTATGCAAATCATTTTATACTGTCGAAACATGCTGCCAAAAAAAAATTTTCCATAAGGGGGAACTATGAACGATAGCGTTTATAAAATCATCGAACTTGTCGGAACAAGCAAAAACTCATGGGAAGAAGCTGCTGCCAATGCAGTTGAAACAGCCAGCAATACATTGATTAATTTGAGGGTTGCCGAGGTAACCAAACTTGATATGAAAATTGAAAACGGGAAAGTTGTCGCTTATCGTGCCAGAATTACCCTTTCAATTAAATACGACACTGGTGTGATGAGATGGTAATGGATTGTTTTCCTGGCAAACAAGGGGCCGGTTCAACATCTTTTCATATAAGGACATATATTGGCCGGCTGTCTTTTCATAGCAAAACCGCTCTTTGCTTTCCCTCATGATTCGGCTGATCTGGCGGTTTTTTACGGCAATAGGCAATTGAAAAAAATTCATGCCCTGATCAATCGCCCATGATAGACTATCCGGATCATATGGTTTAAACAAAAAACCATTTCCCCTGCTGTTCGCAACATCCAGTTGAGAAATTGTGTCACGTATCCCACCTGTTTCCCGGGCAACCGGCAAAGAGCCATATATTGATCCGATCATCTGCGATAAACCGCAGGGCTCATACCGGGAAGGCATCAATATGAAATCAGACCCTGCATAAGCAATACGAGACAATTGTTCATTAAAATCGCAGACCGCCACCCTGCTCGAAAGGTCATGAAACCGGACAATCTCCTTAAAATATTTCTGATATGGGCCATCGGCTACAAAAACGATTTCCAGATTCTCATCCCAATAACGGGAGACAAGATTGTAAAGAATTCCTGATAAAAGCTCACACCCCTTCTGGATTGGATCCAGCCTTGACGGCCAGAAGAATAATGGGGCACCTGGATCGATTATCAGTCCCAATTCTTTCTGAAGATATAATTTGTTGCTTTTCTTGCCATCCAAATGGCTTTCCGGAGAATATCCACGAATAAGAGATCTATCCTTTTCCGTGCCATATGAAGGATCCGGTGCATTCAAAATCCCTTCTGCACAACCCTCTGCCTTTTTATTGGATAGTTCCCGCATCAACGCTTCGCTGACAACATCATGCTGCCGTGTTATGATTTCCTCTAAAAATGTGGGACTAACCGTATTCACAAAATGGGCTGCAAAGATTCCGCTTACGAGATAATCAAGAGGTATTTTGTCTCTGGTTTCCTTATAATCCCCCGGATAACTGCTGTAATACAGATTGCGCCAAAAAACCTTACTATCCAAACCGCTATCTTCAAGGCGAGAAAGAAGGGTGTGTACGGTATGAATATTATGGATTGAAAACAAGCATGGAATTTTCAGTTCACGGGCCATCGCCGGTATAAGACTCGTCATCCAGTCATTGCAATGAATCAAATCCGGCTTTATTTCAGGAACAATATGCTTAATAACCTCTCTTTGAAAAGCAAGGGACATGCTGATAATTTCATGGTCAGATCCTGAATATACACGATCAACATGAAAAAAGGCACTATCCTTTGCTAGGTGTATTCTCTCAAGGGAGTCTTTTTGACGAATAAAATTCAATTTTTTTTTTGTATTCTGTGACTCCTGAATGTTAAATATTGTGCGATAATCCGGAAGGGCCAAATGGATATCTACACCCTTGTAATAGAGTGTATGAATCAAAGCTGCGGACATATCACCCAACCCACCGGCCCTTGCCCTTCGGCAATTTGAACGAGTACCCATTTCGTCCGGAATATAACTCACCTCAGGAGTAACAATAAGCACACGTGGATTTTTTGAATTATGATTCATAACAAAGCTCTGGAACCTATTCGATTCGTAAAAAAATGACGAATTTCAGTTTTCAAGAATCAATATGTAGCATTATGAAATATATAGACTTTTTATCAAATCCATTCCAACTCCGGCTTTTCCTGTAAATAAAAGATGCGGATTAAATTTTTTGACAATACTCTCCCTTCAAAAATAGTTTTTCAAATTTTTCTAACCACTATTTATAGAAATTCACTTCCGGATAGAAAAAAAAATGAATGAACAAAACCCGATCACTTCACATCAATGATGTTGTTCAGGGTTCCAAAATCATTGGGAGCCAGTTTTTCATTATTCGGATCTTCAACCCATTTGTCATCTGCCAGAAATTTGTACTGGTGGACTCCATAACCAAGGGTTACTGTTTTTGACCAGACACCGTTACCCTCATTTTTCATTGGATGTTTGGATTTGTCCCAATCATTAAAATTTCCGACTACGGATACATTTTCAGCATCCGGCGCTACAAATTTGAAAGTTACTTTTTTCTGTTTCATGGTTTGTTTACCGCTGCTCTTGGACATACTACCCTCCTGTTAAATGATTTGTTTTCCATTCCAATTTCCCGATGGCATCTATATTTTTACGATAAAAATACGAATTCAGAAACAGCAATACCGATGCCAATCAGGGAATGACTTAAATCAACCTTTATATCAATATGATAATAATATTATGGCCAGACTACAGCAAAAAAACTGTTAAAATTGTTTACATCCTGTAAAGATTCTAAAAACAGTAACAACCCTTTTTATTGATAACATACGAGCCTTGAAAGAAGGCAGAGGCAGATATGTCTAAACTTACCCTGTTACTTTCAAATTATCAATTTAAAAAACATCTCAAGGGGATTCCTGCTTTCCGTCAGAACGATCCGACAGCCCGGCCTGAAACAGAGAAGATTCATAGCCAAAAATCTCTTCATACTCTTCTTTTGTACCTGATCCCAATCCCATTGCACCGATATTGGCAAGAGTTAAAGGATAAGTCGGAATCAGCAGGTTTGCCATATTGTTGGTTTCTTCATCCGGACTGACCTTCACGATCACTCCGGGAATGATCCATGCTGCGACTGGAGTGATTGCTGTATCTGCAACAATCAATACAGCGTCTGTTGCAAGACCTGTTATCAACGCAAGGGGAATAACAGGCAAAGAGGATCGTTTTGTAAACTCAGCCCCGGCATATTTGTAATACCCAAGAGTGTGGTGTCTTGCCGGGCCATGAGCACACCCTGTACACAAAGAAATGAATCCCAGTATAAGGCAAAAAAAAATGATATTTCCCTTTGGTTTCACCATGGCCCATTTCTATTTTTGCAGAAGAGAAATGTTTATGATATAGCTGTCAGCCACTTTTTCCGGATCAAGATGAAGAATTTCAGCATATGACTTTAAAAAATTTCGAAGATAAATCAGGGATGGCAGATTTTGAAAGTCATCATTCTCGATCGCTTTCAAAATCGATATGCTGATTCGAGCAACCTCAAAGATATCCTCCAGTTTAATTCCGATTGCTTGTCTCAGGTTTTTCAAATCCTGGCCCGAGATCAGTTCTGTTTCCAAAATTTCCCTGGAAAGCTTCTGGATACTGCTCTCCCCGACTTTTTTTTTCACTTTCTTGAAAAAAGAGTTTTTATCTACTGCATTGTGGGCTAAAAAAATCGGGATAGAGTTTTTACTGTAATCCCGAAACAGATCATCAGGATCAACCTCACCATCCCGAACAAGCTGATTATTGTACTCCGATCGTTTTTTCTCATCCATTAACGTTTGAAATGCTTCCTCAATCTTTTTGAGCAGCGTTTCTCTCTCTGCTTCGGAAAACAAGGAATATGTACTCAAGGAATCTTCCCCGTATATGGAAAGCGCCTCCTTGTATGCATGCCTGATCTCGAAAAAAGAGGCATTGACCGGAACCTCAAGAACTTCGTAATAATTCATTTTCTTATAGTCGTTCATAACTGCCTAAGGTCTGCAGCGAAGAGGCTTCTCTATTTCCCTGTAACTTGATGACGATATGACTCAGGTCAACCGCACTAACGGAATATGAGTATTTGTTAACAAAAATATTTTTTGAAAAAATGGAATCATGAACTCGTTCATCATAGCACACATTTCCCAAAAACTGAAATTCAGAATAAAAATGTTTATTGCACACCTTCTCAATTTTTTCACCCAGCTTGATTCCAGCTGTCTTTCGAAATTGATTGATGATAAATTTAAACTTGAATTTCTGTAGTTCCTCAAGAAGGATTTTTCCCTTCTCCGGATCTTTTTCCATTACGGAATCGATCACCTGCGATGTAACCTCAAGAGCATTTGAATTCATTTCAACATGCTGAGAATATAATTTGAAATCATTCTGGCCGAGAACCTGCTTCACCTTTCTGAAATAAAGCGCCTTAATGAATTTGAATGCATTTTCAACAGAGGTAGGCTCCGGAGTCAAGGTGATGATCCCTTCATAAGAAGACAGAAAAAAATCAAGCGTGTTATAATTCGTCCCTGCTCCCAGATCCAACAATACATATTCATAGGGAAGTTTCACCAGAGCATTGATAACCTTATTCTTTTGAGCGGCAGATAAATTTGCAATCTCCATGGAGCAGTTCACTGAACTGATAATGGAAAGATTATGAATGTTTGTCGGAACAACCACTTCGTTTAATTTTTTAACGGATTTATTTAAAAAAGCTTCCATCCCGATTTTAACATTGGTCATCCCCGTAAAGGTATGAAGATTTGCTCCTCCAAGATCTAAATCAACCAGTACGACCTGATTCCCCTGCCTGGCAAGTAAAACGCCTAAATTAGCTGCAATAAAGCTTTTACCAATGCCCCCCTTGCCCCCGCCTATGGGATATATGCAAGACATGACAAAATACTCCGGTAACGAATAAAAGGTTAATGCCGATAAAATGATGTCGGACGCCAAAAACAACAATGACTATTTTTCATGCGCATATTTTCCATACACTTTTCGGTAGGACCTGCACGCAGGACACAGATCTTCTTCCAGTCTCACCATCTGATATAAAATACCCTTCCCTTTTTCTCTACCCCTGGTGCAGACCGGACACGATTTTTTACAAAATTCAGCCATACCAATAGTCATTTTATTGTGTTTCATTTATATTCTCCTCGCATTCTTTTCTATTATGCAATTTTAATAAAGTCAACGAATGAGTTTGTAAATATTTTGTCAAAACGCTTGTGTATTAATCAAAGATGATGTAAGGTTCTTGATCAACAATATCAAGAAGATAAGCGTGTAGTCAGATCCACGGAATCCAATTGCCCAAGGAGGATGAAATGAGCAAGACCATTTACGAAAAAATGACGGATAAAATCATGCTGACCGGATCAAAAATCATCCCCAAACTTTTTGAAATGATCACCAATGCGGAAGAGGCTGAGCTTCTTATGGCCATGCCCGGCACGCCGGAGCAATTGGCAGAAAAAACCAATCATCCGCTTGACAAGGTTGAGTCTCTTTGTAAAACCCTTTATCATAAAGGCCTTGCCTTTAAATCATTCAAAGGGGGTGTCGTCGGATACAAAATGTGCCGAGACATGATCCAGTTTCATGACGCCACCATCCTTTGGGCGGAAGCATCCCGAGAATACCATGACTTATGGCAGCGGTTTATGGAAGAAGAATGGCCTGGCTTTGCCCGGCTTGCCGAGCAATTTTTCCCCAAACCATTTACAAGGGTTATACCTGTGCAGGAGTCCATTGATTCCGGAAAACAGCAGGTGCTGGACACCGACAGCGTAAACAAAATCATTGAATCTGCAGATACCGTGGCTGTAACCAAATGCACCTGTCGCGTTATTGCCCACAAATGCGATATGCCTCTTGAAGTATGCCTCCAGGTAAACAATGCTGCAAAATACTCCATTGACCGGGGGTCCGGCCGTGAAGTCACCAAGGAAGAGGCCTTGAAAATTCTTCGGGAATGTGAAGAAAAAGGCCTTGTTCACGTGACCATGAACAAGGCACATGTGGGCCACTTTATTTGCAACTGCTGCAGCGACTGTTGCCAGGCACTCCCTTTGATCATCACAGAAGGGCTGAAAATTTGTGACCCGAGCCGATTTCAGGCAAGCATTGATCCGGATCAGTGTTCAGCCTGTGGAACCTGCCAGGATCGATGTTATTTCAGTGCTATTGAAACAAAAGACACTCCGGCCAATGGTTCGGTCATGCAGGTCATCGCGGATAAATGCCTTGGCTGCGGGCTTTGCAAAATAACCTGTCCGGAAGAAGCCATTACTATGGTAGAAGCTAGAGCGGTTGACTTTATTCCTCAATGATCGACTATTCGCAACTATTTTTATGGAACGGGATCGCGTTATTCATCGGAAACCTAAGGGACAACAGCACTCACCGGCATCATGCCATCCAACTGTGCATCGCCCTTGATAAACCGTTTCTATTGATCCATGAATCCAAGTCCGGCTTATATCACACGTACATCATCGCTTCGGACACATTTCACCAGTTCCAAAGCGATGAAGGCCGGAACATTCTGCTGCTAATCGAACCTGAATCAACCGAAGGCCGCCATCTGAGCAGCATATATAATGTGAAATCACCATTAGCCTGCCTTGAATCACTTATGGATCCTCTCCAGATGGATCAATTGACACGCTTGGCTGGTGACGGACAGTTGACCTGCGATATGGCAAAAAAAATCAGTACTCATATCCTGTCAACCCTGGGGTTTGTAAAAATTGAGCCCGTTGTTAATGATTCCCGGATTCAGAAGGCCCTGATTTTGATGCAGGAAATGGAAACCAAAAAAATTTCCACCAAGGCGCTGGCAGCGGAACTCGCCATTTCTGAAACACGCCTGATTCATCTTTTTAAAAACAATATCGGCATCCCCATACGGCCATATTTACGCTGGTTGAGACTGATCGAAGCTGTAAAACATATAATATCCGGAATTTCTTTGACCGAGGCAGCCCATGCTTCCGGATTTGCCGATTCCGCCCATCTCAGCCGAACCTTCCGCCTGATGTTTGGTTTTTCACCCTCCGATATCTTAAAAAATGACCGGTTTATTCAAGCCATTTCCTGTCCGTCCTGATAAGAATAAGCAAAAACAATCAGGAGGGCATATAAAAATGATGACATATCTACAGGAAACGGAAATTCTGGATTTCAATCAACCCGTATTCAACCGGCTTTTGGACAGCCGTGGCTGGAAGGGACTGGACCCTTTCAATAAAATTCAGGCAGTATATGATTTCATTCAAAACGAAATTGCTTTTGGATATAACGAATCAGACGATATTCATGCATCCCGGATACTAGGGGACGGATATGGGCAATGTAATACCAAGACTTCGCTTTCCATGGCGCTTTTCCGAAAGCTTGAAATCCCCTGTCGGTTTCATGGCTTCATGGTGGACAAATCCGTTCAACAAGGGGTGATCAACGGACTTTTGTATATGATGGCCCCAAGGCATATTATCCACAGTTGGACGGAAATTTATTTTCAAAACCGCTGGATAAATCTGGAGGGGTTCATCCTGGATAAATCTTATCTTCAAAGCCTCCAGCACCGATTTCAAAGTATTAAAGGGCCGTTCTGCGGATTTGGCGTGGCAGCCAAAAACCTGCAAAATCCGCCCATAAACTGGCAAGGCGATCATACGTATATTCAAAATCAAAGCATTGTATTGGATCTTGGCCTGTATGATTCACCGGATGTTTTTTACCGGCAACATGGCGCCAATCTGAGGGGAGTACGCAGACCCATGTTCAAACATGTGGTTCGACACATCATGAATCGAAATGTCAAACGGATCCGCGAATCCGGAAAGGAAGCAGCATGCACCAAAATCTGATGGATCAAATAAAAACACTTTTGAATCAAAAACATATTCCTTTGATGGGCGCAGCCTCGGCAGAGAGCTTGAATCACAAAGCCCCGATGGGATTCAGGCCGGCTGATTATCTTGGGGATGCAAAGAGTGTATTGATATTTGCAAAACCCCTGCCTGTTTCCGTCTTTTCAGCCCCGCCGGAGGCACACAACATGTTTTATGTAAATGCATTCAGCACCTACTACCATGCCATGGATGAGGCGGCTATTCAAATCTGCCTTCTTCTGGAAACAGCGGGATATCCTTCCCTTCCGATTCCTTCCTACAGTCCCATACGGTTTCATGAAGGAGAACCCAAAGGCCTTATCAGTTTAAAACACGCAGCAGCGGAGGCCGGGCTGGGAAAACTCGGCAAGAACACATTGCTGATTCACCCCCTTTACGGCAATGTATTGAGACTAGGAGGGATTATCACCACACTGGAATTGCCTGTAACCGATAAACCGGATTTTTCAAAAATTTGTCCGGACGGTTGCGACAAGTGCGCAAAAAACTGCCCAGTTAAGGCCTTGGACGCCGGCAGCATCCATAAGCTGCGGTGCATGGCTCATTGTCTGGAACATGTGCTCATGCCGCCTAAAAAACTTCTTCGTCCAATGAAATGGCTGATCGCCAGGAGTGCCCGGATGACTCATTTTATGGAAGTAGTAACACTGAATTTCTTTGCCCATTACGGGATCGAATGTATGGCTTGTCTCAAAACCTGTCCTCATTTTCCCGGAATGAAACAAGGCCGAATTCCCTTACAATGAAAACGCTTGTAATCTTCCGGCATGATTCCGACTTGATTTCATGTTGACAACGTATATGGTCTGCAAAGGGCGGACACAGAAGTCTGGGTTTAGGAATCATGCCATCTTGATCGCAAAATTGAATCAGATATCCAAAATTTCTCGAAGATCATTGTCCCAATACTTTTCCCCATAACTGATTAACAGCTGCTCATCTTTCTGAATTGTCCTTGCAGCCTTGAAAAAAATAACCCAGTGCCCGAGAAAGAGCGTATGTTCGACATCCACATTGAAATTTTCACTGTGATTGACAAACCGCATCTCATTGCCTTCCAGCCGCCCGTTGATCTCAAGTTCAGGTGCGCCCTCAATCTGGTCTAGATAATACCATGAAAAATCGGATTCATATCCCCCGTTCCCCATCTTTCTTCCCGCATTGGAGGCCGGCACCTGAACAACACCGGCATATTCCCCGATAAATGCGTCTTTTGGAATTTCTTCTGCAGCAAAAACGCCTACGCCAAGTTTTTGATTTACCTGCTTGATATAAATGGGTGCCATGTTGTTTTTTTCGAGATCCTCTTGATAACGACGAGAAAGCTCCTGAAACAATATTTTATTTTCAATATAATACGGCGTGTTCTCCAGGTTCATTCCCAGAAGAGGCACCCACCCGATTCTTGTCCGCTCCAGATATTTGACATTCTGATTCTGAAAAAAACGTAAAATTTCTTCTTTTTCTCTGTAAATACACATCTCAAATTGGCTCACCATATCAAGCTCATCAACAAAAGAAGGTTTTCAGACCTTCTGATGGAATCAGAAAAATCGATTAAGTACGAACAGGTTGAAGCAGACCGCTTAATTTTAAACGGCGGTTCCATATCTCCCGGCTTTTTTGCACAGCATTTTCGATAAAACGATTTTCCAAGGATCGTCCAACCACCGCAATAGTAAAGTTATCACTACCACGGATTTGAAGACTGGCATAGGCCAGCTCATCGACAATCTGATCCGGATTGACCGTGTTGATGATTATGTTCGACAGGATTTCCGGTTCATCACGATAGGCCATTCCATCCGTACCAAGAAGAAAAACCTGATCCGAATTCCATACTCCGGTCTGGATACCGATCTCAGGATGTTCTTTTCCAATTCCAATCGCTCTGGTAACTTTATGCCGGTCCGGATGGTTTTTCGCTTCCTCTTCCGTGATAACACCCCAGTCCAATAACTTCCGGACAACGGTATGATCTCTGGTAATCTGCTGTAACTTCTTTTTCTCAAACAACCAAACCCGTGTATCACCCACCCATGCCACTGTCCACTTTCTTTTTGAAATCAATAATACGGCAACCGTGCTGCAAGGTTGCCCGGAGCTATCAGACTCTTCCCTTCCCAGATTATGAACCGCTTCATGGGAAAGCTGAATCGCCTGCTCCAGATCTTTTCCCTGAATAATAGAATACGCGATGGTTTCAGCACAAACCCGGCTTGCCATAGCGCCTTCTGCATGGCCGCCCATGCCGTCACACAGAATCCACAGCCCAAAAGCAGGACGGGCAATATAATAATCCTCGTTGTGGGATCGGAGGAGCCCGGAATTTGTCTCCACAGCCCAAAGAATTTTATTTTGATTGTAGCAGATTTTTTTCAACAACTCATTTTCATTGGGAATGCCTCAATATATCCAACAATTGAAGCTGGTTCATCTTATGGATTTTTAACAACTCGAAATCCAAGATTGTAGTTTCGACTCGTCGCGTAATAATAACTCCGATTTGTGGATCTGCTTTCTTTGCTGCCTAAAAGCCAGCTTCCACCTCTGCAAACCCTGTATGAACCTTCTCCTCTGTAAACCGGGTTGGAAGATTTATGTCGCAGATAGGAATCTGCCAGATAAACATCCTCAACCCATTCAAACACATTTCCGCTCATATCAAACAGACCAAAACCATTGGGCTTTTTCTTTCCAACAGGTTGGGTTGTGCCGCTGCTGTTATCCTTGTACCAGGATACAAGATCCGGTATGTCGCCTCCTGAATATTTCTCGGGCTTACCCCCGCTCCGGCAGGCATATTCCCATTCCGCTTCCGTTGGAAGGCGATAGGTCGCTTTGCCCTGACTCATCTCATTAAGCCTGGAAACAAATTTTTGCACATCATTCCAGGATACATTTTCCACAGGATAATCTACGCCTTTTTGAAACGACGAAGGGTTATCTCCGGAAATGGTTACCCATTGTTTCTGTGTCACCTCATATTTCCCAATCCAGAATCCATCCAGACATACTGCATGAACCGGATTTTCATCTGAACTTTTATCCTTGTCATCAAAAGCGCTCCCCATCTGAAAACAGCCCTTTTTAACCCAGATAAATTCCATTTTTGAAATCGGATCGATATTACTATTTCCGGCTGGTTCAGCAATCGGGTCCTGCGTAGCGACGATCGGATCATGAATCGGGCCCAGTGTAGCGACGATAGGATCATTTTTCTTAGGATGAATCACAACGTCTGTTTCCCAATCCGCATATTTCTCTTTTTTAATTTTAATTGAATATGTCCCTTTTTCCAGGGGATTTGTTTTTCCAGGTGTTTTCCCCATCAATTTACCGTTTAAAAACCAATCTGCGCCCGCCGGCTGACTCTTGATGACAATGTCTCCACACGAAGGCATTAAAACAAATTTGGTCTCTTCTTCCATGCCCGGCAAAACAGAAACCTCCTTCTTTATTGAATCATAGCAAGGCATCTGGATTTCCACCAATACATTCTCTTCTTTCACCTCATACATTTTTATAGGAGTTTTACCGATCCGCTCTCCGGATATATAGACATCCGCCTTTGCCGGGATACTTGTAATACTGAGTTTTCCCGGAAGAGGTATCAGTGTCGCAGTAAGATCATTGTCTGTATCCGGTAAGATATCAACTACACCTTGCCACTTTTCATACCCCTTTTTTTGTATTTCAACCGACTGTTTTCCGGATATTGTTTTTTTCAGTGCAAACGGGGTTGTGCCCACCTGGGTTCCTTCAATAAAAACCGATGCTCCGCCTGGCTTGCTGTCTATCGATATGGCTCCGAGCAGGGGCTTCAGGTCTATCTGTAATTCAAAAACCTGTGATGGCTGAATCAGCACTTCACCCAGCCAGGGTTGAAAACCTTTTTTTACGGCCTTTACAGTATGAGCGCCCTCCGGCAGATCGCTTACAATAAGCGGCGAAATTCCTTTCTGATGATCATCAATCCAGATGTCGGCTTTACTTGGAGAAGTTGCCAGCGATAATTGACCGATCGCTTGCGGGGCTGGTTTTTTTTCCTCCTGCAATGGAATCCTGAAGGTCGCACTCTTTTTTTTGGATTCATCTTCGGCTATAATTACCATCTTTTTCTCAGAAGACGGCAGATCTCCGGCAGATGGTACCGGCTCTTTCTTATCCGGTATGAAAAAGGATATGACCCGATCCACTGTTTTGTCGTTTTTATCCTTTTGCGAACTTAGTATCCAGCCCAGTTCAGCCAGCACAAGCAAGCATAAAAACGCAATAACGCTGTATACAAAAACAGGCTTTTTTACTGATTTCCGAGGTGTTTTCTCTTCGTCCGTCACAAAAGTTTCAAACCATTCCTCTTTCCAAACAGACGATTCCTCCGTTTCTGCATCAACACCCTTACGCATTTTTTCATTCCCGGGCCCTATTGCTATCTTGATATCTGGAACCGGAAGCTCCCCGGAAACCATTTTTACAAATTCCCCGGAGGTTTTCGGACGCAGGGAGCTGTCCTTTGCAAGACCAACCAGAAGCGCCTTATTAACATGATCCGGCATATTCGGAATCGGGTCCACTGTTTCATGCATGATCTGCCATCTCAAATCCCCTGTATAAAAAGGAGGTCGACCGGATAGCAGTTCATAGGCAACCGCCGCAAGCGCATATATGTCTGTCCAGGTGCCGATCCCCTTTCCTCGAATCTGCTCCGGTGCCATGTATGCCAGCGATCCCGCTGCTTCCCATGCAGAGACACGGGTAGCCAGATCCCGCAGCACTCTGGCAAGGCCAAAGTCTGTAATTTTCGCATACCCGTCGAATGTAAGTAAAATATTGAGCGGCTTTAAATCCAGATGCACAACCGGTGGGTTTTTACCATGAGCATAATCCAGTGCCTGCCCGATCTGGACTAAAAGCGGAAGCGCTTCATTCAGTGAAAGGCTTCCACCTTTTTCAACCATAAGGTGTGAAAGAGTTCCGCACTGAACATATTCCATGGTGACAAATGTAAAAGATTCCCATGTATCCAGGTTATAAAGTCGTACAATATACTCGTGTGTCAGATCAAGCGCCAGTGCAACTTCTCGCTTCAGATCCGCGATTGCCTTCGGGTCCATGGAAAGTTCTTTGGGGATCAGTTTCAGCGCCACATCCCGATCCATATACTTATCATGAGCCTTATAGACTACCCCCATTCCGCCCCTGCCAAGGGGTTTTATAATCTCATACCGTTCATCAAAAATGGTCCCCGGATGTAACCCGCCGGAAGGCATTTTCGTTATTCCGCCTGATGCAATGCGATCGATCATTTCCTTATCGATAAAAACATTACAGTGGGGGCAGTTCATGCCCATCTTTTCAATCGTTTTTTTACAATTCCAACAGGAAAGGCTATTGTTTTTTTCCATTTTCTCTTCCTTTAGCAGATGGAAAGCAAATTCAGAATCTATGTTTGCAGAAAAAAATCTTCACACATACCAAAAAAACGATTCACCTGTACCACATCTTGGCTTGCTGTTTTTAAATGCCCTGTAAATGATCCAAAAGGTCCCCGATATTGCGTCTTCACAACAAGTGCATTGATATCCACCGTGCGAATTACTTCGGGTGTGAATGTCAGATCAACCATCCCATCCTGATCCTGAATGCGCCATGGTTTATACAAATCCTCCTTCAGGAAGGTGAAACGGACAGGAGGAAGAAGATGCAACCGGCCATTCAACCAGATGCAGTTTTCATTATAGGCATTCTGATCTTTGACCTGGTTATCCGTAAGATTCAACCCTACAAGACCCTGTTCCGGATCAAATCCGCCGGCAGTCGCCCAATGCCACTTCATGACAAACGGATAATAGCCTTTATGGATATCCACCAGACCATAACTATTCTTGCGTGAAAATAATATTGATTTCCCGGACAGGGTCAATTCACCCTCGATGGGACATACATATTTATGCGAATACATGGCCCGATTCTCTTTCAGGGGCAGACAAACCACAATGGGCTCAGATTCACGCATATCCTCAAAACAGGTGAACCGGCCTTCCACACCGGGCAACCCTTTTGTCGCATTAATTTTAAAAGATATTGTATGCAGGCCCTCGGTCAGTTCGTTATGAATATCGATTGCAAATCCTTTCCGGTGAATGGACGCACGACCATTCCAGAGAGCCTGAGGCAAACGGATATTGCCCGGAAGCGTCTTTTTTTCATAAAAATGGATATTACCGGATTTTCGGTCATAAAGACACACCTGGGCCAGTGCCAGGGTTTTTGCATTAAAAAGTGCCAGACTGATATAATATTCTTCATTGACCAATGCAAAATGCTGCCACTCTTTTAAGCGGAAATTCTTAAAAGCACGTGGATATGAAAAAAAACCGCCGATTTCCACATCAAGAGGATTGATTTCCGTAAACTCTTCTTTGAAGGTTCCAAGATTAAATCGCCCATTGGATATAAGTCTTCCTGGGCTGGGAAGAATCGGTCGAACAGGTTTAGACATAGGGTTCTCCTGAATAAGACTTATTTATTCTATAGGAATTCGGTTGTTTGGGACAGAATATTGCAGGATGAGAAATCCCTGTCAAGGGAATAAGAAAATTTTCCGGCATATCCATGTTTCTTTTTCGCATTTCCGGGCGACTCCGGCTGCCCTTTGGGTCTCAAGGAAGAGATTATCGAGCTGCAAACGAAAATTCTAACCCTATCTGATTTCTTTTTACGACCCTGTATTTCTGTGGTAAAGAATAATTGAAAGCGCTCCTCAATAAAGGCATTCTATCCGGCAGCCGTGACCGAAAAACCGCAAAGGAGGCACCATGGACAAAAAAATAAAACAACCTTGGGATTCTGATTTAAAACTCTATTGGAAAGGTAAACTCCGAGTCAACAAACTTGCGGACGATTATGTTGAACAAATCAATAAGGAAGTACTCCGTGAAAAAGTACGCAAATATGATCTTGAAATTTTCCCTACCATCTGTTTCTCTCGTCAAATCGGAGTCGGAGCACTGGAACTGGCACAAAAAACAGCCCAAAAAATCGGCTACCGGGTAATTGACAGAGAGGTTATTGAAACCATATCCAAAGCAACGGAACTAAGCAAGACCAGTATCGCCACCTTTGATGAACGCTATCCCGGACAACTACGCGAATGGCTGGGCCGGATTTTCGGAGATCGTGCATTTGATCTGGATCAATACACCCGGCAACTGTTTGTCTCGGCTTTTTTCCTCGCCCATATGGATAAGACCATTTTTGTTGGTCGCGGTCTCCATTTGATACTTCCCCGTAACCGGGTCTTTGTGGTCCTGTGCATCGGCTCCATGAACCACCGGATTGAAAACATAATCCAATCCCTGAAGGTAAGCCGGCAGAAGGCAAAAAAAATTCTCACCCAGGCAGATCAGGAACAAAAAGAATTTTTCAAAAAAGTACATGGAAAAGAGAGTATGCCTCCTCAGGAATTTGACCTGGTCATAAATATGGATTCTAATAAGGACACCGCTGCTGCGGATGCGATTGTCACCTTGTTTGAAAGCCGTTTTCCTGTGGAATGATCATACCAATGATAGCAATGGAAATGCTAAAAATTCAGACATCTGAAACAATTGGAAATCAGAAAATTTATCCTACCTATCAAATTCCTTGACAGGTTCGGGAAATTAAAAATATATAACCCATCTGACAATGCAGCCTGAATCCGCTTTTGTTTGAATGCCGAACTGGAAAAACAGTATTGAAGGAATTACCGCTATCATAAAAAAAATTTCAGCCTATACCAGACAATGAGGAGACCCCATGAAAAAAAATGCTTTGCTTTCCATTCTACTGATCTTTCTGACTTTCCAATTAACTACCTTTACTGAGGCACAAGGGAAAACCTACAACCTGAATTACAGCATCTTTTTTCCCGCTTCCCATGGCCAGTGTCAGGATGGCATGAACTGGGCCAAAGAGATTGAAAAACGAACCAACGGCCAGGTCAAAATCACGGTTTTTCCGGGAGGCACCTTGACCAGCGCAGATCAATGCTATGACGGTGTGGCAAAAGGAATTTCCGATCTGGGTATGTCCTGTTTTGCCTATACCCGTGGCCGGTTTCCGGTAATGGAAGCTTTGGATTTACCCCTGGGGTATCCGGATGGAGTGGTTGCAACTAAAGTCGCGAACACGTTTTATCAAAAAATCAAACCCAAGGAACTTGACGATGTAAAGGTTCTTTATATCCATGCACATGGCCCCGGCCTTCTTCATACCCAGAAACCGGTCGCTTCTCTTGAAGATCTGAAAAAAATGAAAATCAGATCAACCGGTCTCAGCGCCAAAGTGGTTGAAGCGTTAGGCGGTGTCGCTGTTGCCATGCCCCAGGGATCAACCTATGAATCTCTGCAAAAAGGGGTGGTCGAAGGAACATTTGGCCCCATGGAAGTGTTGAAAGGATGGCGTCAGGCTGAAGTGATCAAACACACAACCGATTGCGCAGCTGTGGGATATACCACTTCCATGTTTGTCGTAATGAACCTGAACAAATGGAATGAGCTTCCCAAAGAGATCCAGCAGGTCATGACCGATGTGAGCAATGAATGGATCGGCATCCATGGAAAAACATGGAATGAGGCGGATTCCAATGGCCGGAAATACACCCTGGAACGGGGCAACAACATCATTGACCTCTCCAAAGAGGAAAACATGAAATGGAAGACCGCAGTCAAGCCCATTATCGATGAATATATTCAGAATATGGAAAAACAGGGGCTTCCCGGCAAGCAGTATGTTTCCGAGCTGATGACCCTGATCCAGTCAGGAAAATAATCACAAGACTCTGGTTGGACTCCGGATGGGGAATATGAAATCATGCTTCATAAAATGGAAAAAATAATCACAGCCTCCGCTCAGTTCCTGAACTGGATTGCTGCAGCAGCCGTCGCCGCCATGATGCTGCTGACCTGTGCGGATGTGATATTACGCCTGTTTCGATTCCCCATTCCCGGAACCTATGAGATGGTTGGTTTTCTGGGCGCTGTTTTTGTATCCTTTTCCCTGGCAAAGACCTCCCTGAACCAGGGGCATATTGCCGTGGATTTTTTTGTGAGCCGTTTCCCGGAAACCATCCGCCGGAGAATCCGTTCTTTCAACGCCCTACTCTGTTCTGTTCTGTTTGGATTTGCCTTCTGGTATTGTCTTCTGGATGCCTTGGATTCAAGGAAAGCCGGTGAAGTTTCGCTTACCCTTCAAATGCCGGTCTATCCATTTATCCTTGGAACCGCGGTTGGTTGCGGATCTCTCTGCATCATCCTGATTTTCCAGTTTTTCACCCTGATATATCATAAAGAGGAATAAATGACCCCCACCCTGATCGGGATTACCGGCATTTTGATTCTGGTTGCTTTAATCTTCCTTGAAACACCGGTTGGTTTTGCCATGGCCATTGTCGGACTGGGGGGATTCGGATATATCATCAATTTTGATGCATCCTTGAACATGCTGGCCAAAGACCTGTTTCAGGTCTTCGGCTCCTACAACCTGACCGTTATTCCCCTGTTTATCCTCATGGGCCAGGTTGCCTTTCATGCAGGAATCAGCAGCAGGCTGTTCCATGCTGCATATAAATTTATGGGACACTGGCCGGGCGGCCTTGCCATTGCCACCATCGGCGCCTGTGCAGGTTTTTCAGCAATCTGCGGATCGACCAATGCAACCGCCGCCACCATGGCCTCCGTCACATACCCGGAGATGAAAAAATACGGATACAAGGACAACCTGTCAACCGGTGTGATCGCAGCAGGGGGAAGCCTGGGGATTCTCATCCCGCCCAGCGTGATCTTTATCATTTATGGAATCATGACAGAGCAATCCATCGGCAAACTTTTCATGGCCGGTATCCTTCCGGGCATTCTGCTGACAGTTCTGTTTATCCTTTCCATTATCATCTGGGTGACCCTGAACCCGGAACTGGCACCCAAAGGGCCGGCATCCAGTTTGAAAGAAAAAATACAGTCTCTTTACGGCCTGATCGAAACCCTTGTGCTGTTTATCATGGTGATGGGTGGTCTTTTTTTCGGCCTGTTTACACCTACGGAAGCCGGTGCAGTCGGCGCTTTTGGTACGATTGTCATCTCCCTGATCCGCCGACAGATCGGTTTTTCAGACATCATTCAGTCCCTGCTGGAAACCACCCGTATCTCCTGCATGATTCTGGTCATTGTTGCAGGAGCCACTGTTTTCGGCCATTTCCTGGCCATCACCCGGATCCCGTTTGATATCGCCAACTGGGTAGCCGGACTCAACCTGCCTCCCTTTGCCATTATGGGGCTGATCATTCTGGTTTATCTGGCAGGAGGATGCTTTATCGACGCCCTGGCTTTGATCATGCTGACGGTTCCGATTTTTTTCCCGGTGATCAGTTCTCTCGGCTATGATCCGATCTGGTTCGGAGTGATTATCGTTCTGGTCACCCAGATCGGCGTGATCACGCCGCCGGTTGGAATCAACGTATATGTTGTAAAATCGGTTGCCAGAGAAGTTCCCCTTCAAACCATTTTCCAGGGCATTGTTCCGCTCCTGATCGCCCTGCTGGTTGCCACGGTTATCCTGATTCCTTTTCCGCAGATTGCAACTTTTCTGCCGGGATTGATGAAATAGGATTTTCAAGTTTTATGAAATCACTACAAAAGCTGATTGTACGAAATCTAAAGATCCGTGTAATCGGATTTGATGACGCGCCCTTTCCGAAACGACGGAACAGCCGCGTTTATTTGGCAGGTGTTGTCTGCGCCGGAACCATATTTGAAGGAATGCTGTGGGGAACGGTTCGAAAAGACGGGAATGATGCAACCAGTGTCCTGTCCCAAATGGTGGCCGGCAGCAAATTTCATGATCAGATTCATATGGTGCTGACAGACGGTCTGGCATTCGGAGGATTCAACCTCATCGATCTTCCTGAGCTGGCCGGCCGGCTTGATCGTCCATGTGTTGCCGTGATGAGAAAGCCGCCGGATATTCCTGCCATCCAAAAAGCGCTCAGCCATTTTGATGATTGTCCGCATCGCCTTGAGCTACTGGAAAAAGCAGGCCCTGTTCATCAAGCCGGCAACCTCTGTTTTCAGGTCATCGGGGAACATCCCGACGTCATTGCTGAAGCACTACGGCGGATATCCAGCCAGGGCAATGTTCCCGAAGCCTTGCGGATTGCACATCTGATCGGATCTGCGGTTGTCAACGGGCAGAGTGGTCGGAGGGCATAGAATAAACCTTTAGAATGTACTGCTCACGGAGTAAATATTTTAACGCTCCTGTGCAGTGAAGCAAACTGTTCGTATTAAGAAATTCTTTCAACTTTGATTTTAAGGGTTTTCGCAATCCGCTTGGCCATGTCAGGCGTAAGACGACGTTTTCCTATTTCATAGTTACTGATCATGTTCTGTCGAATTCCGAGTTTAAGGATATTCGATTTGCCGATCTCAGGTATTATACTTCAGGAAATTCCAGATATCTTATTTCAATCGCCGAACGAATTGATCATCAGTGAAGGCTGCTTTTTGGCCGAAATCCTGTGTAGCAAATGATTTTATCTTTCTCTTCCTTTTCTAACAATATCTACAATCTCTTTTGTTGTGATATTCGCTTTTATAAAAGGTACATCTAAAGGAGAAGATGTGGTTTGATCAGGAATTAACGCAAAAGTTCGACCATCTTTTCTGCGAATTAATACCTTACCGGTACTTTCTGCCTGCTCAAGTACTGCGGCAAGCTTTTGTCTGGCTTCCGAATATGTATAGACTTGCATGTTAAACCTCCAACGTTTCAATGTTGATGCTTTGGGCAGCCGACTTTAATTTTCCATCCAAAGTCAAAAGGGGTGACTTATACCGTTTAGCACAATCCAATAGGTATGCATCATAGGCATACATCTTTATTTCTTTTGACAGTCGCAATGCATTGGAAATGTCTATTTCGACATATCTGAGGGGGATGCTCTGAAATATTTTCAATCCCTTTTTAGCGTCTTCAAGTGTTATCCGATCCTGCTTAAACATTGCCGAAAACGCATTACCGATTTCCCAAGGTATGGAGCCAGGCCCTATCAGCGTGTTCCCGGCGGTTATTGTGATGATTTTAGATCGTTCAGGTTCTCCAACGATTACCGCTATCAAAGAGCTTGTATCAATTACAATGTCCATATCGGGCTCCAAGATTTGAATTTTAGACAATTGTACAATAATTGTGGGATTTGTCAACAGCAGTGAAGCAAGCTGTTCGCATTAAGAAATTCTTTCAACTTTGATTTTAAGGGTTTTCGCAATCCGCTTGGCCATGTCAGGCGTAAGACGACGTTTTCCTCTTTCATAATCACTGATCATATTCTGCCGAATTCCTAGTTTTTCAGCGAGTTTGGATTGCGAAAAATTCGCTTTAAGCCGGGCAGCGGAAAGAAGATTGCCTATCCTGTTTGATTGCATTTCCTGCCAAAAATCGGTTTCTTCAACAGCAACACTTTCATCCTGATCAGATGTAAGAATACTGACTTCATATTTTTTGCTGATCCATTGAATAAGTTCACCGACCTTCTCCCCTTGAAGAGAGATTTCAATACGGGGCTTTTTCACGAGAGCCAACATAATACACCTCAATTTCGATTCCCCTTACCGGAAAGTCCAACAAGCCACATACCGATAATTTAAATGGCAATGATATGTGTCCTTTCCCAAGGGTGAAAAATTGTGCCAACTTTTTTGTATTGGGCCATCAACCCTAAGATCTTCAATCAACAAGAAGAGCAACTTTTGAACATTTACCGGCGGCTTTTTTAAATCGCGAAAGATTTTCTTCTTGATTTTGATCTCATATTTCATAAGGTTATATTATTACCATATTTGGTTATAGTCAAGGTGGTTTTTGAGGATCGACGAAATACGGCCGGAATTTGGACTCAGCTCCGCCGCCTGCGATGCCGCTCCATGAATAATTTTAAGACTGCGTCGTTCAAACTCATGGATAAGGGCTCGTAAGGAAAAAACAGAATGGCAGGAATAAAATGAATAATTTCATTTTGTCCAGATTGCTTCCGGAAAAACCAAAAGGAGATATAAACTGTTTTTTCCAAACGATCCCTAATCCATTCAGACAGTGAACGACTCCGCTTTAAAATCATTCATTACGCTTCGGCCAGGGAATATCCCCCACTTCTATTCAACCAATCTGAAAAATATTTTGACGACGTAGTCGTGGTGATTACGTTGCTATAATGGATTGAATTTCAGTAAAGTAAATCATGGGATTACGAAACCGAATATCCAGAGTATGTATTTACGGTCTGTTCATCACAAAAACTTGTTACGTCTATCAACAATAAATCCAGATATCTTTTGATAGTCCGAAATTCCTCAATAAATACCACTCTACCATAAGGTCACCCACCTCCGAAATTTAACAAAAAAACTCCAATCATGGAAAAGCCATGACTTATAGTTCAAGTTTTTTAATGCATACTCCAAATAAATGCCTTTCAGATCTTCTCTAACAAACAGACCGCATTGATTTGGTAAAAATCCAAAAATACCCTGAATCGTATGACCGATAATGTTAATTTAGCAAAGAGCATGATAGGATTTCTAAGGATTACATACCCATCTGTACATAGCGGCCTCCTGCAAATATCGGGCTCCTTCACAAACTCCTTCGTCATCATCTGTAAGAACATATGAAACTCCGGAACACTCTAAGTTAAGCACTGGATGTAAACCTGGAGAATCATCCCTGGAACATCCCATACCGATCTTTAATGTTGGATAGGGATAAAAATCTAAATAATATCCAGGAGTAAGAGCAAACCATGGTACCTTCTCCCAATCACAATATGGAGATTCCCACCTGCCAGGTGCACGTAAATAACCGATAGTTTCCAATTCACAGGCGTCTGTGACTTTTATTGAAATTGGCCCACAGGCGTTATCTGCGTATAAGGTTGTCGAACTGCTTGTTGTTTCAATAATACTCTGGGTACGAGCTGAGTTAAAATAGGCCGAGCCTCCAGTCACTTCCCATAAATAAGGGCCTCCCCCCTGCTCAACTACAGCAATTTGGCAAGAACCGTTAGCACTAATTGTCTTGGCGCTGTTAACCGTGTCCCATTCAAGGCTCAATGATGGAGAAATGTCAATTTCTCCGACATCTGTATCGCCATACGTGCCATCTGTATGTCGATATGCGTCTTTAACTACAATTGTTGCTGTAGTTTTACAGGCTACATCATCGGATGCACGAACTGTGACTGTCCGTTTGCTGGTTACTAATTCCGTACTCCCGTTTTCTACGAAAACCAGACTCTCATCTTCACTGCTAATCGTCCACAAAAAGTTTTGATATCCGTTTAAAACAGTGATTTCAGCTGTTTTACCGGGGGAAAGTTTTGTTGGATTACCGGTTGCATATTCAAGGCTCCAGGACGGATCGTAATTATTGTTTCCAGTTGCACTGGAACCGCCACCGTCGCTCCCAGACCCGCCAGGACTTCCGCTTCCTCCGATTGGCCCGGCACCGCCTCCAGTCCCATTACTGCTTGAGCTATTCTCTGTTCCGCCGCCGCCACCACCTCCTCCGCCATCATCTGGTGGACATTCGGACAAGGCTGAACCTGCCATGAACAGGCACAGAAGGCATGAGATGAATATTATTGTTAAGCTGTTAACTCTTTGTTTCATGTTGTGGTCCTTTGTTGATTATTTCTGACTATAACCGATTTATTCATTTTTGATTGCAAATATCATTTTTGCTTTTGGTGTTTCCGTATTTTACTTTTAGTTTTTTCAATTTGTATTTTTCTTTATCCACTGCTTGATATCAGATTTTTTTTCATTCAATCCCATATCCTCACCCTCCAATACCCCATATCCCATCACCACCCATTTGGTTTATTTCCGTAGGTTGGGTAGAGCGGAGCGAAACCCAACAAATAATGGTTGTCGCAATCACACCGTTTATTTTGTTGTCTGATACAGTTCAGCATTTTGAAAATATTTTTTCCAATTTGTATTTATCCACAGTTTAGTGTTGGGTTTCATTTCATTCAACCCAACCTACGCAGCTATTAGTTGTAGCAGCAATGCAGCCTTCGGAACAGGTGTCAGTATCCCCACATCCATGTATCTAAAAATTATCTCTACCATTCATTTCATTATTAAAATTCGGAACCAAATCTCTTCTGCTCGAATTCGGTCTCTGCACACTTCACACACTACACTTCACTTCACTTCAACATGGTCATTTGCTTGATGAATAATTCAGTCTTTTCTAATAATTTTATTTCCAAATATCCCCCAGAAAATTACAACTACTCCAAATATGCAGACAAACATTGATGCCGCTGGAGTGATAGGCGCAGTCCAAACATATCCAGTAAAAAACATTTTAATACCGGCGATTAGGAGCATAACCCCACAAAATATTGCATCGAATCTAATTTTCATTATTTTCCCTTCTCACAATCAGTATCATGAGAAACTATTTTGATTTTTGATGGCAATGGTTTTTCAAACCATCGTTCGGATTCCAATATAGTTCCGGTTGCAAGCCCTGCTACTCCATAGTAACTTGATTCATATGATCCAGTCGGTAGCATTGACATAGTGAAATCAGCAATCTGGACCACATATGGACCAGTAGCAATAATAGCAGCGCTTGTTAAAGGCACTATTTCACTAACTATAACTACGCCAACAGCCACTTTAGCAAGGGGTGGCCCATTAACTCCAATATCATAGGTGTCTTCTACGGCTCTTCCAACCGAGTATGTGCCACCTTTAAATCCTTCAACAATCGCCTTTCTGATACCTGGAAGAATATCAGACATCGCCAGTCCGTAAGGATCTATCAGGTTTATCGGATTCCCCCCTACATACGCATACAAATTAATCCCACCAGCAAGCCCAATCGGGTCTGGAGTCAAATACCTCCCTGTACCCGGATCATAATACCGGAAGTAGTTATAATGAAGCCCGGTCTCAGCATCAAAATATTGGCCCGGATATATTCTGATGCACGTTCCCCCGTAGAGGACTCTTTTTTCAGGGGAATTTTATGTCAAAGAACGATAATATTTATGTTGTGTTTAATTTTACTCAACCCAACCTACGCTGCTATATATACACAGCGGTTTCAATTTTTATTTTGTAATTAAAAGTATCCAAATACCAATCATCATCCTGTTTATGTACAACAATTGTAATATCAGCCTCTGGATACTCTTTACATACTCTATTTCGCCATTCTCTACCCAATTCTATTAAATTGGATTTTGTTTTCTCTCTGTACTCATTAATATCCGGTCCACTATAAAGATCTATAAATTCGATGTCTGCGGTATGATAACTGTCAAAATCTTCTATAGATTTATAGTAGCCTTCTTTGATTTTATTCTGAATTCCAGCCAATCCTTGGTCGCCATCTGGATATTGAAAACAACTACTAAAAGTAAGAATAATCTCTTTTCCGAATCCTTTGAAAATTTGTATTTCATATTTTTTAAGATCTTCTATCTCTTGTATTTGTTTTTGTAGAGCAATGCCTAATTCATTCATTTTTTTATTCCAATCTTTTAAAGCAAAAAAAACTACTCACAATCAGAAGGTTTGTATTGACTTGGGTCCCACGTCACTTCACCAGTATAATCACTATTACCCAATTCTCCAGAAATGGAATCCATAGGATTGATGATATCAATCAGAAAGAAGGCTCCAACTTTCAAAGCATCTTTTGCCTTTTCTATTCCGCTCTTGGGCACTTTAAGGTTGATTTTTGATTCTACACTACCGTCAGGATAAATCTTAGTTTTTAAATAATTCTTTGCTTTTTCATCGCCATAGACTTTAACACGCGGCCTTTTGAAAGGCGGACGACCAGGCATCACTTTCCCCCAAAGCTTTTTTGTCAACTTAATTACTGGAATCAAGCCCTCTGGATCAATTTCATTGATGGGATTATTCTCAACATACGCATACAGATTGATCCCCCCATCAAGCCCAATCGGATCAGGCGTTAAATACCTCCCCGTACCCGGATCATAATACCTATAGTAGTTATAATGGAGTCCGGTTTCACTGTCAAAGTACTGGCCTGGGAACCTCAAATTGTTCACGATGCTCGACGCTGGATGAACATCGGCTTCTCCAAACGGCTTGTACACCGCCTCCCAGACCACGGTTTCGTTTTGGTCGATCAGGGCTTCGGGGGTGCCGAGGCGGTCGTTCATGTAATAATAGATTGCAGGGCTGCCGGATTCCGGGATATCCACCTTGGCCAGTCTTGCACTGCCACGGTAGAGGTACTCGGTATGGATGGTTCCGGTTCCGTCACTTTCGGCAACCAGATTGTCTTGAAAATCATAGATAAACCAGGTGGTCACACCTCCGGCTGTTTTCTTTACCCGCTGGCCAAGGCCATTATATTGATATTGGCCCAGAACATTCGCGCCTTCCTCTGCTTTGACAAGCTGGTTGTTCTGGTTGTAGGTGAACACGCGGCTGCCTTTGGCTGTGGTGTTCCCGGCTGCATCCAGGGTGTACGCAACCGTCTTCTGCTTGGGGGCTCCGGTGATTCCGTCATTCCAGTTTGAGACCACCGAACTCATTCGGCTGGTTCCGGAGGCGTAGTTATAGGTATCTGTGATTCCGGACATGGTTTGGGTTCGGCGGTTGTATACATCATCATAGGTATAGTTTATGGTGCCGTTTCCAAACGGGCCTGTTGCTTCGGTCAACCGGTTCAGGGCATCGTAGGTGAACGTCCGGTTGTACCAGGGTGTTCCGGTGGATGTTACGGTTTCCAGATTGCCGTTGGCATCATAGGTAAAGGTGCGTTCCTTGGGTGCGCCGGGATTGGCTGTGGTGATTCGTCCTGCAAAGTCGTACTGGTTGGTAACCGTGCTGTTTGTGTTATCCGCATTGGGCCGGGTCATGCCTTTGGATTGTCCAAAGGGACGGTATTCCAGGTTGTCGGATAGAACCGTTGTTTCGGCATTGTAGGATGTTTCCACCTTTCGGGTGCTGCAGTTGCAATCGTTTAAGGTAAAATCCATGGTACGGCCCGTGGGATAGGTCATATGAGATACCCGTCCGGCCGGGGTGAACGTCCGGGACAGGGTAAATGGATGACCGTCGATGGTGCTGGTTTTTTCAAATGCCCGTCCCCGGTTGTTGTATTTGAACAAGGTGGAGCCGGTCGGATCGGTCATGCCGGTCTGTCTGCCGATACCGAAGTTCTCTCCGGCAATGAACGTATCATAGGTGTAGGCCACAGACCAGGCGGTCTGGGTTCCGAACGTTGGATAATGAACATCCGTCAGCCGGGAGAGTTCGTCGTATTCATATTCAACCGCAATGCCGCGGGCATCGGTTTTCCTTTGGAGGTTCCCGGCTGGATCATAGATATAGGCGGTTGTCCCGCTGTCCGGAGAGGTCTCCTGAACCACGCGGGCCATGTCGTCAAAGGTATGGACCGTGTCATGGCCTTCGGCGTTCAGAACCGATACCAGGTTCCCGTGAAGGTCATACTCATAGCTGGTTGTAAGGGTTCCGGGCTGGACGGTCACGGAGGGACGGCTGAACACATCCGGTGTGTGGCTGGTGGCGGTGACATCAGGGTCAGTGATGAAAAAGAAAAGGGTGTGGTGACATGCTGAACCCAAATCAAATTCTATTTCTATGTCATGATTCAAGAATTGACCCTTTGTCTTTTTTTGTTTTGTAAAAAACGTTTAATCTTTCCTATAAGGCCACTATCTTTAATATGTCCTTCAACAGCATTAAATAAATTAATTACATTATCTGTTAAGCCAGAATCTTTAAAAGGGACTTTAGGCCTTGCGACTGCGGCATAATCTAAGATAGCTTCTTTTAATCTTTCTAACTGGGCATCTTCAGAAAAAATTTTTATTTTTATTTTTCCATTATCTAAATAAAACTCTATTGGTACACCCATTTGATCCCAACCAATATATTCTTTATTTTCGATGTCTATTACCTCTAAGCAGGAATTCAAATCAGATTCTACATCAATCATAAACATCCACTTATCCCTGTCTTGTCCAAAAATGGGGTATTTTATTACCATCCTCCCTCCCATGGTCTATGTTTTGATATTCCTGGACGACGATGATAATGTGGACGTCTTCCAAGTGGATTCGTTGAATTACGATCACCAAATAGATTAAATCTCAAATCAGCTGTTTTTGCCCCTTGTTTAGTGAGCGTAATTTCGCCACCTTTCCAACCCACTGTTGGTCCAGTTTTAGCAGCCCAGCCATTTAGCGAATATGCTATTGATAAAGCAGCAAATGTATAGTCAGAAGTCTCTGGAGTCCAAAGTGATGAAATGATACCTCCAGTCCAGGCCCCTGCTTTTTCCCATCCAGAAGCGCATGGATCAATAGTTATATTTGCATAATATTCTGTAGCAGACTGACCATATCCTTCTCCTGCAGGAATACCAAATAAAAGCCCTTCTTGATCAATCAGATTAATGGGATTATTTAACACATAAGCATACAAATTAATCCCACCATCAAGCCCAATCGGATCAGGCGTCAAATACCTCCCCGTCCCTGGATCATAATACCGATGGTAGTTATAATGCAGCCCGGTTTCAGAGTCATAGTACTGGCTCGGGAACCGCAGGTTGTTCACGATGCTCGACGCCGGATGAACATCGGCCTCGCCAAACGGCTTATACACCGCCTCCCAGACCACGGTCTCGTTTTCATCAATCAGGGCTTCGGGTGTTCCGATGCGGTCGTTCATGTAATAATAGATTGCAGGGCTGCCGGATTCCGGGATATCCACCTTGGCCAGTCTTGCACTGCCACGGTAGAGGTATTCGGTTTCAACAGAACCGGTGCTGTTTGCCTCGGCAACCAGATTGTCTTGAAAATCGTAAATAAAATAGGTTGTCACACCTCCGGCTGTTTTCTTTACCCGCTGGCCAAGGCCGTTATATTGATATTGGCCCAGAACATTCGCGCCTTCCTCTGCTTTGACAAGCTGATTGTTCTGGTTGTAGGTGAACACGCGGCTGCCTTTGGCTGTTGTGTTCCCGGCTGCATCAAGGGTGTAAGCAACCGTCTTCTGCTTGGGGGCGCCGGTGATTCCGTCATTCCAGTTTGAGACCACCGAACTCATTCGGCTGGTTCCGGAGGCGTAGTTATAGGTATCTGTGATTCCGGACATGGTTTGGGTTCGGCGGTTGTATACATCATCATAGGTATAGTTTATGGTGCCGTTTCCAAACGGGCCTGTTGCTTCGGTCAACCGGTTCAGGGCATCGTAGGTGAACGTCCGGTTGTACCAGGGTGTTCCGGTGGATGTTACGGTTTCCAGATTGCCGTTGGCATCATAGGTAAAGGTGCGTTCCTTGGGTGCGCCGGGATTGGCTGTGGTGATTCGTCCTGCAAAGTCGTACTGGTTGGTAACCGTGCTGTTTGTGTTATCCGCATTGGGCCGGGTCATGCCTTTGGATTGTCCAAAGGGACGGTATTCCAGGTTGTCGGATAGAACCGTTGTTTCGGCATTGTAGGATGTTTCCACCTTTCGGGTGCTGCAGTTGCAATCGTTTAAGGTAAAATCCATGGTACGGCCCGTGGGATAGGTCATATGGGATACCCGTCCGGCCGAGGTGAACGTCCGGGACATGGTAAAGGGCTGGTTATCGATAGTACTGGTTTTCTCAAATGCCCTTCCCTGGTTGTTGTATTTGAAGGTTGTGGAGCCGGTTGGATCGGTCATCCCGGTCTGTCTTCCGATTCCATAGTTTTCGCCTGCCTGGAACGTATCATAGGTATAGGCAATGGAATAGGCGGTCTGGGTTCCGGAGGTTGGATAGTGGATATCGGTAAGTCGTGATAGTTCGTCATATTCATATTCAACCGCAATGCCCTTGGCATCGGTTTTCCATCGTAAAGCTCCTGCCTCATCATAGGTATATTTTGTTGTCCCGCTGTCCGGAGAGGTCTCCTGAACCACGCGGGCCATGTCGTCAAAGGTATGGACCGTGTCATGGCCTTCGGCGTTCAGCACGGATACCAGGTTCCCGTGAAGGTCATATTCATAACTGGTTGTAAGGGTTCCGGGCTGAACGGTCACGGACGGGCGGTTGAACACATCCGGCGTGTGGCTGGTGGTGTTGCCTCTGGGGTCAATGATGGTGGTTACATTACCGGCATCATCATAGTTATACTGGGTATAGGTGTTGTCCGGCTGGATCTCCCGGTACGGCATTCCCGGATAGAGGGGATGCTGATAGGACCAGTTGGTGACCTTGGTCAGGGTGTTGTCTGCTTCATGATAGGCTTTTTCCGTCAGGTGGCCGTTGGCATCGTAGGTAAAGGCGATGTAGCTGCCTTCGCCGTCGGTTATGGTATCCAGAAGCCCGGTGCTGGTCTTGTACTCATAGGTGTGGGGCACGCCGTCTTCGCTGGTGCTGGTCTCCAGGAGTCCGGCCAGGTTGTAATCCCTGGTTTCTGTGCTGTTGTCCGGATGGAGAATGGCGGTTACCCGTCCTCTTCCGTCATACGTGAAACCGGTGTTGAGGTTGTTCACATCGGTAATCGTTCCGGCAAATCCGGCGGCATCGTAATCGGAAAAAACCGTGTCGCCCACCAGAGGCCGGGTCAGGGTGAGAAGGTTGCCGGTTGTTGGATCATAGGTGTACGCGGTGATATCCCCGTCTCCGGCCAGGGGGCCGTTCACGGAAAGGATCTGCCCCTTGCTGTTATAGGTGATCAATGTGACATACTCGTAAGGGACAACCGCTCCGGTCTGGTCTTTGGTGTATCCTTTTTCAATCACCCGGTATGGCAGAAGGGTCGGGTTTTCATTGTACACGGCTGGATTGTCATTGGCGTCATTGGGATCATCATAATCCCAGACCGTGACCTTGTCCCCGCTGGTGTTCAGCACGCTGGGCTCTGTCCGGGTCAGGACTGCGCTCCTGTCCGGATGCCAGGTAAGGGAGATGGCTCTTTCATAGTCCGAGCCAAAACCCAGGATAATCTCCTGCGGGTTGCCGGATGCATCGTGGTTCTGGAATTGGTCGATACGGCCGTTGGTGTATCCCACCTGGGTGGAACCCTTCCTTTTATAAAAGGTTGAGTAGAGGAGTGCGAAACCCAGCAAATAAATAGTATTGCATCCGTATCGTGTGTTCTGTTTTCTGATGTTGTTCAGCATGAATGATTCGTTTTTTTTAATTCGTTTTGTCCGGTTCCGGAATGTTGGGGATCATTTCATTCATCCCAACAAGCTCCTTTAAAACAATCTTTTTGAGCCAGAAAACGTCGTTTTAAGGTCGAAAAACCGCACTGTTTTAAATAGAACCCCGTGTCATGCCAATTATCTATCTGGCTTGGTGCGAGCTTACTTCACATGTCATTATTTAAGCCCCCCTTTTTTTATTTGTTTTCCAGAATCGAAGAACTGGTTGAAATTATTACTGCCGGTTCTCTTACTCGAAATAACACTTTCGTATAATGGTGCACTGTGTGGGCATGAAATAATGACCCTTTAATTATCACTTTATGGTTAAGGTATTTTTTTTTAAAAACTTTGTAGCTGAATAATTTTGAAAATAATATGATTTGAATTTCTTTTATTTCTTTCACTGAGCCACTAAATTCATCTCCTACTACATCTATAGGAGTATCTACTCTTAATACCAAAACATCTTCTTGCTTGTTTGTATTTGGATTGAAAAATTGTCTTTTAACTATTTCACCAGATAATTCAACCACTTTTGGTTCTGTCAAAAATTCTTTTGAAAAACCATTCCTTATGAAAAAAGAAAAAACTATAATTAAACAAATGTTTAAACATATAACTCTTTTCATTATTTACCTCTCTAAGTTGTAAAAAAAAAACAATTTCTACTCGGGGCAGGATTTCGGTACCACTGTTCCTTCTTTCCAACCTTCGAATTTCTTTATGGCTTCGGATAGGCTATCAACCTGTTCACTCACTTTTTTATCTGCATCAATCCCAAGCTTCTTTAAAAAACCGACATAATCATCGGGACTATTGTAATCATCAACGGGGGCATACTTTGCAATTGCATCTTTAACAGTATAATCACTATATTTAGTCTTAAGTAATTCTTGTAAAGCTTTCATTCCAGCTCCCTCTGTGGGGAATTTTGCGAATTTACTTGAGGAAGACTTACCTATAGCACCATGATTTTTAGCCCAATCCCCGTATATTATATTACCAGGATTATTTGTTCTCCAAGCCAAAGAACCGTCCGTTTTAATATAAGTGTCATATACTTCGGATAAAAGTCCCCATAGATCTATCAGGTTAATTGGATTATTTGAAACATAAGCATACAAATTAATCCCACCATCAAGCCCAATCGGATCAGGCGTCAAATACCTCCCCGTCCCTGGATCATAATACCGATGGTAGTTATAATGCAGCCCGGTTTCAGAGTCATAGTACTGGCCCGGCAACCGCAGGTTGTTCACAATACTCGATGCCGGATGAACATCGGCTTCGCCAAACGGCTTATACACCGCCTCCCAGACCACGGTCTCGTTTTGGTCGATCAGGGCTTCGGGGGTGCCGAGACGATCATTCATGTAATAATAGATTGCAGGGCTGCCGGATTCCGGGATATCGACCTTGGCCAGTCTTGCACTGCCGCGATAGAGGTATTCGGTTGTAACAGAACCGGTGCTGTTTGCCTCGGCAACCAGATTGTCCAAGAAATCATACACAAAGTAGGTGGTCACTCCGCCTGCGGTCTTCTTAACCCGCTGGCCAAAACCGTTGTACTGGTATTCGCCCAGGGTCGTTGAACCCTCACTGGCTTTAGTGAGCCGGTTATCCTGGTTATACGTAAAAGTCCGGCTGCCTCTGGCTGTGGTGTTACCGCGGGCATCCAGGGTGTAGGCAACCGTTTGCTGCTTGGGATCTCCGGTGATTCCATCATTCCAGTTTGAGACCACTGAACTCATTCGGCTGGTTCCGGAGGCGTAGGTATAGGTGTCGATGACTCCGGACATGGTCTGGGTATGGCGGTTGTTCACGTTGTCATAGGTGTAGGAGATCGTACCGTTTCCAAACGGGCCTGTTGCTCCGGTCAGCCGGTTCAGGGCATCGTAGGTGAATGTCCGGTTGTACCAGGGGGTTCCGGCGGAGGCGACATGGGTCAGGTTGCCGTTGGCATCATAGGTAAACGAGCGTTCCTTGGATGCGCCGGGATTGGCAACCGTGATCCGTCCGGACAGATCATACTGGTTGGCGATGGAGCTTTCGGTGTTGTCTGCATTGGGCCGGGTCATGCCTTTGGATTGACCGAATGGGCGGTATTCCAGGTTGTCGGACAGAACGGTTGTTATGGAATCATAGGTGGTCTCTACCTTTTTCGTGCTGCAGTTGCAGGCGTTCAGGGTAAAATCCATTGTCCGTCCGCTGGGAGAGACCATGTGGGATACCCGTCCGGCCGGGGTGAACGTCCGGGACAGGGTAAATGGATAGCCGTCGATGGTGCTGGTTTTTTCAAATGCCCGTCCCCGGTTGTTGTATTTGAACGTGGTGGAACCGGCCGGATCGGTCATGCTGGTCTGTCTGCCGATGCCGTAGTTTTCTCCGGCAATGAACGTATCATAGGTGTAGGCCACAGACCAGGCGGTCTGGGTTCCGAACGTTGGATAATGAACATCCGTCAGCCGGGAGAGTTCGTCGTATTCATATTCAACCGCAATGCCGCGGGCATCGGTTTTCCTTTGGAGGTTCCCGGCTGGATCATAGATATAGGCGGTTGTCCCGCTGTCCGGAGAGGTCTCCTGAACCACGCGGGCCATGTCGTCAAAGGTATGGACCGTGTCATGGCCTTCGGCGTTCAGCACGGATACCAGGTTCCCGTGAAGGTCATATTCATAACTGGTTGTAAGGGTTCCGGGCTGAACGGTCACGGACGGGCGGTTGAACACATCCGGCGTGTGGCTGGTGGTGTTGCCTCTGGGGTCAATGATGGTGGTTACATTACCGGCATCATCATAGTTATACTGGGTATAGGTGTTGTCCGGCTGGATCTCCCGGTACGGCATTCCCGGATAGAGGGGATGCTGATAGGACCAGTTGGTGACCTTGGTCAGGGTGTTGTCTGCTTCATGATAGGCTTTTTCCGTCAGGTGGCCGTTGGCATCGTAGGTAAAGGCGATGTAGCTGCCTTCGCCGTCGGTTATGGTATCCAGAAGCCCGGTGCTGGTCTTGTACTCATAGGTGTGGGGCACGCCGTCTTCGCTGGTGCTGGTCTCCAGGAGTCCGGCCAGGTTGTAATCCCTGGTTTCTGTGCTGTTGTCCGGATGGAGAATGGCGGTTACCCGTCCTCTTCCGTCATACGTGAAACCGGTGTTGAGGTTGTTCACATCGGTAATCGTTCCGGCAAATCCGGCGGCATCGTAATCGGAAAAAACCGTGTCGCCCACCAGAGGCCGGGTCAGGGTGAGAAGGTTGCCGGTTGTTGGATCATAGGTGTACGCGGTGATATCCCCGTCTCCGGCCAGGGGGCCGTTCACGGAAAGGATCTGCCCCTTGCTGTTATAGGTGATCAATGTGACATACTCGTAAGGGACAACCGCTCCGGTCTGGTCTTTGGTGTATCCTTTTTCAATCACCCGGTATGGCAGAAGGGTCGGGTTTTCATTGTACACGGCTGGATTGTCATTGGCGTCATTGGGATCATCATAATCCCAGACCGTGACCTTGTCTCCGCTGGTGTTCAGAACGCTGGGCTCTGTCCGGGTCAGGACTGCACTCATGTCCGGATGCCAAGTGAGGGAGATGGCTCTTTCATAGTCCGAGCCAAAACCCAGGGTAATCTCCTGCGGGTTGCCGGATGCATTGTGATTCTGGAACTGGTCGATACGGCCGTTGGTGTATTCCACCTGAGTAAGGCGCATGTTGCTGTCATAGGTCCAGGCTTTGGCGTTGTCGCTGTACTGGACATTGCCTGGCCCGGTCATTTGGGTGACCCGGTTTCTTTTGGTGATCTCCGTAATGGTATAAGCCCGCGCGGTTCCATAGGCATCGGTCACATTCACCTGGGATGCGCTGGTGTAGGCGATGGTTACGCCGGTTCCGTCCGTGGTGGTGTTGGCGTTGGCCCGGCCACTGGAATCATACCCCCAGGTGGCGAGAAGATGATTCATCTTGTTGCGTTTGGTGGTGATGTTGTGCGCATCATTGGGGTCTGTATACGCATAGGTGAAGCCGGAGCCATCCGCATAGGTTACGGAAGTCAGGTTTTGATTTGCATCATATCCGAATGTTACCCAGATGCCGTCCGGCACCGCATCGGTGATAGGGCCGGTTATGGTCTGGATCTGATTGTTTGCATTGTATTGAAAGGTGATGACCCGATTGGTTGCAGAATCGGTCGCGGAAGAGAGTCTGTTCTGGCCATCATAGGCAAGGGTCAGGCGGTTGCCTGCCGGGTCATCCATCCAGGAGAGTTTTCCGGCTGCTGTAAAACCGTGCTTGCTGCCATCTGTCTGATACCAGACATACTGGCTGTTTTCATACTGCACCCGGCTTCGTTCATGGAATGCACCGGTATACAGGTTGGCAGCGGTTTCCTTAAAATAGACTCCGCGTCCGGTTTCATCCGTAATCTTGAGGTGGTTCTGGCTGCCGATGGTATAGGATGTATTTAAGGATGCAGAATAGGTATGGCTCCAGCCGGAACCCAGGTTATTGGATTGGTTGGACTGGCTGTTATAAACAGCCTGGAAAGATAGTCCAAACCGGTTTGGAGAGGAAAAGCTCACATCCGTTCGTGCGTCAACCATGTTGCCGCTCAGGATATTGATGGTGGTTCCGACCAGTTCTCCGCCCTGACTGCCGGCAGAGTTGATGCCGTATTCTATATCGTTGGGCGTGTATGGCAGGGTTCCGCGTGCATATTCCTGAAGGTTGGTCAGGCCGTCGTTATCCATATCACTGTTTGCGTCCGGGGTTTCCGGGTCAAAACCGTATTGGATTTCCCATAAATCCGGGGTGCCGTCACCATCATAATCAAAGGCAAACGGTTCGGTCAGGGCCAGCCCGTCTTCCAGGTCGCCATGTCCGTCACCATCACTGTCCAGGCACATGTTATGGTTCAACTCTCCAAAATACCGGTATTCCCAGGCATCGATTACACCATCGCTTTCTGTGTCGGCTTTTCCCGGGAAAATGATATTGTCAATCCATGCAGCATCTGCATTGGCAGATCCGCTTGCGTCTTTGACATATACCCATGTAAAGTCATGCTGTCCTTCGGTCACATCATAGGAGGCCATGGTGTAGCTCACCTGGCCGGACCACTCTCCCATAAGCTGGCCGTCGATAAAAAACCGGAGTTTGTCCTTGTCCGGTTCGGAGCTTACGGAAAAATAAAAAATGATCCTGCCTTCATTGCAGTTGATGGTGGTTTCAAGGGTGTTGCTTGTATTGTCGGCAATCGGTGCTGTCCGGGCTGAATAGCTGCCTTGAAAGGAGTTTCCGCTGGTTACATCCCAGATGCTTCCGTCTTTGGAGAACCAGTAAAAAGCAGAAAGGTTGCCGGACTCAAATCCTTCGAATGTGCTGTTGGAATAATCGCTGCTG